>NZ_JBIWOX010000001.1:0-821134 GCF_044767975.1 Streptomyces sp. NPDC101181 | reverse complement strand
CGAATACATCCAGTATTCGGACGTCCCTCCGCCTTGCGATGCACCGCATCTGACGCCGCACGCTGATCCACCAGGGATTACGGGACAGCCCTTAGGCTCGGACCATGCGCTACGAACTGGTCATCTTCGACAACGACGGTGTGCTCGTCGACAGTGAGCCGATCGCCAACACCATCCTCTCCGGCTACCTGACCGAACTCGGTCACCCCACCTCGTACGAGGAGTCGCTCCGCGACTACATGGGGTCCGCCGTGCACCGGGTGCACGATCTGGTCGAGGAGAGGACCGGTCAGAAGCTGCCCGCGGACTTCGACAGCACGCTCAACTCCCGTACGTTCGCCGCCTTCCGGGAGGAGCTGGTCCCGGTGGACGGGGCGGAGGAGCTGCTCGGGAAGCTCGTCGCCGACGGGGTGGACTACTGCGTGGCGTCCTCCGGGAGCCACGAGCGGATCAGGGTCGGGCACCGTAAGACCGGGATCGACCAGTGGTTCGAGGAGGAGTGGATCTTCAGCTCGGAGGACGTGGGGCGGGGGAAGCCGGCGCCGGACCTGTTCCTCTACGCGGCCGAGCGGATGGGGGTGGCACCGGAGCGGTGCGTCGTCATCGAGGACAGCCCGCTCGGGGTCGAGGCGGCGCGGGCGGCCGGGATGGACGTCTACGGGTTCACGTCGATGATGCCCGCCGACCGCCTGGCCGGTGTGACCGGGTACTTCTCGGACATGGTGCAACTCCCCGAACTGCTTGCCTGATTCGACCGTGCGCCCGTCTACCCGTGGGTAGTGCGTGGCTCTACGCTCGCGGCCATGACGGATGCGGGCTTGCGGTTCGGCAGGGCCTCCCTGGGGCTGGGCTTCGGCGTCCAAGGGGTGGCGTTCGCCCTTCTGGTGACGCGTATCCCCGCCATCCAGGACCGGTACGGGATATCCGACGGGCTGTTGCCCGTCTTTCTCGCTGCTGTGCCCGTTCTCGCGGGGGCGGGCAGTGTGGTCACCGAGCGGCTGGTGGCCCGGGTACGGCCCGCCGTCGTGCTGCGGTGGGCCCAGCCGCTCGTCCTGCTCGCCCTGCTCGGGGTGGGGGCCGGGCGGGAGATGTGGCAGGCCGGCGTCGCGCTCGGCGTCTTCGGGCTGGCCGTCGGGGCGCTGGACGCCTCGATGAACATGCTGGGCGTCAGCCTTCAACGGGCCTACGGGCGCAGCATCATGCTCGGGTTCCACGCGGCGTTCAGCCTCGGCGGGATCGTGGGGGCGTCGCTGGCCTGGGTGGGGGCGCGCTGGGAGCTGTCGCTGTTCGTGTCCTGGCTGCCGGTGGTGGCCGTGCTGCTGCCCGCAGCGCTGGTGGGCAGCCGGTGGTACACGGGCGGGGAGCGGCGATCCGCCGCGACCGGTGCGGTCGGCGGTGAGGGGGCCGGGGCGGTGTCGTTCACGCTGCTGTTGCCGCTGTGCCTGGTGATGAGCTTCGCGTACATCGGTGACTCGACGGTCTCCAACTGGAGCGCCAAGTACCTCCAGGACGTGCTGGGGAGTTCGGAGCAGCTCGCGACCGTTCCGTACAACCTCTACATGGTGACGACGCTGCTCGGGCGGGCCGTCGGGGATCTCGGGGTGCGGCGCTTCGGGGCGGTGGCCGTGGTGCGGGGCGGGAGTCTGCTGGCGGCCGGGGGGTTCGCGGTGGTGGCGGTGGCGCCGGGAGCCTGGGTGGGGATGCTCGGTTTCACGCTGCTGGGGCTCGGCCTCTGTGTGATCGTGCCGCAGACCTTCGCGGCGGCCGGGCGGATGTTCCCGGGGAACAGCGACGCCGCGGTGGCCCGGCTGAACATCTTCAACTATGTGGGGTTCCTGGTGGGTTCACCGCTGGTGGGAGTTCTGGGGGACGCGTGGAGCTATCGGGGGGCCATGGTCGTGCCGATGGTCCTGGTGCTGGTGACGCTGGTGTACGCCCGCTCGTTCGGGCCGGAGTCCGCCCGATACGGTGGCGGGCATGAGCGGCCGCGCACAGCTGATGTGGGATGACGCAGTTACGGGATACGACTTCGGGGAGAGCCACCCGATGGACCCGGTCCGGCTGGCCCTGACGATGGGGCTGGTCCGGGCGTACGGGCTCGATACGGCGGTGGACCTGCGGTCGGCGAAGCCCGTGGGGGACTCCACCCTGCGGCTCGTGCACCGGCAGGACTATGTGGCGGCGGTGCGGGCGGCCTCCGCCGATCCGCGGGCCGCCGACCAGGACTACGGGCTCGGCACCGTCGACGACCCGGCGTTCGCCGGGATGCACGAGGCGTCCGCGCTGATCGCCGGGCTGTCCGTGGGCGCCGCCGAGGCCGTGTGGCGCGGGGAGACCTCGCACGCGGTGAACTTCACCGGGGGGCTGCATCACGCCATGCCGGGGTGCGCCGCCGGGTTCTGCGTCTACAACGACCCGGCCCTCGCCATCGCCCGGCTCCTGGAGCTGGGCGCCGAGCGGATCGCGTACGTCGATGTGGACGTGCACCACGGGGACGGGGTGCAGGCCGCGTTCTGGGAGGACCCGCGGGTGCTGACCGTCTCGCTGCACGAGCATCCCCGCACGCTCTTCCCGCAGACCGGCTGGCCGGAGGAGACCGGGGCCGGGGCGGGCGAGGGCGCGGCGGTGAACCTTGCGCTGCCCGCCGGGACCGGGGACGCCGGGTGGCTGCGGGCGTTCCACTCCGTCGTGCCCGAGCTGCTCGCCGGCTTCCGGCCGCAGGTGCTCGTCACCCAGCACGGGGCCGATACGCATATCGAGGATCCGCTCGCCCACCTCGCGGTCTCGCTGGACGCGCAGCGGGCGGTCATGGAGTCCTGCCACGAGCTGGCGCACGAGCACGCGGAGGGGCGCTGGGTGGCGCTCGGCGGTGGCGGGTACGCGGTGGTGGACGTCGTCCCCCGGTCGTGGACGCACCTGGTCGGGATCGCCGCGCACGCGCCCGTCGACCCGGAGTCGGTCGTGCCGGCTTCCTGGCGGGATCTTGTCTACGCCCGTACCCGGCAGTTGGGGCCCGGCCGGATGACGGACGGGCTCACCCCCTCCTGGAAGTCCTGGGAGGACGGGTACGACCCGGCGGACCGGCTGGACCAGGCCGTACTGGCCACCCGGAAGGCGGCGTTCCCGCTGCGCGGGCTGCTGGCGTAGGCGCCGGCGCTGTAACTCCGGGCGGCCCGGGGCATTGTGCCGTGCCGTTACGCCAACGGTGGGGTGTCGGGGGAATCCGCCCCGCCGGGCGGGGCGATACGGCAGCATCCCAGGGGTGTTGAGCACCGGCGCGCTGCGCGCCCATCTGCTGGCGGCCCGGTTGGCCGGGCCCGTGGCCACGTCGCGGGAGAACAGCCTGCGCAGCTACCGGCTGTTCGCGGCCCGGGACCCCCGGGTGACGCTGGGGCTCGCGCCCGAGCGGGCCTGGGACGAGGCCGGGCTGTTACGGCTGATGGCGGACCGGTGCGGGGTCTCGGCCGATCCGGGGCACGTCTCCGGTCCGGACGCGATCGACCCCGAGCGGACGGTGGCCGCGCTGGACGCGTTCGCCGAGCGGCTGGCGGAGGTGGCCGCTCGGCGGGCTCCGGTGCTGCTGGGGACGGGGCACCCGGACCGGCTGCTCGGTTTCTACGCCGGGCTGGCAGACGCGCTGTCGGCGGTCGGCTGTCCTGTTCTCACCCCCGCGCAGGGGCGATGTGTCGACATAACGACCCGGTTTGGCGTACGTACGTACAACCTCGACTACGTACGGGGTGTCGCCCTGGTGCGCGAACCAGGGGGGCGGCCCACCGGGGGCGCGACCGGGGCGCACACGCACTCGCCGCTTCCCGTGCGGCTCGCGCTCCAGGACGCCGCGGAGCGGCTGGGGGTGCTGCCCGAGCTGGTGATCGGGGATCACGGCTGGGTCTGCGGCGCAGGTCAGCTGGGGATCGAGGCGATCGGCCCGGCGGACACGGACGATCCGGCGCTGTTCGTGGGGGAGGCGGAGGGGCGGGTGGCCGTCGCGGTTCCGCTCGACGACGGCGTACGGCCGGAGTTCTACCGGCCGTTGACGCGCTATGTGCTGCATCGCGCCTCCCTGCCGTCGTAGCTCATCGGCCGACCCTCCTCTTCCCCACTCGCACCACCCGCCCCTAACCTGGGGAGTGAGCGCACAACGACGAAGAGTCACCGGAGGGGAAGCCGGTGCGCGTCCGGTGCGGAAGGTACAGGTGGGTCATGGCTGCTGGCAGCGAGAGGCCTCTCAACGAGGTCAAGTTTCTGACCGTGGCGGAAGTCGCCTCGGTCATGCGAGTGTCGAAGATGACCGTGTACCGCTTGGTGCACAGCGGTCATCTGCCGGCGATCCGGGTGGGCAGGTCCTTCCGGGTGCCGGAGCAAGCGGTTCACGAGTACCTCCGGGAGTCCTTCGTGGGGGTGGAATCGGCCTGAGCCGGCTCCGCCCCGGTCGCGGATTACGTCCCTCGCACGGTGGCGGGTAGGCTAGGCCGACGTAGGTCGTGTGGGCCCAGACGCCCCGCACCAGTGAAGATGAAGTGAGCGAGGGTAGTCGTGGGCTCTGTTATCAAGAAGCGGCGCAAGCGGATGGCCAAGAAGAAGCACCGCAAGCTGCTCAAGCGCACGCGCGTTCAGCGTCGCAACAAGAAGTAGGCGAACGCCGTTCGTGAGATTCCGCAGCCCTTCCGCCGGTCCGGTGGGAGGGCTGCGGTGCGTTTCGGGGCATCGGGTCATCACAGGGCGGCGTCCACCCGCTACGGTGACGGCCAGGGAAGTTACCGCGGGAAGCAGGGGAGCCGGGTCTTGGGAAAGGTCGTGCTCGTCACCGGAGTGGCCCGGCAGCTGGGGGGCCGCTTCGTCCGGCACGTCCAGCGCGACCCCGGCGTCACCCGGGTGATCGCCGTCGACGCGGTCGAGCCCGCGCACGATCTGGGCGAGGCGGAGTTCGTCCGCGCGGACATCCGGCAGTCGGCCATGGCGCGGGTCCTCGCCGAGCACTCCGTGGACACCGTCGTCCACCTCGACGTCTCCGGTACGGGCCTCGGCACGGGCGGCCGGGCGGCGATCAAGGAGACCAACGTCATCGGGACGATGCAGCTCCTCGGCGCCTGCCAGAAGTCCCCGACGGTCCGGCGGCTGGTGGTGAAGTCCTCGACCAGCGTGTACGGGTCCGCGTCGCGCGACCCCGCCGTGTTCACCGAGAACACCCCGCCCAAGTCGCTGCCCAGCGGCGGCTTCGCGAAGGACGCGGTGGAGGTCGAGGGGTACGTACGGGGCTTCGCCCGCCGCCGCCCGGACGTGGCGGTGTGCGTGCTGCGGTTCGCGAACATCCTGGGGCCCGAGCCGGACTCGCCGCTCGCGGACTACCTGTCGCTGCCCGTCCTGCCCACCGTCTTCGGCTACGACCCCCGGCTCCAGTTCGTCCACGAGGACGATGTGATCGGCGTCCTGGGGGTCGCGGCGAGCGAACCCCGGCGCGGGACGCTGAACAGCGGCACCTTCAACATCGCGGGGGACGGGGTGCTGCTGCTGTCGCAGTGCGCGCGGCGGCTGGGGCGGCCGACGGTGCCGGTGCTGCTGCCCGCGGTCACCTGGGTCGGCTCGGCGCTCCGTACGATCGGGATGACGGACTTCTCGCCGGAGCAGATCCGGCTGCTGACCCACGGCCGGGTGGTCTCGACGGCGCAGATGCGCGAGACCCTCGGTTTCCGGCCCGGGTTCACCACGGCGGAGACCTTCGCGGAGTTCGCGCGGAGCCGGGGGCCCGGGCTGCTGCCGCCGGAGACGGTGGGCCGGGCGGTGGACCGGCTGGCGGCGCTGCCGGTTCCGGGGGGTGCCGGACCGCGGGAGCGCGGGGCCGGTGCGGTAGAGACGAATCACGGGGCCAGGTAGAGGAGCGCACCGACGATGGCGGACGCCAAGGTCATTCCGTTCGACGACGACCGTTCACGGTCCGGTGGCGCGTCCCGTCCGGCGCGCCGCCGGACCGGTGCGGGCGGCGGCGGCCCCGGCGGCCGCGAGGGTGCCACGGCGCCGGTGAGCGCCCTGCCGGGGGCTCAGCTCCCCGGGCCCGGCTCGGAGTCTCCGGAGTCCGGGGAGTTCGAAGCGGCCGGTGCGGGCGGACAGGCGGCCCGGAAGGACGCCGCGGGCGGCTGGGAGCGGCGGCTCGCGGGCGGGCTCGCGTTCCTGCGGCGGCGGGTCACCGGGGACTACGACGTCGACGAGTTCGGCTACGACAAGGAGCTGACCGACCAGGTCCTGATGTCGCTGCTGCGGCCCCTGGCGGACTCGTACTTCCGGGTCGAGGTGAAGGGCATCGAGAACATCCCCTCGGACGGCGGCGCGCTGATCGTGGCCAACCACTCCGGGACGCTTCCGCTGGACGGGCTGATGCTCCAGGTCGCGGTCCACGACAACCATCCGGCCGAGCGCCATCTGCGCCTCCTCGCCGCCGACCTCGTCTTCCATCTGCCGGTCGTCAACGAGCTGGCCCGCAAGGCCGGTCACACGCTGGCCTGTGCGGAGGACGCGCAGCGGCTGCTGGAGCGGGGCGAGATCGTCGGGGTGATGCCGGAGGGGTTCAAGGGCATCGGCAAGCCGTTCGGCGAGCGCTACAAGTTGCAGCGCTTCGGGCGGGGCGGGTTCGTGTCCACGGCGCTGCGGGCGGGGACACCGATCGTGCCGTGCTCGATCGTGGGCGCCGAGGAGATCTACCCGATGATCGGCAACGCGAGGACGCTGGCGCGGGTGCTGGGCCTCCCCTACTTCCCGATCACGCCGACCTTCCCGTGGCTGGGGCCGCTGGGAGCGGTGCCGCTGCCGACGAAGTGGACCATCCAGTTCGGGGAGCCGATCCCGACGGACGGCTATCCGCCGGAGGCGGCGGAGGACCCGATGCTGATGTTCAACCTGACCGACCAGGTCCGGGAGCAGATCCAGCACACGCTGTACAAGCTGCTGGTGCAGCGCCGGTCGGTGTTCTTCTGACCTGGCGTCTCGCGGCCCCGGCCGCCCGGTGACGCCGAAGGGGGCCGGTACGCGCGTTCGCGTACCGGCCCCCTTCGTGAGCTGTGCCCCTCGTCAAGGTGCCGTCGTCACGGCTTGAGGTCCTCGCCGTCGATGCCCAGGCCCGGGAGGAGTCCGGGCAGGAGCGGGGGCAGGGTGACGTCCGGGGCGGGCGTCGTGCTGGGCTTGCTCTTCTCGGGGGAGGGCTGGGTGAGGCCGTCCGTCGGCAGCTCGTCCAGCAGGCCGTCCCCGCCGCCGCCCAGCAGGCCTTCGCCCGGCGAGGACTCGGCGGAGCCGGAGGAGTCCGACGGCTTGGGGGCGGTCGTGTCGTCGGTGCGGTCCCCGGGCTTCTGGGAGGCACCGGGGGCCGGGGCGTCGTCGGTCGGCGGGGATGAGGTCTCCGGGGTGGAGGCGCCGGAGCGCCCGACGCCCTTGTCGTCTCCCGGGGAGCGGGGGAGGAGGGACTTGAGCGGGGCGACCTCGTCCTCCATGGCCTCGAAGACCGAGCTGACCTCGTTGCCGACGTCGGTGAGCTGGACGGGCAGCCGGTCGCGGAGGTTGCTCCAGGTGTCGCGGTGGGAGCGGGAGAAGGAGTCCAGGGTCTGGATCGGCCCGATCGATCCGTCGCGCTGGTAGACGGAGTGGAGCAGGCGGTGGCCCTCGGAGACGTCGTGGGACATGCCGTTGAGGGCGCGTCTGACCGCGCCGAGCGATTCGTGGTCCAGGTCCCCGGCGCGGGAGCGCTCCATGAGACGGCGGGCCTCGCTGAGCCGGGTGGAGGCCTGGTCGAGGTAGGCCTCGCCGCGGTCGGCGTCGCCCTTGGTCATGCCGAGGCTGATGTCTTCCATCCCGCGCTTCAGCCCGTACAGCGAATCACCGGGGAGGGCGTCGGAGCTGGCCGCGGCCACTCCGCCGAACGCTCCCGCGGCGACGCCGACGGTGAGCCCGCCGGCGGTGAGTCCCTTGGCCCAGCGGGAGCGCGGGCGCAGCTTCCGCAGGGGTGAGGCGCGGTGGGCTCCCCTGCCCCGTTGTACGGGCACCGTAGGGCCCGTGGACGCGCCGCCCTCGGCGAACATGGTCTCCATGGCTGCGACGAGCTGGGCTCGCTGCACCACTTTGACCTCGGGGTCCAACTGCGGCTTCGGTAGCTCACCGAGGCCGTTCGCCAGGGCCAACAGCGGTCCGGAACCGGCCTCTTCGGCCGGGTCCTCGGGCTGTACGGCCGCCGCACCCTGGGGGTTCTGCTCCTCCAGGGCCTGGGCGAAGGCGTTGGCCCGCCGGTGTGCCGAAACGTTTGCGATCACTGGCGGCACCTCCTCTCGTCATGACGGTCGACTCCCCTGATGGTCCGGACGTTGCACACCTTGAGCATTTCCACTCGATGGAGTGAGTGGAGACGGACGAAAGGTGACGGCAGGGGGCCTGCAACCGGCACAACGACGCGCGCGGCACTTGGGTTACGCGCGAGAGATGATCGGACCAGTGCGTGAGGGGACGGTCACGCAGAGGTCCGTCCGGTCAGCGGGCGTCGTCCGGCAGGAGCCGGGCGAGCGTCCGCACCGCGCGGTACTGGAGGGTCTTGATCGCGCCCTCGTTCTTGCCCATCACCCGGGCGGTCTCGGCGACCGAGAGGCCCTGGAGGAACCGCAGCGTCACGCACTCCTGCTGCTGGGGGTTGAGCCGTCGCACGGCCTGGAGCAGCGCGGCGTTGGAGAGGGACTCCAGGACCGAGTCCTCCGGGCTGCGCGCCACCTCGTTGGCGTCGAGCATTTCGCCGGTGGTCACTTCCAGCCGGAAACGACTGGATTTGAAGTGGTCGGCGACCAGGTTGCGAGCGATCGTGACCAGCCAGGCGCCGAAGTCGCGGCCCTGCCAGGTGAACGTGGAGATCCGGCGCAGCGCGCGCAGGAACGTCTCACTGGTGAGGTCCTCCGCCGTCGCCTTACCGCCCACGCGGTAGTAGATGTACCGGTAGACCGTGTCGCTGTACTGGTCGTACAGGCGGCCGAAGGCGTCGGCCTCGCCGGCCTGGGCGCGCTCGACGAGGTCCATCATGCGCGCGCTGTCACTGTCGGCGGTGGGACGCCGGACGGTGGAGGTGGCGGCCGACGACGCGGTGCGGGTGCCGCGTCTTCCGACGGCAGCGCTGCGTTCGGCCAGGGCGTAGCAAGGGCCGGCAGGTGCAGGGGCGGCAAAGGCGGGGACGGCGTACGCGGTGGGGACGAAGCCGCGCAAGCGGTCGATGACCGATGCACGCAGCGTAGCCAGGCCCGAGGCGTCAACCCCGACGTGTGGGTACACGGGACTCCCAGAGGCAGAGCTTCCATCACGAGCAATTCGAAAATCGTCACCCGGCGTAGCGGGCGGCGGTCTTCGTGATGCGTCTGAGGAGAATAACGCTTCGTGCAGGCGGCACTACACCCAGTTGTCTAAATCATCGCTTCCGTCGCTTCTGTTATCGCTAAGTGACGGATTAAGTAGCGGATGGTGACCGTTTATTGATCAAATTACTTCGCGATCTGTCTTCGGGGGCGACGGGTTGTGGTCGGGCGGCGGCGATCCGACTGGCCGGAGAGGGCGTCGGTCCCGGTGGGGCGGCCGCTCACGATTGGCCGTACGGTTCCGGGCGTGGCTGCGCCCCGTGACCGGAGCCGACCGGAACCACGGGGCGCGGCGGGCGGAGCGGCGCGGGGGCGGGGCGGGCGGTCAGCGGCGGCGGCGGTGCAGGGCGACGGCCGCGGCGGTGCCGCCCGCGAGCGCGCCGACCCCGGCGGCGGCCGGGATGCCGACCTTGGCGGCCTTGCGGCCGGTGCGGTAGTCGCGCAGCCGCCAGTCGCGGGCGCGGGCGTGCTTGCGGAGCTTGGCGTCCGGGTTGATGGCGTAGGGGTGGCCGACCAGCGAGAGCATCGGGATGTCGTTGTGCGAGTCGCTGTAGGCGGCGCAGCGTTCGAGGTCGAGGTCCTCGGCGGAGGCCAGGGCGCGGACGGCCTCGGCCTTGGCGGGGCCGTGCAGCGGTTCGCCCACCAGGCGGCCGGTGTAGACGCCGTCGACCGATTCGGCGACGGTGCCCAGGGCGCCGGTGAGGCCGAGGCGGCGGGCGATGATGGTGGCGGTCTCCACGGGGGCGGCGGTGACCAGCCAGACCCGCTGCCCGGCGTCCAGGTGGGCCTGGGCCAGGGCGCGGGTGCCCGGCCAGATGCGCTCGGCCATGTACTCGTCGTAGATCTCCTCGCCGATGGACATCAGCTCGGAGACGCGGTGTCCCTTGACGATGGACAGGGCGCTGTCGCGGGCGTCCTGCATGTGCTCCGGGTCCTCGACGCCGGCCAGCCGGAACCACAGCTGCTGCCAGGCGAACCGGGTCAGTTCGCGGCGCTCGAAGAACTTGCGCTTGTACAGCCCCCGGCCGAAGTGGAAGATCGAGGCGCCCTGCATCACGGTGTTGTCGAGGTCGAAGAAGGCGGCGGCGCGGTCGTCCCCGGCGACCGGGAAGACGGGCTCCTCGGGCGCCAGCGCGGATGTTCCGGTCAGAAGGGCTGCGTCGTCGTCGGCGACCGAGGTCTTGCGCGCGGCCTCGGCGGCGGCCTCGCCCGCCAGGACGCTGCGCGCGGTCGCCGAACGCCTACGGGTGGTGAGCCATCCAAAAGCGGCCATGCGGTGAGCATAGCCAGTCCGCCCGTACCTGCCGGACCTGCCGCGATGCAGGGGCGTGAACGCTGCGGGTCGGAACGGTGAATCGGTCCATTCCGGGCGGTCCGCCGCTCGGGCCGAGGGGCGCAGAATGAAGGCATGAGCCCGCTGCTGCGACGTACCAGGAAGAAGCCCGCCGACCGGACGGTCACGCTGATCGGGAAGCCCGGCTGTCATCTGTGCGAGGACGCCCGGGAGGTGGTGAGCGCGGTCTGCGCGGAGACCGGTGCGCGGTGGGTGGAGAAGGACATCACCGCGGACGAGGAACTGCACCGGGCGTACTGGGAGCAGATTCCGGTGGTGCTGATCGACGGCGAACAGCACACCTTCTGGCGCGTGGACCCCGAGAGGCTGCGCAAGGCGCTGGGTGCGGACGCGAAACCCGGTTAACATCGTGGGCGTTTTGAGTGGCCTCGGGGGAGTGAGTGTGAGGAGTGTGTACCGCTTTGCCCCCTTCGAGGCTGCAACGGGCTGATGCGGTCCCCGGTTCCGGGATCGTGCGGGGAATGCGCGTGACCCCGGTCACTTTGACCGGACAAAACGGACACTATCTTTGTGCACGCGTTCACAAAGACATAGCCTGCATTCGACGGGGCGGTCCTGGGACATACGGCCGCCTGCAGCCCCGCTCATCCCGCAGGAGCACCGTGGCAACTGGCCGAACTCACCGACCGGCGACCCGTAGCCGAGGAATTCCCGAGGCCACCGTCGCCCGGCTTCCGCTGTATCTGCGCGCCCTCACCGCGCTCTCCGAGCGATCCGTACCCACGGTCTCCTCGGAGGAACTGGCCACCGCCGCCGGGGTCAACTCCGCGAAGCTGCGCAAGGACTTCAGCTACCTGGGGTCCTACGGCACCCGCGGGGTCGGCTACGACGTCGAGTATCTCGTCTACCAGATCTCGCGCGAACTCGGGCTCACCCAGGACTGGCCGGTCGCGATCGTCGGCATCGGAAACCTCGGCGCGGCCCTCGCCAACTACGGCGGCTTCGCCTCCCGCGGCTTCCGGGTCGCGGCGCTGATCGACGCCGACCCGGCGATGGCCGGTACGCCGGTGGCCGGCATCCCCGTCCAGCACACCGACGACCTGGACCGCATCATCAGCGACAACGGTGTGTCCATCGGCGTGATCACCACCCCGCCCGGCGCCGCCCAGCAGGTCTGCGACCGGCTCGTGGCCGCCGGGGTCACCTCCATCCTGAACTTCGCCCCCACCGTGCTCTCCGTGCCCGACGGCGTCGACGTCCGCAAGGTCGACCTCTCGATCGAGCTCCAGATCCTCGCCTTCCACGAGCAGCGCAAGGCCGGTGAGGAGGCCGCCGCCGAGGACGAGGCCGCGCCCCCGGTGCGCGCCACCCCCGGCGGCCGGAAGGGACCCGACGGGGACATGCCCGCCGTGATGCCCGCATGAGCCTCCTCGTCGTCGGACTGAGCCACCGCAGCGCCCCCGTCTCCGTACTGGAACGGGCGTCCCTCGCTGCCGACGCCCAGGCCAAGCTGCTCCAGGACACCCTCGCCGCGGAACCCGCGACCGAGGCCGCCGTACTGGCCACCTGCAACCGCATCGAGCTGTACGCGGACGTGGACAAGTTCCACGCGGGCGTCGCCGAGCTGTCCACCCTGCTCGCCCAGCACAGCGGCGTCGGGCTGGAAGAGCTCACTCCGTATCTCTATGTGCACTACGAGGACCGGGCCGTCCACCACCTGTTCTCGGTGGCCTGCGGGCTCGACTCGATGGTCGTCGGCGAGGGGCAGATCCTCGGGCAGATCAAGGACGCCCTCGCGCGCGGCCAGGAACTGCACACCGCCGGACGGCTCCTCAACGACCTCTTCCAGCAGGCCCTGCGGGTCGGCAAGCGCGCCCACAGCGAGACCGGTATCGACCGGGCCGGACAGTCCCTCGTCTCCTTCGGTCTCCAGCAGCTCGCCGCCGGGGCCGACCCCGCCCTGTGGGCCGAGGGCAAGCGCGCCCTGGTCATCGGCGCCGGCTCGATGTCCTCGCTGGCCGCCGCCACCCTGGCCCGGACCGGCGTCGCCGAGATCGTCGTCGCCAACCGGACCCGCTCCCGCGCGGAGCGGCTGGTGGAGATCCTCCGGCAGGGCGACGACACCGCGGTGTCCGCCCACGCGGTCGAGATGTCAGCGGTCGGCGACGAACTGACACGTGCAGACATCGTCGTCTCCTGCACCGGCGCCACCGGTCTGGTCCTCACCGCCGACGCCCTCGCCGACGCCCTCGGCGTGACGGTGGACGCCCCCGCCGACACCCCCGGGGCGCCCCTGGTCCCGGCCCCGGCCCCGGGTGACGTCGACCAGCACGCCGCCTGGGTGGAGAACGGTTCCGCCACCTCCGCCCCGGCCACCGCCCCCGCCCCGCCCCGGATCACGCTGCCCGCGCAGTCCACCGGGCCGGTGAAGCTCGCCCTGCTCGACCTCGCCATGCCGCGCGACATCGACGGCGCCGCCCACGGCGTCGACGGGGTGCGCCTGGTCGACATCGAGTCGCTGGCCGAGGCCTCCGCCGACGCCCCGATGGCCGCCGACGTCGACCGGGTCCGCACGATCGTCGCCGACGAGGTGGCCGCCTTCGGCGCCGCCCAGCGCGCCGCGCACGTCGCCCCCACCGTGGTCGCCCTGCGCACCATGGCCGCCGACGTCGTCGCGGGCGAGATCGCCCGGCTGGACGGCCGCCTGCCCGACCTGAACGACAAGCAGCGCGCCGAGATCGTCCAGACCGTGCGCCGCGTCGTCGACAAACTCCTCCACGCGCCCACCGTGCGCGTCAAGCAGCTGGCCAGTGAGCCCGGCGGCGCCGGGTACGCGGACGCGCTGCGCGAACTCTTCGACCTGGACCCGCAGACGGTGGCCGCCGTCTCCCGGGCCGACCTGAACGACCCGAATAGAGGGCGGTCATGACCGACAACTCAACCCCGGACGCGCGCGGCTCCGCGCCGCTCCGGCTGGGCACCCGGCGCTCCAAGCTGGCCATGGCCCAGTCCGGCCTGGTGGCCGACGCGGTCCGCGAGGTGACCGGGCGCGCCGTCGAGCTCGTCGAGATCACCACGTACGGGGACGTCTCCCGCGAGCACCTGGCGCAGATCGGCGGCACCGGCGTCTTCGTCGCCGCCCTGCGCGAGGCGCTGCTGCGGGGCGAGGTGGACTTCGCCGTCCACTCGCTCAAGGACCTGCCGACCAGCCAGCCCGACGACCTGGTGCTGGCCGCCGTGCCGCAGCGCGAGGACCCGCGCGACGCGCTGGTCGCCCGGGACGGGCTGGCCTTCGAGCAGCTGCCCGACGGCGCCAGGATCGGCACCGGATCACCGCGCCGGATGGCGCAGCTCAACGCGTACGCGCGCTCCCACGGCCTGCGGATCGAGACCGTCCCCATCCGGGGCAACGTCGACACCCGGATCGGGTTCGTGCGGGCCGGCGAGCTCGACGCGGTGGTCCTCGCCGCCGCCGGGCTCAGCCGCCTCGGCCGCAGCGGTGAGGTCACCGACTTCCTGCCGGTCGACACCGTCCTGCCCGCTCCCGGCCAGGGAGCACTGGCGATCGAGTGCGCTGCGAGCAGCGCCGACCTCGCCGCCGCGCTCGCGGAACTCGACGACCCGTACAGCCGGGCCGCCGTGACCGCCGAGCGTGCCCTGCTCGCCGCCCTGGAGGCCGGCTGCTCCGCACCCGTGGGTGCGCTGGCCGACCTCCTGGTCGACGGACAGGTTGTCAACGAACTGCGCCTGCGCGGAGTCGTCGGTACCACCGACGGTTCCTCGCTG
Organism: Streptomyces sp. NPDC101181; assembly: GCF_044767975.1. Classification (NCBI taxonomy): domain Bacteria; kingdom Bacillati; phylum Actinomycetota; class Actinomycetes; order Kitasatosporales; family Streptomycetaceae; genus Streptomyces; species Streptomyces sp. NPDC101181. Next base: position 806,683 of record NZ_JBIWOX010000001.1, on the reverse strand, counting down.
GTACAGCTGTCCACCACCGGTCCCGTCCCCACGTCGCACGACGACGCGGCGGCCCTCGGTCGCGAACTCGCCGCCGAGATGCTCGCCAAGGGTGCGGCCGGTCTTATGGGGGAGCGAGCACTTTGAGCCCCACCGGCCCCGCCGCATCCGAATTTCCGCCCCTGTCCCCCCAAGGCCAGGTCACCTTCCTCGGCGCCGGTCCCGGCGACCCGGGACTGCTGACGCTGCGTGCCGTCGAGGCGCTCGCGAGCGCGGACGTCCTTGTCGCCGAGCCCGAGGTGCTCGACGTCGTCCGCGGCCACGCGCGGGCAGGCGTGAGCACGCCTGAGCTGACGGTCGTTGACGTGGCGTCAACAACCGCCGGAGTGCCCGTTCTCAGGGACGCGGCCAATCTTGTCATGGAGGCGGCGAAGGGCGGCAGGCGGGTGGTCCGTGCGGTCGCGGGCGACCCGGGCCTGGACGGCGAGGCGGGCGCGGAGATGCTCGCCTGCGCCGCCGCCGGGGTGCCCTTCGAGGTCGTCCCGGGCATCGCGAACGCCGTCGGCGTGCCCGCGTACGCCGGGGTCCCGCTGCGGGACGCGCAGGGCGCGGACGTCCGCTTCGTCGACGCCCGTACCGCCTCCGACCGGTGCTGGAGCGAGGTCGGCGCGAGCGACGCGACCGCCGTCGTCTCCACCACGCTGGACGCGGTGGCCGCCGCCGCCGGTGAGCTGGTCTCGGCGGGCCGCAAGCCCGACACCCCGCTCACCGTGACCGTCGCGGGCACCACCACCCGCCAGCGCACCTGGACGGCGACCCTCGGGACGATCGCCCAGGTCCTCAAGCAGGCCAAGGTGCTGCCCTCGCCGGAGGGGCACCGGCCGGTCATAGCCGTGGTCGGAGAGCGCAGCTCCGCCGCCCAGCGCGACCAGCTCGCGTGGTTCGAGTCCAAGCCGCTGTTCGGCTGGAAGGTGCTCGTGCCGCGCACCAAGGAGCAGGCCGCGTCGCTCTCCGACCAGCTCCGCTCCTACGGCGCGGTGCCGCACGAGGTCCCGACGATCGCCGTCGAGCCGCCGCGCACCCCCCAGCAGATGGAGCGCGCGGTCAAGGGCCTGGTCACCGGGCGCTACGAGTGGATCGCCTTCACCAGCGTCAACGCCGTCAAGGCGGTCCGGGAGAAGTTCGAGGAGTACGGCCTGGACGCCCGCGCCTTCGCCGGGATCAAGGTCGCCGCGGTCGGCGAGCAGACCGCCGCCGCGCTGATCGACTTCGGCGTCAAGCCGGACCTGGTGCCCTCCGGTGAGCAGTCCGCCGCCGGGCTGCTGGAGGACTGGCCGCCCTACGACCCGGTCTTCGACCCGATCGACCGGGTGTTCCTGCCGCGCGCCGACATCGCCACCGAGACCCTGGTGGCCGGGCTGATCGAGCTGGGCTGGGAGGTCGACGACGTCACCGCCTACCGCACGGTCCGCGCCTCGCCGCCGCCCGCCGACACCCGCGAGGCGATCAAGGGCGGCGGCTTCGACGCGGTCCTGTTCACCTCGTCCTCGACCGTCCGCAACCTGGTCGGCATCGCGGGCAAGCCGCACAACGTGACCGTCATCGCGTGCATCGGCCCGGCCACCGCGAAGACCGCCGAGGAGCACGGCCTGCGCGTGGACGTGCTGTCCCCGGAGCCGTCCGTGCACAAGCTCGCCGAGGCGCTGGCCGCCTTCGGCGCGCAGCGGCGGGACGCGGCGAAGGAGGCCGGTGACCCGGTGACCCGGCCGAGCGAGCGCCGCCCGGGTGCGCGCAGGCGCCGGTCGACGACGTAACGGTTCCACGGGGGCAGGCGGGCCCGGTCGCTTCGGCGGCCGGGCCCGCTGTCCTTTCCGGGTGCTCGCCGTCGCCGTGTCCGGGTGCTCGCCGCCGCCGTTCCCGGGGCCCTGTGCCGCCCGGCCGGAAGGCGTCTTTGCCGGTACCGGTGTCGGTAAGACCAAGTCCCGTACGGGTCTATCGTCGAAGGATGACTGCGTACGGAAACTTCCCCGGCTCCCGCCCCCGGCGGCTGCGGACGACCCCGGCGATGCGGCGGATGGTCGCCGAGACACGGCTCGACCCGGCGAACCTGATCCTCCCCGCGTTCGTCCGGGAGGGCATCGACGCCCCGGTCGCCGTCTCGGCCATGCCCGGGGTGCACCAGCACACCCTGGACACTCTGCGGAAGGCGGCCGTCGAGGCGGTGTCGGCGGGGGTCTCGGGGATCATGCTCTTCGGGGTGCCGGAGGACGCGAAGAAGGACGCCCGGGGAACGGCGGGCACCGACCCGGACGGAATCCTCCAGGTCGCCCTGCGCGCGGTGCGCGAGGAGGTCGGGGACGACCTGGTCGTCATGTCGGACCTGTGTCTGGACGAGTACACCGACCACGGCCACTGCGGCGTCCTGGACGCCGACGGGCGCGTGGACAACGACGCCACCCTGGAGCGGTACGCGGAGATGGCCCAGGTCCAGGCGGACGCCGGGGCCCACGTGGTGGGTCCCAGCGGGATGATGGACGGCCAGGTCGGCGTGGTCCGGGACGCCCTGGACCAGACCGGGCACGAGGACGTGTCGATCCTCGCCTACACCGCGAAGTACTCCTCCGCCTTCTACGGCCCCTTCCGCGAGGCCGTCGGCTCCTCGCTGACCGGGGACCGCAAGACCTACCAGCAGGACCCGGCCAACGCCCGGGAGTCGCTGCGGGAGCTGGCGCTCGACCTGGCCGAGGGCGCGGACATGGTCATGGTCAAGCCCGCCGGACCGTATCTGGACATCCTCGCCAAGGTCGCCGGGTCGGTGGACGTGCCGGTCGCCGCGTACCAGATCAGCGGCGAGTACGCGATGATCGAGGCCGCCGCCGAGAAGGGCTGGATCGACCGGGACAGGGCGATCCTGGAGAGCCTGACCGGTATCCGGCGGGCCGGGGCGCAGCTGATCCTCACCTACTGGGCCACCGAGGTCGCCGGGTGGCTGCGGCGGGACGCCCGCTGACCGCGCCCGGTCCCGGCCGGGCGTCCACCCGGGGGCCCACCGGCTGATCCGGCCGACCGGCTGACAGGCGGACCCGGCTGACCGGGCCGGTGCGCTGACCGGGCCGGTGGGCCGACGACCGGCCCGCCGCATCCTTCCGTCCTTCCTCCGACCGACTTCCGTCCGTCCTCCGTGCAGCTTCCGGTGCGTCTTCCGTCCGTGCGGTGGTGGGAATTCCCTGTTGCCGCACGGGTGCGCCCGACGGCGATCGGCAGGACAATGGGGCTCCGCCCCCGTTGGATGACAGGGGAAGGGCATGCTGGCAGACGATGACCTCCGGCGGCGCAGAGCGGTGCTGGAGGGGGAGTGGTCGCGCTGGGTTCCGGCGATGCGCGCGGGAAGCGGACCGCTGCCGGACGCGGGAGCCCTGAGCACCGAGGTCGGTGAGTCGTGGGCCCGGTCCTTGGTCTGCGTCGACCCCGGTACGGGCAGCGCCCCCGCGACGCGGGACGGCCCGGTCCACGAACGCTGGGCCCGCTCGCCGCTGCGCCGCCCGCTGGAGGACCTGTCCGACGCCCTGCGCGGCATCGCCGACGACGCCGGGTTCGTCACGGCGGTCACCGACGCCTCCGGCACCATCCTGTGGACCTGCGGCGGCCGGGCGATGCGCCGGCGGGCCGAACGCGTCAACTTCGCGCCCGGCGGCCGGTGGGACGAGAGCGCCATGGGCACCAACGCCCTGTCCCTGGCCCTGCGCACCGGGCGCCCCAGCACCGTGTTCTCCGCGGAACACCTGGTGAGCGCGTTGCACGGCTGGGTCTGCTACTGCGCGCCGGTGCGCGCGCCGGACGGGCGGATGCTCGGCGTGCTGGACATGTCCACCACCTGGGACCGCTCGCACCCGCTGGCCATGTCCACCGTGCGCTCGCTGGTGTCCGCCGTCGAGACCCGGCTGCGCGCCGAACCGCCCGCACCGTCCGGGGACACCGCGGCGGTGAGGCTGACCGGCCTCGGCGCCGAGGAAGCCTCCTACGGCGGCCGCCCGCTGTCGCTGCGCCCCCGTCAGCTGGAGATCCTCACCCTGCTCGCGCTCGAACCGGACGGTTTCACCTCCGAGGGCCTGCGCGACGCCCTCTACGGCGGCCGGCTCGTGAGCGTGTCGACGCTCAAGGCCGAGATCTCCCATCTGCGCCGCGTCCTCGGCGGCGGCATCGCTCCCCGGCGCTACGCCCTCACCGTCCCGGTCGCCTGCGACGCGGTCGCACTGCTGCGGGCCCTGGAGCGCGGTGACACGGCGGACGCGCTGCGCCTCTACCGGGGGCCGCTGCTGCCGCGGTCCGAGGCCCCCGGCATCGTCGCGTGGCGCACGCGGACCACGGTGGCCGTGCGCCAGGCCGTCCTGGCCAGCGCGCGGCCCGAGCACGCGCTGAGCTACGGGGCCAGGGCGCCCTACGACGCGGAGGTGCACGAGCACGCCCTGCGGCTGCTGGACCCGGCGGACGCCAGACGCGCCCTCGCGGCCGGGCGGCTCAGCAGCGCCCTGGACTGAGACGGCCCGGCAGCACCCCGGGCCGGGGCGGTCCGCCCAGGGACGGGATGGGCGCGTGCACATACGGGCTGTGCGCGCCGAAGCTGTGCGCGGGCGCACGCGGGCGCACGCGGGCGGATGGCCCGGTGCCGTGCCGGGGCCGTACGCAGGACGCCAACCTCCCGCCAACCTCGGGCTGCCACAGTGAGATGCGTCACGGTGGTACGGGCCGCCGTGGCCACGCCATCGTCCTGCCGAGGAGAGCCGCCATGGTGTACGCGCAGCCCGGAACCGAGGGCAGCATCGTCAGCTTCGACCGCCGCTACGACAACTTCATCGGTGGCGACTGGGTCGCCCCGGCCGACGGCCGGTACTTCGAGAACCCGACACCGGTGACCGGCGGCGTCTTCACCGAGGTCGCCCGCTCCACCGCCCCGGACGTCGAACTGGCCCTGGACGCGGCCCATGCCGCCGCGCCGAAGTGGAACCGGACGTCCACGACCGAGCGGGCCAACATCCTCAACAAGATCGCCGACCGGATCGAGGCGAACCTCGAACAGCTCGCCGTCGCCGAGACGTGGGAGAACGGCAAGCCGGTCCGCGAGACGCTCGCCGCCGATCTCCCGCTGGCCGTCGACCACTTCCGCTACTTCGCGGGGGTGATCCGCGCGCAGGAGGGCAGCATCGCCGAGATCGACGCCGACACCATCGCCTACCACTTCCACGAGCCGCTGGGCGTGGTCGCCCAGATCATCCCGTGGAACTTCCCCATCCTGATGGCCGCGTGGAAGCTGGCGCCCGCCCTGGCCGCCGGGAACTGCGTGGTCATCAAACCGGCCGAGCAGACCCCGGTCAGCCTGCTGAAGGTCGTCGAGCTGATCGCCGACCTCCTGCCGCCGGGGGTGCTGAACGTCGTCAACGGCTTCGGCGTCGAAGCGGGCAAGCCGCTGGCCTCCAGCCCGCGGGTGGCCAAGGTCGCGTTCACCGGCGAGACCACCACGGGCCGTCTGATCATGCAGTACGCGAGCGAGAACATCATCCCCGTCACGCTGGAGCTGGGCGGCAAGAGCCCCAACATCTTCCTGCCCGACGTCATGGCCGCCGACGACGACTTCCTGGACAAGGCCGTCGAGGGCTTCGTGATGTTCGCCCTCAACCAGGGCGAGGTGTGCACCTGCCCCTCGCGGGCCCTGATCCACTCCTCGGTCTACGACGACTTCATGGCCCGCTGCCTGGAGCGCACCAGGGCCATCGTCGGCGGCGACCCGCTGGACCCGGCGACCATGATCGGCGCCCAGGCCAGCAACGACCAGTACGAGAAGATCCTCTCCTACATCGACATCGGCAAGAAGGAGGGGGCGGAGCTGGTCACCGGCGGGGGCCGCCGCACGGTCGACGGCTTCGAGGACGGCTACTACATCGAGCCGACCATCTTCCGCGGCACCAACGACATGCGGATCTTCCAGGAGGAGATCTTCGGCCCGGTGGTGTCGGTGACGACGTACGACTCGGTCGACGAGGCGCTGAAGATCGCCAACGACACGCTCTACGGACTCGGCGCGGGCGTGTGGACCCGGGACGGCGGCACCGCCTACCGGATGGGCCGGGAGATCAAGGCCGGGCGGGTGTGGACCAACTGCTACCACGCCTACCCGGCGCACGCGGCCTTCGGCGGCTACAAGAAGTCCGGCATCGGCCGCGAGAACCACAAGTCGATGCTCGACCACTACCAGCAGACCAAGAACCTGCTCGTGTCCTACTCGGCGAAGAAGCTCGGGTTCTTCTGATGGCCGCGCGGACCGCCAGGGTGGAGCTGACCGGGGCCGCGGAGGATCTGGTGCGGCGGCTGGTGGCCCAGCACGGGCCGGTGATGTTCCACCAGTCCGGCGGCTGCTGCGACGGCAGCGCCCCGATGTGCTACCCGCGCGGCGAGTTCCGGGTCGGCGGCTCGGACGTCCTGCTGGGCCGGGTCGCCGGGGACGCGCCGTTCTGGATGAGCGCCGACCAGTACGTCTACTGGCGGCACACCCACCTCACCGTCGACGTGGTGCCGGGGCGCGGGAGCGGCTTCTCGCTGGAGGCCCCCGAGGGAGTCCGTTTCCTGCTGCGCTCCCGGGTGCTGACCGACGAGGAGTGGCGGCGCGTCGAGGCGGAACCGCCGCTGCCCACGGGGGCCGACCCGCCGGACTGACGGCGGCGGACCAGGTCGGCGGCGGGGAGCCTGACCGTGAAGGCGCCCGGCCGGGAAGGCGCCCGGCCGGGAAGGCGCCCGGCCGGGAAGGCGCCTGATCGGTGAGGCGTGACCGGTGGCGGCCGGGTGATCAGGGGGCGCAGGCGCCCGCGCTCTGGAGGCGGTGGGCCTCCTGGAGGGAGAAGCGGGCGCTGTCCCGTACGAGCGGGTCCTCGTCGGCCCGTGCGGTGGTGTCCAAGACCGTGGCGACGACCGGGTCGCCGGTGTACGGGGCCAGGGACATCGCCGCGTACTGGCGGACCAGGTCCTCCTCCGGGGCGCGCAGCGCGGTGAGCAGCGCGCGGCCCGCCTCGTGGCGCAGGGCCGGGTCGGCCGGGGGCCACACGCGCAGCACGGTGGCGCTCTCGACGCGGGCCAGGTCGTACTCGGCGGGGTCCGCGACGACCGAGACGAGGAACGGCAGCGCCTGGGCGTTCGCGTCCAGCTCGGTGATGATCTCGCGCTTGCGGTCGCTGCCCGGAGGCAGGGCGCGGAACTCCGCTATCAGGCGTTCGGCGGCCTCGGCTGCCGCTGAAGCCGCCTCCGTGGCCTGGGGGTGCGTGTCGTTCATGGGGGTGGACACTTTCTGTCAGGGCCAGTCGGCCTGCCGGAGCCGGTCGACCTGTGCCATGAATGCTACGAAAGTGCCCCCCACGGTGGCGGACGCCTCCGGGGCCGGGGCCGCCGTCCACGGGAGGGTGCGGGCCCGGTCCGCACCCTCCCCGGTGCGGGCTCAGTCCGCCTCCGGCCGGTCGGCGCGGGCCGCCAGCCAGGCGCGGGCCTCGTTCACCTCGCCCTCGGTGAGGACGGGGCGCACCTGGTCCGGGTAGCGCGTGACGTAGTGCTCGCGGGCCGCCTTCATGCCGACCGCGCGGGCCGCGGGGGTGAGGCCGGGGTGGTCCGCGACCTCCTTGGCACGGTGCCACCAGCCGTGCGAGCGTGGGTCGATCGCGTAGTGCCAGAGCGGCTGGGCGGGGTCGGCGACGCCGATCAGCACCCGGTGCAGGACGTACGGGCGGACGCTCGGCTGCCCGATCAGCCCGTCGGCGACGTGCAGGGGGTGGACGCCGTCCAGCCGGGCCCGGAGCAGCACCCAGGTCATCAGGTGGCCGGTGTCGTGGTCTCCGGAGGCGACGAACTCCCACAGCTCGGCGGCCTTCGCCTCGTCGGGCGCTCCCAGGTGGGTGAGCAGCCGGACGGGCTCCTTCCAGAGCGGCTTGGGCTTCGCCCACCAAGCCAGCATCGCCGCGGTGGCCGGGTGACCCAGGTCCTGGGCGAGGCAGGTCAGGGTGACCATCGGGTGGCGCCACTCGGTGTACGTGGTGCGGTACTGCTTGGTCAGCTCCTTCTTCCAGCGGGGGAGGAGGGCGACCAGGTCCGCTTCGGTGCCCTCGCCATGGGCGTGGAGCAGCTCCAGGCAGAACGCGACGCCCTGGACGCCGGTGGCCGGGTCGGCCAGCCGGTCGCGCAGCCACCGCACGTCGTCGGGGGAGAGCGTGCGGTAACGGTGGTAGATGTCGCCGAGGCCGCCCTCGTATCCGTCCAGGTCGGGGCCGGTGCCCGCGAGGAGGCCGTCCCGGGCGGCCTCGTAGCGCTCGACGGCGGCCAGCGCGTCGGCCGCCTGGCCGTCCCGCTCCGCCCCCGCGTCGCCGGTGAGCCGGGCGGCCGCTTCGCGCACCCGGGCGGTGGTGTCGGTGGCCGCCTTCGCGGCGGCGACCCGCAGCGGGCGCGGCAGCCGCTCGTCCGTGGTGAACCGGATGGTGGTGAGGAGCAGCGGGGAGAACGCGTCGGCGGCGGAGCGGCGGGTGTCGGGCTCGTCCGTGACGGCTTCCCGCAGCGCCCGCAGGAGGGCGGTCTGCGCGGTCTCGGGCGCGGTACGGGCCGTCAGCTCCTCGGAGAGCGTGCGGGCCGCCTCGACCGGGTCCGGTTCGCGCAGGGCCCGGTGGACGCGGAACCAGCCGGCTACGGCACCGTCGTCACCGGTCAGCGCCCAGGTGCGCAGCAGCTCCAGCGAGCGCGGGGACGGGTGCGCGGCGAGGGCGTAGGACGCCTCGGACCCCAGCTCGGCGGCCACCTCACGGGCGGCCGGGTGCTCCTGGCGCAGCAGCGCGTCCAGCACGGGGCGCCAGCCGCTCCACGCCGCGAGCCGCCCGGCGTACTCCTCCCGCCAGGCGGCCAGCAGTCGCGCCGCCTCGTCGGGGGTCAGCGCCCGCCGGTGCTCCAGCGGGACGGCGAAGCGGGCGGCGGCGGCCAGGTCCACGGGGTCCGGCCCCGACAGCCGCTCGTGCAGCCAGCGTTCCTCGGCGGCGGTCAGCGGGTCGTACTCCACGGCCCGGGTGCTGCGGCTGCGGGGCTCGTCGAGGCGGCCCAGCAACTGGCGTACCCCTGAAGGGTCCTGGGGGTCGGGCAGCCCGTCGTCGTCCGTCGCCGTGACCCGGTCCAGCTGGAAGGCGCCCCGGGGGCCGCCGTTGACGATCCGGTAGCCGGGAGGTCCTTCGCCGAGGCCCGCGGCGACCGTGGCGTGGTCACCGCCCCAGTGCAGATACAGCGCGCCCCGCAGGTCGCCGGAGCGGTCGAAAGCGTCGTGGGACTGCCAGTGCCAGTACGCGAAGGAGGTGTCGGTCGCGAGGCCTCGGGTCGCGAACATCTCCGCCGCGTCCTCATGGCCGTCTGACTGGGTGTAGCGGCCCCTGGTCGGGGGAGGCAGGACGGCGAAGCCGTCGCCGCCGAGCGTGCGCCACCAGGCCTTGATCGTGCTGAGGTCCGTGTTCAGTCCCACCAGAACGACCACGCTTCCTGGTTCAGCAGTGCCTTCTGCGCGTAGACGTCGAGATCGTACGGCGGGGACTGGTCGATGTTGTCCGGGCAGAAGGCGTAGTGCTCGGCGGCCAGGGCACGGGCCTCCTCCAGGGTGGTGGGCGGGCGGCCCACGGAGACGAGCAGGGTGTCGAAGCCGAGCACCACGACCCGCGCGTCGTAGCGCTCCTCCCAGGAGCGGAGCACCGCGCAGAGCCGGGCCACGTCCCCCTCGTGGTTCATCGGGCCCGACCAGCCGATCGCCGCTGGTATGTCCGCGCTGCGCCGGGCCGGGACGAGCGCCATCCGGGTCCCGCCGGGCCAGCCGTCCGGATCCGCGGTGAGCACACCCACCAGCCCCGCCGCCGCCTCGTCCGCGCCGACGCGGGCCGCCTGGGCGGGAACGGGGGCGAGGCCGGGCCACAGGTCGTCCTCGTCCTCATCCTCGCCCTCGTCCGCCGCGGCGGCGGGCCCGTCGGCCGCCACCTCGTCCGCCGCGTAGTCCGACCAGTACCCCGCGAGCACCTCGTCCGGGTCGTGGTCGCCCGGATACGACGTGGCGTCCGGGCACAGGTCCCACGCCTCGGGCCACTGGTCGCGCGCCCCGCCGCTGACCAGGACCGGCAGCAGCCCGAGCCGCCGCCCGGCCGCGCCGAGGGCCGTCCAGTCGGCGGGGGCGGCCGGGCCGTCCGCGTACCACAGCAGGGGTTCGTGCCAGGTGCCGTCCAGCGTGGCGTCCACCAGGGAGCCGGGCGGGAGATCCAGGCCGGAGGTCGCCAGATCGGGCAGAGGATTCGGAAGCGTCGCCATGGAGGGGAGCCTAGGCGGCACCACTGACAACGCCCCGGGCAGCGGCCGGTCCGGTGACGGCGGGCCCGGCGACCGGGGCCGCAGGCCCTGGGAGACGTATGGTCGAGGCCCGTTGCGCGCTGCCCGGTCACCGAGGGCCGGGCCGATCCGGCAGGAGCCGCCGTGAACAGGATCATCACGTCCATCTCGCTCTCCCTCGACGGATTCTTCGAGGGGCCCGACCACGACATCGACTGGCACACCGTGGACGAGGAAGTGCACCAGCACTTCAACGACTACTTCCGGACCATGGGCGGCTTCGTCGAGGGGCGCGTCACCTACGAGCTGATGGAGGAGTTCTGGCCGACCGCCGACCAGGACCCGGCCAACGAAGGGCCGATGGCCGAATTCGCGGGCATCTGGCGGGACACGCCGAAGTTCGTCTTCTCCCGGACGCTGGAGAGCGTGGGGCCGAACGCGACCCTGCTCCATGAGGTCGCCCCCGAGCAGGTGCGCGGTCTGCGGGACGCCGCTTCGGGGGACCTGGCGGTCGGCGGCGCGGACCTGCTTGAGTCGTTCCGGCAGGCCGATCTGATCGACGAGTACCGGGTCTACGTCCACCCCGTCATCCTCGGCCGGGGCCGCCGCTTCTTCCGGGACAGCGAGGAGCGGCAGACGCTCCGGCTGGTGGAGACCCGGACCTTCGGGAACGGGGTCGCGATGCTCCGTTACGAGACGGTCCGGGGATGAGGCTTGCGGTGCTGAGCAGGGGTGCGGGTGAGGGTCAGGCGGTGGCCGCGTAGGCGGCGAACGCCGACCAGGCCGCAGGGGCGACGGTGAACGTCGGGCCCTCGATGTCCTTCGAGTCGCGGACGTGGACGGCGGCGGGGTGCGCGGCGATCTCGACGCACTGCCCGCCCTCGTCGCTGCTGTGGCTCGACTTCTGCCAGTCGTAGGCGATTTCGAGGCAGGCGCCGCCTTCATCGGAGCTGTAGCTCGACTTCCGCCAGGTGTAGGCGATTTCGAGACACTGGCCGCCCTCGCTGCCGCTGTAGCTCGACTTGAACCAGTTCAGTGCGGTGCTCATGTCTCTCCCAGTAAACGGGCCAGCAGGCGCAGGGTCTCCAGCGGGGTGAGCGCCTGGGCTCGCAGCATCGCATATTTCTGGGCGAGGATGCTGATCTCGTTCCGGTCCGAGATCAGGTGGCTGCCGCGCTGGGTCTCGGAGTAGGCGATGTGCTGGTGGTCCGGGGTCTCCAGGAGAGTGAAGGGTCCGTCGAGACTCGCATGGGCCCTGCTGTCCAGCGGGAGCACTTGGAGGCAGACGCCCGGGAGTTGAGCCATCGCGTAGAGGTGGCGCAACTGCTCCCGGTGGTCCTCGTCCGAGGTCAGTCTCATCATCAGCACCGGCTCCCACATCACCATGCTGATCGTCGGCGGCTTCTTCCGGTCCAGGATCTGCTGGCGTTGCAGCCGCGTCACCGTCTGCGTCTCGACCTCCTCCGGGCTGTAGACCGGAATCTTGTTGCTGAACACCGCGTCCGCGTACGCCTTCGTCTGGAGCAGCCCCGGGATGACCTGGTTGTCGTACCAGGAGAGCGCCAGCGCCTCGTGCTCCATGTTGAGGTAGTGCTCGGCCCACAGCGGGATCAGGTCGTACTCCGGCATGTTGTCGACCGCTGTCGACAACGCCCCCTTGGTGTCCAGCAGATCGTCGATCGTCTCCGCCAGATCCGGCACGAGCGAGCGTCTGCCCTGCTCGATGGAGGCGATCAAGTCCTCCTGAACGCCTGTGGCTCGGGCCAGTTCGACCTGGGTCACGCCCGCCTCGGTGCGGAACCGGGCCAGGAGCTTGCCCACGAGCTTCATGGTCGACGCGTTCTTACGCTGTCGCTTTCTGGGGTGCATACGGTTCCCACTCCCACCCCGGAACCCACTTCACGCCTGCGCGACCCGTACAACAAATCTGTACGGGCCGCGCAGGGTTACGGCAGGTCAGGCGGTGGCCTGAGGTGTTTCCGGAAGGGTCTCCGCGGCTCAGAACATCAGTGCGGTCTCGACGTCCGACTGCCAGTAGGTGACGAAGCCCAGGTGGTCCGTGTAGGTCTCCGCCGGGAGCTTCAGCGTGGCCTCGCTGGTGGGCTTGTTGTTCTTGCCGACCATGATCACGCCGAGGTTGTCGCTCTTGACCGGCTCGCCCTCGCCGGGCTGGCCGCGGAGCCCGATGCCCGCGTACGCCTTCTCGCCGGGCGAGAGCACGACGACCGCCTGCGGCCTGCTGTCATCGAGGATCGGGTACACCGCCTGCGCGTTGTCGAAGCGGAGGAACGGCGCGTGGTACGCGGCGCAGTCCTTCGAGCCGGTGTTCGTCACCGTGAGCAGCAGGTGGTTGATCGGGCGCCTCACCTTGGAGACCTTCACCGTGGAGTTCTTGGGCGTGCAGGCCGGGATCGAGGCCGCCGCCCCGGCGTTCGCCGCGGTCTCCGACGTCTTGTTCTGGTTGCTGGCGTTGCCGCCCGCGTGCTTCCTCTCGGCGGCGACGGTCTGCGTCTCGGCCGCGCCTGTCCCCGGGCCCTCGGACCGGGCCTTGTCGTCGGTGCTCGTCGCCTCGTCGCCGGTGTTCGTCGCCGCGGGGGGCGCGATCTCGACGGAGCCGGCCGACTTGGTCCCCATGGCCTGGCCGTCGCCCCCGCAGGCGGTGAGCGACAGGGCGGCCGCGAGGGTGGTGGCGGCGAGGGCGGTGGTGCGGATGCGGTTGATGCGCATGGTGGCGGTACTCCCCGTGTGATCAGCGTGTTGGGTGCGTCGGGTGCGTCGGACGTGATCGGTGAAGCCGTGGTGCTGTGGCTCGGTCCGAGCTTGTGGGTTGGCTGATTCCGGCCGCAACGTCTGGCGAACCATTGGGGACGCTGGAACGTCTACGCATACGGTGACCTGCGGGAATTCCGCGTCCCTGGAACGCCGTTCCGGGATGGAAGAGGGAGGGGAAAGCCGTCGTGGCGACGCCGGAGGCCGAGCATTTCGCGGCCCTGCTGAAGGAACTGAAGGACCGGTCGGGGCGCAGCTACGGGGTTCTCGCGGGGCGACTGCACGTCAGCACGTCCACCCTGCACCGGTACTGCAACGGTGATGCCGTGCCGAACGAGTACGCCCCCGTCGAGCGGTTGGCGCGGCTCTGCGGGGCGACGGGCGAGGAACTGGTGGAGGTGCACCGGCGTTGGATCGTCGCCGAGGCGGCCCGGCGACGGCCGACGGCTGGGGCGGGCGGGGGTGGAGGCGGAGCCGGAGCAGGAGCCGGGGCCGGACTTGGGGCTGCGGCTGGGACTGACCCCGACCGTGCCCCTGCCCCTGCCCCTGTCTCTGCGCCTGCCCCTGCCTCTGTGCCTGCGCCCGCTGCGGAGCCCGACCCCGTACCCTCCGCCGATTCCGCACCCTCCTCCGTCGTCACCGACGCGCCCACCGGTGTGCCCGGCCCCGGAGACCCCCGCTCCCGGTGGGCCCGGCTCTCGCGGCGTACCCGGGTGCTGCTGGCCGCCGCCGGGGTCGCCGCGCTCCTCGTGCCCACCACCGTCGTCGCCGCCGACCTCGTCGGGCCCGGTACGGGGGCCGAGGGCGGCGCCGACGCGGCGGCCCGGGGCGGGCGGGAGGCCGGGGACACCGCACCGCCCGGGGCGCCGGAGTCCGCCGCGCCGCGGCCCTCCGGCTCGTCGGTCCCCCCGTCGCCGTCCGCGTCGCCGGGGGAGCCGTCGGCCGCAACCTCGGCGCAGGCCGGTGCGGCGGGCGGGGCGCGGGGGCCCGAGGGCGGTGGTACGGGGCTCGGCGCGCCTCCGGCCGTCACCATCTCCTCGTACAACTGGGAAGAGCCCTGCGGTCAGTTCTACCTGCTGAACCGGGGGCCGGAGGGCGTCGATCCGCCGCCCCCGCCGCAGGACCGGCGCGGCTGGGCGCGGAAGTACGGCGGGGTGGAGGGCGGGAACACGCTGCTTCAGCTGACCGTGCAGGGCACCGCGCGCGAGGCCGTCGTGCTGAAGGGCCTGTACGTGCGCGTGGTGTCCCGCAAGGCGCCGCTGCCCTGGTCGGCCTATCTGATGGGGAACGGCTGCGGCAGCGGTATCTCGCCCCAGACGTTCGTCTCCGACCTCGACGCGGGGCACCCGGTCGTCACCCCCGTACCCGGGACGCAGGGCGACACGACGCTCCCGGCCCGGCCCTTCCCGTTCAAGGTCACCTCCGAGGACGTGGAGGTCTTCAACCTCGACATGAAGTCCGTCGGCTACGACGTCAGCTGGTATCTGGAGCTGAAGTGGAGCAGCGGCGGGCGCGAGGGGACGCTGCGGATCGACGACGCCGGGCAGCCGTTCCGCACCAGCGGGATGCGGGGGCGGCCCGCGTACACGTACATGAACGACGAGGTGAAGTGGGAGCCGCACGAGGTGAACCGGTAGGCACCCGGGGCGAACCGGCGGGCGCACGAGGTCAACCGGCGGCTCCACGAGGTGAACCGGCGTCTCCACAAAGCGAGTCGGTAGCCGTGCGACGTGAGCCGGTGGCGCGTAGCCCCGGGACAGCTCCTCCGTGGTCAGCAGCGTGGGCGCGTGCGGGGGCGGTCGTCGTGGGGCTCACGAGAAGCTCCAGGGGGGTGTGGGCCGGGCGCAGCCGTCGTGGGTGAAGTTCCGTGCGAACGCCGGGTCCTTGGGGAGTCCGGCGAGGTCGGTGACCACGTCGCGGGCGGGGACCCCGGCCGCGTGGAAGTGCTTGAGCCAGGCGGCGGTGGGGGCGGTGGCCAGCGTGGCGGGGGGAGTTCCGGCCGGTTCTCCCGACGGCCCCGCGAACGCCCTGGCGGCTGCCCCTCCGGCCGCCTCTCCGGCTGCTCCTCCGATCGCGATCAGCCCGTCGGCGGTCGGGGCGACGAGTGGTGCCACCGGTTGCCGGTCGGCCGCCGACAGCTCGTCCAGTCCGCGCAGTTGGGGCCTCAGCAGCACGCGGGAGGCCCCGAGCAGGGAGGTGTCGACGCGCAGCCGTCCGCTCGCCGCGCCGGACGTCCGGGCCAGCAGCGCGGCCAGTACGGACTCGGCCGCCAGGTGGCCGCCCAGGATGTCCAGCAGGGTCACCAGGGACGGGGCAGGACCGCCGTCCGGGGTCCGTACGGTATCGGCGACGCCCGACCAGGCCTGGACCATGAAGTCGGTGCCCGGCGGGCGCTGTTCACCGGGGGCGCGGTCCCAGGCGGCGGCCCGCGCGTAGACCAGGCGGGGGTTGACCCGGGCCAGGTCCTCGTCGTCGAGCCGGAGCCGGGCCGCCTCGCCCGGGTCCCAGCTGTGCAGGAAGACATCGGCGTCCGCCACGGCCTCCGCGACGGCGCGGCGGCCCGCCGCCGTCCGGATGTCGGCCTCGCGGACCTCCTTGCCCGCGTTGAGCGTCGCGTACCGGGCGGAGACGCCTGCGGCCAGGGGCGCCGCCCCGCGTGCCGGGTCGCCGCCCGGGGGCTCGATCCGGATCACGTGCGCCCCGAGCGCGCGGAGTACGGAGGTGGCGAACGGGCCCTGGAGGTGCCGGGTGGACTCCACGACAGTGAGGCCGGTGAGCGGGAGCGGTAGCGCGCCGGGGGGCGGCTCCCGGTGCGGGGCGGCCGGGTGGCCCTCGTCCCGGGACAGTTCGCGCAGCTCCCAGGGGTCGTCGTCGTGCCGTACGTCGTCGTCGGCCCGGCGGTCGGCGAGGGTGCGCAGGGCGCAGAGGCCCATCCCGGTCCGCTCGGCGAGGAGTTGGAGATCGGCGTAGGAGTGGCGGGCGGCGCTCTGGGCGAGCGTCGTGATCAGCGGGGACGCGGCGCGGGCGTGGCGGGCGGCGAAGGAGCGCCAGCTGTTCGCGATGTCCTTGGCGGGGGCTCCGGCCGCCTTCCAGAAGTCGCGCCAGGGCTGGACGTCGAGCGCCTCCACCTCGAACCGGACGCCGTCGGCCGAGACGAACGGGGGCCGGGCGGTCCGGCGGTAGGGCGGGCTGTCGACCTCCTCGGGGCCGCCGTCGGCCGTCGCGGCGGCCACGTACGGGCCGAGGGAGAACAGGGCCGTCTCCGCCACGCTGAGCCGCACCGAGCGGACCGGGGTGGCGCGCAGGCCGGAGAGGGCGGCGGCCAGCAGGGCCTGGGTGGCGGCGACCCCGGCGAGGGTGGAGAGGTAGTCGAGGCCGAGTGGGCGGGGGCCGCCGTTGGCCCGGCCGTGGAGGGCCATGAGCCCGGTCGCGGCCTGGGCGGTCGTCTCGTCGAAGGGCGAGGCGTCCCCGGCGGGCCAGCCCCGCAGCGTCAGGTCGGTGCCCAGGCCGGGGAGCGGTCCGCCGAGCCCGATGACCGTCTCCGGGCCCGCCGTGGCGTACCGGTCGCGGGCCGGGGCCGCTCCGGGCCCGGCGTGGCGCCAGGGGGCCTCGGCGGGGCCGAAGCGGGCGCCGAGCCGGGTCAGGTGGTCGCGGACGACGGCGGTCGCGGTGGCGAGGCCGGCGGGCGGGGCGGCGGGCAGGTGCACCAGGTGGCCGCCGAGCGGCAGGGCCTCGCTGGTGATGAGCGAGGGGGTCCCGCCCGTGACGAGCGCGGAGGCTCCACCGGTGGTGTGCGGGGCGGCCGCGCCGGTGGTGCGCGGGGCGGTCTCGCCGGGGAGAAGGGGGGCGGACGCGCGGGGCGTGGCCGGGGCGGTGCCATCGGCGACGGGCGGGGCGAGCGGGGGCGCTGACGTCAACGGGTCCTCCGGGGACGAGCCGTTAGTTAGGTTAGCCTAACCATAGTCGCTGGAGGGTGGGGGTTGGCGGGATTCCGGCGGGGCACACGTGATTTCTCGACAGCGTCGACTGCCGGGTCCGCCACCCAGGTGACCCGGGAGTACAGTCTGCGAGGCCCTGGCCGCCCGGGCCGCTGCGGCCGTGTGCCGGAGCGGCGGGCGGCCCCGCCCCCGAACCCCAGGTGACCGATAGCCATGTCAGGAATAGCCGAAGCCTCCGAGCAAGCCGGGCAGATCCCGAACGCCCGCACGGCGGTCTCCCCGCGGGCCGATCTCGACCCAGACGTGTGCGAGAAACGTTCCCGTCGGCTCAGACGCCGGCTGGAACGGCTCATCGGCATCGCGGCCACCGAGGGCAACGCGCTCATCCCGCTCCGCAACGGCGACGCGATCTTCGGCGCGATGCTGAAGGCGATCCGCGAGGCCGAGCACACCATCGACATGATGACCTTCGTCTACTGGCGCGGTGACATCGCCCACGAGTTCGCCGAGGCCCTCGCCGAGCGGGCCCGCGCCGGGGTGCGGGTGCGGCTGATGCTCGACGGCTTCGGCTCCCGGCTGATCGAGAAGGGCCAGCTGGACGTGATGGACGAGGCCGGGGTGACCGTGGCCTGGTTCAGGAAGCCGCTCTACCTCTCGCCGCTCAAGCAGAACCACCGCTGCCACCGCAAGGTCCTCATCACCGACGAGTCCATCGCCTTCACCGGCGGCGTCGGGATCGCCGAGGAGTGGTGCGGCGACGCGCGCAACGAGCACGAGTGGCGCGACACCCACGTCCAGGTCCAGGGCCCCGCGGTCGACGGCCTGGCCGCGGCCTTCGCGCAGAACTGGGCCGAGTGCCAGGACGAGCTGTTCGACGAGCGGGACCGGTTCGTCCCCAGCGACCAGCACGGCGACGCGGTCGTCCAGGTCGTCCGCGGCTCCTCCTCCTTCGGCTGGCAGGACATGCAGACCCTGATGCGGGTCGTCCTGGAATCGGCCGAGGAGCGCATCCGCCTCACCACCGCCTACTTCGCACCCGACGACTACTTCACCGGCCTGCTCTGCGACGCCGCCCGGCGCGGCGTCGAGGTGGAGATCCTGCTGCCCGGCCCGCACACCGACAAGCGGGTCTGCCAGCTCGCCGGACAGCGGTACTACGAACAGCTCACCGCGTGCGGGGTG
Organism: Streptomyces sp. NPDC101181; assembly: GCF_044767975.1. Classification (NCBI taxonomy): domain Bacteria; kingdom Bacillati; phylum Actinomycetota; class Actinomycetes; order Kitasatosporales; family Streptomycetaceae; genus Streptomyces; species Streptomyces sp. NPDC101181. Next base: position 788,444 of record NZ_JBIWOX010000001.1, on the reverse strand, counting down.
AAGATCTACCAGTACCAGCCGACGATGATGCACACGAAGACGGTCACCATCGACCGGGTCGCCGCGCTCATCGGCTCCACCAACTTCAACCGGCGTTCCTTCGAGCACGACGAGGAGGTCATGCTCGCGGTGATGGACTGCGACTTCACCGACGCCCTCGACGAGCACTTCGACGAGGACCGCGAGAAGAGCGTCCTCATCGAGGGCGCCCGCTGGAGGCGGCGCGACGTCGTCCAGCGGGTCCGGGAAGCGGCCGTGGTGCCGATCCGCCGCTACCTCTGAGCCGTCCGCGCCGGGTGTGCGACGGGGCTGACCGGGCAGATGGGCAGAGCAGTCACGTCGACCGTCATACGAAGGGAAGGGTCCATGAGCGTCTCCGCCGACACCTCATCGGCACCGGCAGCCGCGGTGATCACCGAGCCTCTGCCCGACCTCCAGCTCCAGCTGCTCATCCAGCTCCTCGACGAGGACCCGCGCGCCGGTCTGCCGCTGACCCTCACCCACCCCGGCGGCCTGCTGCACGGGGACGCCATCGGCCACGAGCAGTGGAAGGCCGAGTGGGCCCGGAGCCTGCGGCAGGTCGAGGGCGAGGGCGCCAACCTGCTCGCCGAGTTCCCCGAGACCGTCGACCAGGGCGTACGGGAACTGCACGCCCACGAGGGGGATGCGGAGGGCGCCCGGCTGCCGCGCTGGATCCACCTGCGGGACGTGACGCTGATCACCGGGTCCATGAGCGCCATCTCGCTGCCCCTGTGGCGCGGACGGCTCGCGGACGTCTCGGGCTGGGCCCTGGGCCGCCCGCAGTGACGCCGTAGGTCCTAGATACGAGACGAGACCGGCCCCGGCACCTGTTCCGCAGGTGCCGGGGCCGGTCTCGTACGTACAGCCGGTGCTCTCAGAGCCGCTCGGGCGTCCGGATGCCGAGCAGCTCCATGCCCTGGTGCAGGGTCCGGGCGGTGAGGCCGACCAGGAACAGCCGGTTCTCCACGACCTCGGGCGCGTTGTCCGGGCTGAGGACCTGGCACTGGTCGTAGAACGTCGTCAGGTGCGAGGCCAGCTGGTACAGATACGCCGCCAGCTTGTGCGGCTCGTAGCCGGCGGCGACCTCCGCCAGCACCTCGCCGAACTGGTCCAGGTGCAGCCCGAGCGCGCGCTCCGCCGGGGCCAGCGCCAGCTCCGGGTGGGCGGCCGGGACCGCGTCCCCCGCCTTGCGCAGGATCGACTGGATACGCGCGTACGCGTACTGGAGGTACACCGACGTGTCGCCGTTCAGCGACACCATCTGGTCCAGGTCGAACTTGTAGTCCCGCACGGCGGAGGTCGACAGGTCCGCGTACTTCACGGCCCCGACGCCGACGTACCGGCCGTTCTCGGTGATCTCCTCCTCGGACAGGCCCACCTTCGCGGCCTTCTCCCGGACGACCGCGGTCGCCCGCTCGACCGCCTCGTCCAGCAGGTCCTCCAGCCGGACCGTCTCGCCCTCGCGGGTCTTGAACGGCTTGCCGTCCTTGCCGAGGACCGTGCCGAAGGCGAGCTGCACGGCCTTGACGTCCTCGTTCAGCCAGCCCGCCCGGCGGGCCGTCTCGAAGACCATCTTGAAGTGCAGCGACTGCCGCGCGTCCACCACGTACAGCAGGGTGTCGGCCTTGAGGTCCTGGACCCGGTCGCGGATCGCGGAGAGGTCGGTGGCCGCGTAGCCGAAGCCGCCGTTGCTCTTCTGGACGATGAGGGGGACCTTGTTGCCGTCGGGGCCCTTCACATCGTCGAAGAACACGCAGAGCGCGCCCTCGGAGCGGACGGCGACACCCGTCTCCTCCAGGATGCGGCAGGTCTCCGTCAGCATGTCGTTGTAGCCGGACTCACCGACGATGTCGGGGTCGCGGACCTCCATGTCGAGCTTGTCGAAGACCGAGTGGAAGTAGATCTTCGACTCGTCGACGAAGCCCTGCCACAGCTCCAGCGTCCGCGGGTCCCCGGCCTGGAGGGCCACCACCCGGTCCCGGGAGCGGGCCTTGAACTCCTCGTCCGAGTCGAACAGGGCCCGGGAAGCCTTGTAGACGCGGTTCAGCGTCGACATCGCCGCCTCGCCGTCGCTCGCCCCGCCCTCGTGCTCCAGGGCGCCCGGGTGCTCGATCAGGTACTGGATGAGCATCCCGAACTGGGTGCCCCAGTCGCCGATGTGGTGCCGCCGGACGACGTCCTCGCCGGTGAACTCCAGAATCCTGACCATCGCGTCACCGATGACCGCCGACCGCAGGTGGCCGACGTGCATCTCCTTGGCCACGTTCGGCTGGGCGTAGTCGATGACCGTCCGCCCGGCGTCCGCGGCCACCGGCACACCGAGGCGGCCCGAGGCGTCGGCGGACCGGGCGGCGAGCGTCCCGGTGATCGCCCGGTCGGTGAGGGTGATGTTGAGGAAGCCGGGGCCGGAGACCTCGATGTCCTGGATCAGCTCACCCGCCGGAAGGGCGGCGGTGACCTGGGCGGCCAGCTCGCGCGGGTTGCCCTTGAGCTTCTTGGCCAGCGCCAGGATGCCGTTGGCCTGGAAGTCGGCCCGGTCGCTTCGGCGCAGCAGCGGGTCCGCGGCGCCGGCCTCCGGCAGAGCTGCCGTCAGGGCGTCCGCCAGCTGCCGCTGGAGCGTGGAAGCGAGGGAAGGGACCGAGCCGGGCTCAGGCATGGGACGGGCTGCCGTTTCCGTAGGGGTACGAGGGGTCGGTCCAGTATCCCACGGGGCGCAAAGCCGTTTTCGCGCTACGGGGGGTAGCTGGGAGAATGGCCGGTGACCCACCGGGAACCGACAGAACGAGAGAAGGACGTGCCGACCGTGGCCGAGAGTCAGACCAGCACCGAGACCGACTGGGTCTCCCGCTTCGCGGACGATGTCATCGCCGAATCGGAGCGTCGTGCGCCTGGCAAACCGGTCGTCGTCGCCTCCGGGCTCTCCCCGTCCGGCCCGATCCACCTCGGCAACCTCCGCGAGGTCATGACCCCGCACCTGGTCGCCGACGAGATCCGCCGCCGCGGCCACACCGTGCGCCACCTGATCAGCTGGGACGACTACGACCGCTACCGCAAGGTCCCCCAGGGCGTCCCGGGCGTCGACGCCTCCTGGGCCGAGCACATCGGCAAGCCGCTCACCTCGGTGCCCGCCCCGGCCGGATCGGCGCACCCGAACTGGGCCGAGCACTTCAAGGCCGCCATGACGGCCGCCCTGGACGAGCTGGGCGTCGCGTACGACGGCATCAGCCAGACGGAGCAGTACACCGCCGGGACCTACCGCGAGCAGATCCTGCACGCGATGAAGCACCGCGCGGACATCGACGCCGTCCTCGACCGGTACCGCACGAAGAAGGACCCGGCCGCGGCCCAGGGCAAGGGCGGCAAGAAGCCGCAGCAGCAGAAGAAGGCCGACGAGGCCGAGCTGGAGGCCGCCGAGGGCTCCGGCGCCGCCGCCGAGGACGACGGCAGCGGCAACAGCGCGGGCTACTTCCCGTACAAGCCCTACTGCGGCAACTGCGAGAAGGACCTCACCGTCGTCACCTCCTACGACGACGACACCACCGAGCTGAACTACACCTGCTCCGCCTGCGGCTTCGCCGAGACGGTCCGGCTCAGCGAGTTCAACCGCGGCAAGCTCGTGTGGAAGGTCGACTGGCCGATGCGCTGGGCCTACGAGGGCGTGATCTTCGAGCCCAGCGGCGTCGACCACTCCTCGCCCGGCTCCTCCTTCGTCGTCGGCGGCCAGATCGTCCGCGAGGTCTTCGACGGCGTCCAGCCCATCGGCCCCATGTACGCCTTCGTCGGCATCTCCGGCATGGCCAAGATGTCCTCCAGCAAGGGCGGGGTCCCCACCCCGGCCGACGCGCTGAAGATCATGGAAGCGCCGCTGCTGCGCTGGCTCTACGCCCGCCGCAGGCCCAACCAGTCGTTCAAGATCGCCTTCGACCAGGAGATCCAGCGGCTCTACGACGAGTGGGACTCGCTCGGCCGCAAGGTGGCCGACGGCACGGTGCTGCCCGCCGACGCCGCCGCGCACTCCCGCGCCGTCAGCACGGCCGCCGGACAGCTCCCGAGCACCCCGCACCCCCTGCCCTACCGGACGCTCGCCTCGGTGGTCGACATCACCGCCGGGGCCGACGACCAGACGCTGCGCATCCTCAGCGAGCTGGACCCGGACAACCCGCTGACCTCCCTGGACGAGGCGCGCCCGCGCCTGGACCGGGCCGAGAACTGGATCACCACCCAGGTCCCGGCCGAGGCCCGCACCATCGTCCGCGACGAGCCCGACAAGGACCTGCTCGGCTCGCTCGACGACCAGGGCCGCGAGTCCCTGCGTCTGCTCCTGGCGGGCCTGGACACCCACTGGTCGCTGGACGGCCTCACCACGCTCGTCTACGGCGTGCCGAAGGTGCTGGCCGGGCTGGAGCCCGACGCCAGTCCGACGCCCGAGCTGAAGGCCGCCCAGCGGTCCTTCTTCGCGCTGCTGTACCGCCTGCTCGTCAGCCGCGACACGGGTCCCCGCCTGCCCACGCTGCTGCTCGCCGTCGGCGCGGAGCGGGTGCGCAGGCTGCTGGCCGCGTAACGGCGTACGGACGGCGAAGGGGCCGCCGCCCGGGAGGGTTTCTCCTGGGCGGCGGCCCCTTCCGCGTACGCGGGCGACGGCGCGGGGTGCGGACGACGGACGCGCCGGGTCAGGCGCTCTGGTCGGCGGGCGCCTGCTGCTCGTAGGCCCGCCGGAACTGCGGCATCAGGTCCTTGAGCAGCTGCCGGGAGCGCGGGTGGCGGATGCTGCGGGCATCGGCCAGGTGGATGTCCAGGGCCTCCAGGGACGGATGCTGCCCCTGCTCGTCCGTGTACGCGCGGAACACGTCGTACGCCTCCGCGGCGAAGTCGGCGTCCTCCATGGGCCACTCCTCCACCTGCGGGGCCTCTTCGGGGGCCAGCTCCTCGGGCGCCTGCCGCGGCTCGGGCGAAGGACCGGGGGACGGCTCCTCTCGGCGGGCGCGCGGCACCGCGCCGACGGCGCCGACGTCACCCAGCGGCCGGGTACGGCCGGGCCCCGCGGGGATCTGGACCGGGGTGGGCTCAAGACCCTCGACGTACTGCGGGTCGTACGCGCTCTCGTGGACGTTGTCCGGCAGCTTCTGCGCGGCGAACCAGGGGCTGTCATGGGTCGGCGCGGCGGGCGGATCCTGCTTCTGGAGCGAGGCGGGGTGGGGCTGCTGTTGTTCCCGCTGTTGCTGCCGCTCAGGCTGTTGCTGTTGCTCGGGTTGCTGTTGCTGTTGCTGGGGGTGGGGCTGGGCCTGCTCGTGCTGGGGCCCGTGCGGCTGGGGCCCGTGGGGCTCCCGGTGCTCCGGCCCCTGTACGTGCTCCCGGCGCGGCTCGTACGGCAGTTCCGGGTGGCCCTGCGCGGCGGGGCCCAGCCCGGCCTGCGGACGGTCGCCCTCGATCTCGGCGGGCGCGGGCGGCAGCAGGGCCGGTTCGATGCCCGCGGCGGCGAGTCCGGCCGGGGCGGTCTCGGCGAGCGGGACGCCGTACTTCGCCAGGCGCAGCGGCATCATCGACTCGATGGGGGCCTTGCGACGCCAGTTCCGGCCGAACCGGGCCTGGAGGCGCGCCTGATAGATCAGCCGGTCCTGCTCCAGCTTGATGACCTGCTCGTAACTGCGCAGCTCCCACAGCTTCATCCGCCGCCACAGCTTGAACGTCGGGATCGGCGAGAGCAGCCAACGGGTGAGGCGGACGCCCTCCATGTGCTTGTCCGCCGTGATGTCCGCGATCCGGCCCACCGCGTGCCGGGCGGCCTCGACGGAGACGACGAACAGCACCGGGATCACCGCGTGCATCGCGGTGCCCAGTGGATCGGGCCAGGACGCCGCGCCGTTGAACGCGATCGTCGCGGCCGTCAGCAGCCACGCCGTCTGACGCAGCATCGGGAACGGGATGCGCATCCAGGTCAGCAGGAGGTCCAGGGCGAGCAGCACGCAGATGCCCGCGTCGATGCCGATCGGGAAGACCAGGGAGAACGACCCGAAGCCCTTCTCCTCCGCGAGTTCGCGCACGGCGGCGTAGGAACCGGCGAACCCGATCGCGGCGATGACCACCGCGCCCGCCACGACGACCCCGATGAGTATGCGGTGCGTGCGCGTCAGCTGCATCGCGGCCACCTGCGATCCCCTCCCCGACCTCTGTGCCCGGCTCCAACCGGCGTCTGCTGCCCGGCCTGTGCACCCGGCGAGGGGACAGCCTGGCACACGCGTACGAGCTCCGGCGCGCGGGGAGGGGCGGGACGGCCGTCGGCCGCTTCCCGGAACCGCGCCAAAATGGCTTATGCGACAGGGGAGTTCGGGCCGCCCACCCCTCGGGCCGCGCCGCGGGCGCTGGTTACGCGTCGGACTTCTTGTCGTCCTTCTTCGCGTCGTCCCCGGCCTTGTCCCCGTCCTTCGCCGGAGGCGTGGTCGCTCCGGACCCGGCCTTCGCCTCGACCGCGGCGATGGCCTCCTTCGCGGCCTTCAGGGCGCCCTTGGAGATGTCGGACGCGGAAGGCGTCTTCGCGCCCGCGTAGCCCGCGCCGTTGTACGTCAGGGTGACGACGACGTTGCCCGTGCGGGCCACGACGGTGGCGTGCTCGAAGTCCTCGTCCGTCTGCTTCAAGGCGTAGGTGACGACCGTGGCGCCCTCGCCGAGCCCCGTCGCGGGCTCGGCGGCGATCTTCTTGGCGCCCTCGGCGACCTTCGCCCGCGCGACCTGCTTGGTGTAGTCGGCGGTGGCCCGCTCGGCACCGCTGCCGAGCGCCTGGTCGGAGTCGAAGCGGGTGAAGCCGACGTCCAGCCAGCGGTACTGCGACCCGTCCACGCCCTTGTCGTCCAGGCCGTTCCAGGAGCAGTTCCCCCGGATCGAGAGGTCGTTGGAGCGGCCCGCGGTGCCGTTCTTCTTCTTCGCGTCCGGCACCAGGTTCTCGACCGTCTTCTTCGCGACGGACGAGCACGGGTCGGGCAGGTCGGAGAACTTCGCCGGGGCGACCGCGGAGGCCGAGGGCTCGGCGCTGGGGGAACCGGACGAGGAGCCCTCGTCCTTCTTGCCGTCGGAGCCGGAGCCGGAGTCCGACGAGCAGCCGACGGCTACCAGCATCACCGGGACGGCGGCGCAGGCGAGGAGGCGGGACAGACGCGGAGCTGAACGGTGCATGGTTCCTTCACTCGGGTGGCGCGGCGGGCTCGACGGGCGGACCGGGGGTTCCCGGATCGTCGTCAGGCGGTCGTCGGTCGGTCTTCGGCCGGTCGTCGGGCGGCCGTCGGTCGGTCGTCGGGCGGCCGGCGGGTCGGGGGCGGGCATCTTCCGGACAGCCACGGTACGACGGCCGACGACCGTCCCGCGCCCCCCTCGCGATCCCCCGCGCACCGCAGAACGGCGCCGGAGGACACCCCGGAGGGGCCGCTACTCGCTGAGCGTCTCGGCCAGCTTCCGGGCCAGTGCCTGGGCCTTCTCCTGGAGTTCCCTGCTGTCGGGCACTTTGGTGACGAGCACGGGCTGCTCGGCGTACCGGACGGTCACGATCACGTTCGATGTGCGGAACACCACGCTCACCGTGCGGTGCTGTGCGGTGGAACCTGCCCGAGTGAGCAGATCGTCCAGAAAAGCGGCATCTCCGAGGTTGTCGAGGACCCGCGGCCGGAGGTCGTCGGCCGGGCTGCCGCCGTCACCACCGCCGTCGACGCCCGGTGAGGCGGAGGACGAGGCGGACGCGGAGGAGCCGGACGGCGAGGGCGACGCCGAGGGGGGCGGGGCGGCACCGTCCGACGGGGTCGGCTTCGCCTTCTCCGGGTCCGGCTCGCCGCTTTCCCCGCTCTTCCCGGCGCTCTTCTCCGCGTCCGGTCCAGGCGTCGCCGCCGACAGGTCGGCGGCCCGCTCCTTCTTCCCGTAGACCGTGTCGGCACGGTCGTCGTCGCTGACGGCGGGGTCGTAGGAGACGACCCGCTCCAGGTCGACGGAGAGGCTCCGGGTGGCGTCCGGGGCGTCGGACTTCCAGCCGCACCCGACCTTCCGGTCGGTGTCGTGCGTGACGGCCGGGACCCCGCGGAACACCTTGTCCCGCTGCGCATCCGGCAGCTCCGCCGTCCCGGGCAGCAGGTCCCCCAGCGTCGTGCGCGGTACGGCGCGGCAGGGCGCGGGCAGGGTCAGGTACTTGCCGGGAGGCGCGGGCGACACCGTCGGGCCGCCCGGCTTGCTGTCACCGCCGCTCGCGTCGCCGTCACCGCCCGCGCTACAGCCGACGGCGAGCGCTGCGAGGAGTGCGACGCCGGGTACGTACGCCTTGTGTCGCACCGTCCCAGGCTCCCTTCGGTACGGAAAAGCGGTTGCCGCTCCGAGGCGGCCGATGGAGACAATGTGTACCGCACGCACTGCTGAGGACGCCGGTCGGCCGATGTGTTCGCCGACCTTGGCACCGGTTTTGCGCTTTCCGTATGTTCGGGGGAATCGAGGAGCTATGTCGTATGTAGAGGTGCCGGGTGCGAAGGTCCCCATCCGGATGTGGGCCGACCCCGCGTCGGTCGAGGACGTCGCGATGCAGCAGCTGCGCAACGTGGCCACGCTGCCGTGGATCAAGGGTCTCGCGGTCATGCCGGACGTCCACTTCGGCAAGGGTGCGACGGTCGGTTCGGTGATCGCGATGCACGGCGCGGTGTGCCCGGCCGCGGTCGGGGTGGACATCGGCTGCGGGATGTCCGCGGTGAAGACGTCCCTGACGGCGAACGATCTCCCCGGCGACCTGTCACGGCTCCGCTCCAAGATCGAGCAGGCCATTCCGGTGGGCCGGGGGATGCACGGCGACGCGGTGGACCCGGGACGGCTGCACGGGTTCCCGACGGCGGGGTGGGACGACTTCTGGGGGCGGTTCGGGGGGATCGCGGAGGCGGTCAGGTTCCGGCAGGAGCGCGCCACGAAGCAGATGGGAACGCTGGGCTCGGGAAATCATTTTATCGAGTTTTGCCTGGACAGTGCAGGTCATGTCTGGTTGATGCTGCACTCCGGCTCCCGGAACATCGGTAAGGAACTGGCCGACTTCCATATCGGTCAGGCGCAGAAGCTGCCGCACAACCAGGGGCTGGTGGACCGGGATCTGGCGGTCTTCATCGCGGACACCCCGCAGATGGCGGCGTACCGCAATGACCTCTTCTGGGCGCAGGAGTACGCGAAATTCAACCGCGCCATCATGATGGGCCTCTTCCAGGAGGTGGTCCGCAAGGAGTTCAAGAAAGCCCGGGTGACCTTCGAGCCGGTCATCTCGTGCCACCACAACTACGTGGCGGAGGAGCGGTACGACGGTATGGACCTCCTGGTCACCCGGAAGGGCGCGATCCGGGCGGGCTCCGGGGACTACGGGATCATCCCGGGATCCATGGGCACGGGTTCGTACATCGTGAAGGGGCTGGGGAACGAGAAGTCGTTCCACTCGGCTTCGCACGGAGCGGGCCGCCGCATGAGCCGGAACTCGGCGAAGAGGCGCTTCTCCACCCGGGACCTGGAGGAGCAGACCCGGGGCGTGGAGTGCCGGAAGGACTCCGGCGTCCTGGACGAGATCCCGGCCGCGTACAAGCCGATCGAACAGGTCATGGAGCAGCAGCGGGACCTCGTGGAGGTCGTCGCCAAGCTCAAGCAGGTCATCTGCGTCAAGGGCTGACGCCTCGCGCCCAGCCCCCACGCTCTGCTCCCCGCGCTCTGCCCCTACGCCCCCGCCCCGTACGTCCCGTACTCCGGGCGGCCCGTCACCGTGAAGATCTGCACCGACAGGCCGCCCGGGGTCGTGCGGGTGCTGAGCGGTCGCAGGGCCGTCGGGGCGGCGCCCTCGGGGAAGAGGCGGCGGCCCTCGCCGACCACCACCGGGGCGATGGCCAGGCGCAGTTCGTCGACCAGGCCCGCGGCCAGCAGGGACCGGGCCAGGTCGGCGCTGCCGTGGATCTGGAGGTCCCGGCCGGGGCGGCGCTTCAACTCGGCCACCTGGGCGGGGACATCGCCCGAGAGGATCGTGGTGGGGTCCCAGGACGCCTCGGTCAGCGTGTTGGACGCCACGTACTTCGGCAGGCCGTTGAGGACGGGCGCGAAGGGGTGGTCGGTCATCGTCGGCCAGTCCCGGGCGAAGTTCTCGTAGGTGCGGCGGCCGAACAGGAGCGCGTCCGCCTCGCCGAGCCATTCCCCGGCCAGCCGCTCGAACTCCTCGTCCAGGTGCGGGACGAACCAGCCGCCCCGGGTGAAGCCGCCGCTGGTGTCCTCGTCCGGAGCTCCCGGCCCCTGGGAGACACCGTCGAGCGTCAGGAACTCCTGCACCACCAGCTTCATCGCGCGGCACTCCTCTGTGCGGGGTGTGGGGCCGTCCGACGGTACGGGGCCGTCGCGGCAGTCCTTCCTAGCACGCGCGGCCGGACCCGTGTCCCCTACGCCGCGCCCGCCAGGTCCGCCTCCGTCAGCGAGGCGACCAGGACCGTGCGCGGGCCCGGTTCGATGCCGGGTACCGACGGCACGGCGAGCAGGCGGCACCCCGCGGCCAGGGCGGCGGCCGCGCCCGTCGGCGTGTCCTCCACGGCCAGGCAGTCGCGCGGGTCGACACCGAGTGCGGCCGCCGCGGTCAGGTACGGGTCGGGGTGCGGCTTGCCGCGCGGGGCCTCGCCCGAGGCGACGGAGGTGTCGAAGCGGTGCCGGCCCAGGGTGTCGAGCACCAGATCCGCCACGTGCCGCTCCGACGCCGTCACCAGGGCCGTGGGCACGCCGAGTGCCCGCGCCCGGTCCAACAGCCGCAGGGCCCCCGGCTGTACGGTCACCCCCGCCGCCACCTGTGCCGTGAACGCCCGGTCCAGCCGGGCGGTCGCCTCCGCCGCGGACAGGGCGGTCAGGCCGTCGCGTACGAGGCGGTCGGCGGCGTCAGCGAGCGCCGCACCCGCGAACGGGGCGAGGGTGTCCGCGTCCGCCGGGGAGCCCTGCGCGCGCAGGAACCCGGCGACGGTGTCCAGCCACGCGTGTTCGGTGTCGACGAGGGTGCCGTCCATGTCGCAGAGCAGGGCCGCCGGGCGGGGGAGTCGGGGGCGCTGCCGGTGCTGATGCCGGGGGAGCGGAGGCATGATGCGGGGCTCACTGTTCCTGGGGGCCGGGGCCGGGGCCGGGGGCGGGTGCTGGGGGGTTGCGGGGCGCGGGTCGCCGGCCGCCGTGTGCCGGTGGTGGGGGCTCGTCGGAGCCCTTCGGGGCCTCACTCCGGTGCCGTACGCACCAGCGGGTTCACCTGGACCGAGTTGCGGACGGTGAACACCACCGATTCCGGCTTGTAGCGGTCGTCCGACGTCTCGACCGGGCGGCCTTCCGGGGTGGTCGTGGTGCGGCGCACCCGCAGCAGCGGGGCGCCGCGTCGTACGGCCAGTTCCCGGGCGTCCGTGGTGCCCGCGGCGATCGCGTCCAGGTGGTGTTCGCCGTGGCTCATGACCACGCCCGCCTCGTCGTACAGGCTCTGGGTGACCGACTCGCAGTCGTCCGGGAGGCGTTCGACGGCTGCCGCGACCCAGCCCGCGTAGACCGTGCGCTCCAGGAGTGCCGGTTCGCCGTCCAGGGTGCGGACGCGCAGGACGTGGAGGACCGGTTCGCCGGGGGCGAGGTGGAGCCGGGCGGCCTCCGCCTCGGTGGCCTTCGCGTGGCGGGAGCCCCGGACCAGGCCACCGGGGGTGCGGCCGCCCGCCCTGGCCCACTGGGCGAAGCTGCGCAGTTCGGTGAAGCTCTGGCTGGGGGTGGTGGACAGGACGGTGCGGCGGGCGCCCTGCCGGGAGCCGATCAGCCCCTCCGCCTGGAGCGTGCCGAAGGCCTGCCGGAGGGTGCCGCGCGACACGCCGTGGGCCAGGGCGAGTTCGGACTCGGACGGCAGCTCGGAGCCCACGGGGTAGGTGCCGTCGGCGATGGCGAGGCGCAGTTCCTCGGCGATCTGCTGGTGCCGTCGGGTCACTTCTCTCCCCGGGGTGTCATGAGGCTTCGAGGCGGTGCGGTAGGCGGGTACGCCGGTGGGCGCGGGTTACGCCGGTACGCGTGGGGTCCGGGGCGATCATGCCATTCGCGCGAGTCGTTCCGCACCCTCGCCGCTGCGCGCAATCGGCGTTCCGATCGACGGGAAGTCCTGGTGCCCCCCCCAGTTCGGCGGAACGTCATTCTATGCACTGATGACGCTCCTGAGCTGAGCCTTTTTCGGATCGAAGTCTTCACCTGCCGGTCATCCACCTGCCAGCTTCGGCGGGCTTACTGGCGATGACTTGTCCGAACAGGTGACTCGCTGAAGACCGGCGGCCGAAGGTCGAGGACCGAAGACCGGAGCCCGGGGACTGTGCGGGGCGGGTGACGAGTCACCGGCTCCGGGCCGTCGTCTCACAGCGTCCGGTGGACCTTCGTGTTGGAGGCCTGGGCGCGCGGGCGGACGACCAGCAGGTCGATGTTGACGTGGCTCGGGCGGGTCACGGCCCAGCCGATCGTGTCCGCGACGTCCTCGGCGGTCAGCGGCTCGTCGACGCCCGCGTAGACCTTGGCCGCCTTCTCGGTGTCGCCCCGGAAGCGGGTGGTGGCGAACTCCTCGGTCCGGACCATGCCGGGGGCCACCTCGATGACGCGGACCGGGGTGCCGACGATCTCCAGGCGCAGGGTCTCGGCGAGGACGTGCTCGCCGTGCTTGGCCGCGACGTACCCACCGCCGCCCTCGTAGGAGGAGAGCGCCGCGGTGGAGGAGAGGATCACGACCGTGCCGTCGCCGCTCGCGGTGAGGGCGGGCAGCAGGGCCTGGGTGACGTTGAGCGTGCCGATGACGTTCGTCTCGTACATCTGACGCCAGTCGGCGGGGTCGCCGGTCGCCACCGGGTCGGCCCCGAGCGCCCCGCCCGCGTTGTTGACGAGGACGGCGAGCGAGCGGAAGGCGGTGGCGAACTCGTCCACCGCCGCCCGGTCGGTGACGTCCAGGGCGTACGCCGTCGCCTGGTGGCCCGCCGCGCCGATCTCGGCGGCAAGCGCCTCGATGCGGTCCTTGCGGCGGGCGGTGAGGACGACGCGGAATCCGGCGGCGGCCAGCGTACGGGCGGTCGCGGCGCCGATGCCGCTGCTCGCGCCGGTGACGACGGCGATGGGGGTGGCGGCCATGGCGATCTCCTCGGACAGCTGATCGGTTACGGGAAAAGGATAGGCAGGCGCCACCGGGCGCACGCGGGTGTGGTCGGGCGGGACGGCCGGGACCGGGCGCGGGTGACACGGTCCGGCGTGGGGTCGCGCGGCTACGGCTGTGTCGGTGCGGCCGTGTGGGTGGGCTGGAGCGCGCCCCATCAGTGTGTTCATCGGATTAATCGGGCGGATCGGTATGTTCCCGGCATGCTGATGCGCAAGAGACGGCCACTGGCCCTGCTCCGGAGGGGCCCGCTGGCTCCGCTGTCCGCCGTCGTGACCGCCACCGCCGCGCTCCTGGCCGGGTCGGCCGCCGTCGCGGCGCCCGGACCGGCCGTCGCGGCGCCCGGACCGGCCGTCACCGCGCCGGTCGCGGACATCGCCCACCACGGGCACGCCACCCTCTGGGCCGACCGGATCGAACTGCGGCTGCGGACCGAGAACCGGGGGCCCGCCGACGTACCGGCCTCGACAGTACGGCTCCGCCTCTCCGCGCCGCTGGCCCTGCGCCAGCAACTGCCCCCGGGCTGTGTGTGGGGCGGCAGGGCCGCCGTGCTGTGCGAGACGGGGGAGCTGCGCTCCCGGGGCCCGGCCCGGCAGACCTCGCTGGACCTGCGGCTGGCGGGGCGGCCGGACGAGGTCGTCCTCCGGGTGGACACGGTGTGGAACGGCGGGACGCGCGAGGCGGACCCCCGCAACGACGAGCACGCGGTGCTGACGCCGTCGACCGGGGACGCGTACGCGTTCTGAGCGGCGGCGGCCGTCGCCGTGACGGCGGCCATCACCGCGGCGTCGGCGGGACTGGCGGTGGCGTCGGCCGTCGGGGCAGGTCGTCGGGGTGACGGGTGCCCGGACCGCCGACGACGGGCCCGCACGGACCGCCACCAGCGCCTGCGACGGGCCATCATGGACGGGTGATCGTCGAACGCGCCTACGCCCATGTGTACGACCCCGACCCGGACGCCTGGCCCTGGTCCGTGCCCTGCGTGCGGCAGTTCCTCGCCGAGGGGCTGCGGTTCCGGGCCCCGGTGACCTTTCTCGTCGGTGAGAACGGGTCGGGCAAGTCGACGCTGGTCGAGGCGCTGGCGGAGGGGTTCGGGCTGGACTCGTACGGCGGTTCGGCGGACTGGAAGTACGCCACGTCGCGGGGCAAGTCCGTGCTCGGGGAGCGCATCCGCTTCGACGCCGCGCCCCGGGGGCGGCGGATGGTCGGCAGCCGGGCCGCGCGCAAGGGGTTCTTCCTGCGCGCGGAGACCGCCCTGGACGCGTTGGAGCGGGAGAGCCTGGACCCGGACTCCCGCAGTCACGGGGAGGGGTTCCTCGCCGCGTTCCGGGAGAAGTTCACGCTGCCGGGGCTGTACGTCCTGGACGAGCCCGAGGCCGCGCTGTCCTTCGCCTCCTGCCTCGAACTGCTGGGCCACATGGACCAGTTGGTCGAAGCGGGCGGCCAGGTGGTGTGCGCCACCCACTCGCCGCTGCTCACCGCGCTGCCGGGCGCGGACATCGTGCAGGTGGGGGAGGACGGCATGGAGCGGGTGCGGTGGGCGGATCTGGAGCTGGTCGACCACTGGCGGCGCTATCTCGCCGACCCGCAGGCGTATCTGCGGCACGTCCTCGGCTGAGAGCTGGGAGAGCCGGAGGGACCGGAGGGCAGGGAGAGCCCGGAAGGCTGGGAGGGCCGGGAGAGCCCTGAAGGCCTGGGGCGCTGGGGGCGCTGCGGACGTCGTCCCGTCTGGTGCACTGCTCCGGGCCCCCGGGGGCCCGTACCGCGTCGGCCGCCGACGTCACGCGGGCGGCGGCCCGGCGGGGCTCGGGGCGGGCGGGGCTTCGTAGAGGGGCCTGAGCGCGGCGTAGGCGCTGTCGACGATCTCCTCCGCCACGAGCAGCATCTCCCGCTCCGCGAGCCGGGCCGCCCGGTGGGTGTACGGGGAGGGCGGCGCCGGATGCCCGCGCCGCCACCAGGAGTCGCAGGCCGCGTAGATCCCGCCGCCGAAGACGAGGACGGGGATGGACAGGGCCAGCAGTACGTCGCCCACGGCGGACCTCCACGACGGTCGGATGTCCTGTGCATCGGCGCACCGGGCGGGTCGGCTGAAGACCCGTCGTCGGCCAATTCCCCTCGGAGAATGGCGAGATCCGACCGAAAACATGCACGTGGCGCGCCCGTCCGAACCCTTCGACCGGCTGTACGGGCAGCTCTCGGCCGGTCCGGCGGCCCGGACGGCCGGTTCAGGCCCCACCGGGGAGATGGCCGGTTCAGGTCCGGCGGCGGGGCAGGCCCCGGTCCTCCTGGTTCAGCTGTCCCGTGTTCAGCGGCCCGGTCGTTGAGAAGACTCCGGCTCGGGGCAGGTCAGGGCCACACCAGGCAGTACGCCTGGTGTCCCGCGTCGTGCAGGCGGTGGGAGAAGTCCTGCCACTGGTGGAGCAGTTGGTAGACGTTGAACGCGTCGCGCGGGCCGCCGCGGTCGGGGACCGTGGACCAGATGAAGGCCGCCGCGCCGACGGACTCCTCGCCGACGCCGCGCAGCGGGTCGACCACGGTCATCGGGAGCTTGACCACGGCGTAGTCGGGGTGGAGGACGACCAGTTCGAGCGGGGGGACCTTGTGCAGGGGTATGCCCTGGATGCCGGTGAGGACCATGGCGGCCACCGTCTCCGGCTTGATCTTGGTGAACATGCCGCCCATGCCCAGTTCGTCGCCGCCCAGCTCCTCCGGGCGCATCGAGATCGGCACCCGCGCCGCGGTCGCGCCGTCCGGGGCGCCGAAATACTTGTAGGTCACCCCCATTCCGCCACCGCTCCTGCTCGCGGGAGCCGGAGTCGCCTCCGCCTCCCTCCCGTGTACGCGCTCGGTCCTGCGCCGGTGCCGCCCTCGTCGGGCAGGCTCGGGCCCCAGGTCGTCGGTCCCTTCGCCCACTCCGCCACCGCGATGCATATCTCCACCCGACTACTTCTGAGGAGGCGCGGTCCCCGCCGCGCAACCCGATCATCGTGTCAGTGACCTCCCCCTCCGGCGTGCGGTGAAACACCTGTCCGCAAGACCGCCGGCGCCTCTGACACCATGGCACGTGTGAGCTTTCCCTGTGTCGGCCCAGTTTCGCAGACGCGAGGGACCGACGCTCTTTCGTGATACGAGCGGAGGGCGCCCCCTGCTCACCGGTGGCCGGGATTCACCTGTGACGTTCCGGCCCGGCCTCCCGACATCCGCATCGCAGATCAGGACCAAAGTGGCGTATTCATACGAAGCCCCAGTTTCGCAGTCGCTGTTCGACCGGGCGTCCGTCGTGACGCCCGGCGGCGTGAACTCTCCCGTGCGTGCCTTCCGGGCCGTGGGCGGTACGCCCCGGTTCATGGTGTCCGGCACCGGCCCGTACCTCACCGACGCCGACGGCCGTGAGTACGTCGACCTCGTCTGCTCGTGGGGGCCGATGATTCTCGGCCACTCCCACCCGGAGGTCATCGCCGCCGTCCAGGAGGCGGTCGCCCGGGGCACCTCGTTCGGTACGCCGGGGGAGGGCGAGGTCGCGCTCGCCGAGGAGATCGTGGCGCGGATCGAGCCCGTCGAGCAGGTCCGCCTGGTCTCCTCGGGGACCGAGGCGACGATGTCGGCGATCCGGCTGGCCCGCGGCTTCACCGGCCGGGCCAAGGTGGTGAAGTTCGCCGGGTGCTACCACGGCCACGTGGACGCCCTGCTCGCCGCCGCCGGGTCGGGCCTGGCCACCTTCGGGCTGCCCGACACCCCCGGGGTCACCGGCGCCACGGCCGGGGACACGGTCGTGCTGCCGTACAACGACCTGGACGCGGTGCGGGCCGCCTTCGCCGCTCACCCGGGCGAGATCGCCTGTGTGATCACCGAGGCCTCGCCCGGCAACATGGGCGTCGTCCCGCCCGCCGACGGCTTCAACGCCGGGCTCAAGGAGCTGTGCGCGGCCGAGGGCGCGCTGTACGTCTCCGACGAGGTCATGACGGGGTTCCGTACGTCGAAGGCGGGCTGGTTCGGCGTCGACGGTGTCCGCCCCGACCTGATGACCTTCGGCAAGGTCATGGGCGGCGGCTTCCCCGCCGCGGCCTTCGGCGGCCGCGCCGACGTGATGGCCCACCTCGCCCCGGCCGGGCCGGTCTACCAGGCGGGCACCCTCTCGGGGAACCCGGTCGCCACCGCCGCCGGTCTCGCCCAGCTGCGGCTGCTCGACGACGCGGCGTACGCGAAGCTCGACGCGGTCTCCGCCGAGCTGCGCGCCCTGGTGGGCGACGCCCTCACCAAGGAGGGCGTGGCGCACACCGTATCGGCCGCGAGCAACATGTTCTCCGTCTTCTTCACCGACCGCCCGGTGCGGAACTACGACGACGCCAAGCAGCAGGACGCCTTCCGTTTCACCGCGTTCTTCCACGCGATGCTGGAGCAGGGCGTCTATCTGCCGCCCTCCGCCTTCGAGTCCTGGTTCGTCTCGACCGCCCACGACGAGCGGGCGGTCGAGCGCGTCGCCGCCGCCCTGCCCGCCGCCGCCCGCGCCGCATCGGAGGCCACCGCATGAGCCAGAACGTGAACGGCGCGGACGCCGGCCGCGACGAGCAGCTGACCGTGGTGCACCTGGTGCGGCACGGCGAGGTGGAGAACCCCGACGGCGTCCTCTACGGCCGCCGTCCCGGCTACCACCTCTCCGACCTCGGCCGGACGATGGCCGACCGGGTCGCCGAGCACCTGGAGAAGCGCGACATCACCCACGTCGTCGCCTCCCCGCTGGAGCGCGCCCAGGAGACCGCCGCCCCCGTCGCCAAGGCGCACGGCCTGGACCTGGCCACCGACGGCCGGCTCATCGAGGCCGCGAACATCTTCGAGGGCAGGACCTTCGGCGTCGGCGACGGCGCCCTGCGCAAGCCGGACAACTGGAAGCACCTCACCAACCCGTTCAAGCCGTCCTGGGGTGAGCCGTACGTCGAGCAGGTCGTCCGCATGATGAGCGCGCTGGACGCCGCGAAGGACGCGGCCCGCGGTCACGAGGCGGTCTGTGTCAGTCACCAGCTGCCGATCTGGATCGTCCGCTCCTTCGTGGAGCGTCGCCGCCTGTGGCACGACCCGCGCAAGCGGCAGTGCACCCTGGCCTCGCTGACCACCTTCACCTACCGGGGCGACACGATCGTCTCGGTCGGCTACTCCGAGCCGGCCCGGGACCTGGTGCCCCCGCATCTGCTGGCCGGCGCGAAGCCGGCGAGGGGCAGGGCCGCCCAGGGGCAGTCGAAGGCGTTCGGGGCGTAACCGCGGGCGTAATGGAGGCGCCGCCCCAGCGCTCGAAGACGGTACGTAACTCCCCGGCGCGATGAGACGGGACGTACGTACGGACGTACGGGATGCGGGGGCGTACGGGACCGGCTGCCGCGCACCGCGGCGGGCGGTCCCGTACGTCTTCGGCGCGCGGTGCCCCGGTCCGCGTAGGAGACGCACCTCACGGGGAAGCCGATCCGGCGGCCCGCTTCGGGAACGGCGCGGGGGTCCGCGCGCGTCCTTCCGCAGACCGGGGGACGACGGTACGGAACGAGGTGCGCGCCCGCCGCCCGGGTGCGCCGGAGGCGACGGCCCGTCACCAGGTAAAAGGTAGAGAAAGTCCCCGCATCAGCGGAACCGTTGTGTCGCTCGTCCCCTCTCACCCCTCAGCAGTTTGTATGACCTTGAGGTAAAACGACCGCAGATGGGGACGGTATGCGCGACATCAACAGGAGGGGGCTGCTCGGGGCCGGGCTCGGTGCTGCGGCCGCGATCGGGCTCGTCGGCTGTGGGGCCCTGGGCTCTTCCGAAGGCGAGGGCTCCGGTCACGACGGCGGCAAGGGGGACACCGGTGCCGGTGGTGACGGCAGCGGGGACAAGGGCAGCGGAAACGGTTCTCCGAAGAAGAAGGTCCGGCCGATCGGTGACGGCTCCACCGCTGACACCGGCAAGCAGCCGCGCCAGCCCGACGCGCCCGTCCCCCTCGAACCCGGCCAGGAACCCCCGCAGTTCGTGATCTTCTCCTGGGACGGGGCGGGCGAGGTCGGCAACGGGCTCTTCCCGCGCTTTCTCGACCTGGCCAAGGAACACGACGCGGCCATGACCTTCTTCCTCTCCGGGCTCTATCTGCTGCCCGAGTCGAAGAAATCCCTCTACCGCCCGCCGAACAATCCCCGCGGCGCATCCGATATCGGCTATCTCACCGACGCCCACGTCAAGGACACCCTGAAGTACGTACGTCAGGCCTGGCTCGACGGCCACGAGATCGGCACCCACTTCAACGGGCATTTCTGCGGCGGTTCCGGTTCGGTGGAGCGCTGGACGCCCGAGCAGTGGCGCAGCGAGATCGACCAGGCTGTGTCGTTCGTCACGGAATGGAAGACGAACACCGGCTGGGAGAACGAGGACCCGCTGCCGTTCGACTACCGCAAGGAACTGGTCGGTGGCCGCACCCCGTGCCTCCTCGGCCAGGACAACCTGCTGCCGACCGCGGGCAAACTGGGCTGGCGCTACGACGCCAGTTCGCCCGGCGGACGCCAGATGTGGCCGGTGAAGCGCGACGGCGTCTGGGACCTGCCGCTCCAGGCGGTGCCGTTCCCCGGGCACTCCTTCGAGGTGCTCTCGATGGACTACAACATCCTCGCCAACCAGTCGCAGAATTCGACGAAGGGGATGCCCTCGCGTTATCCCGGCTGGCGCAAGCAGGCCACCGAGGCATATCTCGCCGGTTTCCAGCGCGCCTACGAGTCGAATCGCGCGCCGTTCTTCATCGGCAACCACTTCGAGGAGTGGAACGGCGGTATCTACATGGACGCCGTCGAAGAAGTGATCAGGAAAGTCGCGGGCAAGAAGGACGTGCGCCTCGTCTCGTTCCGGCAGTTCGTCGACTGGCTCGACGTCCAGGACCCCGCCGTTCTCACCAAGCTCCGCTCGCTGGAGGTCGGACAGGCGCCCGCCGGTGGCTGGAACTCCTTCTTTAAACAGGCTTGACAAGGGGCTTTACGGGCAGCAAGGGGGGTGAGGGAGATCGCCGGAACTGCCATGCGAAACTTTTCACATGAGCTCTGGCCGCGCACTCCGACGCCGCTCCACCCTCCTCGCCGCCACCGCCCTGGCCGGTGCCCTGACGCTGACCGCGTGCGGCGACGGCAACAAGGCCGGGGGCGGCGGCAACACCAACTTCGTCACCGGCAGCGGGGGCATCTCCACCGTCGCGAAGAGCGAGCGGGCCACGGCCCCGAAGCTGGAGGGCAACGGCCTGGACGGCAAGCCGCTCGACCTGGCCCGCTTCAAGGGCAAGGTCGTCGTGCTCAACGTCTGGGGCTCCTGGTGCGGCCCCTGCCGCCTGGAGGCGAAGTACTTCGCGAAGGTCTCCGAGGAGACGAAGGACCAGGGCGTCCAGTTCTTGGGGATTAACACCCGCGACGCCCAGCGGGACGCCGCGGTGAACTTCGAGAAGGACTTCGGGATCACCTACCCGAGCTTCTTCGACCCGATCGGCAAGCTCATCCTCCGCTTCCCCAAGGGCACCCTGAACCCGCAGGCGATCCCCTCCACCGTGATCATCGACCGGGACGGGAGGATCGCGGCCCGTACGCTCCAGGCGCTCGACGCGGACCAGCTGCGCGAGATGGTCGATCCGATCATCGCGGAGAAGTGATCAGGTGACCACGCTCGCCGCGGCCAACGAGACCGTCCTGAGCGGGACCCTGCTGCTGTCCCTGCCCATCGCCCTGCTCGCCGGTCTCATCTCCTTCTTCTCGCCCTGCGTCCTGCCCCTCGTCCCCGGCTACCTGAGCTACGTCACCGGGGTCACCGGCACCGACCTGGCCGAGGCCCGCCGCGGCCGGGTCGTGACGGGCGCCGCGCTGTTCGTCCTCGGCTTCACCGTCGTCTTCGTCTCGGGCGGAGCGCTCTTCGGCTACTTCGGCCGTGAGCTCCAGATGCACGCCGAGCTGATCAACAAGATCCTCGGCGTCCTCATGATCCTCATGGGCGTCTTCTTCATGGGGTTCCTGCCGGGCGTCACACAGCGCGAGTTCCGCATCCACAAGCGGCCGGTGAGCGGCCTGGCCGGGGCGCCGCTGCTCGGCGCGCTCTTCGGGATCGGCTGGACGCCGTGCATGGGCCCGACGTTCGCCGCCGTGAGCACCCTCGCCTTCAACGAGGGCACCGCCGGACGCGGCGCGGTCCTCACCGTGGCGTACTGTCTCGGACTCGGCGTCCCGTTCGTCCTGGCCGCCGTCGCCTTCCGCAGGGCGCTCGGCGCGTTCGGCTGGGTCAAGCGGCACTACGCCTGGGTGATGCGGATCGGCGGCGGCATGATGATCGTGACCGGAATCCTGCTGCTGACCGGAGTGTGGGCCACGCTCATGCAGCAGATGCAGAGCTGGTCCAGCGGCTTCGTTGTGGGGATCTGAGTTCATGAGCAACGCGAACAGCACCGACGAGCGCGAGCGGGAGTCCGTCCACGGCGCGGCCGGTGAACGGCTCTCCACCGCCCCCCGCGAGGAGCGGCCCGAGAGCGACACCGGGGCCGGGGGCCTCCCCGCGATGGGGGTGACCGGCTGGGTCCGCTGGTTCTGGCGGCAGCTCACCTCGATGCGGGTCGCGCTGATCCTGCTCTTCCTGCTCTCCCTCGGCGCGATCCCGGGGTCGCTGATCCCGCAGACCAGCGTCGACGAGGTGAAGGTGCAGGCCTTCAAGGACCAGCACACCACCCTCACCCCCCTCTACGAGAAGCTCCAGCTCTTCGACGTCTACAGCTCGGTGTGGTTCTCCGCGATCTACATCCTGCTGTTCGTCTCGCTCATCGGCTGCATCGTGCCGCGCACCGGCCAGTTCGTCGGCCAGCTCCGCAGCCGCCCGCCCGGCGCGCCGAAGCGGCTGACCCGGCTGCCCGCCCACACCACCTGGCGCACCGAGGCGGAGCCCGATGAGGTCCGCGAGGCGGCCCTGCTGACGCTGCGCGGACGGAGGTTCCGGACGCACACGGTGGGCGACGCGGTCGCCGCCGAGAAGGGCTACCTCCGCGAGGCGGGCAACCTGGTCTTCCACCTCGCCCTGATCGTGATGCTGGTCGCCTTCGCCGCCGGACAGCTCTTCAAGTCCGAGGGCGGCAAGCTGGTCGTCGAGGGCGACGGGTTCTCCAACACGCTCACCCAGTACGACGACTTCAAGTCCGGTTCGCTCTACGACTCCGACTCGCTGGCCCCGTTCAGCTTCGTCCTGGACGACTTCGCCGGTACGTACGAGAAGAGCGGCCCGCAGCGCGGCACCCCGCGGACCTTCGAGGCCCGGGTGACGTACACCGAGGGCGCCGACGGCCCCGACCGCACGGGCGTCATCAAGGTCAACGAACCGCTCGTCGTGGACGGCACCAAGGTCTATCTGATCGCCCACGGCTACGCGCCCGTCGTCACCGTCCGGGACCCGAAGGGCAAGGTCGTCTCGCGCAGCGCCGTACCGCTGCTGCCGATCGACAACAACGTCACCTCGACCGGCGCGATCAAGGTGATGGACGGCTACCGCGACAAGGCCGGGAAGAAGACCCAGCTGGGCTTCAAGGCGTTCTTCGTACCGACCTTCGCCGGGCACGGCAAGGGCCAGATGTTCTCGCAGTTCCCCGGTCCGGAGTTCCCGGTCCTGGCGCTCAGCGCCTACCACGGCTCCCTCGGCGTCGACTCCGGTCTCGCGCAGAACGTCTACCAGCTCGACACGTCCAAGATGAAGGAATTCAAGGACGAGAACGGCGAGCTGCTGAAGAAGATGCTCATGCCCGGCGAGAAGCTGGACCTGTCGGACGGCGCCGGGTCGATCACCTTCGAGGGCGTCGAGGAGTGGGCCAGCTTCCAGATCTCGCAGCAGCCGGGCAACGGCTGGGCGCTCGGCGGAGCCATCGCCGCCATCGCCGGACTCGCCGGATCGCTGTTCATCCAGCGCCGCCGGGTGTGGGTGCGGGCGGTCCGCGGCGCGGACGGCGTCACGGTCGTCGAGATGGCGGGCCTGGGCCGCAGCGAGTCCGCCCGGCTCCCCGAGGAGCTGGGCGACCTGGCCGCCGCGCTCACCGCGACGGCGCCCGTCGCACCGGACAGTCCGGAGAGCCCCCAGAAACCGGACAGCCCGCAGACCTCGGAGAAACCGGAAAGTCCGGGGAGCCCCCAGAAACCGAAAAGCCCACGGAGCCCGGACGCGGCCGAAGCGCCGGACAGCCCGGACGCGGCCGATGAGCCGCCGGAACCGGAACCGGCTCCGGCTCCGGCTCCGGAGCAACGCCGGAAGCCGGACGGGGCGAGCCGACCCGACGCGCCCGGGGAGACCGGCGCACCTGAGAAGAAGGGCGACGGGGCCATGGCGCCCGACGCCCCCCACGAGGCCGGGAGCCGGCCCGTAGACCCTGCCGAAGCACCTGCCGAAGGGGCTGAGAAGTGAATCTCGCCGCCGCGACCAACGAGAGCCTGGCGAACACCAGCAACGTGCTGATCTATTCGTCGATGGCCGTCTACACCCTCGCCTTCTTCGCGCACATCGCGGAGTGGGTCCTCGGCAGCCGCAGCAAGGTCGGCCGCACCGCCGCCTCGCTGTCCGCCGCCCGGACCGGCGCACCGGCCGCCGCCGCCCCGGCGAGCGCGCAGACGGGCGGCACGGCCGTGCTGGAGCGGCCCAAGGTCGTCACCCGGGCCGCCGTCGGCTCGCGGGACGTGCCCGACGGGCCGGGGGCCGCGGGCGGCACGTTCGAGGGGGACCTGTGGGGCCGGATCGCGGTCTCGCTGACCGTGGTGGCGTTCCTCGTCGAGGCGGGCGGCGTCCTCACCCGCGCCCTGTCCGTGCAGCGGGCCCCCTGGGCCAACATGTACGAGTTCTCGATCACCTTCACCACGGTGGCCGTCGGCTCCTACCTGGTGCTGCTCGCGCTGAAGAAGAACGTCCGCTGGATCGGCCTGCCTCTGGTCACCACGGTCCTGCTGGACCTCGGGCTCGCCACCACGGTCCTCTACACCGAGAGTGACCAGCTGGTGCCCGCGCTGCACTCGTACTGGCTGTGGATCCACGTCTCGACCGCGATCCTCTGCGGCGCCGTCTTCTACCTCGGCGCCGTCGGCACCGTGCTCTACCTGTTCCGCGACAGCTACGAGAACAAGCTCGCCTCCGGCGGCACCCCGGGGAAGTTCGCCTCCTCGGTGCTGGAGCGGCTGCCGTCGGCGTCCTCGCTGGACAAGTTCGCCTACCGGGTCAACGCGGCCGTCTTCCCGCTGTGGACGTTCACGATCATCGCGGGTGCGATCTGGGCGGGCGACGCCTGGGGCCGCTACTGGGGCTGGGACCCCAAGGAGGTCTGGTCCTTCATCACCTGGGTCGCCTACGCCGCCTACCTGCACGCCCGCGCCACCGCCGGGTGGAAGGGCCGCAAGGCCGCCTATCTGGCGCTCCTCGCCTTCGCCTGCTGGCTGTTCAACTACTACGGCGTGAACATGTTCGTCTCCGGCCTGCACTCCTACGCGGGCGTCTGAGCCGCCTCGTCGCCTCGGCGGAGCCCGGCACCCGGCGCCCATCGCCCCGGAGGCGCCCGGCGCCCGGCGCCCGTGACAGCGGAAAGGCCCCTGGGAGGACTCTTGGTCCTCCCAGGGGCCTTTCCACGTCTCCCCGTCCCCCGCCGTGTCTCCCGGTCCGCCTCCCGCGTCCGCTCCTCCGCCGTGCCGGAGCGTCAGGAGCCGGAGGGCGGGGCCGTGTCGTCGGGGCCGGTGCTGCGCTCGCGGCGGATGCGGTCCTCCCCGGGCTCGCCCGTCGCCTCCGGCCGGGGCTCCCGCGGACCCTGCGGACCGGCGGCGTCCGGGCCCTCGGGGGCGGGGGCGTCGTCGGCGTCCTTCTTCGTGCCCTCGCCCTTGAGCGACTTCAGGAAGTCCGGGTTGTCGTCCGGGGCCACCCACTGCGTCCGCCTGCCGCGCTGCCACGAGGCGGGGCCGCCCGCTCCCGCGCGCTGCCTGACCTTGCCCGCCACGAGCCAGCCGATCGAACCGACCACCCAGAACAGCAGGATGATGAAGACCCAGGCGATCTTCGGCAGGTGCTTCGTCTCCTCCTCGGGGGTGTTCAGGCAGTCGATGAAGGCGTAGATCATCAGAGCCATCGGCACGAGGATCATCAGGGCTCTCATGGTGCGTCCCCCAGAAGGTGGCGGCGGGGCGAGATGCGTCCCCGGTGTCGCGGCCAGGGTACCGGCTCACCGGTCCCGTTCCCGGCCGCCGGATCCGGGGCCCGGCGGCGGGGAGCCCGAGCGGGGCCGTGCGGGAGGGGATGACAAACTGGACCGCATGGCTTACGACGATCTTCGCTCCCTGCTCCGGGCTCTCGAACGCGACGGTGATCTCAAGCGCGTCAAGGCCGAGGTCGACCCCCACCTGGAGGTCGGTGAGATCGTCGACCGGGTCAACAAGTCCGGCGGCCCGGCCCTGCTGTTCGAGAACGTCAAGGGGTCCTCGATGCCCCTGGCCATGAACGTCTTCGGCACCGACCGCCGTCTGCTCAAGGCGCTCGGGCTGACCTCCTACAGCGACATCAGCGACAAGATCGGCGGCCTGCTCAAGCCGGAGCTCCCGCAGGGCTTCGTCGGCGTACGGGAGGCCTTCGGCAAGCTCGGCTCGATGGTGCACGTACCGCCGAAGAAGGTGAAGTCCGGCGACGCGCCCGTCCAGGAGACCGTCCTGACCGGCGACGACGTTGACCTGGACCAGCTGCCCGCGCTGTTCACCTGGCCCGAGGACGGCGGATCGTTCTTCAACCTGGGCCTGACGCACACCAAGCACCCCGAGAACGGCGTCCGGAACCTGGGCCTCTACCGCCTCCAGCGCCACGACAAGCGCACCATCGGGATGCACTGGCAGATCCACAAGGACTCCGCCAACCACTACCAGGTCGCGGCCAGGCGCGGGGAGCGGCTGCCGGTCGCCATCGCCTTCGGCTGCCCGCCCGCCGTGACGTACGCCTCCACCGCCCCGCTGCCCGGTGACATCGACGAGTACCTGTTCGCCGGGTTCGTCCAGGGCAAGCGGATCGAGATGGTGGACTGCAAGACCGTGCCGCTCCAGGTCCCCGCGCAGGCGGAGGTGGTCCTGGAGGGCTGGCTGGAGCCGGGCGAGATGCTGCCCGAGGGCCCGTTCGGGGACCACACGGGCTTCTACACGCCGCAGGAGCCGTTCCCCGCCCTGACCATCGACTGCGTCACCATGCGCAAGCGGCCGCTGCTCCAGTCCATCGTGGTGGGCCGCCCGCCGACCGAGGACGGGCCGCTGGGCCGGGCCACCGAACGGTTCTTCCTGCCGCTGCTGAAGATCATCGTGCCGGACATCGTGGACTACCACCTCCCCGAGGCGGGCGGCTTCCACAACTGCGCGATCGTCTCGATCGACAAGAAGTACCCCAAGCACGCCCAGAAGGTGATGAGCGCGATCTGGGGGGCGCACATGATGTCGCTGACCAAGCTGATCGTGGTCGTCGACTCCGACTGCGACGTCCACGATCTGCACGAGGTCGCCTGGCGGGCGCTCGGCAACACCGACTACGCCCGGGACCTCACGGTCGCCGAAGGTCCGGTCGACCACCTGGACCACGCCTCCTACCAGCAGTTCTGGGGTGGCAAGGCGGGTATCGACGCGACGAGGAAGCTGCCCACCGAGGGCTACACCCGCGACGGCGGCTGGCCGGAGATGGTCGTCTCCGACCCCGAGACGGCGGCCAAGGTCGACCGGCGCTGGAAGGAATACGGCCTGTGACCGACATCCCTGTGGCGCGGGCCGAGGGCGGCGCGGAGGTTCCCCGCCCGCGCGGGGGCGTGGCGGCCTTCCTGCGGCTCGTGATGATCGAGCACTCGGTCTTCGCGCTGCCCTTCGCCTACATCGCCGCGCTGACCGCGATGTTCCGGCTGGACGGGACGATCCACTGGGGCGTGCTGCTGCTGGTCACGCTGGCGATGGTGGGGCTGCGGACCTTCGCGATGGCCGCCAACCGGATCATCGACCGGGAGATCGACGCCCGGAACCCGCGCACCGCGGGCCGGGAGCTGGTGACCGGGGCGGTGTCGGTGAAGTCCGCGTGGACCGGGGCGATCGTCGCGCTCGCCGTCTTCCTCGGCGCCGCAGCCCTGCTCAACCCGCTCTGTCTGGTGCTCGCGCCGCTGGCCGTCGTGCCGATGGTGGTCTACCCCTACGGCAAGCGGTTCACGAACTTCCCGCACGCGATCCTGGGGCTCGCGCAGGCCATCGGGCCGATCGGCGCCTGGCTGGCGGTGACCGGCAGCTGGTCGTGGGACGCGGTGATCCTCGGGCTCGCCGTCGGCATCTGGATCGGTGGCTTCGACCTGATCTTCGCCTGTCAGGACGTCCAGGCGGACCGGGCCCACGGGGTGCTCTCGTTCCCGGCGCGCTTCGGCATCCCGGCGGCGCTGTGGGGCGCGCGGGTCTGCCACGTGGTCACGACGGGGCTGCTGGTGTGGTTCGGGCTGGCCACCGACGCCGAGGTCTTCTACTGGATCGGCATGGTGATCGTGGCGGTGGCGTTCGTCTACGAGCACCGCGTGGTGCGGCCGCACGACCTGTCCCGGCTGAACCGGGCCTTCTTCTCGGTGAACGGCTTCATCGGGATCGCGCTCTTCGCCTGCGCGCTGCTGGATCTGCTGGTGCGGGGCCTGACCCCGTGACGGCACACCCGGCGGGCCCACGGCCGTAAGGCCTCGCGGCCCCGTAATGCTTCGCGGCCCCGGCAGACCTCGCGGCCCGGCGGGTGCGCGGCCGGTGGCCGTGCGGCTCAGACCGTGACCAGGTTGTCCGGGCCGCGGCGGGCCGGCGGGCGGCGGAAGAAGAAGGCCGCCGCCACCCCGCCGACGAGGCCGAACAGGTGGCCCTGCCAGCTGACGCCCGAGTCGGTGGGCAGGACGCCCCACAGCAGCGAGCCGTAGACCACGGCGACGCCGATGCCGATGAGCACGTCCCAGGGGCGGCGGTCCACGAAGCCGCGGACCAGCAGATAGCCCAGCAGTCCGAAGACGACACCGGACGCGCCGAGCGTCACCGTGAACGCCGGGGCGGTCAGCCAGACGCCGAGGCCGCTGATCACGATGACCGTCGCGACGACGGCGGCGAACCGGCGCAGACCGCCGAGGGCGGCTATGAAGCCGAGGACCAGCAGCGGGACGCTGTTGGACGCGACGTGCTCCCAGCCGCTGTGCAGGAAGGCGGCGGGCACCACGTCGCGCAGCTCCGTCAGCTCGCGCGGGCTGATGCCGTAGGTGTCCAGGGCGTGGCCCGTCGCCACGTCGACGGCTTCGAGGAGCCACAGCAGGGCGACCCAGCTCACCATCAGGATGCCCGCGGTCAGCGCGCGGGCGCTGCCGGTGGTGCCGCTGCCCGTGCCGCGGTCGGTGGTCCAGTAGTCGCCCATGGTCTGCCCCTGCCCCCGGGTTGGCCGTCAACTGAGGAACGTCCTTGACGCCCGTGTGGTTCCGGGTGCGGCGTGCGGGGGCGTGCCGGATAGGCTCGCCGGTGTGGAATCCGGTACTTCAGTGACTGATGAGCAGCGGCGGCCTTGGATTGTCGGGGTGTCCGGTGCTTCGGGGACCCCGTTCGCGGCGGCCGTGCTGCGCGGGCTGCTCGCCGCGGGGGAGAGCGTCGATCTGGTGGTGAGCCGGGCCTCGCGGCTCACCCTGCTGGACGAGACCGGCATCGCGTTCCGGGACGGCCACTGGCGCGAGGACCTGGCGGCCTGGCTGGCGCGGGGGGCGGACGGCAAGCCGGACGCGTTCGCGGTGGGCGGGGCGGAGCTGGAGCGCGTACGGCACTGGCCGGCCGGGGATCTGGCTGCGGGGCCGTCCTCCGGTTCGTACCCGGCGCGGGGGATGCTCGTCGTGCCCGCGTCGACGGCCTGTGTGGCCGGGGTGGCGCTCGGTCTGTCGAAGGATCTGCTCCAGCGGGCCGCGAGCGTGACGCTCAAGGAGCGCCGTCCGCTGGTCGTCGCGGTGCGCGAGACCCCGCTGAGCGGCCGGACGCTGAAGCAGATGGTGGCCCTGGACGAGGCGGGCGCGGTCGTGCTGCCCGCCTCTCCGGCGTTCTACGCGGGTGCGACGCACATCCAGGACCTGGTGGACTTCGTCGCGGGGCGGGTGCTGGACGCGGCGGGTGTGCCGCACCGGCTGTACCGCCGGTGGGAAGGAGAGCTCGGTGGCGGCTCCCGCGACGCTCAGGACCGGTAGTTCCCGTTCCGACGGTTCCCGCGGGCGCCGTCGGCTCCGGTCAGCGCTTGCGGGCCGGGCGCCGGGTGCGGGTCTTGTCGACGCGGTGGGCGGCGGCGGGCTGGTGGGCACGCGAGCGGTCGGCCAGACCCTGCAACTCGCGCATCCGGGCGTAGGCCATCTCGATCGTGTACACGGTGAGGTTCACTCCTGAAGATTCGAAAGCTTTTTTTGGATGTTCTAGAAGATTTGCAGGGCTGCGACCCTGCGCGCCTTAGATTCTACACGTAAACTTGCGGTACTGCTGAACAATGGAAGGCTTCGGTCATATGGACGCGGTGGACAGGCAGCTCATCCAGGCCCTCAGGGAGAACGGCAGGGCCTCCTACGCCGAGCTGGGGCGGCTCGTGGGGCTCTCCGGGCCCAGCGTCACCGACCGCATCAACCGGCTGGAGTCGGCCGGTGTCATCACCGGCTACCGCGCCACCGTCGACTCCGCCTCGCTGGGGCTCGGCGTCACCGCGCTCATCGGCATCTCGCTCTCGGACGCCACCGACCACGAGGACGTGGCGCATCGGCTGAAGGACCTCGCGGAGATCGAGGACTGCTGGTTCATCGCGGGCGACGACTCCTACATGCTCAAGGTGCGTGTCGGGGACGTGGACGGCTTGGAGAAGACCATCCGCCGCCTGAGCGGGACGAAGGGCGTCTCCCGGACCCGCACCACGATCGTGCTCTCCACCAAGTGGGAGAACCGGGTCGGGGAACTCCCCGAGGAGTCGTAGGCGTACCGTTGAGCGGAGTCGGTCGTACGGAGAAATGGGAGGCGCCCTAGTGGACGCGGGACTCAAGCGCGAGCTGGAGGAGAAGGTCCGGGCCGGCGAGCGGCTGACCCGCGAGGACGGGATCGCGCTCTACGCGTCCGACGACCTGGCGTGGCTGGGCGGTCTGGCGCACGAGGTGCGCACGCGTAAGAACGGCGACGTGGTGCACTTCAACGTCAACCGCCACCTCAACATGACCAACGTGTGCACCGCCTCGTGCGCGTACTGCTCCTTCCAGCGCAAGCCGGGCGAGAAGGACGCGTACACGATGCGTATCGAGGAGGCCGTCCGCCTCGCCAAGGCGATGGAGGGCGAGAACCTCACCGAGCTGCACATCGTCAACGGCCTCCACCCCTCCCTCCCGTGGCGCTACTACCCGCGCTCGCTCAGCGCGCTGAAGGAAGCCCTGCCGGACGTGGCGCTGAAGGCGTTCACGGCGACGGAGATCCACCACTTCGAGACGATCTCCGGCCTCACCGCCTCCGAGATCCTCGACGAGCTGATCGAGGCCGGTCTCGAATCGCTGACCGGCGGCGGCGCGGAGATCTTCGACTGGGAGGTCCGCCAGCACATCGTCGACCACCGCACCCACTGGGAGGACTGGTCGCGCATCCACCGCCTCGCGCACGAGAAGGGGCTCAAGACCCCCTCGACCATGCTGTACGGGCACATCGAGGAGCCCCGTCACCGCGTCGACCACGTGCTGCGGCTGCGCGAGATGCAGGACGAGACCGGCGGCTTCCAGGTCTTCATCCCGCTGCGCTACCAGCACGACTTCGTGGACATGAAGGACGGCAAGGTCCGCAACAAGCTCCAGGCGCGCACGACGATGGCGACCGGCGCTGAGGCGCTGAAGACCTTCGCGGTCTCCCGGCTGCTCTTCGACAACGTGCCGCACGTCAAGGTGTTCTGGGTGATGCACGGTGTGCAGACCGCCCAGCTCGCGCTCCAGCACGGCGCCGACGACATGGACGGCTCGGTCGTCGAGTACAAGATCACGCATGACGCCGACGACTTCGGCACGCCGAACAAGCTCGGCCGCGAGGATCTGCTCGACCTGATCCGCGACGCCGGATTCCGGCCGGTGGAGCGGAACACCCGGTACGAGATCCTGCGTGAGTACCCGGGTCCGGACGCGGACCGGCGCGAGTCGCCGCAGCCGATGCGGGTCTGACGCGCACGCCCCTCCCGCACCCCCGACAAGCCCCGGCCGCCGTTCCCGCCGGGGCTCGTCCGCGTTTCGGACCCGGTTGAGGCGGCCAGTGGTAATAGTTACTCTGCCTCTATGGCACTTACTTTCGAGCTGGACCCCTCCTTCACCCCCGCCCTGCGCGACGGGATCACCGCCCTGTGGGCCGACGTCACCAACGCGGGCGGGGCCGTCGGCTTCGTCGCACCCGTCACCCCCGAGGAGATCCGGCCCGACCTGCTCAAGCACCTCACCGCCATGGAGAAGGGGCGGGTCAGGCTGCTGGTCGGCCGGGACGGGGGCGGGGCCGTCGTCGCCACCGCCTTCCTCACCCTCAACGACCACCGGCTGATGCGGCACTGGCTCACGCTCTACACCGTGATGGTCCACCCCCGCCTCCAGGGGCAGGGCTACGGCCGCGACCTCATGGCGGCCGCCGCCGACGCCGCGCGCTCCATCGAGGGCATCGAGGCCGTCCGGCTCACCTGCCGGGGCGGCACCGGCAACGACCGCTTCTACGCGGCCTGCGGCTACAAGGAGGTGGGCCGGATCCCGGACGCCATCCGGGTCGCCCCCGGCGACGACCGCGACGACATCGTCATGCTGCTGCCGCTCGGTGCCGACGCGGCCCGTGCCGGGGCCCCGGCAACCCCCTGAACCGAGAGAATTCGGACCATGCTTCACTGGACGGGCAGGACCGTGTCGAGAGTTGATGGGAAGAGAGGGCCAGCCGTGTCCGCTGCCAAGCCGAACGCGATGATCCGGTACACCGCGCTGCGCCTGCTGATCTTCGTCGGCTGTTTCGTCGTCGCCGGTGTCGCCGTCCACTTCGGGCTGATCCCCGCCGGGCTCGGCGGCTCCAACGCGGTGTGGGTGATCCTGCTCGGCCTCGTCCTCTCCGCCCCCCTCAGCTATGTGCTGCTGCGCAAGCAGCGCGACGCGATGTCCGAGCAGATCGTCGCCGGCGCCGCCCGCACCAAGGCCCGTCTCGACGCCAACCGCACCCGCGAGGACGCCGTCCAGTAGCCCCCGGGCGCGGGTAAGGTTCCTCACACGCCTCCCCGTACGCGCGCCGCGCGTCCCCTCCCTTCCGTCGGCCCCGTGCCGGAGCAACCCGCTCCGGCACGGGGCCTTCGGCGTTCCCCGGGTGCGCGCCCGCCGGGGCGTCGCCCGCGAACCGGTGGCGGGTGCCGCCCGGGGCCAAAGAAACACTTTGGGTTCCCCAAAGTTCAAGTGTTAACGTGTTCGACGTGAAGACAGCTGTGCGCCTCCGTCATGCCGCGAGCATCCCGCTCGTGGCGCGCCTGCATGTCGATCTCTGCCGCTGTATGTCCGCGGTCTGTTGCCGCAACGTCTGATACGGCATCATGCAGCGGCGCCGCCCCTCGACGCGGGCGCCGCGACCCCGTCCCCGTTCCACCGCACGACCGTCCGGGTGTCCCTGTACGTCCCGATGCGTCCCCACTGGAGTGTGTCCGTGTCCGCGAACTCCGCGTCCGCCGCCCCCGAGGCCGAGCAGCCGTCCACCGGCTCCGGCCCCGGTTCCCGTATACCCAACGTCCCCTTCTGGGCCCAGATCGTCGCCGGTCTGGTCCTCGGCGTACTGCTGGGCTGGCTGGCCCGCAGCCAGGACGTCTCCTGGCTCGTCACCACGCTCGACAAGATCGGCTCGATCTTCGTCCAGCTGCTGAAGCTGGCCGTCGCCCCGCTCGTCTTCTTCGCGATCCTGGTGTCGATCACCAACCTCCGCAAGGTCAACAACGCCGCCCGGCTGGCGACCCGGACCCTGCTCTGGTTCATGATCACCTCGCTGATCGCGGTCGCCATCGGCCTCACCATCGGCCTGCTGACCGACCCCGGCGCCGGCACCGGCCTGACCCCCAAGGACGGCCAGCTCCCCGAGAACCGCGGCAGCTGGATCGACTTCCTCACCGGCATCGTCCCGACCAACGTGATCACGCCGTTCACCGAGCTGAACGTGCTCCAGATCGTCTTCATGGCCGCCGTCGCCGGTATCGCCGCGCTCAAGCTGGGCGACCGCGCCCAGCCGATCCTCACCCTCAGCCAGTCGATCCTGGAGCTGCTCCAGAAGGCCCTGTGGTGGGTCATCCGCCTCGCCCCGATCGGCACCGTCGGCCTCATCGGCTACGCCATCGCCGACTACGGCTGGGACCTGATCAGCAAGTACGCCACGTTCACCGCCGACGTCTACATCGGCTGCGCCCTGGTGCTGTTCGGCGTCTACCCGCTGCTCCTTGCCACCGTCGCCAAGGTCAACCCGGTCCAGTTCTTCAAGGGCGCCTGGCCCGCGATCCAGCTCGCCTTCGTCTCCCGCTCCTCGGTCGGCACCATGCCGGTCACCCAGCGGGTCACCGAACGCCTCGGCGTCCCGAAGGAGTACACCTCCTTCGCCGTCCCGTTCGGCGCGACCACCAAGATGGACGGCTGCGCCGCGATCTACCCGGCGCTCGCGGCGATCTTCATCGCGCAGATCTTCGACGTGCAGCTCGGCATCGGCGACTACATCCTCATCGCCTTCGTCTCGGTGATCGGTTCGGCCGCCACCGCCGGTCTCACCGGCGCGACGGTCATGCTGACCCTCACCCTGTCCACGCTGGGACTCCCGCTGGAGGGCGTCGGCCTGCTGATGGCCATCGACCCGATCCTGGACATGATCCGCACCGCCACCAACGTGGCCGGCCAGGCGGTCGTCCCGGTCATCGTCGCGGCCCGCGAGAACATCCTCGACCGCGACCGGTACGACTCCGCCTCGGCCTCCCCGATCGACTCCCTCGACGAGGAGGCGGAGGAGACCGTCCCGGCCGCCGGGCCGAGCGACCGGAAGGTCCCGGTCACGGCCTGACCCGGGCATCCCCGCGGGGCCGCGCCCCCGGTCCGCGTACGCACACGCCGTACGCGGACCGGGGGCGTCGCCGTGTCCGGTGCGCGTCGTCGTGCCCCGTACGCTTGCCGGGAGCGGAACGGGGGCGCGCGGCCGGGGGAGCGAGCGGGACCATGGGGTGGGGAGGACGTCGGACGTGGGTGCTGTGAAGGGCAAGCGGATGCCGCGCGCCGTGCGGGAGCGGCAGATGATGGACGCCGCGGTGCGGACCTTCGGGCAACGCGGCTACCGTGCCGCCTCGATGGACGAGATCGCGGAGCTGGCCGGAGTCTCCAAGCCGCTGGTCTACCTCTACCTGAACTCGAAGGAGGACCTGTTCTCCGCCTGCATCAGGCGCGAGGCGAAGGCCCTGGTGGCGGCGGTGCGCGCGGGGGTCGAGCCCGCGGTGCCGGCCGACCGCCAACTCTGGTCGGGGCTCACGGCGTTCTTCACCCACACCGCGGAGAACCCGGACGGCTGGGCGGTGCTGCACCGCCAGGCGCGGTCGCACGGTGAGCCGTTCATCAGCGAGGTCGTCGTGATGCGGGACGAGATCGTGGCGTTCGTGACGGGCCTGATCGTCGCCGCCGCCCGCGAGGCGCACCGGGACCCCGCCCTCGCGGACCGGGACGTGGCGGGGCTGGCCCAGGCCCTGGTGGGGGCCGCGGAGTCACTGGCGGGCTGGGCCAACGACACCCCGGGCGTCTCGGCGAAGGAGGCGGCGGCGACGCTGATGAACTTCGCCTGGGCGGGCCTGGAGAACCTGATGCACGCCCGACCCTGGACGCCCCCGGTGGCCTGAGGGCTCTCCCGCGCGCGGCGACCCGGGACCCGCGTCGGGCGAGGGGGCACGGCGGGAGGGGCGATGCCGACGCGGGACGATGACAACTCGCTTTCGGCGGCGGCTGGTTGAGTACCCGTACTCAAGGAGGCGGTCGCCCGCGGGGCCGAGACTGGGGGCCCGCCCCGACCTCCGAGGAGCAGGCGATGGCCGCCACCACCCCGTACTCCGTCCCGTCCCCGGCCGGGACACCGGCTTCGCGCCGCCGCCTGCCGGCCGTCCTCGCCGTCGCGGTCACCGCGGCGCTCGTGGTGTCGAGGTTCGGCGCCGCCGACCCGACCACCTGGCTGCTGGAGACGGTCTGGGTGATGGTGGGTCTCCCGCTGGTCGTCCTGTCCCGCGTCCGCTTCCCGCTGAGCGGTCTGCTCTGCGGGCTGCTAGCGGCCCATGCCCTGGTGCTCGTGGTGGGCGGCCACTACACCTACGCCGAGGTGCCCGCCGGTGACTGGGTGCGCGACTGGCTCGGCTGGGACCGCAACCCCTACGACCGCTTCGGCCACCTCGTGCAGGGCTTCGTCCCGGCCGTCCTGGTGCGTGAACTCCTGCTCCGCACCTCACCGTTGCGCGGCAGCCGCTGGCTCCCCGTGCTCACCGTCTGCGCCTGCCTGGCCTTCAGCGCCGTCTTCGAGATGCTGGAATGGCTGGCGGCCGTCACCGGCGGCGAGGCCGCGGACGCGTTCCTGGGCACGCAGGGAGATGTGTGGGACACCCAGTGGGACATGTTCTGCGCCCTGATCGGCGCGCTGAGCGCCCTGCTGCTCCTGAGCCGCGTCCATGACCGCGCCCTGGCCCGCCCCGGCCTGGAGTGGCCGGTACGCCGGTCCCGCGCCGGGGAGGAGACGCCCGCCGGGCGGGTCGGCCCGTGACGAGGACCGGCCGCCCGGGTCACCGAGCCGTCACGCCGGTGAGATGGACCCGCCCCTCGGCTCCCCGCAGCGCGAAGGCGGCCGTGTCCGGGTCGGCCGCGAACGTCACGGTGGCGGGCAGCAGGACCGGGGCCCTGAACTCGGCCCGTACGGAACGGATGCCGGCGGGGTCCGGGGCTTCGGCCAGGCAGCGGGCCACCGTCCACATGCCGTGCGCGATGGCCCGGGGGAACCCGAACAGCCGGGCGGTCAGCGGGTGCAGGTGGATCGGGTTGCGGTCGCCGGAGACGGCCCCGTACCGCCGCCCGAGGTCACCGGGCAGCCGCCACTCGGCGAGGGCGGGCAGGCCGGCCGCGACGGCGGCGGGCGGGGCCGAAGGCGGTGCGGCGGTGCCGGGCGCCGCGAGGGCGTCGGGCTGGGTGGAGGGCGGTGCGGCTGGGCCGTCCTTCCGGCCGTGCCGGGACAGATAGCCGCTGCGGGACTCCCACACCAGCTCCCCGCCCGCCCGTGCCTCGGTCACTACGGTGACCTCGGTGCCGCGCCGGTGCGGTGCCAACCCATCCGCGTACACGGTCAGTTCGAGCGGTTCGACGGGTCGCACCGGCCGGCGCGAGGCGATCTCGATCCAGGTGTGGACGAGCCCGACGACGGGCAGCGGGAAAGCCCGGCCGGTCATCAGCCGCATGGCCAGCGGGAACGCCCGCACATGCGGGTAGGTGAGCGGCACGAGACCGGACTCGGCGAAGCCGCAGACCCTGCTGTACGCGGCCAGGGGACCGGGCGGCAGCGGTGCGGCCGGGCGGGTGAGGCGGTCGGCGGGCAGGGTGGCGCCGGGGCGGCCGGGGCGCTTGAACGGGGAGGAGAGGGCCCCGCGGACGAGGGAGGCGCTGAGGGAGGTCACCGCTCACGCCCCCAGCAGGCTCTGGCCGCAGACCCGCAGCACCTGGCCGTTGGCGGCGGCGGAGCCGGGCTGCGCGAACCAGGCGACGGCCTCGGCCACGTCGACCGGAAGGCCGCCCTGGGCGAGGGAGTTCATCCGGCGGCCCGCCTCCCGGATGAGGAGCGGCACCGCGGCGGTCATCCTCGTCTCGATGAAGCCGGGCGCCACCGCGTTGACGGTGACGCCGTGTTCGGCGGCGGCGCGCGGGCCGAGCGAGCGGACGAGGCCGATGATCCCCGCCTTGCTCGCGGCGTAGTTGGTCTGGCCCCTGTTGCCCGCGATGCCCGCGATGGAGGCGGTGGCGACGACCCGGCCGCCCCGGTTGAGGGCCCCCGAGGCCAGGAGTTCGTCGGTGGTGCGCAGCACGCTGTCCAGGTTGACGTCGAGGACCTGGGCCCAGCGGTCGGCGGGCATGTTCACCAGGCGGCGGTCCCGGGTGACGCCCGCGTTGTGCACGAGGACGTCGATCCCGTCCGGTGCGGCGGCGGCCATCCGGGCGGCGGCGTCGGGTGCGGTGATGTCCAGCGCCAGCCCGGTGGCCCCGAGCCGGTGGGCGGTGCGCGCCAGGTCCTCCCGCGCCTGGGGGACGTCCAGCACGATGACGTGCGCCCCGTCGCGGGCCAGCACCGAGCCGACGGACGCGCCGATGCCCCGGGCGGCCCCGGTGACCAGCGCGGTGCGGCCGGTGAGCGGGGCGGCCGGGTCGGACTCCGCGTCCGGGGCGGCGTCGGTCAGCTCGATGACCTGGCCGCTGACGTAGGCGGACCGGGGGGAGAGCAGGAAGCGCAGGGTGGACCCGGCGGCATCCGGCGTCCCGGTGGCCGGGAGCCGCACCAGGTGCACGGTCGCGCCGCGCCCCGTCTCCTTGCCCAGCGACCGGACGAAACCCTCCAACGCCTGCTGGGCGGCGGCCTGATGGTGGTCCTCGGAGGAGGGGCGCCTGCCGATGACGACGATCCGGCCACCGGGAGCGAGCGACCGTACGACCGGGTGCAGGGCCGCGTGCACCTCGGCGAGGCCGGTGACGGAGGTGACCCCGGTGGCGTCCAGCACGATCCCGGCGGGGCGCGCGGCTCGCTGCTTCACGGGGAGCCCGGTGGCGGCCAGTGCCTTCGCGAGCCCGGCCGTGACCACGGACTCCCCGGCGGTCAGGTGCAGCAGCGGCCCGTCCAGCCCGGGGGTCTCCGGGCTCCAGCGGCGCAACGGGACGGGCTGGGGCAGACCGAGCCCGCGGGTGAGGAGGCGGCCGGGTGCCGTGCCGGTGAGACGCAGATAGCGATCGGCCATTGTCCTGACTCCCTGCGCGGTCGTAGATTTACTGCGGAGTAAGGTTACTGAAGAGTCAGGAGCTGGTCGAGATGCGCACTCCCGAACCTCACGGAACCAGGCGGTCACCGTGCTGACGCCCCTGCCGCAGTCGCGCCGGGTCCCCGTCCTCGGCTCCGACGCCCCCCGGCCCCCGTGGACCGGTTCCGGCTGAACGTGGCCGGGTCCTCCCCGGCCACCGGCCACCCCCTCGCCGCGACAGGCGCCCGGATCGTGGCCACGCCGACGAAGCCGCCGACGGAGCGGGCCGCCTCGGGACGGGGGCTGATCTCGATCTGCGCGGCGGGCGGCCAGGGGGTGACCGCGATCCTCGAACGCCCGTGACGGGCTTGCTTCTTCTGTTTCCCTGCCGGACGGACGACCCGGCGAACCGACCCGCCCGACCCCCGAACCGAGGAGCCGCACGTGTCAACGCCATCTTCCGCGCCCGCCCCTGTTCCCGTGCCCGCCCCCGCCCCCGCCCTGGTCGAACCGACGAAGAGGCGCGGCCCCGACGGCCGGGTCCGGGAGGTCTCCGTACCGACGTTCGCGCCGGTCGTGCGGCGCGGCTCACTGGCCGAGATCCCCTTCGACAACGCCCGCGAGGCCCCGGCGGAACCGGTCCTCAGCCGTAAGGACGCCGGGGGCGCCTGGCAGGACGTGAGCGCCGCCGCGTTCGCCGCCGAGGTGCTGGCGGTGGCGAAGGGCCTGATGGCGGAGGGGCTGCGGGCGGGTGACCGGATCGCGATTATGGCCCGTACGACGTACGAGTGGACGCTGCTGGACTTCGCGGCCTGGGCGGCGGGCCTGGTGACCGTCCCCGTCTACCCCACCTCGTCGGCCTTCCAGGCCCGCTGGATCCTCCAGGACTCCGGTGCGGTGGCGTGCGCGGTGGAGTCGAAGGAACAGGGCCGCCTGATCAGCCAGGAACGCAAGCAACTCGGCACTCTGGCGCACCTGTGGCAGTTCGACACCGGGGCGATCGGGCACCTCAAGTCGCTCGGCAAGCACATCCCGGACGCGGCGGTGGCCGCCCGCCGGGCCACCCTGGAGCCGGACAGTCCCGCCACCCTGATCTACACCTCCGGCACCACGGGCCGCCCCAAGGGCTGCGTCCTGACCCACGGCAACTTCTTCGCCGAGGTCGACAACGCCATCGAACTGCTCCATCCCGTCTTCAGGTCGGTCTCGAAGGACCCCGCGTCCACGCTTCTCTTCCTGCCCCTCTCGCACGTCTTCGGCCGGATGGTCGCGATCGGCTGCCTGCGCGCCCGGGTGCGCCTGGGCCACGCCCCCTCCATCCGGACCGAGGACCTCCTCGCCGACCTGGCGGGGTTCCGCCCGACGTTCCTCCTGGCCATCCCCTACGTCCTGGAGAAGGTCTACAACACCGGCCGGGCGACGGCGGAGAAGATGGGCCGGGCGTCGTCCTTCGACCGCGCGGCGAAGATCGCCCGGCGCTACGGGCAGGCGGTCGAGGCCGCCGAACACGGCACGGGCCCCGGCCCCGGCCTCGGCCTGCGCGCCGCGCGCGCCCTGTACGACCCGCTGGTCTACCGCCGTATCCGGGCCGCGCTCGGCGGGAAGGTCCGGTACGTGATCTGCGGCGGCTCCCCGCTGGGCCGGAGGCTCGCCGCGTTCTACGAGGGCGCGGGCGTCGGCGTCTTCGAGGGCTACGGCCTCACCGAGACGACGGCCGCGCACACCGTGACCCCGCCCCTCAAGCCACGCCTGGGCACGGTCGGCTGGCCGCTGCCCGGTACGTCGGTGCGCATCGCGGAGGACGGCGAGGTGCTGCTGCGGGGCGGCCAGGTGTTCCGGGGCTACTGGGACGCGGAGCGGGCGGAGGCGGCCCCGGCGCTGCTGGACGACGCCTGGTTCCCCACGGGCGACCTGGGCGCGCTGGACGAGGACGGCTATCTGACGATCACGGGGCGCAAGAAGGACATCATCATCACCTCGGGCGGCAAGAACGTCACCCCGGCCCCCTTGGAGGACTGGCTCCGCGCGCACCCCCTGGTCGGCCAGTGCATGGTGGTCGGCGACAACCGCTCGTACATCACCGCCCTGATCACCCTGGAGCCGGACGGCCTCCACCACTGGCGCGAGATGACGAAGAAGCAGGATGTCCCGGTCCGCGACCTGGTCCACGACGAGGACCTGCGCGCCTCGCTCCAGAAGGCGGTGGACGAGGCCAACCGCCTGGTCTCCCGCGCGGAGTCGATCCGCAGGTTCGCCGTCCTGCCGGTCGACTTCACGGAGGAGAGCGGCCACCTGACGCCGTCGCTGAAGCTGAAGCGGGACGCGATCGCGCGGGACTTCGCGGGGGAGATCGAGGAGCTGTACCGGAAGCGGTGAGGGGGCGCGCCCGCCGGAGCCCCGCACGGGAGCCCGCCCGAGGCTCCGGGGGGTGGGCGGCGGCCGGTGACCGGACGGGCCCGGTCCGGAGCCCCGCTCGGCGCTCCGGGAGGCGGGCGGCCGGTGGGCGGCCGGTGAAGGGACGGGCCCGGGTCAGGCGACCTCCTTGCCGGCCCGCCCGTCCGCCGCCAGCCGCCTCAGCTCCACCCGGGCCGCGGGCGTCCAGCCGGCCGGGGTGGACCAGAACGGATGCCAGTGGATGCGGACGGACAGCAGATACAGACGGCGGCGCAGCTCGGTGGCATGGCGCGGACGGGGCTGGGCGAGCGCGCGGTAGACGTCGAACCACTCCTGCTGCGCTCGGACCAGGTCAGGGGGGAAGGGGTAGCGCTCCATCCCTCGATTAGATCGCATGTTCGAATTCCGGGGCCAGTCCGTATCGCGAACGGGCGCGGTGGGGGAGCGTGTCCGGCGCGAGGTCCGGCGTCGGCGGGGTGCGCCGAGGTTGCCGAACCGACAGCGCCGGGCGCTGGGCAG
This sequence comes from Streptomyces sp. NPDC101181, assembly GCF_044767975.1. NCBI lineage: Bacteria > Bacillati > Actinomycetota > Actinomycetes > Kitasatosporales > Streptomycetaceae > Streptomyces > Streptomyces sp. NPDC101181. Next base: position 747,331 of record NZ_JBIWOX010000001.1, on the reverse strand, counting down.
GTGCGGGCGCGGTCGGCGGGGACCGGTGCCGCCCCCGGGGCGGTGGCGGGCCGGGACGTGAGGGTGCCTGCCGTGCGGTTCCGTCGCGCCCGCGCCGGGGAGTCGGCGCCGGGGTGTCTCAGCGGTCGGCCGTGGCGGGGGCCGGCTCGTGGGCGGGGGTGTCGTGCAGTCCGAGGCGGAAGTGCTCGACGTGGTAGAGGGCCTGGTCGAGGAGTTCGGCGACGTGGTTGTCGTAGAGCGAGTAGACGATGCTGCGGCCCTGGCGTTCGCCGGTGACCAGGCCCAGGTTGCGCAGCAGGCGGAGCTGGTGGGAGCAGGCCGAGTTCTCCATGCCGACCGCTTCGGCGAGGTCGCCGACCGAGCAGGGGCCCTCCTGGAGGCGGGCGAGGATGTTGAGCCGGGAGGGAGTGGCCAGCGCCTGAAGGGTGGCGGCGACGTCCGCGGCGCCGACCGCGTCGAGACGTTCACGGGTGCTGGCGCTGGCGCTGGCGGTGGTGTCGCGTCCGTGGCCCATGCGATCCATCGTAGCGAAGACATGTGAATATCTGTTCATATATTCCTGTACGGTGGAGCTGTCGCCCCGTCCCGCCCGCGAAGGGTCTCCTCGTCATGCCTTCTGTCCTGGACCAGTGGTCCGCGCCTCCCGGGGGGCCCCGCCCGGCCCCGCCCCGCCGCACCCGTCTGCTCGCGCTGCCGGAGGCCCGGTGGGCACTCGCGTCCCTGGTGCTGTTCCTGCTCGCCCTGCCCGTCCATCTGCTGGGCGGTCCCGGCTGGCTGTCGGGAACGCTGTTCGCCGCGACCTACGCCACCGGGGGATGGGAGCCGGGCTGGGCGGGGCTGAAAGCCCTGAAGGACAGGACGCTGGACGTGGACCTGTTGATGGTCGTGGCCGCGCTGGGCGCCGCCGCGATCGGGCAGATCCTCGACGGCGCGCTGCTGATCGTCATCTTCGCCACCTCCGGAGCCCTGGAAGCGGTCGCCACCGCGCGGACCGCCGACTCCGTACGTGGACTGCTCGACCTCGCCCCCACCACGGCGGCCCGCCTGCTTCCGGACGGCCGTGAGGAGACGGTGGACACGGAGCGCCTGGCGGTCGGGGACACCATCCTGGTCCGGCCCGGAGAGCGGGTCGGCGCGGACGGACGGGTGACCGACGGGGCCGGCGACGTCGACCAGGCCACCATCACCGGTGAACCGCTGCCGGTCGCCAGGCAGGTGGGGGACGAGGTGTTCGCCGGTACGGTCAACGGCTCCGGCGCCCTGCGCGTGCGGGTGGAGCGGGACCCGGCGGACTCGGTGATCGCCCGGATCGTGAAGATGGTCGAGGAGGCCTCCGAGACCAAGGCCCCCACCCAGCTGTTCATCGAGAAGATCGAGCAGCGCTACTCGATCGGCATGGTCGTCGCGACCCTCGCCGTCTTCGCCGTCCCGCTCGCGCTCGGTGACCCGCTCGATTCGGCCCTGCTGCGGGCGATGACGTTCATGATCGTGGCCTCGCCGTGCGCCGTGGTGCTCTCCACGATGCCGCCGCTGCTGTCCGCCATCGCCAACGCCGGCCGCCGGGGCGTGCTGGCGAAGTCCGCCGTCGTGATGGAACGCCTCGGCCAGATCGACACCGTCGCCCTGGACAAGACCGGCACCCTCACCGAAGGCGTCCCCCACGTCACCGACCTGCGCCCGCTGCCCGGCGGCGGTCTGGACGAGGCCGCCCTGCTGACCCTGGCCGCCTCCGCCGAACACCCCAGCGAGCACCCGCTCGCCCGCGCGGTCGTCACCGCGGCCCGCGAGCGGAACCTCCCCCTCGGCGGTGCCGAGCATTTCACCTCCACCCCGGGACAGGGCGTGACCGCCACCGTCGACGGCCGCACCGTCACCGTCGGGGCGCCCACCCGCTTCCTGGAACCTGAGGCCCACGAGCAGCACCGGAAGGTCCGTGGGCAGTATCGGAAGGCCCACGAACAGCGTCAGAAGGTGGTGGCCGAACTGGAGGACGCCGGACGCACCGCCGTCGTCGTCGCCCGCGACGGCGTTCCGGTGGGAGTGCTGGGGATCGCGGACCGGCTGCGGCCGGACGCGGCGGCCACCGTCGCCGCCCTCACCCGTCTGACCGGCCGCACCCCCGTCCTGCTCACCGGCGACAACGAACGCGCCGCCCGCCGCCTGGCCGCCGAGGTCGGCATCACCGAGGTCCGTGCCGGGCTTCTGCCCCAGGACAAGGCCGCCGCCGTCAAGGAGTGGGAAGCTCAGGGGCGCAAGGTGCTGGTCGTCGGTGACGGCGTCAACGACGCGCCCGCGCTGGCCGCCGCGCACTCGGGGATCGCGATGGGCAAAGCGGGCTCCGACCTCGCGCTGGAAACCGCCGACGCGGTCGTGGTGCGGGACGAGCTGGCCACCATCCCCTCCGTCGTGCAGCTCTCGCGCACCGCGCGCCGTCTGGTCGTCCAGAACCTGGTCATCGCAGGAGCGTTCATCACCGTCCTGGTCGCCTGGGACCTGACCGGCGATCTCCCCCTGCCGCTCGGCGTCGCCGGACACGAGGGCTCCACCGTCATCGTCGGCCTCAATGGCCTGCGCCTGCTGCGCGAAACCGCCTGGCCCCGTCTCACCCAGGACGCCCCGTGAGCAGGCGTGACCGCCGTGCCACGTCGGCCACGGGGCCCCAGGTCACCGTCACTGTCTGCCGGGGGGCGGTGCCGCCCCTCCAGTTACTCGATGTTGTCGGCGGCCGCCGGTCTCCCCGAGGGGTTCGTGCGGACCGTTCACACCTGGGCGTAGCCGCCGTCGGCGTAGAACTCGGCGCCGTTGACGTAGCTCGCCGCGTCCGAGGCGAGGAACGTCGTCACCGCGGCGATTTCGCCCGGCTCGGCGAGGCGGCCCAGCGGGATGCCCTCCTCGGCTTGCCGGAGCGCCTCGGGCGGGAGCAGTTCCAGCAGGCCCGGGGTGCGGGTGCCGCCGGGGGAGACGACGTTGACGCGAAAGCCGCGTGCGCGCGAGCTGCGGGCCCAGCCGCGGGCGAGGCTGCGCACCGCGGCCTTCGACGCCCCGTAGATCTCCAGTCCCTCGTCGGGCCGGGTCGCCGCGGTCGAGCCGGTCAGGATCACCGAGGCGCCGGTGTTCAGGTGCGGCAGCGCCTGCTGGAAGGTGAGGACCGTCCCCTTGATGTTGACGGCGAGCATGGAGTCGATCATCTCCTCCGTCGCCTCGCCGAGCGGAGCCACGGTGCCGATGCCGGCGTTGGCGACCAACACATCGATACGGCCCGCCTGTTCCCGCACGATCCGGTAGAGGGCGTCCAGCTCCGTGGACACCGACGCGTCGCACACGACGCCGGTCACGCCGGTTCCGAGTTCGGTGACCGCGGCGTCCAGCGCGTCCTTGCGGCGACCGGTGATGAACACCTGCGCGCCCTCGTCCCGAAACGCTCGCGCCGTGGCGAACCCGATGCCGGTGCCGCCTCCGGTGACCACTGCGACCTTGCCTGCCAAGACGGCCATGTCGTCCTCCTCGATAGTTATTGACTGCTCAGTCCGTAACTATTCTCGTTATGGACCGATAGGTCAAGAACGCGGGATGCGGACCGGCGGCCCAGCCCGGCGGAGCCGTGCGTGAGCAGGGCAGGAGTCAGCTACCGCATGACGGGGGAGGGGGGCAGGGGAATCGTCCGCCGCACCCGAGGGAAGCCGGAGCCTCAGGAGCCGGTGGCCGCGTGGGAACAAGCCCTGTCGCGTAAGAGGAACAGGCCCTATCGCGTACGAGGGGGCAGAAGTCGCGCCAGAACGGATCGGGCCGCCGCCGAGAGGGAGTCGGTGTCCATGCCGGTGCGCCCGAGGGCGGTGAGGCCGAGCTGGGCGACGAGGACGGCGCGGGCGGTGTCGGCGGGATCGGCGTCCGGGGCCAGGTCGCCCTCGTGCCGGGCGCGCTCCAGCGCCTCGGTGAGGATGACGGTGATCGCGTCGTAGCTCCGGCGCGCCTCGGCGGCGACCTCCGGAGTGGTGGTGGCGAGCTCGGCGTTGCTGTTGGCCAGCAGGCAGCCCCGGCGCGCGGCGGCCCCGCTGGGGTCGGCGACCGGGCCGAGTACGAAGGCTCGCACCAGGTCGATCCCCCGGGCCGCGGACTCCAGGTTCGCGCGGAGCGTCAGCAGGTTGGCGTCGTCGTATTCGCGCAGTACCCGCAGGAACAGGGTGTGCTTGTCCCCGAACGCGCCGTACAGGCTGCCTTTGCCGAGTCCGCTGACCCGCAGCAGATCCTCCAGCGACGTCGCCGCGTACCCCTTGTCCCAGAACTCGTCGCGGACAGCGTGGATCACACGCTCCTCGTCGAACTTGCGGGGTCGGGCCATGCCCTCATCGTACGGAGTTCTGGACGGTACGGTCCACGACGAGCCCGCTCCCGCGGTGAGCCTGCCTCGGGAGCGAGATCGCCCCGGGCCCGCGTGGTGAGCGCGGTGAGGGCTGTTCCGGGGTGACGCGCATCTCGTAGATCACCGCTCGCGCCGCCTGACACCCTGGCCGTACGAGCCCGACGGGCCCGAGAGCAGCGGACCCGCGCGCGGGGCGTCACGAAGGAGAGGCCGCATGGCCACGGTCGTCGATCTGATCACCTACCCCGTCAAGGGCTGTGCCGGAACGTCCCTGGACGCCGCGTTCCTCACCCCGGCCGGGCTCGCGTACGACCGCGCGTTCATGGTCGTCGGCGTCGACGGGGTCTTCCGTACCCAGCGCCGCGACCCCCGCCTCGCCCTGGTCCGGCCCACCGTCAGCGCCGACGGCAGCAGGCTCACGCTGGAACCGGTCGGGCCGGACGCGCTGGACGGGCTGGGTGGGCCTACCGAGGGTCCGGGTGCGGTGCACGTCGACGTCACCACCTCCGCGCCCCGGCGCGACGTCGAACTCTTCGGCGTCACGTATCAGGGCATCGACCAGGGGGACGGCGCCGCCCGCTGGCTGACGGAGTTCCTCGGCGCCCCGAGCCGTCTGGTGCGGGTGCCGCCGGAGCACGACCGGAAGACCGACGGCCTCACCCCGGGCACCTCCGGGTACGCCGACAGCAGCGCCGTGCACCTGCTCTCCCGCGCGTCCCTCGCCCAGTTGGACGCGCGGATGGCCGAGCGCGGCGCTCCGCCCCTGGCCATGGACCGCTTCCGGCCGAACCTCGTCATCGACAGCGGTCCCACGGGCGGAAGCGGTGAGGACTGGGCGTCGGCGCCGTACGCCGAGGACCGCATCCGCCGCATGACCATCGGCGCGGCCGGACTGGGCTACACCAAGCTCGCCGTGCGCTGCGCGGTCACCCTGGTCGACCAGGAGGCCGGGGCCCGGGGCGGGCCGGAGCCGCTGCGCACGCTCGCGGGCTACCGGCGGTTTTCGGCGGGCGGGGTGGTGTTCGGCGCGAAGTTCTCCGTGACGCGGCCGGGGAAGCTCTCGGTGGGCGACGAGGTGGTCGTCGAGGAGTGGGGCGACGCGGAGACGTGACGTCCCGGGCCGCCCCGCTCGCGCGCGGGGCGGCCCGGCACCCGACGAAATACCGCGTCTCCTCCAGAACGGCCGCGCCTCTCTTCGAGAACGGGCGCGTCGCTACGTCGAGAACGATTGCGTCGCTACGTCGAGAACGGGCTCGTCACTTCTCCGTGAATGGGTGCGTCACTCGAAGAACTTCAGGCTCCATCCCTTGTCGGACGTCGGGCCGGGAACGTTGGCGCGGGTGTAGGTGGTGTCGCCCCACCAGGCGAACGTCCCCGTGTACCAATGGCGGTTGGCCCAGGCGTACGGGGTGCCCTTCGCGACCGCGTGGTACATCGACGGGAACCTCGGACCGGCGGGCGGGCTGGTGGCGATGTCGCCGTGGAGCAGGACGAAGGTGTGGTGGCCGGGCCCGTTCACGTACAGCGTCGGGTCCCAACCCGCCATCATCGTGGCGCGGTTGGACCCGAACAGGCAGCCGTTGGACTTGTACCAGTCCCATACGTACGTGGGATCGCCGCCCTTGCGCAGCCGCAGGTCCGCCAGACAGTACTGCTCGCTCCAACTGCCGTTGGCGGAGTACGCGATGTGCAGTTGCCCGTTCGGGTCCCTGATGGCCTCGGGGCTCTCGTTGATGAACGGGTTGCCGACGACCCGCTCCCAGCTCTCGCGCGGCTGCGAGATGACGTACCGCGCACCGGTGGGGCGGGTCGGACTGCTCATCCGGGCGATGTAGAGGTTCTGCTCGACGTTGGTGTCACCCGCCCACCCGGACCAGACGAACCACCGCTGCCCCTCGAAGGTGAACAGGGTGCCGTCGATGGCCCATTTGTCGTCGGGGAGGGCGAGTTGGGTCTCGCCCCCGTACCCGCTGTCCGGCGAGGCCGAGCTGATGACGAACATGCGGTGCGCGGCGCCGGTGCCGGCCGTGAAGTAGATGTAGTACCGGCCGCCGTCCATCACGATCTCGGGAGCCCAGACCTCCCCCCGCCCCCGGCTGTCGGCCCAGACCTGCCGGGCGGGAGCGGTGGCCAGCCCGTCCGTGGACGACGCCTGCCGTACGGCGATGCCCCCGCCGGTCGACTGGACGCCGACGTACGTACTGCCCACCCGTAACACGCTCGGGTCGGCCGCCCGCAGGCTGGTCTGCCCCTGCGGAGCCGCTTCATGGACGGGCGGCGCTCCCTGGGCGGTGCCGGGTGGCGACAGGAGGAGCGTCGCGGCGAGGATTGAGGTCAGCGCGAGCGCGCCGAGGGCGGACGAGCGGTGGAGGCGTCTGCTGGCGGTGCGCATGAGGTCGCTCATGGGGCTCGCTCCTGGGCCGGGGGACTCGATGACGGCGGTGGCGACGGTGATGGCGGCGAGGACGACGCACATCGGGAGGAGAGCGCTTTCGCAGCGTCTCGCCGGGTCCAGGACCTGTCAACGGCCTTGCAGGCAAAGGGCGTTCAGGAGAACAGCAGAGTACGGACCGCGCGTCACGTAACCGGGGGCGGCGGGGCCTGAGCCGGGGCCGGAGCCGAGGCCGGGCGCTGTCCCGCCGCGTGCCGCGCGCTGGTCGGCCCCCGGAGCCCCGGTCCGTGGTCTGCGCTCGCGGTCACCCCGCCTGCGGGTCGACGGCGATGGCGATCTTTCCGCGGGGGCGTTTGCGGCCCCCGGCGGTGGTGCCGCCTTCCAGCAGTGCGTGAGCCTCGGCGATGTCGGCCAGCGGGAACACGGCGCCGATCACGGGGCGCAGCTTGCCCAGGTCGACCAGGCGGCCGAGCGCTTCGAGTCCGGCCCGGTCCGGTTCGACGAAGAGGAAGTGGTAGGTCGCGTTCACCCCCCACGCGGCGAGCAGGTTCTGCGGCTGCGGGATGTCCACGATGGACACCACGCGGCCGCGGTCGGCGAGGATCTCCGCGCTGCGGCTGAGTGTGTCCCCGCCCACCGTGTCCAGGACGACGTCCACCCCGCCCAGCGCGCGTACCTGCTCGGTGTAGTCACCGGCCGAGAAGTCGATCACCGTGGTGGCTCCGAGTGCGGTGACGAACTCGTGGTCCTTCTCCCGCGCGGTGGTGACCACCTCGGCCCCCAGCGCCGCGGCGACCTGGATGGCGGCGGAGCCGACCCCGCCGGCTCCGCCGTGCACCAGGACCCGCTCCCCGAGCCGCAGGCCGGTGCGTTCGACCAGCGCCTGCCACGCCGTCATGCCCACCAGGGCGAGACCGGCGGCTTCGACGTGCGACAGCCCGGCCGGCTTGCGGGCGACCAGGGCCTGGTCGACCACGTGGTACTCGGCGTAGGTGCCCTGCCCGGCGAAGATCGGCGCGAGATACCAGACCTCGTCGCCCGGCCGGAATTCATCCGCGCCGGGGCCGTTCTCCACGACCGTCCCGGACACGTCGTTGCCGATCACGGCGGGTAGCGGCAGCTGGTCGCGGTAGTCGCCGCGGCGCGTCTGGAGGTCGAGGGGGTTCACGGAGGTGGCCAGCACACGCACCAGCACCTGACCGGGGCCGGGGGTGGGACGGGGCAGCTCGCGGGTGGTGAACGCGGTGTCCGGCTCACCGAAGCGGACGAGCTGGGTTGCATGCATGGAGGTGGACATGCGGCAAGAATAAATCGTCATATCGCGAATCGTCAATGTGTCTGTGCGTATAAGATGGCCGCGTGTTCTCGGAGGCGGAGTTGCTGGCTGTGTTCCGGGCCCTGTCCAATCCGGCCCGTCGGCAGATGCTGGCGTGGCTCAAGGAGCCCATGAGCTTCCCCGGTCAGGAGCTCGCGGACGTCGAGATCGGCGTCTGTGTGTCGGACATCCAGCGGCGGGCGGGTCTGGGGCAGTCGACCACCTCGCAGTACCTGTCGATGCTGCGGCAGGCGGGTCTGGTGGTCGCCACCCGGCGGGGCAAGTGGACCTACTACCGGCGGGACGAGGCGAACATCGCCCGTCTGCTGGACACGCTGCGTGACGTGTTCTGAGTGCCCTGATCGCGGACGAACCTGCTGGCCGGGTCCGAGGATCCACTACGGCCGCCCCATCCCCCCCCGCCGGGGGCCCGGCATCTGCCCCTGCCCCCGCTTCTGCCGCTCCGGCCTCTTCTGCGGCTTGGCTGATGGCGGCCGCTCGGAACTGTCGCTGGTGGTCAGAACTGGAGCGCGCGGATCAGTTGCCGCGCGGCGCGAGCGTCGAGTGAGCCCAGCTCCAGGGTCCTCGGCGCGTCGTCCCGTACGGATACGGAGAGGGTGCCGCCAGTGGTGGCCTGAGCGAAGGCGTGGCTGAGCATGCTGCTCACGGTGGTGGCGTCCAGCGGTCCGGCGCTCGGCGGCACCGCTCCCAGCAGCCGGGCCAGCCGCGCCCCGTCTTCGGCCTGGACGGGTCCGAGGGTGATGCGGCCCTGCCGGACCCGGAGTCCGGGAAGATCGATCCGGTACCCCTCGCAGATCTCCCGCAGAGCGCGGGCGGCCTTGAGGGCGCGCTTGGTCCCGGTACGGACCAGCCGGGCCAGTTGGCGTGCGTCGACCGGGTCCAGGGGCGTGATGCGGACGTGGTTGCCCGTCTCCGTGTCCGTGACGCGCGCCCGCAGCCCCGCCTCACCGAGCGCGGCGCGCAACTCCGCGGAGGGGGAGGGCGGTGCCGGCCTCCGCGTGGTGGTGCGCGTGCCGGTGTCGGTGTCGGTGCCGACGAGGTGGGTGTCCGTGACCATGTCGGCCATGCGGGGTTCCTGGTCGGTCATGCGTGGTTCCGGGCTCTTCATACGTGGCTCCTGAGCGGTGATGCGGTCGGTAACTGGGGGAGGACGGAGACCGGGTACGCCGTCCAGCGCCAGGTCCCCTCGGTGGCGGGCAGCTCGTAGACGTACCCCTGGCCGCGCCGCAGGCTGCGGACGGCGGACTCGATACCGCGAGGGTCACCGAGCCAGGACCGGGCCCGGTGCCGGGCGGCGCGGTCGAGGTCCGGGGCCAGTCCTCGTACGGATGCGCGCATCCAGGCGACGGCCTGACCGGGCGCCGTGGTCAGCAGGTCGTCCGGGACCGCCGCGGCCGGTGCGCCGTCGGTGTCCGCGTGACACCAATAGGCGCGCGGCAAGGGCCTGTTCACGCGGCGTGCGCGGGCGTCGAGGCGAGGATGTCGGCCCACACGTCCTTGCCGTCCCGCCGCACCACCGTGCCGCACTGGGCGGCGAGCGCGGAGATGAGGAGGATGCCGCGCCCGCCCTCCTCGTCCCACTCGGGGTCGCGCCGCTCGGGCGGCTCGGTGTCGGAGTCGCTGACGGTCACCCGTACGCCGTCGGGCTTGCGGCGGAGCGTGATGGTGCAGTGCGGCGACCCGGTGTGCCGCATGACGTTGGTGAGCAGTTCGTGGGCGCAGAGCGTGGCGGCGTCGCTGAGCTCCCGCAGGTCCCAGAGGTCGAGGTGCGCGCTGACGATGCGCCGCATGATCGCGAGCGTCTCGGGGCGGGCGACGAGCTCCTGCCGGTAGTCGGGCGGGCCTGGCTCGGGGACGGGGATGGGGGTGACGGCCATGGTTCCTCCAGTGCGAAGGGATGGGGAATCCGCCCGCGCGGCAACGGTGGGTGTCCGTCACGGTGCCGTGCGTGGTCAGCAACAGAGTGGACTGCTGACAGCTGACTTCGCAACTACTTCAGTTGCAAAATTGCAGATTCGCCTGACCGGGTGAACGCTTGTGCATATAACGGGAGTTGCTAGAAGCCGTCAGCGACGGGTAACACTGAGCCACCACGTCAGGGGAGGGACCACGTGCCAAGCAACCCGCGTCCAACGGTGCGCCGTCGGCGAGTCGGCGCCGAGCTGAGGCGGCTCCGCGAGGAAGCCGGAGTCGGTATGGAGGAGGCAGCCGACCGCATCGGCGGCGACAAACCCAAGATCTCCCGCCAGGAGAACGGCCGTCAGGGTGTCAGCAAGCTGGAGATCGAGGCGCTGCTTGAGCTGTACGGGGTGTCGGACGAACGGCTGCGTACGGCGCTGACCACCCTGGCCCGGGAGGGGCGGCGAAAGGGGTGGTGGGCGCAGTACGGCGACATACTGTCGTCCGGCTTTCAGGAGAGGCTGTCGATCGAGTCCGATGCGGCACGGATTCTGGCTTTCCAGCCGATGCTGGTGCCGGGACTGCTTCAGACCGTCGAGTACGCCACGGAGGTGATCCGCTCCGTGGACAAGGGTGCCACCGAGGAGCAGATTGCGTCCTATATCGCGGTGCGCAGGAACCGACAGGAGATTTTCGCCCGGGAGAACCCGCCGCAGTTCCTCTGCCTCCTCGATGAGGCGGTGCTCCATCGGGAAGTTGGCGGGCCGCCCGTCATGGCGGCACAGCTCGGCAAGATCCTGGAGATCAACAATCCGCCGAAGCTCACCATCCAGGTGGTGCCGTTCGGTCAGGGCTGGCACGCGGGCACCGACGGAGCTTTCAACGTCTTCAGCTATCCCGATCCGATGGACCTCGACGTCGTCAACCTGGACTATCTCGACGGCGTGCTCTACCTGGAGGAAGATGAATCCGTGGAGCGCTATCAACTGGCCTTCGACGAGCTGCGAACGGCCGCACTCACGACGAAGCAGTCCATGGAGCTAGTCTCTTCTGTGCAACGAGATTTCGCGAAGAGAGCGTAAGGCGGAGACAGCAAATGGTGCGATACGGCCTGCCCGACGGTGCCTGGGTGAAGTCCTCGTACAGCGGCGACAACGGCGGTTCGTGCGTCGAGACCCAGCCGACCTCCGACGGCCTCGTCGCCGTCGGCGACAGCAAGGACCGCACTCTCGGCGCGCACACCTTCGGCCCGGCGCAGTGGCAGGCCTTCGTCGCCGCCGTGCGGGACGGTTCCCTCTAAGGGCTTGCCGATCGGGCTCCGTTCGCGGAGCCCGGATCATTCCCCCGGCCGTGGCTTACGAGCCGGTCCGCGATTGGTGGGTTTCGGACCGAGTTGTAAGCCCCAGGTGAGCGGGTCGAGGTGGAGGTAGAAGCGCAGGCGTTCGTGGTCCAGGGTGATGCCGTACCTCTTGGCGAACGCCACGTCTGATGCGTGTGCCTGCTCCTCGTCCGTCCATGTCTCTCGCGCATTGGTCAGGAGCAGTGCCAGGTCGGCGTAGCGGTCGGCCTTTCCGAGGCGGCCCAGGTCGATGAAGCCTGATACGTCGAGGGTCTGTGGATCGAGCATGATGTTGGGCAGGCACAGGTCCCCGTGACAGACGACTGCGTCGGAGGCCTCCTGGTCCCGTCGACGGGGGACCTGCTGAGTCAGGCGGGCCAGTAGGTCGCCGGGATGTGTGTGCTGCTGGTCGATGGGGAGGAACTGCGGGTTCACGGCGTCACGTGCGACGACGTCGCGTGCCAGGGTGACCATGGTGTCCAGGCCCCGGTAGAACGGGCACTGTGACACGGGCACCTCGTGCAGTCGACGAATCGCATCCGCGACACGGTCCCAAGAGCGCCGCAGATCCTCGGCCGAGAGTTGATCAGCAGGAATGCCAGGGACAGCGCTGGTCACCAGGCAGGCTCCTGCATCAGTGTCGTACCAGTCGAGGGCAGCCGGGCCCGGTACTTCCTGGGCGCTCAGCCACTCGATCCGGTCGCGCTCTGCCGCCAGGTTCGCCGCATCTACAGCGGGCACGTACTTCGCATACCGACGGGCGTCCCCACTGCGAAAGACGAGGGCCCCTGACTCGCCGGTGGTGACAGGCAGCCAGTCGCCGCCGATGCCGAGCAGTGCCGGTGACACGCCCTGTGGGCCCGAGTGATCGTCCATAGCGGTCACCGTATCCATCACGGCGCTCCCCGCTGGGGCCGAGTTCCTGCCCGCGGCGAGCCTTGGACTGCCGTGACGCGGCAAGGGCCGCGCGGGTCCTTCGAGTGTGCCCAGGAAATGGGCCCGTACGGCCTTGACCTCAATCGCGGACCGAGCCGTTACGGTGCCTGCCCCGACCCGCCCTCAGCGGCTGCGGTGCCGGGATGCCCGCGGGGCCGGCATCCTCGGTGTGCGGGTACAGGATCCGGCGGGCCTCGGTGAGGTCGGCCGCGGTGCCGTGGGGCTCCCATGCGTAGCCGTTCCAGCGCTGAATGACGCGGGGCGCGTCCGGGTTGAGGTGGGAGGCCCTGGGGCCGTCGCCGGTCACGAGGGGTACGGCTCGGAGCCGCCCGACTTTCGCGTTCCGGCGCTCCGCCCAGTCCGCCAACGACTCGTCGTCCATCGTGCTTCCTCACGCTCCGGAGGCTGTGGTTCCAGCAGGGTGGTGCGGTGGCGGCCCGGCGGAAGTCCGTTCAGCCGAGCGCATTCATCGCGGTGACGATCAGTTCCCGCGCGGCCGTGGCGTGGACGGCGCATTCCGCCAGATCGGAGAACGTCGTCGCACACGGGGCCGCTTTACCCGGAGTCGTCAGGGGCACGTAGGGCCTGTATCTCGTCGTGATCAATCGGTGGGAGCACCCTGTCTCGTGGCACGATCCGGTAGATCGTCCGCGTATGGCCGGGAGGGGGGCGCCCTCTGGAACGAACGGTGGGAACAGGAGTGGACGAGGCAACAGAAGACATGCGTAAGCTGGCGGCCGATGGTGCTGGTCTGCTAGCGATGATCGAGGCGCTCAGGGACAACGAGGGCTTCACTCTCACCCCGTTGCGTCTGCTGCTGGCCCTTGACAGGGCTTTCGGAATCCCTTGGACGGAAGCCCGGGACCTCCTCGTCCTCCTTGACCCGGACCTGCGTCCGATCGGCCCGGCCGAGCACGTGGAGATGCGGTTTACGGCGCTGCTGCGGGGGTCTTCGTGAATTGTGGGACACGCCCACGCCCCGTGGCGGGATCTGGTAGATCGTTGTGCGTGACGCGGGTGCAACTGGCTTACAAAGCATGGGAGTTCCTCAAGCAGTATCTTCCGATCGGCGCGTACGGCTCGAACCCCGATCGGCTGCGGCGGCAGTTCGAAGGTGTGATCGGGCGCTTCACGACAGGTGGGCAGTAGCGGGAGATGGGCCGAGCCCGGTCATCAAAGTGATGAGCGCGCAGGTCAGGCGGGCTTCAGAGTGTCAAGGCCGGGTCCGACGGCCGTACGGGGGTGGGGCAGTCCGGTCGCGTCAGCCACCGGGTCGCGGAATCCCGGGATCGGCGCCGCCTCCTGGACGATGAATAAAGTAATGCGGACTATGCATCATGGATCGTGCGCCTTCACTCTCGTAAGTTCGATGGTGACCGCAGGGTCGAAGGGTGCTGAACATCAAGATCACAAGAAGTGCGGCGCCAACCGCCGAGCCGGGCGATGCCTCCGGTGGTGAACTTGACAGCGAGAGAATGTAATAAAGAGACAACGGCACACATTTAGCAACTGCGGCTTGAGCTGCGGCGTTGCTCTCGAGAAGTGAAAAACTCACCATGGCCCGTACGTGGGCATGAAAGGCTGATCATGTCTGATTTCGACATCCGCGAATTCTACGACCGCTACTGCGACATGCTCAACGCACATGAATTCGACCGCATGGATGAGTTCATGGGCGACACCATCATCTCGCACGGACAGACGGCCGACCGCGCGACCGTCATCGCCCACCTCAAGGGCATCACCGAAGCCGTCCCCGACATGCACTGGGAGATCAAGGAGGTGGCGATCAACGGTGGAGTGCTGGCCTGCCACTCCATCAACCACGGCACGCCCGTCAAGGAATGGCTCGGTGTCGCTCCGAACGGCAAGAAGATCGAGATCGACGAGTTCGCCCTCTACGTGATCAGCGACGGAAAGTTCCAGCAGATGTCGAACGTTCACGACGCCGTGGCCCTGAAGAAGCAGCTCGAAGGCTGATCATGACGGGCCCCTCCCTGTGAGGGCGGAAGTACCCGGGCCTCACGCTCTGACGAGTGTGAGGCCCGTCGAATGGAACCGACGGTGCTCAGGGCGCCTCCGGCCCCTGGAGGATCTGGAGGTAGTTGCCCACCGGGTCCACGATCGTCGAGAAGAACCAGCCGCCCCCGACCTCCTCCACCGGACGTACCCACGTCACCCCGAGAGCGGTCAGGTGATTCTCGGCCGCCCGGATGTCGCGCACGGTGATGTTGATCATCTGGCGGCCCGGTTCGGCCGCCTTCGCCGCGACGTCGTCGCGCTGGTCGAAGCCGATGATCGCGCCGGGGCCGACCAGCAGCAGGTGTTCCGCCCAGCGCGCGCCCAGCGGCTCCAGTGCCGCGCGGTACCAGGTGATCAGGGCCTCGGCGTCCGTGCTGCCGAGGATCACCCCCAGGCCCGTGATGCCCGTGACGGCCGTGGGGCCGTCGTTGCCGTCTGCCGAAGCTGTCATGGCTGATTCCTCGCTCTGCTGGTGCCGCGTGCCGCGTGCCGCGTGCCGCGTGCCGCGTGCCGCGTGCCGTGGACCGGGGTGGTCCTTCCTGCCCGCTCCTTATGACTGGTGGCGGCCGCGGAACTCATCGGTGGCCGCCGCCGGTGCTCCGCCAGGAGCCCCGTACGCCCCCGCCCCTTGTCTGATGGTCCGTCAGGTATGACGATGGCGGCCGTCACCCGGGGCGGCGAAACGCGCCCGGGGGCTAAGGGGAAAGGAGGCCGCCGTGCCGATACCGCCGCCGCTGCCGTCACCCGAGGGGCCGCTGACGTACGGGATGCAGCTCCCGGTCCAGTCGCAGAGCGCCCTGTACGCCGAACCCTGGGAGGCAGCGGCGACCCCCGCCGACCTCGTGCGGATCGCCCGCGCCGCCGACCGCGCCGGATTCGGCTACATCGCGAGCTGTGACCACGTCGCCGTCCCACGGCGGCTCGCGCGGGGCATGAGCACCGTCTGGTACGACCCGGTCGCCACGCTGTCCTTCCTCGCGGGGGTCACCGAGCGGACGCTCCTGCTGAGCCATGTCGCCGTCGTCGGGCTGCGGCATCCGCTGATCACCGCCAAGCAGTACGCCACCCTCGACCACCTCAGCGGCGGGCGGCTGATCCTCGGGGTCGGGGCCGGGCACGTACGCGAGGAGTTCGAGGCGGTCGGGGCGGACTTCGACGGGCGCGGCCCGGTCCTCGACGAGACGATCGACGCGCTGCGGGCCGCGCTCGGGCCCGAGGAGTACCCGGAGTTCGCGGGGGAGCGGTTCTCGTTCGGCGGGCTCGGGCAGCTGCCGCGCCCGGCCCGGGAGCGGGTGCCGGTCTGGGTGGGCGGTTCGTCGCCCGCCGCGCTGCGCCGGGCGGCGGTGCGGGGTGACGGGTGGCTCCCGCAGGGCGACCCGCGCGACCGGCTGCCCGAGCGGATCGCCCGGGTGCACGCGCTGCGGGCGGAGGCGGGGATCGAGGAGCCGGTCGTCATCGGTGCGATCACCGAACCGCTGTACGTCGGTGAGCCGGGGTGGCCCGTGGGGCGGCGGACGCTCACCGGAAAGCCGGAGGAGCTGGCCGCGTCGCTGAGGGAGTACGCGGAGATCGGCGTGCATCAGATCCAGGTGCGCTTCCGCAGCCGGAGCGTGGAGGAGCTGACCGATCAGATGGCGGCGTTCGGCGCGGACGTGGCCCCGCGTCTCGACAGGTAGGGGAGACACGTCATGGGCAAGCTGGACGGGCGGGTCGTCCTGGTCACCGGGGCGGCGCGCGGGCAGGGCGAGCAGGAGGCACGGCTGTTCGCCCAGGAGGGCGCGCGGGTCGTCGTCGCCGATGTGCTGGTCGAGCAAGGGGAGGCGCTGGCACGGGATCTGGGTCCGGAGGTGGCCCGGTTCGTCCGGCTGGACGTCGGCAGCGAGGAGGGGTGGGCCGCCGCCGTCGCCGAGACGAAGGACGCCTTCGGGAAGATCGACGGGCTGGTCAACAACGCGGGCGTCCTGCGCTTCAACGAACTGGTCGCCACCCCGCTCGCCGAGTTCGAGCAGGTGGTCCGGGTCAACATGACCGGAGCCTTCCTCGGCATACGGGCCGTCGCGCCGGAGATCGAGGCCGCGGGCGGCGGGACCATCGTCAACACGTCCTCGTACACCGGCCTGACCGGAATGCCGCTGGTGGGGGCCTACGCCGCGACCAAGCACGCGGTGCTCGGCCTCACCCGCGTCGCCGCCATGGAGCTGGCGAGGAAGGGCGTCCGGGTCAACGCCGTCTGCCCGGGAGCCGTCGACACCGCGATGAGCAATCCGGCCCTGCTCGATCCGGACGCCGACCTGACGACGTCGAGCGCCGCTCTGGAGGCGTACTACCGGAAGCTTCTGCCCATGGGGCGGATCGGCCGGCCCGAGGAGGTCGCCGCGCTGGTGCTCTTCCTGAGCTGCGAGGACTCCTCGTACATCACCGGGCAGCCGTTCGTCGTGGACGGCGGCTGGCTGGCGGGGGTCAGCCCCTTCTGACCCCTCCACTTGGCTGACGGGGCGTCAGCTATTGACGGTTGGGGATGGCGGTGGAACAGTCGGTCGCATCGCTATCTGACGGTGCGTCAGGTAGCGGCCGGGAAGCTGTCAGGCAGACCTGAGGACGGTGAACCTCCGTGGAATTCGGGCTCTTTGTTCAGGGGTACGTGCCTGCGGCGCGTGCCGAGGCGGACCCCGAGGCAGAGCACAAGGCGCTGATCGAGGAGACCGAGTACGTCATCCAGGCGGACCGGTCCGGCTTCAAGTACGCCTGGGCATCCGAGCATCACTTCCTGGAGGAGTACTCGCACCTCTCCGCCAACGACGTCTACCTCGGCTACCTCGCGCACGCCACCGAACGCATCCACCTCGGCTCCGGCATCTTCAACCCGCTCGCCCCCGTCAACCACCCGGTCAAGGTCGCCGAGAAGGTCGCGATGCTCGACCATCTCTCCCGCGGACGCTTCGAGTTCGGCACCGGACGCGGCGCGGGCAGCCACGAGATCCTCGGGTTCATGCCGGGCATCACCGACATGAACCACACCAAGGAGCTGTGGGAGGAGACCATCGCGGAGTTCCCCCGGATGTGGCTCCAGGACGAGTACGCCGGCTTCCAGGGCAAGCACTGGTCGCTCCCGCCGCGCAAGATCCTGCCGAAGCCGTACGGGGCCGCCCACCCGGCCATGTGGTACGCGGCCGGTTCGCCGTCCTCGTACGCCATGGCGGGGAAGAAGGGGCTCGGTGTGCTGGGCTTCAGCGTCCAGAAGGTCTCGGACATGGAGTGGGTGGTCGAGTCCTACAAGAACGCGGTCAAGGACGCCGAGCCGGTCGGGGCGTTCGTCAACGACAACGTGATGGTGACCTCCACGGCCATCTGCGCCGAGACGCACGCCGAGGCGGTCCGGATCGCGGTCGGCGGAGGGCTCAACTACCTCCAGTCGCTGCTGTTCCGCTACCACGACACATTCCCGCGGCCGGAGGGGATCCCGGAGTGGCCGCGGCTGCTGCCGGAGTACACCGAGGAGATCGTCGAACTCCTCATCGCCGAGGAGCTGATGATCTGCGGTGACCCCGACGAGGTGCTGGAGCAGTGCCGCCGCTGGGACCGGGCGGGCGCGGACCAGCTCAGCTTCGGGCTGCCGATCGGGATCAGCCCCGAGGACACGATGACCACGATCAAGCTGATCGGGGAGCACGTCATCCCGAAGATCGACACCGACCCGGTGCACCGCACCTCGCGGTTCCGGGCCGCCGCGGGCTGACCCCGGGCGGCCGGTCCCGGCCGTTCCCGGTCCGGGCCGGTCCGGGCGCCGCGGGCCGGTCCGGGCGCCGCGGGCCGCCGCAGGCCTCCCCGGACCAATTCCGGGCGCCGCCCCTGGACAGGGGAGCCCCCGGGCAGGGGGAGCCCCCTGCCCGGGGGAGCCCCCACCTCACGGCCGCGCGGCGGCTGCACGGCCCGTGGCGGCTGCGGAGCCGGGCGATGGCTGCGGAGCCGGAGCCGGACGGCGTCATCAGAGCCGGAGCGACGGCCTCCCGGACCGTCGCCCCGATGGGCCGGGGTACGTACCGCGGCCGAAGGCGTGCGTACCCCGGCCGTACCGGCCAGGTCGACGAAGGGAACAGTCATGCTCGACCACCTCATCCGCCGCGCGACCGTCGTGGACGGCACCGGCGGCCCCGCCTACCCCGCCGACGTGGGCCTCCGCGACGGCCGGATCGCCGTCATCGCCGGGCCGGGGACCCTCGCCGAGGAGTCCGTCACCAGCGAGGACGCCGACGGGCTGGTCCTCGCCCCCGGGTTCGTCGACCCGCACACCCACTACGACGCCCAGCTCTTCTGGGACCCCTACGCCACCCCCTCCATGAACCACGGCGTCACCACCGTCGCGGGCGGCAACTGCGGCTTCACCCTCGCCCCGCTCCACCCCGCCCGGCCCGAGGACGCCGACTACACCCGCCGGATGATGGCGCGGGTCGAGGGCATGGCGCTCGCGGCCCTGGAGGAGGGCGTCGACTGGACCTGGTCCACCTTCCGCGAGTACCTGGACGCCCTCGAAGGGCGGATCGCCGTCAACGCCGGTTTCATGGTCGGGCACTGCGCCCTGCGGCGGCACGTCATGGGCCCGGACGCCGTCGGCGGGCAGCCCACCCCGGCCCAGCTCGACGCCATGCTCACCCTCCTCCACGACGCGATGGACGCCGGTGCCTGGGGGCTGTCCACCACCCGGTCCGCCACCCACTCCGACGGCGACGGCGAGCCCGTGGCGTCCCGGCACGCCCGCCCCGAGGAGCTGCTCGCCCTCTCCTGCGCGGTCGGCGAGCACGAGGGGACCCAGCTGGAGGCGATCGTCGCCGGATGCCTGGACCAGTTCTCCGACGAGGAGATCGGCCTCCTGGTCGACATGACCGCCGCCGCCGGACGCCCGCTCAACTGGAACGTGCTCACCATCGACGCCGCCATCCCCGAACGTGTACCGCGCCAGCTGATCCCCAGCGAACGCGCCCGCGCGGCCGGCGGACGGATCGTCGCGCTCACCATGCCGATCCTCACCCCGATGAACATGTCGCTCGGCACGTTCTGCGCTCTCAACCTCATCCCCGGCTGGGGCGACATCCTCGCCCTGCCCATCGCCGAGCGCGTCGAACGGCTCCGGGACCCCGCCACCCGGGCCGGGATGCTGCGCCGCGCGGACAGCAGGGAGGCCGGGGTGTTCCGGCGGCTCGCGAACTTCGGCCGGTACGTCATCGGGGACACCTACAGCGCCGCCAACGAGGGGCTGAGCGGACGGGTCGTCGACGACATCGCGGCCGAGCGCGGACAGGACGCCTTCCACTGCCTGGTCGAGATCTGCGCCGCCGACGACCTGCGGACGGTCCTGTGGCCGATGCCCACCGACAACGACCCCGCCTCCTGGGCGCTGCGCCAACGCACCTGGGAGCACGAGGACGTCCTGCTCGGCGGCTCCGACGCGGGCGCGCACCTGGACCGGATGTGCGGGGCCCCGTACACCACCCGCTTCCTCGGCGACTGTCTGCGCGGGCGGGGGCTACTCCCGCTCACCACCGCCGTCCGGATGCTCACCGACGACCCCGCCCGGCTCTTCGGGCTGCGCGAACGCGGCCGGATCGAGGAGGGGTTCCACGCCGACCTGGTCCTCTTCGACCCCGAACGGATCGACGCCGGGCCCGCCACCCTCGTCCACGACCTGCCCGGGGGCAGCCCCCGCCTGGACTCCAAGGCCATCGGGATCGTCTC
The DNA here is from genome assembly GCF_044767975.1 of Streptomyces sp. NPDC101181. NCBI lineage: Bacteria > Bacillati > Actinomycetota > Actinomycetes > Kitasatosporales > Streptomycetaceae > Streptomyces > Streptomyces sp. NPDC101181. The sequence continues at coordinate 727,317 of NZ_JBIWOX010000001.1, read as the reverse complement.
CGTACGCGTCAACGGGGTCGAGACCCTGCGTGAGGACGAGGTGACGGGCGCGGTCCCGGGGACGGTGCTGCGCTCGGGGCGCGACACCCGGACGGTGAGCACGGCGTGAGCGCCGGAGCCGGGAAGCTGTTCATCGGCGGGGCGTGGACCGAGCCCGCCGACGGGCACTACGAGGTGATCGACCCCGCCACCGAGGAGGTCGTCGGCCTCGCCCCCGAGGCGAGCCGCGCCCAGGTGTACGAGGCCGCGGCGGCGGCGAAGGCGGCCTTCCCGGCCTGGTCGCGGACCCGGCCCGAGGAGCGCGCCGCGATCCTGGACCGGGCGGCCGACCTCATCCGGCGGGACCTCCCCGCCCACGCCGAGATCGCCCGGCGGGAGAGCGGGGCCACCGCCGCCACCGCCCGGGGGATGCAGGTCGGGGTGGGCGTCGCCCGTTTCCGGCGGTACGCGCGCGGCGCGCTGGAGCCGGTCGAGGAGGCGGTCGCGCCGCAGATCAACGAGGCCGGGCCGATGGGGCGGGCCGGGATCTTCGGGGCGCTGGCCGCCCGCCGCCCGGTCGGCGTGGTCACCTGCGTGACCTCGTACAACAACCCCTGGGCCAACCCGGCGGGCAAGGTCGCGCCGGCCCTCGCGACGGGCTCCACGGTCGTGGTGAAGCCTGCCCCGCAGGACCCGCTCTCCGTCTACCGGATGGCCGCCGCCCTCGCGGAGGCGGGCGTTCCGCCGGGGGTGGTGAACGTCGTCACCGGCTCGGGGACGGCGGTGGGGGAGGCGGCCGTGGACTCCGCGGACGTCGACATGGTCAGCTTCACCGGGTCCACCGCCGTCGGGCAGCGCATCGCGGAGGTGTGCGGGCGCGGGATGAAACGGCAGTTGATGGAGCTGGGCGGCAAGGGGGCGGCGCTCGTCCTCGACGACGCCGATCTGGACCTGGCCGTCGCGGGCATCGGGACCACGTTCTCCTTCTACAGCGGACAGATCTGTACGGCTCCGACCCGCGTCCTGGTCCACCGGTCCCGCCAGGACGAGCTCATCGCGAAGCTGGCCCGGTACGCGAACGCGCTCACCGTCGGCCACCCCGCCGACCGGGCCACCGCGGTCGGCCCGGTCATCTCCGCCGCCCACCGCGACCGCGTCGAGGCGTATGTGGAGCTGGGCCGGAAGGAGGGGGCGCGGGTCGTCACGGGCGGCGCCCGCCCGGACCACCTGGACCGGGGCTTCTACGTGGCCCCCACCCTGCTGGCCGACTGCACCAACGGCATGCGGGTGGTCCGCGAGGAGATCTTCGGCCCGGTCGTCGTGGTCGTCCCCTTCGACGAGGACGAGGAGGGCGTGGCGCTCGCCAACGACAGCGACTACGGGCTGATCGACTACGTGTGGTCCGGCGATGTCGCCCGCGCCTTCCGGCTGGCCCGCGAACTGCGCGCGGGCGGGGTCGGCGTCAACACGGTCGGGCGGAACATGGAGGCCCCGTTCGGCGGGTTCAAGCGGAGCGGCGTGGGCCGGGACGTGGGCTCGTACGCCCTGCACGCCTACAGCGAGACGCAGGCGATCGTCTGGCCGGGGTGACGGCGGGGTGACGGCGGGGTGATGCCGGGGCTGGGGGCCTCGGGCTCTTGCGGCCCTTGGTGGGCGGCGGGCGGCGGGCGGCGCGGGAAAATTTTGAACTGCCACAAAGCGGACAGTGCTGCGGTTACCGTACATTGCTTCGCTAGGTCGAGCGGCATGCATTACAAGGCGTAGAGGGAAATCTTCCTTCAATTAGCACAGTATTAACCTGGCGGCACACGCTGCATCCAAGGTTGGGGTGCGCCGACCGTGCCCTCCGGATGTGGATATCGCAGCGCATAGCGTCCCTCTCATGACTCAGCTGGACGCGCGGCCGCAGGCCGGAGACACGGTACGGGGAAGCGCCCCGGCCGACGGCGGTGAAGGTGACGTCGGCGGCGTCGGCGGTGTTCGCGGCAAGGGGCTCGGCGGGAACTCCGTCGGCCTCATGGGCAGCGCCGTCATCGGTGTTTCCACCGTCGCCCCCGTCTACTGCCTGACGTCCACCCTCGGTTCCACCGCCGGAGAGGTCGGCGTGCAGATGCCCGCCGTCTTCCTGGCCGGGTTCCTGCCGATGCTGCTGGTCGCCTTCGCCTACCGCGAGCTGAACAAGGTCATGCCGGACTGCGGCACCTCCTTCACCTGGACGGTGAAGGCGTTCGGTCCGCGAGTCGGGTGGATGTGCGGCTGGGGCCTCGTCATCGCGACGATCATCGTGCTGTCCAACCTTGCGGGCGTGGCGACCTCGTACTTCTGGCTGCTGGCGGGCGAGATCACCGGCAGCGCCTCGGTGGCGGCCCTGGACGACAGCAAGCCCGTCCACATCCTCACCTGCCTCGCCCTGATCGCCGTCGCCACCGCCATCAGCTACCGGGGTATGACCGCCACCAAGGGCATCCAGTACGCCCTGGTCGGCCTCCAACTCGTCGTCCTCGCGCTGTTCGTGACGATGGCCCTGAACAAGGCGGGCGGCGGCGCGGACTTCGCCACCTCGCTCGACTTCTCCTGGTCCTGGCTGAACCCGTTCGCCGTCCAGTCCTTCGCCGCCTTCACGGCGGGCCTGTCCCTCTCCATCTTCATGTTCTGGGGCTGGGACGCCTGTCTGACGGCCAACGAGGAGACCACCGGCAGCGAGAAGACCCCCGGCCGGGCCGCGCTGATCGCGATGGTCGTCCTGGTCGGCTCCTACCTCGCCACCGGCGTCGCCGCCCAGATGGCCGTCGGCTCCGGCACCTCCGGGCTCGGGCTCGCCAACCCGGACACCTCCGACAACGTCTTCGCCGCCCTCGCCGGACCTGTCATGGGCCCCGGCCTCGGCGTCCTGCTCTTCCTCGCGGTCCTCGCCTCGGCCGCCGCCAGCCTCCAGACCACGTTCATCCCGGTCGCCCGCACGGTCCTCGCGATGTCCGCGTACGAGGCCATGCCCGCCTCGTACGCCAAGGTCCACCCCCGCTTCCGGACACCCGGCCGGGCGACGATCACGGCGGGGGTCGGCACCGGCGTCTTCTACACCGTGATGACCCTGGTCAGCGAGCACGTCCTGGTCGACACCATCTACGCGCTCGGCCTCATGATCTGCTTCTACTACGCGCTGACCGCCTTCGCCTGCGCCTGGTACTTCCGCGCCGAACTCACCCGCTCCGCACGGGACCTGGTCTTCAAGGGCCTCTTCCCGGTCCTCGGCGGCGCCCTGCTCGCCGCCGTCTTCGCCAAGACCCTCTACGACATGTGGGACCCGGCGTACGGCTCCGGCTCCTCGGTCCTCGGCGTCGGCTCGGTCTTCGTCATCGGGGTCGGGCTGCTGCTCCTCGGCGTGGTGCTGATGGCCGTGATGGAGCGCCGCAGCCCGGCGTTCTTCCGCGGCGAGGTGCTGACGAAGGAGACCCCGGCGCTGGTGGTCCAGGACTGAGGGGCGGGGAGGGCCGGCAGAGCGGCGGGCGTCCGCGGCCGGGCACCGTCGCAGGCCAGTCGATCGAACGTGGGATTCGTCGCGCCTCCGGCGCTTCCGGGGTCTGTGATTCGGCCGTCACGGCCCTCCCGGGACTCGTCACGGCCTGTCTGGGTTCAGGTGCTGAGCGCTCCGCGTGATCCGGGGTTCACGGCCGCCAGTAACCCAGCGCGTTCACGCGGTCCTTGGGCAGGCCCAGCTCCTTGCGGAGGTACGTCGACAGGGTGCGGGTGGTCGAGGTGTCGCAGGCGACCCAGACGTACGCGTCCGAGGGGTCCGCGCCCAACAGCCCCGGGAGGGCCGCTCGTACCTCGGCGACCAGGTGCGCGCCCGCCTCGCGGCGCTCCACGTGGTGCAGGGTGTGGTGGGCCTCGTCGAGGCGAAGGGGCAGTTTCCGGTCGTCCTCGTCCGAGGTCTCGAACCAGATCGTCGCTGCGGTCCCCGGGGCCGCGTCCAGCAGTGAGTTGATCGCCGGGAGGGCGGCCGGGTCACCGATCACGAAGAGCCGTCGTGGCGCGGGATCGGGCAGGGTGAAGCCGGTGCCCTGGAGGGTCGCGTCGATCGTGTCACCGGCCTCGGCCGTCCGTGCCCAGTCGCAGGCGGGCCCCTCGTGGAGGGCGAACTCCAGGCTGAACGTCCCCGCCGCGGGGTCCGGATCGACCAGGGTGTAGGCGCGCTGATGAGGCTTGCCGGCCTTCTCGAACCAGAGCCGGACCCACATCGTGGGGTGCGCTCCGCCGGTCGCCGCCAACAGTCCGCCATCGGTCACGTGCACCCGGCGGAACCGGTCGGTGACCTGCTCGGCGCCGGTCACGGTGAACGTGAAGTCCCGTCCCCGGAACAGTTTGAGAACGACGCCTTCCCAGCCATGCCCCACGGTGTGCTCCCCGCCCTCTCCGTAGCTCCGGCCCTCTGCCCAGAGCTTCACTTTAGGTTAGGCTAACCTAAATTTGACTGGCGGGGGAGTGGCTGAGAACCACCGGAGCAGGGGGATGGGCAGAACGATGACCGCTGACGTCGACGGCGACAGACCGGGCGAGGGACGGAACGGGCCGGGGCGTGCCGACGGGGACCGGAAACGGCCACGGGGCGCGGGACCGGAGGATGCCGGGGGCCCCGAACGCTTCGAGGTGTTCCGGGACGACTGGGGGATACCCCACCTCCGTGCCCCCGACGCCCTCGCTCTCGCCCGTGCCCAGGGCCACACCGTCGCTCTGGACCGGGCCTGGCAGCTGGAGACCGAGCGCCACCGGCTGCTCGGCACCACCGCCTCCTACCTCGGCGCGGCGGCCCTCGACCACGACCGGTTCGTCCGGCGGGCCCGGCTCGCCGACACCGCCCGCCGCTGCTACGCCCGGCTGGCGCCGGAGACCGCCGCCTGGGTGGACGCGTACGTGGCCGGGGTAAACGAGGGGCTCGCCGAAGGAGCGTCCCTGGCACCGGAGTTCGCCACCGCCTCGCTCACCCCGGGCCGCTGGGAGCCCTGGACCCCGCTCGGTGTCTGGCTCTCCACCCACATCCTGTTCGCGGGGTTCCCCACCAAACTCTGGCGCGAAGAGGTCGCCCGCCGACTCGGCGAGGACCGGATGACCCTCTTCGCCACCGACGGCCCCGGCACCGCGGGCAGCAACGGCTGGCTCCTCACCGCCGCCCGCACCACCACCGGCGCCGCCGTCATCGCGGGCGACCCGCACCGCTTCATCGAGGACCCGGGCGTCTACCAGCAGATCCGGCTCGCCTGCCCCGAGTTCGACGTCGTCGGCCTCGCGGTCCCGGGCGTCCCCGGCATCGCCCACTTCGGCCACACGGGAGGCGTCGCCTGGGCCATCACCAACGCCATGGCCGACTACCAGGACCTGTACCGGGAGCAGTTGCGCCGGACCCCGGAGGGCGCGGTGGAGGCGCTGGGCCCGGACGGCTGGTACCGGGCCCACGCCCACCTCGAGACCATCGAGGTGGCGGGGAGCGCGCCGGAGACCGTCGAGGTGATCGAGACCGACCGGGGCCCGGTGATCATCGGAAACGCGGAGGACGAGGGCGCACGGGACGGGGGTCCCGTCGCAGGCACGGGGGACCGGTGTGCCGACCAGGACGTACCGGAGGAGCCGGCTCCAGGGGCGAGGCAGCACGAAGCCCTCGCCATCAGCCTCCGCTGTCCGCCCCGCGTCACCGGTGATCTGGGGTTCGACGCGCTGCCCGCGCTGCTCCGGGCCCGGACGGTCGCCGATCTCGACACCGCCCTCGACCGCTGGGCCGAACCGGTCAACGTGGTCCTGGCCGCCGACACGGCCGGAGGGACCCTGCACCGGACCGCCGGACACGTCCCGGTCCGCCCGTACGTCAACCGGCTGCGGGTCGTCCCGGCCGAGGACCCCGCGTACGCCTGGCGCGACGGGGAGAGCGTGCCTCTGCCCCGTACCGCGGTCGACAGCGCTGCCGGGATCGCCGTCATGGCCAACGAGCGCGGCCTCGCCGCCCCGCTCGGCGTGGAGTTCGCGCCCTCGCACCGCGCGAACCGGATCCGCGCGCTGCTCGCCGCCGTCCCGCGCCGGTCGCCCGCGGACATGGCCACCGTTCACACCGACACCCGCCTCGCCTCCTCGCGCCCGTTGCTCTCCCTGCTGGCCCACGCTCCCGGTCTCGGTCCCGCCGGCGCACGCCTCCGCGACCGGCTGCTGCGCTGGAACCGCCACATGGACGCCGACAGCACCGACGCGACCCTCTACGCGCGGCTGCGCACCGACGTCGTCCACCGGCTGGCCGCCCATCCCGCCCTGAAGGACCTCACCGGGGCCGCCGACCCGTGGCGCTCGCCCGCGTATCCACCCCTCTTCCGTCCCTGGCTCGCCGCCGTCCCGCGCATCGGCTACGCGCTGGAGACCCTGCTGAGCGCGGGATTCCTGCCCTACGAGGACCGGCTGGCGGTGGTCGCAGCCTCGGCCGACGCGGTGGCCGGGGCGGCCGAGGAGACCCCGCCCGGCGCCTGGGGCGACCTGCACCGGCTGTCCCCCTGGCAGGCTCTCCCGGACACGGACACCAACGCGACGCCCTGGCCGGGACTCGCGGGCGACCACGACTGCGTGCTGTCCACCTCCAGCGTCCCCGGCCTCACCGACCTGTTCGCCCGGGGCCCGGCAGCCCGCTACGTCTGGGACCTGGCCCGCCGCGAGGACAGCCGATGGGTCGTGCCGTTCGGCGCGTCGGGCATCCCCGGGTCCGCCCATCACCGCGACCAGACGGCGCTGTGGGCACGGGGAGAACTCGCCCCGGTCGTCACCGACTGGAACCGGCTCCACCGCATGCCGTCCCGTACCACCCCCCAGCCCGAGAAGGAGCCGACCGTGACCGCGACCGGACCCGCCGAGACCGCCCCACCCGCCCCCTCCGTACCCGCTCTCCGCCCGGCCGTGCACGAGCACAAGGTCGAGGGGTTCGGCACCGTCCGCCTGGTCCGGGTCGACCCGGCGGCCGACAGCGGGCTGCTGCACCGCTGGGTCACCGGGGAGCGGGCCCGCTTCTGGGGCATGGCCGACCACACCCGCGAACAGGTCCGGGAGATCTACGAATTCGTCGACTCGCTCCCCACTCACCACGCCTACCTCGCCCTGCGCGACGGTGTCCCGGCAGCACTCTTCCAGACGTACGAGCCGGACGCCGACCCGGTGGGAGAGTGCTACGACGTACGGCCCGGAGACATCGGTGTCCATCTGCTGATCGCCCCCGCCGACGGGCCGGAGCACGGCTACACGACGGCGCTCATGGCGGCGCTTCTCACCCATGTCTTCAGGGATCCGGACTGCCTGCGAGTCGTCGTGGAGCCCGACGCCCGCAACGAGAGGGCGATCGCCCGGATGGTCCGGGCCGGCTTCGAACTGGGCCCGGAGATCGACAAGCCGGAGAAGACGGCCCGCCTGGCGTTTCTCACCCGAGAGGTGGCGCTGGGACCGGTCTGAGGGCTGTCCCGCGCCCCCCCGGGCGACGATGGCGGTTCGACGACGGGCCCCGGGTCCTGTTGATCCGGGCCCGGCCCGGATCCGCGAGCGCCGGGCGGCACCTCGGCCGGCCGTGGGCGAACGCCTCGACGGCGCTGAGGGGAGCCCGAGGGGCGTGCGCCGCTACCGGGGGTCCGCCTCGTCCCGGTTCAGTTCGCCGCCCGCCCGGAAGAGCCGCCTGGCGACGGCGTGACCGTGTCCGGCGGCCATCCGGAACCACGGTTCCGCCTCCGTGCGGCCGCGCCGCGCCTCGACCAGGCGGCCCAGCTCCCACATCGACTCCACGTCACCGGCCTGTGCCGCCTGCCGCAGCAGCCGTTCGGCGGTGTCGGGGCGGCCCCGCGCCCGCGCGGTCAGGGCGAGCGTGCGCAGCTTGCGTACCGCCCGCGCGTCCCCGGCGGCGGCCGCGGCCGCCAGTTCGCGCGGGTCGGCCGGGCGGCGGGAGCGGTTGCGGAGGAGCAGCAGGACTCCGAGCACCCACATGATCCAGCTCAGGCCGATCAGTGTGCCGTTGCCGGTGATCACTCCGGTCAGGCTCAGCGCGCCGCCCGCGGGCAGCAGGAAGTACCCCAGACCCATCGCGTCTCCTCATTCGTGGTCGTACGGCATACCTTGGCCCTTCGCAGGCGTGGCCGCACGGCACGCACAGCACGTATGGGACGCACGGCACGTATGACACGCACAGCACGTGTGGCACGCATGACGCGCTGACGGACGACGGAGGTGTTCTCGATGCGGATCTCCACAACGATCTTCCTCACCGACGAGACGGTGACACCGGTCAGACTCGCCCGCGAACTGGAGCAACGGGGGTTCGCCGGGCTGTATCTGCCCGAGCACACCCACATCCCGGTGGACCGGCGCACCCCGTACCCGGCGGGCGGCGAGCTGCCCCGCGAGTACGGTCGCACACTGGACCCCTTCGTCGCCCTCGGTCAGGCCGCCGCGGTCACCGAACGTCTCGCACTCGGCACCAGCATCACGCTGATCGCCCAGCACGACCCGATCGACCTGGCCAAGCAGGTGGCCACCCTGGACCATCTGTCCGGCGGCCGGTTCACCCTCGGCATCGGCTACGGCTGGAACGTGGAGGAGGCCGCCGACCACGGGGTCCAGTGGTCCACGCGCCGGGAGCTGGGCCGCGACCGGATGGCGCTGATGCGAGCCCTGTGGGCGGACGAACCAACGGCGTACGAGGGGGAGTTCGGCTCCGTACAGGCGAGCGAGGCCCACCCCAAGCCGGTGCGGCGGCCGCGCGGACCGGTCAACGGGCCGCGCACCCTGATCGGCGGCGGGGCGGGCCCGAAGCTGTTCGCGCACATCGCGGAGTACGCGGACGGCTGGCTGCCCATCGGCGGCCGGGGCCTCACCGAGTCCCTGCCCCGGTTGCGGGCGGTCTGGGAGGCCGCCGGGCGCGACCCGGAGGCCCTCCAGGTGGTGCCGCACGCGGTGCTGCCGAGCCCGGGAAAGCTCGCCCACTACGCGGATCTGGGCATCGAGGAGGTCGTCCTCCAGCTGCCCCCGGCGAAGGAGCTGGAGGTGCTGCGCGCTCTGGACGCCTACGCCGCGTACCTGTAGCGCGCGAGTCGGCCGCCTGCGGAACCCGCCCACCGGGAGAACGCGCCCCCACCTGGACAACGCGCCCACCGGGGGCCCCGGTGCGGCCGCGTCCGGGTGACCGGGCCGGCGCAACCGGGCAGGGCCGCAGGGCGTCCTCTTCTTTCGGGCGACCGCGAAAATCTCCGGGACCGCGAACGCGGGCCCGCTCCGTGTGGGGGAGTGACATGAACAGGCCGTTGCGGCACATAGCCATCTTCTGCGGGCTGCTGGTACTGGCCCTGCTGCTGCGGGTGAACTGGCTCCAGCACGTGGACCGCGTGGAGCTGGCCCAGCACGAGAAGAACGCCCGGGTCCGGTTCGAACGCTTCGCCACCCCGCGCGGCGACATCGTCGTCGGCGGCAAGGCGATCACCGGCTCGAAGGAGACCGGGAGCACGGACTACGCCTTCCGGCGCACCTGGAAGGAGGGGCCGATGTACGCGCCCGTCACCGGGTACGCCTCCCAGGCCCAGGGCACCTCGCTGCTGGAGCGCACGTACGACTCCATCCTCAGCGGCCAGGACGACCGCTTCGCCTTCCGGCACGCCAAGGACGTCCTGACCGGGCAGCCCCGGCAGGGCGGCGACGTCATCACGACCATCGACGCGAAGGCGCAGAGGGCGGCCTACGACGGGCTGACGGACCTGGGCGCCCGGGGCGCGGTCGTCGCCCTGGACCCGCGCACCGGCAAGGTGCTGTCCCTGGTCTCCACGCCCTCCTACGACCCCGGGGTCTTCGCCGGGATCTCGTTCAAGGAGAGCGACCGCTTCAAGTCGCTCCTCGACGACAAGAGCAAGCCACTGGCCAACCGCCCGCTGCGCGAGACCTTCCCGCCCGGCTCCACCTTCAAGATCCTCACCGCCGCGGCGGCGCTGGAGCACGGTGTGGTGACCGACGTGGACGCCCGTACGGACGCGGAGTCGCCGTATCCGCTGCCGCTGTCCACGAACCGGATCGGCAGCGAGGCGGGGGACGCGGTCTGCTCCAAGGCGTCGATGAAGACCGCCATGCAGTTCTCCTGCAACAACGTCTTCCTCGACGCGGCGGCCGAGCTGGGCGAGGACCGGATGCGGGAGACGGCGGAGAAGTTCGGCTTCAACGAGGACGTGTACTCCGAGGACTTCGGCGACCTGCTCGCCACCAGGAGCCTCTACCCGCAGAAGCTGGACAAGCCGGGAACGGCCCTCACCGGCATGGGGCAGGGCAGCCTCACCAGCACCCCGATGCAGATGGCGATGGTGACCGCCGCCCTCGCCAACGACGGCAAGCTGATGCAGCCCTACCTCGTCGACGAACTGCGCGGCCCCGATCTGTCCACCCTGGAGAAGAACGACCCGCGGGAGATGAGCCAGGCCGTCTCGGCCGAGACGGCGAAGAAGGTCCAGGAGATGATGGAGCACACCGCGAAGGAGGGCAGCGCCCAGCGCGCCCTCATCGACGGGGTCACGGTCGGCGGCAAGACGGGCACCGCCCAGCGTGGCGTGAACGTCCGCGACGAGGTCCCGTACGGCTGGTTCGTCAGCTACGGCAAGAAGGACGACGGCCGCTCGGTCGCGGTCGCCGTCTTCATCGACCCGACGGACATGGACATCTCCCGCTCCGACATCTCCGGTGGCCGCCTGGGCGCGCCGATCGCGAAGAGCGTGATGCAGGCGGTGCTGGGGGACTGAGGGGCTCTACCGGATCGATCTCAGCACCCCGCGCCGCACCCCCTTCGGCTCCCCGCCCGCCGACACGTCCCGACCCGGCGCGTCCGTCGCCGTCTCCCGGCCCGCCGCCCCCGGAGCTGACGCCCCCGCCGGGCCCGGCCCCGCCACCTCGGCCGGGTCCTTCAGTGAAGCCAGCTCCGTCAGCGCGCCGATACGGAAGTCCGCCGTCTCCACCACGTCCGGGTGGTCCGCCCACCAGTGCCCGTAGGGGCCGCGTCGCAGATGGGCCGTGCGCAGGCCCGCCGCCGCGGCCGGGAACAGGTCCTCGGCCGGGTGGTCGCCCACGTACAGCGTCGCCTGCGGGGCCGCGCCCGCCACCGTGGCCACCCGGGCGAAGAACTCCGGGTCCGGCTTGCGGACACCCCACTCGTCCGAGGTGACCACCAGGTCGGCGGGCAGGTCCAGCGCCCGCAGCAGCTCCCCGGTCCGTGCCGTGCCGTTCCCCGCCACGACGACGCGGACGCCTGCGGCCCGCAGGTCGCCCAGCGCGGGGCGGACGTCCTGGTAGAGGTCCGACTCGTCGAGGTGGTCGCCGCGTCCGGCGGCGACGCGGGCGGCGTAGGCCTGGTCGACGTCCATGTCGGGCCGCAGGATGCGCAGCGCGTCCGTGGCGTCGCGGCCCTGGGCGACGACCGCGCCCACCAGGGCGCTGAGGGTGTGCGCCGGTACGCCGAGCCAGTCGGCCCAGGACGCCCAGTGCCGGCCGTCGCGTACGAGGGTTTCGTCGATGTCGAGGACGATCGTTTCCATCACCGTCCCGACCCTAGGCGGGTGTCGCCCCGGGCCGGGGCAGCGCCACTCCTGAGCGCTCCGTCTTCCTGTCGTCCTCGGGCTGAGGCCCTGGTCCGGCGTACGCGCCTCGCTCGTATGCTCGGTTCATGACCGATCCCGATCCCGTAGCCGATCCCCCGAGCGGACGCCCCACCTCCAACGCCATGCGGCGCGCGCTCAAACGGGCCCGCGACGGAGTCGCCCTCGATGTGACCGAGGCCGCCGTCCTGCTCCAGGCGCGCGGCGAGGACCTGACGGATCTGGCCGCGTCCGCCGCCCGCGTCCGCGACGCCGGCCTGGAGGCGGCGGGGCGGCCGGGCGTGATCACCTACTCGCGCAAGGTCTTCATCCCGCTCACCCGCCTCTGCCGTGACCGGTGCCACTACTGCACCTTCGTCACCGTCCCCGGCAAGCTGCGCCGCGCCGGGCACGGCATGTTCCTGTCCCCCGACGAGGTGCTGAAGATCGCCCGCGAGGGTGCGGCGATGGGCTGCAAGGAAGCGCTGTTCACGCTGGGCGACCGCCCCGAGGACCGCTGGCCGGAGGCGCGGGAGTGGCTGGAGGCGGAGGGGTACGACGACACGCTCGCGTACGTACGCGCCATGGCGATCCGGGTCCTGGAGGAGACGGGCCTGCTGCCCCACCTCAACCCGGGCGTCATGACCTGGACCGACCTCCAGCGCCTCAAGCCCGTCGCGCCCTCCATGGGGATGATGCTGGAGACGACGGCGACCCGCCTGTGGTCCGAGCCGGGCGGCCCGCACCACGGCTCCCCGGACAAGGAACCGGCGGTGCGGCTGCGGGTGCTGGAGGACGCGGGCCGATCCAACGTGCCGTTCACCACCGGCATCCTGATCGGGATCGGCGAGTCGTACGAGGAGCGCGCCGACTCCCTCTTCGAGCTGCGCAAGACGGCCCGCGCCTACCACGGCGTCCAGGAAGTCATCGTGCAGAACTTCCGCGCCAAGCCGGACACGGCGATGCGCGGGATGCCCGACGCGGAGCTGGAGGAGCTGGCCGCCGCCATCGCGGTCGCCCGGCACATCCTCGGCCCGTCCGCCCGCATCCAGGCCCCGCCGAACCTGGTGGACGCCGAGTACGCGCTGCTCATCGGCGCGGGCATCGACGACTGGGGCGGGGTGTCCCCGCTCACCCCCGACCACGTGAACCCCGAACGCCCTTGGCCGCACATCGACGAACTGGCCGAGCGGACAGCGGAGTCGGGCTTCGCCCTCCGTGAACGCCTGACCATCTACCCGGAGTTCATCCAGCGCGGCGAACCCTGGCTCGACCCCCGCCTGCTGCCGCATGTGCGCGCCCTGGCCGACCCGGAGACGGGCCTCGCCCGCGAGGACGCGATCCCGGCCGGACTGCCCTGGCAGGAGCCCGACGAGGGCTTCACCGCCTTCGGCCGCACCGATCTGCACACCACCATCGACACCGAGGGCCGCACCGGCGACCGCCGCGACGACTTCGACGAGGTGTACGGGGACTGGGAGGCGCTGCGGGAGGCGGCGGCCCCCGGCATGGTCCCGTCCCGTCTCGACGCCGATGTGCGCCAGGCGCTGAGCCAGGCCGCCGACGACCCGACGAAGCTCACCGACGACCAGGCCCTCGCCCTGCTCCACGCGGACGGCCCGGCGCTGGACGAGCTGTGCCGGATCGCGGACGCGCTGCGGCGGGACGTGGTCGGCGACGAGGTCACGTACATCGTGACCCGGAACATCAACTTCACCAACGTCTGCTACACCGGCTGCCGCTTCTGCGCCTTCGCCCAGCGCCGCACCGACGCCGACGCGTACACCCTCTCCCTGGACCAGGTCGCGGACCGGGCGGCGCAGGCGTGGGACGTGGGCGCGGTCGAGGTCTGCATGCAGGGCGGCATCCACCCGGACCTGCCCGGTACGGCGTACTTCGACATCGCGCGGGCGGTGAAGGACCGCGTGCCCGGGATGCACGTCCACGCGTTCTCCCCTATGGAGGTCGTCAACGGCGCGACCCGCACGGGCATGTCGGTCCGCGACTGGCTGACCGCCGCCAAGGAGGCCGGTCTCGACTCGATCCCCGGTACGGCGGCGGAGATCCTGGACGACGAGGTCCGCTGGGTCCTCACCAAGGGCAAACTGCCCACGGCCACCTGGCTGGAGGTGATCAGGACCGCGCACGAGGTGGGGCTGCGCTCCTCCTCGACGATGATGTACGGGCACGTCGACCAGCCCCGCCACTGGCTGGGCCACTTCCGTACGCTGGCTCAACTCCAGCAGGAGACGGGCGGCTTGACGGAGTTCGTCACGCTCCCGTTCATCCACACCAACGCCCCGGTCTACCTGGCGGGGATCGCCCGTCCCGGCCCGACCGACCGCGACAACCGGGCGGTCACGGCGATGGCCAGGCTGCTGCTGCACCCGCACATCACCAACATCCAGACGAGCTGGGTGAAGCTGGGCACGGAGGGTGCGGCGGAGATGCTCCGCTCGGGCGCCAACGACCTGGGCGGCACCTTGATGGAGGAGACCATCTCCCGGATGGCCGGGTCGAGTTACGGCTCCTACCGCTCCATCCAGGACCTGAAGGCCATCGCCGACCTCGCGGGCCGCCCCTCCCGCCCCCGGACGACCCTGTACGGCGAGGTCCCGGCCGAACGCGTCACGGCGGCCACCGCCTCGGACGGACACCTGCCGGAACTGCTGCCGGTGCTGCCGAACTGAGACGCGGCGCCCGGTGGGGGAGGGGCCGCCCTCCTCACCGGGCGCCCGCGGTGCGGGTTCAGGGGCGGCAGCCCTCGGCGGCCATGGCGACGGGCAGCTGGGAGCGCAGGAACTCCTCCAGGGCGCGGCGGCGTTCCTCGGTGTTCTGGGGGCGGTCGACCCCGTCGAGATCGAGGACGTACTGCCGCTTCCGCCCCTGGTAGGTGCAGGCCCGGACGGCCATCGCCCCGTGGTCCGCGATGGTCGCGCCGTCCCCCCGGCGGGTGCTGACCGTGCGCCGGGAGGAGGCCGAGGGCGGCCCCGCCGTTTTCTTCTGTCATGAGCCGGGCAAGTCTCGCGGGAGTCGTCCCTGTCGTGACGTGCCGGTGAGTCAGGAGTGAGGAAAACGTGGGAACGCCATCCGAGTCGGGGTTCATCCGTGGAGGCGGCCAGGACGGCGGCGCGACGGCTCCGGCCGCCGCCGTACTTCCCGTCCGCAACCGCGGCAAGCGCGGCAACCGCCACGCCACCCGCACCGCCGCCGCCCTGGCCGCGGCAGCACTCCTGGTGCTCGGCACCGCCTCCGCCGCCCACGCGGACCCGCCGCGGAACCTGCCGCAGAACGCCGGGGGTTACGAGCAGTCCTTCTCGCCCGCCTTCGACTACGACGGGGACGGCTGCTACGCCACCCCCGCCATCGGGCCGGACGGCACCCTCGCGCAGGGGCTGAAGACGACAGGTGCGATCAACGGCAGCTGCCGGGACCAGTGGGACCTGGACAACTCCCAGACGTACGCCCGCTCCATGTGCAACAACGGGTGGTGCGCCATCGTCTACGCCAGCTACTTCGAGAAGGACCAGGCCGTCCACGGCAGCGGGCTCGGCGGGCACCGTCACGACTTCGAGCACGTCATCTCCTGGGTCAACCAGGCGTCGAACCAGGTGGATCACGTCTCCACCACCCAGCACAGCACCGTCAAGACCTACCCGCGCTCACAGGTGCGGTTCGACGGCTCGCACCCCAAGGTCGTCTACCACAAGGACGGCCCGAGCACGCACTTCTTCCGCCTGGCCAACGGCAACGACGAGCCGCCGGAGAACCACTACGGCACCTGGCGCTACCCCCCGATCGTGGGCTGGGACGGCTTCCCCAGCGCGGAGTTGCGCGACAAGCTCATGAACGCCGACTTCGGAGCCGCGACCATCAAGGTCACCGACAAGGACGACCGGTTCCGCAACCTGCTCGCCAACTCCAAGCCGGCGGGCATCCCCTTCGACCCCCGGGCGTGAGCCCGGGGACCGCCGCCGAGTGAACCGTGCGTCTATTGACTTTCGATAGCTATCGATCGAAACTCGATAGATGCACAGTCTCCTGGTGGCGCTCCTCCGTATCGGCATCGCGGCCGCGGTCCTCTTCGGCCTCTTCGCCCAAGCTGTAGTCATCCCGACGACCGCGGCCGACGAAGTGGACCTCTTCCCTGCGTACGAGCCCTACGCCCTGCCGTACGTCGTCGCGTCGATCCTCGGCGTCGCCTGCGTGCAGGTCGCCCTCGGGGCGGTCTGGACGCTGCTCGCGATGGTCGAGCGGGACGCCATCTTCACGCGTTCCGCCTTCCGCTGGGTCGACACCGTCATCGGCGCGGCCGTGGTCGCGACCGGCATCGCCCTCGGCGCCTCGGTCCACCTGACCTTCGACACCATCCCGTCGCCGGACGACGGCATGAACGCCGAGGGCGCGCTGCTCGCGGCCCTGGCGTGCGTGGCGGTGGGTGCGGCGTTCTCCATGCTCATGGTCATCATGCGCACGCTGCTCGGCAAGGCGATGGACATGCGGTCAGAGCTCGCCGAGGTCATCTGATGCCGATCGTGGTCGAGATCGACGTTCTCCTGGCCGAACGGAACATCTCGGTGGGGGAGTTCGCCGCCGCCGTCGGCATCACCCCCGCCAATATCGCCGTGCTCAAGAACGGCCGGGCGAAGGCGGTGCGGTTCGCGACGCTGGAGGCGATCTGCCGCGTACTGGAGTGCCAGCCGGGCGACGTCCTGCGGTACGTGCCCGACGAGCCCGACGGCGGGGCCGGGAGGGGCGGCGGGGCCGAGGCGTGAGAGCCGCACCCGTCCGGCCGCTCTTGACGGGCTCGCGCTGACAGACTGGCGCCATGCCGTCGTCGCCCGCTCCCCGCCGCCTCTCCCTCCAGCAGATCGTCGAAGGGCAACGCCGAGCCGCCTTCGTCGGACGCGAGGCCGAAATCGACCTGTTCCGCGGCAACTTCAGCATCCCGCCCGAAGATCCCCGGCACCGGTTCGTCTTCCACGTGCGGGGCAACGCGGGCGTCGGCAAGACCTCGCTCGTACGGGAATGGCGCCAAGTGGCCGGGGAGTTGGGGGCGCTGACCGCGTCGGCCGACGAGAGCGCCGACTCGGTGCCCGACGTACTCGCCGCCGTCGCCGCGCAGTTCGCCGAGCAGGGGTACCCGCTCAAGGCCCTCGACCGGCTGCTGGCCACCCATCGCCGCGCGCTCCACGAGGCGGCGGGCCGGCTCGCGGCGGACAACGAGGGCCCGGGTGCCGGGCCTTCGGCCGGGGCGCTCGCCGCCGCGCAGGCCGGACTGATGGCGGCCGGGGCGATACCGGTCGTCGGGGCACTGGCCGGGGGCATCGACCCCGCGGTCGTGGCGCGGGGCGCGGGCGGGCTGCGGGCGGTGTTCGGCGGGCGGGCCCGGCAGATGGAGGAGGCCCGGCTGCTGGCGGAACCGGTTGGGGTCCTCACCCCGGTGTTCGTCGCCGAACTCGACCGGGTCGCGGACGCCGTGCCCTGGGTCGCCCTGTTCCTGGACACCTACGAACGCACCGCGCCCCAGCTGGACCGGTGGCTGGCGGACCTGCTGACCCCGGGGCGGTACGGCGAACTGCCCGCCAACCTCGTCCTGACCCTGGCCGGCCAGCGCCGCCTCGACCCGGTGCACTGGGGCGACCGGGGCCGCCTGGTCGCCGACGTGCCGCTCGGGCCGTTCACGGAGGAGGAGTCGCGCCAGCTCCTGTACGGACGCGGGGTGGTGGCGGAACCCGTCGTACGGGAGGTGCTGCGGCTCTCCGGCGGGCTGCCGGTCCTGGTGTCGACGCTCGCCGCCAACCCCGGGGCGGCCGGGGAGGCGAACGCCACCGCCGTCGAACGCTTCCTGGCCGGGGAGAGCGACCCGGTCCGCCGGGCGGCGGCCCTCGCCTGCGCGCTGCCCCGCCGGTTCGACGAGGACCTGGTCGCCGCTGCCGTACCGGACGCGTCCCACGCCGTCCCCGGGCTCTACGACTGGCTGCACGAACTGCCCTTCGTCGCCGAGCCGTACAGCGGGCGCTCCCGGTACCACGCCGTCGTGCGGGCCCCGATGCTCCGCCTCCAGCGCACGGGATCGCCCCGGCGGTGGCAGGCGGCCCACGACCGGCTGGCCGAGGCCTTCGCCGCCCGCCGGGACGCGGCGGCCGAGGGCGTCGACCCGGAGCGGCTCTGGGCCGAGCAGCCCTGGCGCCGGGCCGCCCTGGACGTGCTCTACCACCGGTTGTGCGCCCGCCCCCGCACCGCGCTGCCCGAGGCCCTGCGCGCCGGGATCGAGCTCTGCGCCCAGCGGCCGTCCCGCGCCCGGCACTGGGCGCGGACCCTGGTGGACGCGGGCGAGGACGCCGACGACGCCGTACTGCGGGAGTGGGGCCGGGACCTGCTCGCCGCCATCACCGACCACGGCCCCCGCCCCACCGCCGCCCTCGGGCTCCTGCTGACCCGGGCCGAGCTGACCGACACCGACCGGGCGGCCGCCCTCGTGGCGCGGGCCTGGGACCGGTTCCGGGCCGGGGAGCTGGACGCCGCGCTCTCCGACCACGGGCGGGCCGTCGCCGTGGACCCGCGCAGCGAACGCGCCCACCAGGGCCGGGCGGTGATCCTGCGGTCGCTGGGCCGCTACGAGGAAGCCCTCGCCGACCTGGACCGGGCCGAGGAGATCGCGCCCGCGTGGGCCTGGGCGGTGCGGGAGCGGGGCGAGACGTACCGGCGGATGGGCCGCCTGGAGGAGGCCCTGACCGTCCTGGACCGGGCGCACACCCTGGACCCGGCCGACGCGGTGCCGCTGGGCAGCCGGGGTCTGGTCCGCCATGTGCTGGGCCGGCACGAGGAGGCGCTGGACGACTTCGACCGGGCGATCGCCCTGTGGCCGGAGTACGCCTGGGCGCTGGTCCGGCGCGCCCGGGTCCGCACGGTCCTGGGCGATCCGGTGGGCGCCCTCGCCGACCTGGACCGGGCCGAGGAGCTCGACCCCGGCCGGGCCGGGACTGAGGGGGAGCGGGGCGAGGTGTACCGGGCGACGGGCCGGTACGAGGAGGCCGTCGCCTGCTACGACCGGGCCCTCGCCCTGGACCCCGGCTACGCCTGGGCGCACGGCAGCAGGGCCGCCGCCCTGGAGGCCCTCGGCCGCATCCCGGAGGCCCGCGCCGACCTGGACCGGGCGCTGGAGCTGGACCCGTCCTACGGATGGGCCCGCGCCCACCGGGAGCGGCTGGGGCCGGTGTGACGGGGCGGCCGCGTGGCCGGTCCGGTTCGTGCACCCGTGACGGCGGGGTCTGATCCGGGAATCGTGCCGGTGCCGGCGGATCGGCGTATCGGCGTGCCGCTCTGGTACCCGCCTCCGCTCGGGCCGACGAGTCAGGGGCCCCTGCCCGGGTCACCCCGGGTCACGCCCTGGTCGCCCTAGGTCACCACAAGTCACCCCGGGTCACGCTGGCGAGTGCGGGGCGTGCCGGGCGAGCATCGTGTGGACGGCCTCTTCGACGGCGTTGCGGACGTCGGCGGCCGCCGGGTCCCAGCCGGTCAGCAGCATGCGGGGCCACAGGACGTAGTTGGCGATCATGCCGAGGAACTGGTTCGCGGCGCTCTCCGCGTCGGGCACGTCCGCGTTGCCCGCCTCGCGCTCGGACTCCAGGTAGCGCTGCACGGAGGCGAAGTAGGGCATCTTGCCGAGCTGGAACTGCATCCGCCCCAGCTCGGGGAAGCGCGGCAGTTCGGCGATGACGATCCGGAACAGGCCCGCCATGCGGGGCTGGCCGATGAGCTCGGCGTAACGGTGGCCGATGGCCGTCAGGCCCGCGCGCAGGTCTCCCGCCGGTGGCCGCGCGGCGGTGTCTCCCGCGTCGCGCTGCCAGGACTCGGTGACGATGGCCTCGAAGAGGGCCGCCTTGGTGGGGAACTGCTTGAACAGGGTGGACTTCGAGACCTCGGCGGCCTCGGCGATCCGCGCGAGGGAGGTGCCGTCGTAGCCGCGGTCCAGGAACAGGTCGGTGGCCGCTGAGGTGATCGCCTCGCGCTTCTGCTGCGCGAGCCTGCGGTGGTGCGCGGTGAGTTCTGCTGCCATGCGGCGAGTATGCCGCAGCTCCGAGGCGAGTCACTTGACTCGCCTCTCGGGATCTGCCTACAGTGCGCCCGTAAGGCGAGTCGGTTGACTCGCATCTCGACCGCGGCACCGGGCGCGCCCCGGCCGCCGCAGGGCGGAGAACGTTCATGACCATCGACAAGATCGCTCTGGTGACCGGTGCGAACCGCGGCCTCGGGCGCAGCACGGCCCTCGCCCTGGCCGCCCGCGGGGTGCGGGTCGTCCTCACCCACCGCGGCGACGCGGCCGGGGCCGAGGAGACGGCCGAACAGGTGCGGGCCGCCGGCGGGACCGCCACCGTGCTCCGGCTCGACATCGGTGACGTGTCCTCCTTCGCGGCCTTCGCCACCGAGCTGGGCGCCCTGCTGGAACGCTGGGGCGCCTCGCGGCTCGACATCCTGGTCAACAACGCGGGTGTGGGTGTCTTCGGGCCGCTGGATACGGTCACCGCCGACGACTTCGACCTGGTGATGGACACCAACGTCCGCGGCACGTTCTTCCTCATCCAGGCACTCGTACCGCTCCTGGCCCAGGGCGGCCAGATCATCAACGTGTCCACGTCGCTGACCCGGCACACCAGCCCCGCCACCTCGGTCTACTCCGCCTCGAAGGCCGCCCTTGAGGTGCTGGGCCGCACCCTCGCCGCGGAACTGGGACCGCGCGGCATCCGGGTCAACTCCGTCGCCCCGGGGCCCACCGCCACCGACTTCAACGGCGGAGCGATGCGGGACGACGCCGGAATGCGCCAGATCCTGGCCGGACAGACCGCGCTCGGCCGCGTCGGCGAACCGGAGGAGATCGGCGAAGCCGTCGCCACACTCGCCTCCGAAGGGCTGCGCTGGGTCACCGGCCAGCGCGTCGAGGTCTCCGGGGGCGCCTTCCTGTGATGCCCCGGCGCAGGTCGAAATGCGACCTGCGGGACGTCCGTCGACATACCCGTACGTACCCCGGTCGCCCCCTCTACCGCCCGTTCCCGTTCGATTACAGTGCTTGCGCGGTAGCCCGCAGAGGCCCGCGCAGGCCAGTCCAGCGAGCGGTGTCGGGAGGGCGCGGGGTGAGCACAGGGACCACGGCTGTCTGGGGCCGGGCCGAGCAGCAGGACTTCCGCAGCCGGGTCCGCGGGGCCCTGCTCGGCGGCGCCGTCGGCGACGCGCTCGGAGCCGGGGCCGACGGGCTCGGGCTGGAGGAGATCCGGGCGGCCCACGGCATCGAAGGGGTCACCGACTACGCCGTCGCGCACGGCAGACGCGGAGCCGTCACCGCGCTCACCCAGCTCACCCTGTTCACCGTCGACGGGCTGATCCGCGCCCAGGTCCGCCGCGACACCGGCGCCTGGCACCCGCCCACCGACGTCCACCGGGCCCATCTGCGCTGGGCCGCCACCCAGTACGACTGGGGGCCCGACGAACGCCGCGAGGACAACGGCTGGCTGGCCGCCGAGGAGTGGCTCTACGCCCGCCGTGACCCCGCCCGGGAGTGCCTGACCGGCTTCGGGGACACCGCCATGGGGACCCTCGACCGGCCCAAGAACCCCACCGCCCGGGACGCGGGGGCGCTCACCCGGTCCGCGCCCTTCGGGCTGCTCGTGGGCTGGGAGCCGGGGCTCGTGCTCCAACTGGCCGTCGAGTGCGCCGCCCAGTCCCACGGCCACCCCGCCGCCCAACTGGCGGCCGGGGCCTTCGCCGTGCTGGTGCACGGGCTGGCCCGCGGGGAGACCCTCGACGGCTCGGTGCAGAACGCGCTGGCGCTGCTCGCCGGACGCCCCGGCCACGAACCGGTCACCCGGGCGCTCCAGAGGGCGCTCGGCTCCGTCCGGCAGGGCATCCCGGGCCCCGCGCTGATCGAGTCGCTGGGCGCGAGCGACGCCGCCGAGGAGGTGCTCGCCGTCGCCGTGTACTCCGCCCTGGTCAGCGAGGACTTCCGGCACGGGCTGCGGCTCGCGGTCAACCACAGCGGGCCCTCCCGCGCCACCGCCTCCGCCTGCGGGGCGCTGCTCGGCGCGCTGCACGGCGAGACCGCGCTGCCGCCCGCCTGGCTCGCGGAGCTGGAGGGGCGGGCCACTCTCCTCGAACTGGCCGACGACTTCGCGATGGAGATGACCCAGGGCCCCGCCCTGCACAGCCCGACCGCCGCCGCCCCGGGCTGGCTGGCCCGCTACCCGCGCGGCCTCGGGACGCCCGGCGGCCCGGCCGTCACCGCATCAGTTCGCCCGCGTTGACCAGCAGGGACTGACCCGTGATCGCCCGCGCCCGGTCGGAGGCCAGGAAGGCGACGGCCTCCGCCACGTCCCCGTCCGTGGCCAGCTCCGGCAGTGCCATCCGCTCGGTGAGCCGGGCCAGTACGTCCGCCTCCGGCACGCCCTCCGTCTCCGCGGTGAACCGGACGTACGCCTGCACGGGCGGGCCCCACATCCAGCCCGGCAGAACCGTGTTGACCCGGATACGGTCCGGGCCCAGCTCCCGCGCCAGCGAGTACATCGCCGAGGTGAGCGCCCCCTTGGACGCCGCGTACGCCGCCTGCCGCACCTGGGAGGGCGCGGACACCGCCGACTGCGTACCGATCACCACCACCGAGCCGCCCCGCTCCTTGAGGGCGGGCAGACAGGCGCGGGTCATCCGCAGAGTCCCCAGCAGGTTCACGTCGATGACGGACTGCCAGGTGGCGAAGTCCGCGTCCTGGAGACCGCCGAAGTAGCTGTCCCAGGCGGCGACATGGACCACCGCGTCGATCCCGCCGAACCGCTCGACCGCCAGCGCCGCCAACGCCTCGCACCGGCGCTCGTCCGTGATGTCGGTGGCCAGGAACGCCGTACGGTCGCCCGCCGGGTCGATCTCCGCCGCCGAGGCGGCCAGATTCGCCTCCGTACGCGCCCCGAGCACCGCGCGCCCGCCGTCCCGCACGACGGTCTCCGCGACCCGGTGCCCGAGCCCCGGCCCGACACCCGAGACGACGACGGTCTTCCCCGCGAGCAGCATCGGTGCCTCCTGGCCCCTGGAAGTTCATCTGACGGAGCGTCAGAGTAGAGGGCGGCAGGTCCTGACGGAAGGGGAGGGGGTGCCCGGTGGGCGAGGACGGGACGCGAGGCGAGGACGGGGTGGGGAGAAAGGGCGGGGTGCGGAGCGAGGGCGGGTCGCGGACGCAGGGCGGGTCGCAGCGCGGGGGCGGGGTGCGGAGCGAGACGTACGCCGAGCTGGCCGCGACCGGGCCGTACGGGGTGCGCCCGGGGCACGCGCTGATCACCCTGGTCGAACCGCACCCGGGCCACGAGTACGCCTACAACCGCTGGTACGAGGACGACCACTACTACGCGGGCGCGACGGCGATGCCCTGGATGTTCGCGGGCCGCCGCTGGGTGGCCACCAAGGACCTCCGGGACCTGCGCTATCCGCAGAAGTCGGCGGTGGCCGAGCCCGTCGGCGCGGGCTGCTACCTGTCGACGTACTGGGTGACCGAGGGGCGCTACGACGAGCACATGAAGTGGACCGTCGCCATCAACAAGCGGCTCAACCGGGACGGCCGGGTCTACCAGGACCGGACCCACGTCTTCACGGCCTTCCAGGACCATGAAGCCACCGTCTACCGCGACGGCGCGGCGGGCCCGAGGGACTTCCACGCGCTGGACCACCCGTACGCCGGTCTGGTCCTCCAGGTCGTCGACGCCGAAGGACCCGAACGCCGGAGGCGGTTGCTGGAGTGGCTGCGCGCGCGTCACCTGCCCGGCCGGCTGAGGGGGTCGCCCGCGGCCATGGTCACGGTCTTCCGGCCGACCCCGCTGCCGGGGGACCGGATGACGTACGTGAGGCAGGTCGAAGGGGTCGGCACCCGGCTGACGCTGCTGTGGTTCCTCCAGGAGGACCCGCGCGACTGCTGGGAGGAGCGTTTCACCGGCCTGGACACGGCGGTCGCGGAGACGGGGCTCGGGCGGGTGGAACTGGTCGCACCCTTCATCCCGACGGTGCCGGGAACCGACCGGTACGTCGACCGGCTGAGGTGAGGCGGGCAGCGTCCCGATTGCGCGGCGGGGCGGACGGCGTCGCGGCCGTGGGGCGGGGCGGGCTGCGTTCCTGCTGTAAGGCGGGCAGGCGGCGTACCGGCTGTGGGGCGGGGCGGGAAGTGCCTCTGCCCAGCGCCGAGCCCCCTCGGCCAGGACGGCGAACCGGTCGAGAGGGCTCCATCAGGTGGTGCGGGGGTGACCGGCGGACAGCCGGTCGTGCCTGGCCTCTCGGGCTCAGGCGTCGGAGCGGCCCTGCGCGACGTCGCGCACGAACGCGTTCCACGCACCGGGGACGAAGGTGAGCGAGGGGCCCTCGGGGGCCTTCGAGTCACGGACGGCGATGGACCGGGCGATGGGGGACTTGACCTCGACGCACGCGCCGTTGCCCCCGGAATACGACGACTTCGTCCACGTGTCCGTAGCACCCTGAAGAATTGCCATGTTCACTCCGGTTCAGAGAGTTGGGTGAGTCGCACCAACCTGATTCCGATTGGCGTGATCGACGCTACTCGCCACGCCCGTTCCATGAGATAGCTGTTCACTCGACCGGATGGTCTTGCGGGGATAAAGCTTCCGCAGTGGGCTGGCGGCGGTGTATATTACCGCCGCCGCTCACTCGGCGGGCTATCGGCGGTTGCCGAACCCGGAATTCAGTCAGCTCGCACGGTCGGCCGACGCGCACGAACGGACCGGCTCGCACGAACGAAACGGCTCGCACGAATGGAGCGGCCCGTGCGGACAGTTCGGGCCGTGCGGACAGTCGCCCGTGCGGACAGTTCGGTCCGTGCGGACAAGTCGTCCGTGCGGACAGTCGCCCCGTGCGAGCCGGCCGCATCGCGCGATCAGCTCGTGTACGACTTGGCGATCTTGCTGATGAACTCCCGCGTCTGCTCGACGTTCAGCGCCTGTGCCCGCAGGTGCTCGTACATCACGCTGTAGCGCTGCACGTCGTGCGCCTTCTCCAGGTAGAGATCGCTGGTGACGCCCTCGATGTAGACCACGCTGGAGTCCGCCGCGTCCGGGAACTCCAGGATCGCGTACTGCCCGTTGATGCCCGGGTGCGCTCCCATGTCGAACGGCAGCACCTGCACGGTCACATGGGGCAGATGCGACTGCTCGACGAGGTATTCCAGCTGGTCGATCATCACCTGGTTGTCACCGACCCGGCGGCGTAGGGCTGACTCGTCGATCACGGCCCACAGCCGCAGCGGGTTCTCCGGCGCGTTCACCCGGTCCTGGCGCCGGGACCGCACGTTGACCCGCTTCTCGATGTCCGACGGCGGGGCCTCGGGCAACGCGCCGCTGATCAGGGCCTCGGCGTACGCGCGGGTCTGGAGCAGGCCCGGCACCATCTGGGGCTCGTAGACGCGCAGCGACTCCGCGTCGGTCTCCAGTCCGATGTAGACGCTGTACGGAATGTCGCCGAAGGCGTGCCACCAGCCCTGCTGGCGCGAGTCCTTGGCCATCTGCATGAGCGATTCCACGATGCGGTGGTCCTCGACCTCGTAGACCCCGCAGAGATCGCGCACATCGCGCTGGCTGATGGAGCGGCGACCGTTCTCCAGGCGGCTGATCTTCGACTGCGAGACCAGCAGCCGCTCCGCCACTTCTTCGGCCGTCATGCCTTTGAGTTCGCGCAGGCGGCGCAATTCCTGGCCCAACCTGCGTCGCCTGACTGTGGGATTGACGTTGGACGGCACGGAAACGGCACCTCCGGCTATGTAGCTGTGCGTATCTACTGCTCAGCAGATTGCCACCCCGTGCCCCGGCCGCGCTGGGAAACGGCAACACGGGTTCCGCGGGGGGCGTGCGCACCGGAGCGCACGGGGGCGCACAGGTCGATGGGAGCGCGCAAGCGCGCGGGGCAGCCGGCGATGGTGACGACCGGCTGCCCCGCGCGTGGTGCGGCTCCCGGACCGGGTCCTGTGACGACGTCGGTACGGCGGTGTGCTGCTGTGTTGCTGTGCGCTGTCGTGCTCGCCGTGCGAGTGCCCGGGGGGTCCGGGCGGTCAGCTCGCGGCGGTGTGCGCCATGCCGCCGCGACGAGCCTGTGCTTGCGGCTGCAACGGAACGCCCGCTGTCTGCTGCGTACGGCGTGGCTGGACGGCCACCCCGTTCTGGACGTCCATCACGGCGTGCGCCACGAGGCCGCCCATCGGGTCGTGCCTGATCAGGTCCCGGAGGCGGGAGCGCGATGAACGCCCCTCGTTGCCGGGGTACAGATGCTTGCCGAGTCCGACCGCGTGGGCCAGTGCGGCGAGCGCCGCGGTCCGCGGGTCCGGTGGTACGCCGGTGCGGATCGCGCTGTCCAGCCGGGCCCTGATGTCCCGGCTGATGGCCGTGTCCGTCGCCTGGTAGCGAGTCGTCGGCAGTACGCCGCACATCTGACCCGCCACGGCATGGACCATGCCGCACCGCTCCAGATGCGCGAGATAGATCTGGCGCAGCCCCAGCCGGGGTCCGCCGATCCAGTGGACCGCCCGGACCGGGCTGCCACGACGGCGCAGCAGCTCCAGTGCGGAGTCCAGAGTCGGATCTCCTGTCGGCCGTGGCATCACCACGGCGATACGATCCCCGTCAGGGGCTATCCGTCCTGCCAGAGCCAGCTCTACTAGCTGTGCCCCGGCCAGGCCGAGGTCGAGCGACTGCGGCTGCGCTGTGGTACCCGTGGTCGGGTCCAGAGCGAGCAGCAGAAGCTCCTCCGGAATTGTTCTGCGGCTCCTGCCCATCCATGCCTCCCCGCGTGGATGTCTGACAGGGTGACCCCTCTCACATTCATCTGTCGAGAGCGCCTGACCGCTTTGTACGGGAACCAGTAGGTATGTCGTTCTCGTCTAGCAGCTCGGCCAGGGGTTCACACAGGACACTGGTACATGGTTCGGACAGCGCGGGGCGACCCCGCGGCGCATGAGGAGGCATCGGTGGCGGGCGAGTCCCCCGACAAAACGGAGCAGCGGAAGTCGTCGGGGACGGCTGCGGAGGAACGCGACCCGCGGTTCGCCGTGCTCCGCGACGCGGATGAGGCGAATGCGGTGCCCGCTTCCGCGTCGGAAGCGGACACCGGCGACGAAACGGGCAGCGACGCGGAAGCGGGCGCGGCGGCGGGCGCGGCGGCGGGCGACGGCCCCGGCACGGGTGGAGCGGCCACGGGTGCGACCTCGGACACGGCGACGGCGGTCTTCCGCCCCCGGCTCCCGCAGGACGCAGCTGTGAGCGAGGCTGGGGCGTCCGCGAAGCCGGAGGCGTCCGAGTCCGAGGGGTCCGGGAAGGCCGGGGAGCCGGGGGAACCCGGGGAGCCCGAGGAGACGGGGGACCCCGTCGAGGAGGCTCCTGAGAAGGCTGCCGGGGCCTCTGAGGGGCCAGCTGCCGCCTCGAAGACCCCGGAGGTTCCCGAGGCCCCGACGGCCGGGGAGGCCGCCACGGACGAGCCCGAGGACGGGGCCGTGGCAGGAGGCGCAGGCGAAGCCGGGGACCGCCGCCTGCGGGCCGCGGTGGCCGCGTGGGTCGACGCCGAGGCCGAGCCTGCGGAGGACAAGCCTGCGGAGGGCAAGCCCGCGGAGGACAAGCCTGCGCGGGATGCCGCGGCTGACGACGAGCCTGAGCCTGAGCCCGCGGAGGCCGAGGCCGCTTCCGTCTCCGAGGACGACGGCGAGAACGCCAGCGCCGAGTCCGCCAGCGTCAGCGCCGAGTCCGCCACCGCCAGCGCCGACGACGAGTCCGCCACCGCCGACGCCAACGATGGCGACGTCGGCGAGGGCAAGCCCGGCGCGGACGCCAAGCCTGCGGTCGATGCCAAGCCCGGCGCGGACGCCGCGCCAGACGGTGACGCCGCCCCCGCCCCCGACGCGGACGCCGAAACCGGCTCCGACCTGCGAGGAATCGATCAGCCCACAGCGGTCTTCACGTCGGTCAAGTCGGCCGATCGAGGCGACCAGGCGACGACCGCGCTGAAGCTGCCCCCGCGAGGCACCACCTCCGGAACCGCCGCGCCCCGCAGCACCGAAGAGCCGGAGACCGCCGCGCCCCGCAGCACCGGGGAGTCCGCGGCTGCCGCGCCCCCGAGCGGCAAGCCCGAGGGTGCCGCCGAGCGCACCAGCACCTTCGTGCCGCTGCGCTCCGACGACGTACGGACCGCCCCCGCGCCCCGCAAGCCGGAGCCCGGGGCGGAAGAGCCCGGGGCGGAGGAGTCCGGGACGGCCGGAGCTTCCGGTGCGGCCGGGGCCTCCGGTGCGGCCAAGAAGGCCGTAGGCGCCCCCGAGGCGGGTGCGGGCACGGCGACCACCGGGGAGACGACGACGCCGTCCTGGGCCGTCGCCGAGCGGACCCGGCAGCAGCCGCTGCCGCCGAAGCCGCCGCTCGATCTGCTCGCCGAGCTGACGAACACCCCGCCGCCTCCGGAGACCCCGGTCCGCACGGCGGTCCGCCGGGTCAAGATCTGGACCCCGCTGCTGCTCCTCCTGCTGATCGTCTTTGCGATCGTGCAGGCGGTGCGCCCGATGGCGGCGCCCGAACTGGAGCTGACGGCGGAGCCGACGTACACCTTCGAGGGCGGCGAGACGAAGCTGCCCTGGCCGGGGCAGGGGCAGTCGGCCGTGATGGTGGAGGGCGTCGGCTCCCTCGGGACCGAGGGCGCGCAGAAGTCGGCGCCGATCGCCAGCGTCGCCAAGGTCATGACGGCCTACGTGATCCTGGACGGGCACCCGCTCAAGGGCGACGAGGAGGGCGAGAAGATCACCGTCGACCAGAAGGCCGAGGACGAGTCCAAGCGGCCCGACGAGTCGACGGCTCCCCTGACCAAGGGCCAGCAGCTCACCCAGAAGCAGATGCTCCAGCTGCTGATGATCCCCTCGGGGAACAACGCGGCCCGGCTGCTCGCCCGCTGGGACGCCGGGAGCGAGGACGCGTTCGCCGACAAGATGAACGACGCGGCCAAGGACCTCGGGATGAAGAACTCGACGTACACCGACCCCAGCGGTCTGGAGAAGACCACCGTCTCCACCGCCGCCGACCAGCTGAAACTGGCTGAGGCGGTCATGCGCAGCGAGGTCTTCCGGGAGATCGTGGACATGCCCGAGATCGAGATCGACGGCATCGACGGGAAGATCTACAACAACAACAATCTGCTGCTCCAGCCCGGGGTGAGCGGCATCAAGACCGGTTCGTCGACCCCCGCGGGCGGCAATCTGCTCTGGTCGGCGAACACCATGGTGGACGGCAAGAAGCTCTGGATCTACGGCGCGGTCATGAGCCAGCAGGCCGGTACGGGCCGGGTCTACGACAGCCTGGAGCTGTCCCTGACCAACAGCCTCAAGCTGATCAGGGAGGCGCAGGAGGTCGCCACGTCCACGACGGTGGTGAAGAAGGGCGATGTCGTCGGCTACGTGGACAACGGCTACGGCGGGCGGACCCCGGTGATCGCCACGAAGAACCTCAAGGCGGTCGGCTGGCCCGGTCTGGAGGTCGAGCTGAAGGTCACCGACAACGGCAAGGGCATCGACCACGGGGCGAAGGCCGGCAGCGAGGTCGGCTCGGTGACCGTGGGCACGGGCACCGGGAAGATGACGGCGCCGGTGGTGCTCCAGGGCGACCTGAAGGAACCGGCCTTCGGCGAC
Source organism: Streptomyces sp. NPDC101181 (assembly GCF_044767975.1). NCBI lineage: Bacteria > Bacillati > Actinomycetota > Actinomycetes > Kitasatosporales > Streptomycetaceae > Streptomyces > Streptomyces sp. NPDC101181. Next base: position 698,046 of record NZ_JBIWOX010000001.1, on the reverse strand, counting down.
AAGCTGACCAGGGTCGGCTGAAACACACCGGCGGGCGGGGACGACACCCGGGACAGTGCCGTCCTTCGCCCGCCGGCGGGCGGGATGAGGTGTCCGAGGCACGTGTTAGCGTCCCCGGACAACTCAAGGACGCCGGGACGCGTCTTTGAACGCGGTACGAAGCAACAGGAACAGGTACGGGGCCGGCGCAGACGGGGAGAGCCGTAGTGACCACCGCGGAGCCGAGACCCGGCCGCGAGGCGGACGAGACCACGGGGAGCGACACCAGCGGGGCTCCCGGGGCCGCGGAGACCGACGGGACCGCGGGGCCTGCCAGGGCCACCGGTGGAGAGATGACCGGTGCCCCCGATGCTTCCGGTGCTCCTGTCGGTGCCTCCGGTGCCTCCCGTGCTCCTGCCGACGTCGGAGGCGAGGCCTGGCACGTCCGGGTGCCGTCGCCCCGCGCCCCGGAACCCGGCGCACCCGGAGCCTCCGCTTCCCCCGGCCTCGCCGTCTCCCCGACCCCCTCCGCCGCTTCCCTCGCGCCCTCCGGCCTCTCCCCTCTCCCTGATCTCCCCGACGCCTCCGCGGGGCCGTCCGGACCCGCGGTCCCCACCACACCCGCGTCGGCCACCTCCGGCCGGGCGCGGCGGCTGCTGCGGCACCCGGTGACCATCGCGACGGCGGCCGCCGCCGTGGTCCACCTGCTCTGGTTCTTCTTCTTCGCGAACACCGGCGGCGACATCGCGGCGCAGGACGCCTGGGCCGAGTTCGTCGGCCGGCACCCGGGCACGGCGTACAACCTGGCGTGGTACGGGGGCATGCACCCCGTCTCGTACAGCGTGGTCTCGCCCTACCTGATGTCCGTGCTCGGCGTCCGTACGACGATGATGATCGTCGGGACGGTCTCCTCGGCGCTGACCGCCCTGATCCTGGTCCGGGTCCCGGCCGTCCGCAATCCGCTGGCCTGCTCGCTCGCCGCGGTCTTCGCCTTCCTGTGCAACGCGCTGTCGGGCCGGGTGACGTTCGGGCTCGGCATGATGTTCGCGGTCGGCGCGGTGGCGGCGGTGTTCTGCTGGCCGTACCGCTGGCGTTACAAGCGGTGGGCCAAGGCCGCCGTGGCCGCCCCGCTCGCGGGACTCGCGACCGCCTCCAGCCCGGTCGCCGGACTGTTCCTCGGGGTCGTCGCGGCGGCGCTGTTCCTGCACAAACGGCGCCCGGGGGCGTACGCCATCGGGCTCGCGCCGGTCGCCGTGGTGGGCCTGTCCGCCTGGCTGTTCCCGTTCTCCGGGACGCAGCCGATGTCGTTCGGGACGCTCTCGCTGCCGTTCGTCTTCGCGGTGCTGGTCTTCCTCCTCGTACCGCGTGACTGGAGCACGGTCCGCACCGCCGCCGCGGTCTACGGGCTGGGCACGCTGCTGACGTACGTGGTCGACTCCCAGATCGGGTCGAACGTCACGCGGATGGCGATGCTGTTCGCCGGGGTGGCGCTGCTCGCCGCCCTGCCCTACGCGGTGCCGCGCAGCCGCCGCTGGTACGCACTGGTCCTGGCGTTCGCCGGGATGAACTTCTGGATCGGCTACAAGAGCGTGGACGACATCGTCCGCACCGCCCCCGCCGCCTCCTGGAACCGCGAACTGGCCCCCTTGGTCAACCAGCTCCAGCAGGTGGAGGCCGAGCGCGGCCGGGTCGAGGTGGTGCCCGCGAGCAGTCACCGGGAGTCCTCGGCCCTCGCCCCGTACGTCAACCTGGCGCGCGGCTGGAACCGCCAGGCGGACATGAAGCGCAACCCGCTCTTCTACGACGACACGCTGGACCCGGTGAACTACCGGGAGTGGCTGGACCGCTGGGCCGTGCACTACGTGGTGCTGCCCAAGGACCGGCCGGACAACGGGGCGGTCCAGGAAGCGGAGCTGATCGAGCAGGGGCAGCCCTACCTGCGCCAGATCTGGGGCGACGCCAACTGGAAGCTCTACCGGGTCCTGGACCCGGTCCCGCTCGCCGACCCGCCCGCGACGGTGGAGCGGGCGGGCGCGGACGAGCTGACGATCACCGTGAAGTCCGCGGGCCGGCTGCTGATCCGGATCCCGTACACACGCTGGCTCGCCCTCGTCGACGAGAACGGCAAAAGCCTGGAACGCCCGCGGGAGACCGAGGAGTCGAAGGAACGGTCGAAGGCGGACGAGACCGCGCCCAAGACCTACGTCAACACCAACGGCTGCCTCAACAAGGTCGAGGAAGGCCCGTACGGCGACGAGTGGACGGAACTGCTCGCGCCGCGACCGGGTGTGTACCGGCTGGCGGCCCCCTACCAACTCCAGCCCGGCACCCCCTGCCCGGAAGAACTCAGCTGAGCCCGGGACTTCCGAGCCCCGGGCTTCATCCGTGACGGTCCGGTTTCCGAGGGCGTGTTGTGCGCGCCCCGAGCCGACTGGTTCGATCGCGGTATGCACGAGACGATCACCGACCCCTCCCTCGTACGCGGCCTGATAGCCGCCCAGTTCCCGCACTGGGCGGACCTGCCCGTGGAGGCGGTCGGCGCGAGCGGGACCGCGAACACGATCTACCGCCTGGGCGCCGACATGGCCGTCCGCCTCCCCCGTACCGAGGGCGGCGCCGCCGACGTGGTGAGGGAACACCGCTGGCTGCCCCGGCTCGCCCCGCTCCTGCCCTTCCCCGTACCGGCGCCGCTGGCCCAGGGCGCCCCGGCCGAGGGCTTCCCCCGGGCCTGGTCGGTGTGCGGCTGGCTGGAGGGCGTGAACCCGCGCCCCGGGGACGGCTCTTCGGACTCGGAGCTGTTCGCGGCGGACCTGGCGGAGTTCGTACGCGCCCTGCGCCGGATCGACCCCACCGACGCCCCGCCCGCGTACCGCGCCGAGCCCCTGGCCTCCCGTGACACGGTGACGCGCGAGGCCATCGACGCGGTGGACGGGATCGTGGACGCGGGGGCCGTCGCCGCGTCCTGGAAGGAGGCGCTGGCCGCCCCGCCCTTCACGGACCGGCCCGTCTGGGTACACGGGGACCTCCAGCCCGGCAACGTCCTGGTCGAGGACGGCCGCCTCACCGCGGTCATCGACTTCGGCTGCCTGGGCCTGGCCGATCCGGCCGTCGACCTGATCGCGGCCTGGTACCTGCTCACCGGGGAGGCCAGGGAGACGTTCCGCACAGCGCTGGCGGCCGACGAAGCGACCTGGGCGCGGGGACGCGGCTGGGCCCTGTCCATCGCCCTCATGGAACTCGCGCACTACCGCACGGCGAACCCGACGATGGCGAGCATCGCGGACCGGGTGATCGGCGAGATCACGGGCGGCCGCCTCACGGAGGAGGGGGAGTGACCGGACCCGGCACATGACCGGCTCGCGGACCCACCCGGATCTGGCACGACCCGAGTACGACAGGAGCCTCCCCGGGCGTGCCCGGGGAGGCTCCTGCTGATGTGCTGTGCCCCCGGCAGGATTCGAACCTGCGACACCCGCTTTAGGAGAGCGGTGCTCTATCCCCTGAGCTACGAAGGCGTGGGATCGGCCGTCCGCCCGTCGCAGGCAGACCGCCGCCGTCAGTGTAGCGGGTGAGGGGTGGGCCGGGCGCTGCCCGAGTGCCGTGGGGGGCGGGGCCGGGGTGGCCTTGGCGCGCTGGTCCCGTGCGCATAGCGTCCTCGGTATCAGCCGCGTGAGAAGGGCCGCCCGTGCCGCACCCCCGCTCGTCCTCGCCTCCCTCCCCGCCCCCGGACCCCGCTCCGGGCCCCGATCCCGCTCCACTCCCGGACCCCGCCCCGGGCACGTACTCGCGCCCCGCCGCCGAGGATCCCGTCGTGCGCGACGAACGCCTGCGGAGCGGCCTGCGTATCGAGGCGTCGCTCACCGCGCCGGGGGCGCCCTTCGCCGTGGTGCGGGGGGAGCGCGGGGTGCTGGAGTACGTCGACGGGCCCCGGACGCTGCGGGAGTTCGTGGAGACCACCTGGGCCTTCGGGGACACACCGTTCCTGATCGCGGGGGAACGGACCGTCACCTACGGGGAGTTCTTCGCCGCCGCCTCCGCGGTGGCCGTCCGGCTGCGCGAGCGCTACGGGCTGCGCCCCGGCGACCGGGCCGTCGTCGCGATGCGCAACCACCCCGAGTGGCAGATCGCCTTCTGGGCCGCCCAGCTCGCCGGACTCGTCGCCGTGCCACTCAACGCCCGCTGGACAGAAGCCGAGTTCGTCCACGCGCTCGACGACTGCGAGCCGGGCGTGGTCCTGGTGGACGGCGAGCGGCTGGGGCGCGTCGCAGGCTGGGCGCGGCGGACCGGGGCACGCGTCGTCCTCTTCCGGGAAGACGACGGAGGCGGCGCCGACGGGCCCAGGGAGGACGCGAGGGTCGCCGGCGGGCCGGGGGAGAACGCAAGCTGGGCCAGTGGGCCGGGGGAGAACGAGAGCTGCGACGGAGGGTTCGGGGAGGACGTGAACTGCGACGCCGGGCTGCACCTGGAGCGGTACGAGGACTTTCCCGCGCCCGATCCGCTGGCCGCGCCGCCCGACGTGGAGCCGCGCCCCGAGGACGACGCCACGATCCTCTACACCTCGGGCACCACCGGCCGCCCCAAGGGGGCCGTGGCCACCCATCTCGCCCAGGCCGGGGCCGCGCTCAACCCGCGCTACCAGGCGGCGGCGTCCGCGCTGGCGCGGGGCGCGATGCCGGGACTGGGGGCCGCGCCGGTGACCCTGATGACGTTCCCGTTCTTCCATGTCGCCGCGTTCACCGCCTTCTACGGGGCGATGGCTGCGGGCGGCACCCTGGTCCTGATGCGCCGGTGGGATCCGGACGAGGCGCTGCGGCTGATCCATACGCACCGCGTCACGCACTTCGCGGGCGTCCCCACCACCGGGCTCCAGCTGCTGGCGGCCGCCGAGCGGACGGGCGACGTGCTGGCGGGCCTCAGCCTCTTCGGCACCGGGGGCGCCGCCGCCCCGCCCGCCCTGGTGGCCCGGCTCACCGACCGGTACGGCGAGCGCGTCGAGCCCCGCACCGGCTACGGCCTCACCGAGACCTGCGGCGGGGTCCTCGCGCACGTCGGGGCCGACTACCGCGCCGAGCCCGGCGGTGCGGGCCGCCCCACCCCGGTCACCGAGATCCGGATCGCCGGTGCCGAGGGCGAGGAGCTGCCCGACGGGGAGCCGGGGGAGCTGTGGTTGCGCGGCCAGTCGTTGTTCCGCGGCTACTGGCGCGACGCGGCGGCGACCGAGGAGGCGTTCGCCGCCGGGGGCTGGTTCCGTACGGGGGACCTCGCCGTACGGGACGAGGGGCGGGTCAGCATCGTCGACCGGCTCAAGGACGTGGTGGTCCGCGGCGGCGAGAACGTCCACGGCACCGAGGTCGAGGGCGTCCTGCACGACCACCCCGACGTGTGCGACGCGGCCGTCATCGGCGTCCCCCACCCGGTGCTGGGGGAGGAGGTCGCCGCCGTCGTCCGCATGCGCGCAGGGGCCGCGGTCACCGCCGATGCCCTGCGGGAGCACGTCGGCCGCTCGCTCGCCGGGTTCAAGGTCCCCGCGCACGTACTGCTCACCGACGAACCACTCCCGCGCAACGCCACCGGCAAGCTGCTCAAGCAGGAGCTGCGGCAGTGGTTCGCGCAGGACGGCGGAGGCGGCAGAGGCAGCAGCGACGCCGATGGGAGAAGGGGCAGCGGGGGCAGCAGCGGTGTCGGGGGAGAGCCCGGAGCGGGGGAGGGGGCCGGGGGAGGTTCCGCTTTCGGGTGAGGGGCAGAGGCCGTGCCGGAGTCGGAGAAATGGTCCGCGCCAGAGCCGCAGGCACAGCCGGAGCCGGAGTCGGGGGCCGGTGTCGGCGACGGTTCGGTCACGGGCGCGTGACCCGTACCCGGTAGGTGCCGTCGTCGTCCGTGTCCACCACGGATATCCGTACGCCGTTGGCCCGGTCGGTGAAGGTCTGGCCGGGGCGGAACGTGGCGTCGGACAGTTCCGCGTGGACGTTGGGCAGCCGGGTGCAGCCGCCGCTGTCCTCGGTGGCGTCGGCGACGGAGACCGGGCCCTGGCCGGTGTCCACGTCGGAGCTGACCTTGTAGATCAGCACGCCGGGGCGGCAGACCCCGTCGTCGTTGCCGCCCTCCGTGCGGACCTCCACGGCGTAGCCGGACTGGGCGCTCAGCGGGACGAAGGCGAGCTTGGTGCCGCCCTCGGCGGCCAGCGGGCCGATCCGGTGCTCGCTGACGCCGGGCTCTGCGGCGCAGCTGATCTGCTCGTTGTCGAGCCAGCCCAGCTTCCACTTGTGCCAGGCCAGGAAGTCGTTGTTGGCGCCCCAGTCCTCGGACATGATGTCCCAGTGCCCGACGGAGCCGCCGCCCTCCATCGTGTAGAGGTCGGGGAGCCCGAAGACGTGGCCGTTCTCGTGCGGCAGGACGCGGTAGCCGGTTTCGGCGTACGACCCCGATCCGTCGTCCTGGCGGCTGTAGATGAAGGACGTGTTGGAGAGCGGGACGCCGTCGGCGGACGGGGCCTCCCCGTTCCCGGAGAAGGTCACCGAGAGCACGGTGTCCAGCGCGGAGGGCCCCGCGTTCGGGGTCACCAGGATGTTGACCAGGTCGTACACGGAGAAGTCGACCTTCGGGTCGGCGGCCGCGACGATGTCCTTCACCAGCTGGCGGTAGCCCGGCTCGAACGGCGAACCGCGCTCGATCCCGTACTCCGTGAACGGCAGCGGCATCCGCAGCCACTCCTTCACGGGTGCCTCGGGCTGGTACACGAGGCGTCCGTAGGAGCTCTTCGTGAACCAGTCGGAGGTCTGCGGGAAGAACTCCCCGTACCGGTCCATCGCCGGGTCGGTGGCCTCCGCGTCCGGGAAGTCGATCATCAGGTTGAGCGCCTTCACCTCGCCGGTCGACCGCGCGTACCCGGGCGGCGTCGGCATGCCCTCCGACATCTGCACGCCCATCGCCGCGGTGATCCGGCAGGGGGCGAGCGCCGCGTCCTGGGCGGTGGCGGCGGGTCCGGCCGAGGCTCGGCCGCCCGCGGGGAGGCTGGTGCTCGCCGATGCCACGGCCGCTATGACCAGGGCGGTCGCCCCGGCCAGGGCGATCGGGCGGTGGTGTCTGCGTATCCGGTGGCGGAGCTGCTGCATGGAGGCGCCTTCGGGTCCGCGGCAGTCGGCCGGCCCTGACTGCGCTGTGGCGATCAGCCTCTGCCGGGCCGTCCGGGGGCGCTCGTCGGGTGCGCCGTTCGGAGGTTTTTCCCCGTCAGGTGATGTGACTCGGGTCACAGCGCGGGCGGGAAATAACTGGGGACCCCGTCCCCGTTTGCATACGTGTCCCCGCGAAACGGGGAATCGATCCCCGGATCCTCCGGGCGAGCTCCCCGGAGATCCACCGGGCGAGATCCCCCGGATCCCCGGGTGAATCCCGGGAACGACCGGGTGGATCCCGGAACCACCGAGCGAATCCCGGAACCACCGGGTAGATCCCGGAACCACCGGGTAGATCCCGGAACCACCGGGCCAGAAGGAAGGGACGTCGTGCAGAGCATCGCCGAGAAGACCGCTGCGGCGGCAACGTGCCGCACGTCCCGTCCGCGGGCCGACGCGCTGCGCAACCGCGAGCGGATCGTGAGCGCCGCGCGTGAGCTGTTCGTCGAGTCCGGGCCCGACGTGCCGCTCGACGACGTCGCACGGCGGGCGGGGGTCGGCAACGCCACCCTCTACCGGAACTTCCCCGACCGGGCCGCCCTCACCCACGAGGTCGTCCTCGCGGTCACCTCCCGCACCACCCGTCGCGCCGAAGAGGCCGTCGCCGCGGAGTCCGACCCGTTCGCCGCGCTCAGCCGCTTCGTGCACGCGGCCGCCGACGAACGGATCGGCGCCCTGTGCCCGATGCTCTCCGGCGTCTTCGACAAGCACCACCCCGAACTGCTCGCCGAGCGCCAACGCCTCGAAGAGGTGGTCGAGGGGCTCGTGACGCGCGCCATGTCCGCGGGTCGACTGCGTGCCGACATCGGCGTCGGTGACGTACTCGTCGTCCTCTCCCAGCTCACCCGGCCGCTTCCCGGCATCGCCTGTCAGGGCATCGACCGGTTCACCCACCGCCATCTGCAGCTGTTCCTGGACGGACTGGAAGCCCCGGCCCGCTCCGAACTGCCCGGCTCGGCGGCGACCTTGGAGGACCTGCGGCGTGACGCCTGACCCGACGCCCGCCCGAATGTGAACCTCGCGGCTCCGCCGCCCCCGCTTCTCCGATTCCACCCGACAGCCCGCCCGAACCACCGCCGCCTGTCCGGCCCGGCACGACGCCCCGCGCGGCGCGCCCCGTACGGAACCGGCCCTCACCACTGTCCCGCGTGCGGCACCGCCCGTACCGACGACCCTCAACTCGCGACGCCCTCGGCGCCTTCGCACGTCCTTAGGTGGCTACATCCATGTCCGAAACGGTCGACAACACCGCGTTTCCCGATCCCGGCGGGTCCGACTCCGGTCGTTCCGCCCCCACCGCCTCCGGCTCAGGCCGGTCCGTCTCCAGCCGCGTCGCCGCCGGTGCCGACCGTGTCGATCCCGGCCGCTGGAAGGCCCTGGCCTTCATCGCGCTCGCCCAGCTGATGGTCGTCCTCGACGCGACCATCGTGAACATCGCGCTGCCCTCCGCCCAGACCGACCTGGGCATATCCGACGGCAACAAGCAGTGGGTCATCACCGCCTACGCCCTCGCCTTCGGCGGGCTCCTTCTCTTCGGCGGCCGGATCGCCGACCTCTGGGGCCGTAAGCGCACCTTCGTCGTCGGTCTGATCGGCTTCGCGCTGGCCTCCGCGCTCGGCGGGGCCGCCCAGAACGAGGCGATGATGTTCGGCTCCCGGGCCCTCCAGGGTGTCTTCGGCGCCCTGCTCGCCCCGGCCGCGCTCTCCCTGCTCGCCGTGATGTTCACCGACGCCAAGGAGCGCGCCAAGGCCTTCGGCATCTACGGGGCCATCGCCGGTGGCGGTGGCGCGGTCGGGCTGATCCTCGGCGGCTTCCTCACCGAGTACCTGAACTGGCGCTGGACCTTCTTCGTCAACATCCCGTTCGCCGTCGTCGCCGCCGCGGGCGCGTACTTCGTGATCCGCGAGCCGTCCGGCGCCCGCAACCGCTCGCCGCTCGACATCCCCGGCGTCGTGCTCTCCACGCTCGGCCTGGTCGCCCTCGTCTACGGCTTCACCCGCGCCGAGTCGGCCGGCTGGTCGGACGGGCTGACCATCGGCATGTTCATCGCCTCGGCGGTGCTGCTGCTGGCCTTCGTCCTGACCGAGGCCCGCGTGAAGTCCCCGCTGCTGCCGCTGCGCGTGCTCACCGAGCGCAACCGGGGCGGGGTCTACCTCTCGCTGGGTCTCGCGATCATCGCGATGTTCGGGCTGTTCCTCTTCCTGACCTACTACCTCCAGGTCGTGAAGGGCTACTCCCCGGTCAAGACCGGCTTCGCGTTCCTCCCGATGATCGCGGGCATGATCACCGGCTCCACCCAGATCGGCACCCGGCTGATGACCCGGGTCCCGCCGCGTCTGCTGATGGGCCCCGGCTTCCTGCTCGCCGCGGTCGGCATGCTCCTGCTGACCCAGCTGGACCTGAACACCAGCTACGCGGCGGTCATCCTGCCGGGCCAGCTGCTGCTCGGCCTCGGTATGGGTACGGCGTTCATGCCCGCCATGTCCCTGGCCACGCACGGCATCGAGCCGCGTGACGCGGGGGTGGCCTCCGCGATGGTCAACACCTCGCAGCAGGTCGGCGGCGCCATCGGCACCGCGCTGCTGAACACCATCGCCGCCAGCGCCACCACCGCCTACGTCGCCGACCACGCCGCCGGTGCCACGGACCCGAGGCTCCTGGAGCTCCAGGCCATGGTCAGCGGCTTCTCCGCCGCGATCTGGTGGGCGGTCGGCATCCTGGTCGCCGCCTCCGCGATCGCCGCCGTGCTGATCAACACGGGCCGCCCGGGGACGGGCGCGGGCGGTACGTCCGGCGGGAAGGCCGAGGGCGCCGCGAACGCCGACGGAACGGGGAACGCCGACGGCGCCGAGGACGAGTTCCGCATCCCGGTCATCGCCCACTGACCGGTGACGCCGGTGTCGCACCGTACGCCGCCGGTCCGGCGCCCCTCGGGGTCCGGTCTCCTGGGGCAACACGCCCAGGGCTGCGGCCACGGCCGTGTTCACGGAGCTACGGCCGCGGCCGTAGCTCCGGCACCGGATGACGTGACGCCACCGATCTGCCCTGGCCCCGCCGAGCACGTGCGCTCAGCGGAGCCAGGGCAGATCCGCGTCCGGGCCCTCCGGTTCGAGGCCGGTGGCGAGCACCCGCATGATCTCCCCGAGGCTGCGCACCTGCTCGGGGCTCAGCCGGTCGAACATCGCCTGCCGTACGGCGTCCACATGGCCCGGCGCCGAGCGGCTGAGCATCGCGTACCCCGCGTCCGTGAGCACCGCGTTCTGGCCGCGCTTGTCCGAGGGGCAGTCCTCGCGGCGTACCCAGCCGTTCTTCTCCAGCCGGGCGACGGCGTGCGACAGCCGGGAGCGGGTGATCTTCACGTTCCTGGCGAGCTCCGTCATCCGCATCTGGCGCCGGGGCGCCTGGGAGAGCTGGACGAGGAGCCCGTAGTAGATGTGCGGCATGCCCGCGTCGCGCTGGAGCTGCCGGTCGAGGTGATCCTCCAGCAGCGTGGTGGCGTGCAGATAGGCGCGCCAGACGCGCTGCTCCTCGTCGCTGAGCCAGCGCGTCGCGCCGGTGGATGCCGTGGTCATGGACTCCACTGTACGACCTTTTCTTGAAAGTTTAACTAGATAGGGCTAAGGTCTCCGAAGGTGGGTTCTTGAAGATTCAATGACCTACCCCGAAAGGGGAACGGCGCAACTCCGGTCGAGTTCCGCAGGGCCCCTGAACAACGATCCCCCGGATGGTCTGGGGAAACCAGGCTCGGGCGGGACTCACCCCGAGTCCGGTGGCCCTGAGGGCCGTGCATCCGGGTTCTGTGGATGGGAGTGCCATGACGGCAACCGCGGAGCGCATGCCCGCCCTCTATCTCTCGCACGGCGCCCCGCCGCTCGCCGACGACCCGCTCTGGCCCCGCCAGCTCGCCGCGTGGTCCGCCGAACTGCCCCGCCCCCGCGCGATCCTCATGGTCTCGGCCCACTGGGAGGAGGCGCCGCTGGCCCTCGGGGCGACCGTGACGGCACCGCTCGTCTACGACTTCTGGGGCTTCCCCGACCGCTACTACCAGGTGCGGTACGCGGCCCCCGGCGCCCCGGAGCTCGCCGACAGCGTCCGCAAGCTGCTGCGCGGTGCCGGTACGCCGGTCCAGGACTTCCCGGACCGGGGCCTCGACCACGGGGCGTACGTACCGCTGGTGGAGATGTTCCCGGACGCGGACATCCCCGTCCTGCAGATCTCCCTGCCGACCCTCGACCCGCGGAAGCTGATGGCTGTCGGCCGCAAGCTCGCACCCCTGCGCGACGAGGGCGTCCTCATCGTGGGCAGCGGTTTCTTCACCCACAACCTGGCCGCCCTGCGGCAGACCGGCGGCGGCGTGCCCGGCTGGTCCGCCGAGTTCGACGACTGGGGTGACCGGGCGCTGCGGTCCCAGGACATCGACGCGCTGCTCGACTTCGAGCACACCTCGCCCGCCGGAAAGCTGGCCCACCCCCGCACCGAGCACTTCGCCCCGCTCTTCGTCACCCTCGGCGCGTCCGAGGACGAGCTGGACCGGGGGCGGAGCGTCGTCGACGGCTTCTGGATGGGGCTGGCGAAGCGGTCGGTGCAGTTCGGCTGAGGAGCCGGGCAGGGGCCGGCCAGGGGCCCGGTAGGGGGCGTGGTCGCTCGCGTGGCGCCGGGGAGCCGGGCGAGGTGGTGGAGGGGGACGGGGGGCGAGCTAGAAGACCGGAGTGTTCAGCTCGATCGAGCGCAGGGCGGCGGCGAACGCGGTCGCGTCGCCGACGTCCAGCGCCGTGTCCACGAACTTGATGGTGTGATCGTCCCCGTGCGCCGCCGCCCGGCCGAACAGCTCCTCCGCGACCGTTGCCCCACCTCCGGGGGCCGCCTCGCCCGCGGGTGCCGCTCCGCATCCGGACGGGGGAGGGGCGACGGCCGCCGCGACACCGGTCGGCGGGGCGTAGGCGGCGGTGACCGCCGCGCTCGCCGCCCAGGCCGCTCCCAGGCTCGGCTCCCACAGGGCCCGGGGGAGCGCGGGCAGCGTCCGGAGCACCGCGTTGGGGGCGGTCGCCGCGTGGACCAGCATGACCGGCTGACCGTGCCCGTGGGTGGCGTACCGGTGGGTGGCGGCCCGGACCAGCTCACGGAGCGCGGTACGGGCGGCCTCGGGTCCGGCGGGCTCCCGGCCCGGCCAGCGCGGGAACCCGGTCAGCTGCGCGAACCGGTCCCGGATGTCGCCGCTCTGGTCGGGCACCCGCTCCACCCGGTCCAGGGCCGCCGCGGCGCTCGGGGCCGGGCCGAGCGGTTGCAGGGCGGGCAGCGGCTGGTGCCGTGCGGCCCAGTAGCCGAGGCCGTGGGCCAGCTCCCGGACGCGCGGCGCGGTCTCCGCACCGGCCAGCAGGGTCCGTACGGAGTGCCCGACCCGGATCACCGGATGTGTGGCGCCCGCCGCGATGCCCGGCAGCAGCCGGGGCCACCACTCGGCCAGCACGTCCCGCCAGGGCCGGTCGGCTGTCTCCCGCTCGAAGTACCCCGTCCAGTCGGCGATCCGCCGGGGGTCTCCCAGCGCCTCGGTCCAGTTCCGAGCGGTCACCGGCGCGGCCGGGGCCGGCATCTCCTCCAGCTTGGGGCCGTAGCGGTCCAGCCAGCGATGCACCACCGGCGCCCGGCCGCGCCGCACGAGGGCCTCCACCGCCATCGGCGCGTGATTGCTCAGCCAGCCGTCGCGTTCCGGCCCCGAGGTGTGGATCCGCTCCAGGGCCTCGTCGAGGATGCCGGTGGTGTCGTCGGAGACCCAGGAGTCGCGCGGGAGCCCGGTGCCGTCGGTGGCCCCGGTGTGATGCGGAAGCCTGGTGTCGTCGGAGACCCCGGTGTCGTGCGGGGGCCTGGTGCCGTCGGTGACTCCGCTGCCGTGCGGAGGCCTGGTGTCGTCGGGATGCCGGGTCCCGTCGGTGCCACTCGTGCCGGTGCTGCCGGGCGTGCCCCTGGTGTCTGCCATGCGGTCACGCTAGGGCGGGCCGCCGCCCGACGGAACGGACCGGGGCCCTAGGACTCGGGGCCGAGGCAACCCGGCAGCGGTGCGATCCGTCCTTGGGGGTAGGTGGACGGCCACGGAAACCTCGGCGGCCGAAGCGCCCGGAGTCGCTGGAGCGAAATGAGTGAAGGACACCACGTCGGATGTGAGCGCGGTCTCACGGGCGGGGTGACGGCCGGGGGAGGCCAGGGGCACCCGATCTGCCTCGGTACCCGCTCCGACCTGCACGTCCACGCGTCTCTCCGGCCTGCCTCCGCCGGTCGGGGCCGCACAGGGTACTGCATGATCGCGAAATTGAATGCGGCGCGTGGGAATTCTGTCCGGATTCCAGTCGTTGTTTCCATCGGATGCAGGGCACCCGAGAGGGTGTCGCGACCTACTCAGCAAGGGAGCACGCATGGCAACCCGTGCCGTCGCCCGTCGTACGTCCGCCGCCTCCGGTGAGACCGACCGGGCAAGCAGTGTTCGCGCCGTGGGCGGGGAGATCGCCGATCGCGACCTGGTCGGCATGTACCTGGACGAGATCGCCCGTACACCGCTGCTCGACGCGGCCAAGGAAGTCGACCTCTCCCAGACCATCGAGGCGGGCGTCTACGCCCAGCAGATCCTCGACGGCGAGGTGGAGAGCGAGGCCGGTGGAGCGCAGCGCGAGGAGTTGGAGGCGCTGGTCGCCGAGGGCGAGCGCGCCAAGGACATATTCATCCGCTCCAACCTCCGCCTCGTCGTCGCCGTGGCCCGCCGCTACCCGCGCGCGGGGCTCCCTCTGCTCGACCTGATCCAGGAGGGCAACGCGGGGCTGGTCCGCGCGGTCGAGAAGTTCGACTACGCCAAGGGCTTCAAGTTCTCCACCTACGCCACCTGGTGGATCCGCCAGGCCATCACCCGGTCCATAGCCGACCAGTCCCGCACGATCCGGCTCCCCGTCCACCTGGTGGAGGAGCTCGGCCGGATCCGCCGGGTCCAGCGCGAGTTCAACCGTGAGCACGGGCGCGACCCGGAGCACGCGGAGATAGCCGCCGAGCTCGACTCCAACGCCGAGCGTGTTGGCAACGTGCTGGACTGGGCCCGCGACCCGGTCAGCCTCAACATGTCCGTGGACGACGACGGGGACACCCAGTTCGGCGACCTGCTGGAGGACACCTCCGCCGTCTCGCCCGAGCAGTCCGTGATGACCCTGCTCCGCAGTGAGGAGCTGGACGACCTCATCGGCAAGCTCGACAACAGGACGGCCTCGATCATCAAGATGAGGTACGGCATAGAGGACGGCCGCGAGCGGACCCTCACCGAAGTGGGCAAGCAGCACGGTCTCACCCGGGAGCGGATTCGCCAGATCGAGAAGCACGCACTCCTCGAATTGAAGCGAATGGCTCACGACACGGGCTTTGACGCTGCGGCCTGAGCCGATAACCCGTAATCTCCCGAACAGGACGGTTCGCACCGTCCGACCGACCGGGTCGCCCCGGTCACCCGACCGGTTCCCCACCGGTCCCCCGAGCTGAGCCCCGGCGCCCACCCCCCCCCGGCGTCGGGGCTCATCCCTGTCCGGGCAGTCGCCGGGATGCGTACGGGTGAGGCCGGGATCAGCGGGATCCCGAGGACCGACGGAGGACCGGCGGAGGGGCGGAGGTTCAGCAGAGAAGCAGAGGATCAGCAGATGCGCGTGCGGCTCTCCATCGCCGCGCGGGCGGCGTCCTCGTCCTCGTACACCTCGCACATGTGACGGCCGTCGGGCGTCGCTGTGTGCTCGACCTCCCACAGGCTCGTCTCGCTGCCGTCCAGCAGCAGGAACGCGTGCTCGTACAGCGTGAACCCGGCTTCCTGGCCGTCGACCCGGCACTGCCGCCCGAAGATCTGGGTGATGTGGTGGGCGAACGCGGCCCGCAGCAGCGACGCCTTCCGCTCGCCCGGCCGGTCCCTGTTCTCCGCGCGGCGCAGCACCCGGCGGGCGTGGTCCGCGGAGTTGTCCGGGGCGTAGGACCGGGGGAGTGGCGCCGGCGGGGCGGACATCAGGACCGTCAGCATCTCCAGATCACCCGGCCCGGCCCCCTCGCCGAAGACCGGGGCGTCGGACAGGCTCCCGGCGAGACGGGACGCGGCGATGTGGGCGTCGGCCTCCTCGTCGTACACCTCGTGCGTACGCGGTGCCCCGGCCTCCCGGCCACCGCTGTGCACCAGCTCCCACAGGGACAGGGCGGAACCGTCGGCGAGGAGATACGTGTGGCGGTAGGTCTCGCGGTGTAACACGGCGCTGTGGTGCGAGGAGTACAGCGAACTGCTGTGCGCCAGCGCCGAACCGAGCCGGTCGACCGTGCTGTCGGGGAGGTCGAAAGAGTTGAGGGCGCGTCGCAGGAGTCGGTCGAGGTGGTGCTCGGTTGTCTCGTACGGATCGCTCAAGGTGCTGTCTCCAGGCCGTCGCCGCGTGTCACTTGCTGCGAGCTCAACGTAGTCCCTGGGTCTGACATCGGAACCGGGGTTTATAAAAACGTAGGGCGCGCGGGATAAGTTCCTCGTATGTTCCCGGCGCATTTCGGGCGCTCCGGGCGAACTCCCTTACGCAGAAGCTCAGTCGGGAGCCCGCACGCCCCTGCCTCGCGCCCCGCACGCCCCCGTGGCAGCCCCGCCCCGGCCGGCGACTCCGCGCGCGGGGCCGCCGTGCGGCTCCGCGCGCCGACCGCCGCATTGATCCGTCTGTGGGCCGCCGTCGCGATTCGTCTACGAGCCGCCGTACAGGTCCGTGTACGAGGGGAACGTCCCGCCGGGTCCCGTGACCGTGCGGGCCGCGCGCACCGCCTTCACGATCGCGCGGGCCAGCACGTCCGCGCCCGCCGCCAGGATCTCGTTCACCGCCGCCGGGTCCTGCGGTGGCACCGGCACCCGTCCTGTGGCCAGCGTGAACACCGTGTCCCCGTCGGTCAGCAGATGCACCGGGCGCACCGCCCGCGCCAGGCCGTCGTGAGCGGTGCCCGCCAGCTTCTGGGCCTGGGCCCGGACCAGTTCCGCGTCCGTGGCGACCACCGCGATCGTCGTGTTGAACGGCGGTGCCCCGCCTCCGGCCGCCTCCGCCGCCTCCCGCTCCCGAGCCAGCCGCCGCAACGCCTCCGCGTGGACCCCGGGCGAGGGGTGCGCGGGCGGTTCCCCGGCCCCGTACTCCCCGAACAGCACCCCGGTCCGGGGATCGACCACCGAGCCCGCCGCGTTCACCGCGACCAGGGCGGCCACCGTCACGCCCGACGCCAGGCGCACGCTCGCCGTGCCGATCCCGCCCTTGAGCTGCCCGGCCACCGCGCCCGTACCCGCGCCCACGCCCCCCTCGGCCACCGGCTCCCCGTATCCCGAAGCGGCCGCCGCCTCCACCGCCGCGCGGCCGGTCGACGCGTCGGGCCGGGCCCGCCAGTCGCCGCCCCGGCCGAGGTCGAAAAGCGCGGCGGCGGGGACGACCGGCACCACCTGGGCGGGGTCCGGACCGACCCGGACGCCCCGGCCCTGCTCCTCCAGCCAGGCCGCCACTCCGGACGCGGCGTCGAGCCCGTACGCACTGCCGCCCGTGAGGACGACCGCGTCGACCCGCTGCACCAGATTGCGCGGGTCCAGCGCGTCCGTCTCCCGCGTCCCCGGCCCACCGCCCCGTACGTCCACGGCGGCCACCGCGCCGCCCTCGGGTGCCAGCACGACGGTCGTCCCGCTCAGCGCGCCCTTGCCGGGGACCTCCGCGTGACCGACGCGGATTCCGGCCACATCGGTCAGCGCGTCCAGCGGCGGCGGGTTTCCGTGCGCTGTGTCCTTGCCTGTCCTGTCCGTCGGCGCCTTGTCCTCCGGTGCCGTGTCCTCGGGGCTCATCGGGCGGCTCCTCATGTCGATGCGGGGTGTGCCTCGAACGTACCGGCGGACGAGGCTCGGTCGTACCGGCGGGCGGCGCGGTCGTAGCGGCGGACGAGGGACGGCCGTACCGGCGGGCCGGGCGTGGTCGTATCAGCGGGCGACCCACGAGGCGCGCGACCTCAGGGGCTCCGGGCTCCGGGCCCCGGCCCCGTGCGCCGGACTCCAGGCTCCGGCCCCGTGCGCCGGGATCCGGGCTCCGGGCTCCGGAAGCCGGGAATGAGTTCACGGACTCGTGGCCGGGGGCGAGGTCCGGAGGGGCGTCGCGGCTCACGAGCGCAGGTCCCCGGGACCGCCGGCTGCGGGGTAGGTACCCCGCGCCACCCTCCGGTCAGCCCGGGGAAGGGGGCCCTTGCGACTGTCCGGGCGAAGCACTCACCCCCGTAACACCTAAAACAGGTTCAATCACCCCAAATGGTCCTACGGTGGCCGGGTGACCGAGCCATCAGAAGCCTCTGCCGGAGCAACCGCCGGAGCAACCGCCGGAGCCGCCGCCGAAGCTGACCCTCCCGCCCCCGGCGACCCTGCGGGCAGATCCGCCACCGCCCCCGCCGCCCCCTCCGGCACCCGGTCCGTCACCACCCGGGCGACGCTCGCGGGGGTGGTGGTCTCCGCCCTGCTGATCCTGGCGATCGTGTTCGGCAGCCGTATGCTGCGCAACTTCGACTCGGCTCTCCTTCCCTACGCGGTGGCCACGGTCTTCCTCGCCTTCGGCGTCGCCTACCGCTACACGGTCTGGATCTCCGCCCCCGGTGCCCAGCGCCTCTTCAAGCAGGGCTGGCGGAGTCTCTTCTCGGTGAAGAACTTCCGCAGCGCCCCCACCGCCCTGCCGAAGATGATCGCCACCTATCTGGGCTTCCAGAAGTTCCTCGGCGCCCGGTCCCACGCCCGCTGGGCCGCTCACCAGCTGATCTTCTGGGGCTGCATCCTCGCCGCGATGATCACGTTCCCGCTCACCTGGGGCTGGTTCACCTTCACCTCCGGCAGCGGCTCCGGCCCCGGCTACGAGATGCGGATCTGGGGCTTCAAGATCCTCGGGTTCGACTCCCTCTCCATCCTCGGCTGGCTGATGTTCCACGGGCTGGACATCGCCGCCGTGCTCGTCATCCCCGGCGCCTCCTACTTCCTCTGGCGCCGGATGAAGGACCGCGGCGCCGTCACCGGTCAGCGCTTCGCCTACGACCTCGTGCCGCTCATCGCGCTCATCGTCATCTCCGTGACGGGTCTGCTGCTCACCTTCTCCTCGATCTTCCTGCACGGCGGCGGCTACCAGTTCCTGGCGATCCTCCACATGGTGTCGGTGGTCTTCACCCTCATCTACATCCCGTTCGGCAAGTTCTTCCACATCGTCCAGCGCCCGGCCGCGGTCGGTATGCAGCTGTTCAAGTACACCGGCCGCAAGGACGACAAGGTCTTCGCCTGCCGCCGCTGCGAGGAGCCCATCGACACCGGGCCCTACGTCGAGAACCTGCGCGGCACCATGCGCGACCTCCGTCTCGGCTTCGACGACTGGGCCGAGTACTGCCCCCGCTGCAAGCGGGTGCTGCGCGGCAACGCCTACCTCTCCCATGTGAAGAAGGGCTTCAAGTGACCGCGGAACCGCGAGCTGCCGCCGGCCGCCGTACGTTCATCCCGCTGGACCCCTCCCTGGCCCCGCCCGGCGCCCGCGCCTTCCGGGACGCGGGCGGCATCCCGGCCGACCAGTGGCACGCCGACCAGAACGGCGAGACGCTCGTGCCCACCCACTGCTGCTTCTGCGGCGTCCAGTGCGGGATGTATCTGCGCGTGGACCACGGCGGCAAGGTCTTCGGCGTCGAACCCCGCAACCACGACATCAACCGGATGCGGCTCTGCCCCAAGGGCATCAACGCCTACCAGCAGGTCAACCACCCCGACCGGCTCACCGCCCCGCTGATGCGCCGTTCCCGGGACGATGAGTTCCGCGAGGTCTCCTGGGAGGAGGCCCTCGACTTCACCGTCTCCGAGATCAAGCGCATCCAGCAGACCTACGGCAACGACGCCTTCGGGCTCCTCGGCGGGGCCAGCCTGTTCTCCGAGAAGACCTACCTGGTGGGCAAGTTCGCCCGGGTCGCGCTCAAGTCCCGGCACGTCGACTACAACGGCCGTCTCTGCATGGTCAGCGCCGCGGGCGCCAACAAGCTGGCCTTCGGCATCGACCGGGCCGGAAATCCCTTCTCCGACATCCTCCTCACCAACTGCCTCCTCATCGCCGGGTCCAACGTCGGCGAGTGCTTCCCCGTCATGACCCAGTACGTCTGGGGAGCCCGGGACCGCGGCGCGACCCTCATCGTCGTCGACCCGCGCGAGACCGCCATCGCCCGGACCGCCGACATCCACGTCGCCCTCAAACCCGGCACCGACTCCGCCTTCTTCACCTCCGTGCTCAACGTCGTCATCGAGGAGGGGCTCACCGACGAGAACTTCCTCGCCGAGCACGCCACCGGCTGGGCGGAGCTGAAGGCCAAGGCGGCCGAATACCCGCCCTCCCGCGCCGCCGCGATCTGCGGCATCCCGGCCGAGCAGATCGTCCAGGTCGCCCGCGCCTTCGCCCGCGCGCCGAAGGCCATGGCCTGGCACGCACGGGGCATCGAGCACCACTCGCAAGGTGTCGAGAACTGCCTGTCCGTGATCAACCTCTGCGCCGCCACCGGGCACATCGGCAAACCCGGCGCCGGATACGGCACCATCACCGGCCAGGGCAACGGGCAGGGCGGCCGCGAACACGGCCAGAAGTCCGACCTCCTCCCCGGCGGGCGCTCCATCATGAACGCCGAGCACCGGCGCCAGATCTGCGAGATCTGGGGCATCGAGGAGTCCGAACTCCCGCCCGCCGGAACCTCCATGATGGAGATGGTCTGGCAGATGCAGCGACGCGAGATCCGCGGCCTGATCGGCATCTGCAACAACCCGTTCGTCTCCCTGCCCAACTACCGGGTGGTCAAGGAGGGGTACGACACCACCGAGTTCCACGCGCAGTTCGACTTCTTCCTCTCCGAGACGGCCGCCAACGCCCACGTCGTCCTCCCCGTCACCACCTGGGCCGAGGACGAGGGGGTGATGGCCAACGCGGAAGCCCGCGTGGTCAAGCACAACAAGGCGCAGGACCCGCCCCCCGGTGTCCGGACCGACACCTGGGTCATCTGCGAACTCGCCCGCCGTCTCGGCGCCGGTGACAAATTCGCCTTCCCCGACTCCCGGTCGGTCTTCGACGAGCTGCGGACCGCCTCCGCCGGAACGGTCAACGACTACTACGGCATCACCTACGAACGGCTGGAGGAGACCGGCGGCATCGCCTGGCCCTGCCCCGCCACCGACCACCCTGGCACCCCGCGTCTCTTCGAGGACGGGAAGACCTACCACCCCGACGGCAAGATCCACCTCCAGGTCGTCGAGTGGCATCCGCCGATGGATCCGTACGACGACGAGTTCCCCATGTCGCTCACCACCGGGCGCACCGTCGCCCACTTCCTCTCCGGCAACCAGACCCGCAGGCTCGGCGCCCTCGTCGAGCAGACCCCGCGGCCCTGGGCGGAGGTCCACCCCTCCCACGGCTTCCGCAACGGGGAGCCCGTACGCGTCGTCACCCGGCGCGGCAGCGAGGTCTTCCCCGCCCTGGTCACCGAGGCGATCCGGCCCGACACCGTCTTCGTCCCCTACCACTGGCCCGTCCCGACCGCGGCGAACGCCCTCACCATCGACGCCCTCGATCCCCGCTCCAAGATCCCCGAGTACAAGGTGTGCGCCTGCCGGATCGAGCACGCCGACCGGATCGACGAGGTCCCCGCCCCGCCGGTCGCTCCCGGCCACGTCGCCTACCCGGAGACCCAGGTCTCCCGTACCGACCCCCTTCCTCCCACGTCCCCCCAGGGCCGTGGGACATCGGAGAGGAGCTGACGCCCCATGATGGGCAGAACGATCTTCATCGACCCGGGGCGCTGCATCGGCTGCCAGGCCTGTGTCTCCGCCTGCCGCGAATGCGACTCGCACCGCGGCACATCGATGATCCATCTCGACTACACCGACGAGGGTCATTCCGTCGCCTCCCTTCCCACTGTCTGCATGCACTGCGAGGACCCGGTCGCCCCGTGCGCCGAGGTCTGTCCCGCCGACGCGATCCTCGTGACCGCCGACGGTGTGGTGCAGCAGGCGGACACCACCCGCTGCATCGGCTGTGCCAACTGCGTCAACGCCTGCCCCTTCGGCGTACCGAAGATCGATCTCCAGGCGAAGCTGCAGATGAAGTGCAACCTCTGCTACGACCGCACCGCCTACGGCCTCGCCCCCATGTGCGCGACCGTCTGCCCGACCGGCGCGCTCTTCTACGGCACGATCGAGGAGCTCCAGGCCGAGCGCCCCGGCGTGCAGGTCGCCGACACCTTCGTCTTCGGCGAGACCGAGGTACGCACCGGCGCGGCCATGGTCGTCCCCGCCGAACGGGTCCAGTGGCCGGTCCCCGGCGGTTTGCCCGTCGTCGAGATCAACGGGAAGGACGTCCGCCGATGAGCGTCACCGAACAACAGCCGGGCGGCGAGCACACCCCGGGCGGCGACCCGCGCGAAGCGCTCCAGGACCGCATCGCCGCCGACTCCCTCACCACCCGGCGGGACTACCTCCGTATCGTCACGACCGTCTCCGGCGGTCTCGCCGTCGGCGGCATCGGGGTCGCCGCGGGCATCCTCCACCGTCACGGCGACGGCGAGGAGGGCAAGGCCCCCGAGGCGAAGCGCGTCGCGTCGGGGCTCCAGCCCGGCGAGTCCATCGCCTTCCGCTACCCCGGCGAGGAGGACCGGGCCGTCGCGATCCGCCTCGACGACGGGACGCTCGTCGGCTACTCCGCCGTCTGCACCCACCTCGCCTGCGCCGTCCTCTGGCGCAAGGACCGGGGCACCGAGGGCGAGCTGTACTGCCCCTGCCACGAGGGCGTCTTCGACGCCCGGTCCGGCGAGGTCACCGCGGGCCCGCCACCACGCGGGCTGCCCAAGGTCGTGGTCATCGAGCAGGAGGACGGCAGCGTCTGGGCCGTCGGGACGACCCGCTCGGGCGAGAGCGTCGAAGAGGGGCTGTGCCGACAGCTCGGCGGTGAACGCCCCGACCTCGCCGCCCGTATCGGCTGCCCCGACATCGGCGGCGGCGTCGAGTCCCCGCCCCGGGCCGCCGCGGCAGGGGCCCGCGACACCCGTGCCCGCGACACCCGCGCCCGGGCCACCGGTTCCACGGCCCCGGCCCACCGTGCCCCCGGCCCCGCGGCCGACCCGGCGCGGCCGTCCGCCGAAGCGTCCGCCGCCGAGCGCCCCGGCAGGCGGGCATGAGCGAATCCCGGCACCCCGAACAGCCGCTGCCGCCCCCGGGCAGCCACTTCCCCACCTACCACCCGGGCAGCGCCGACCCCGAGCTGAACCGGCCGGTCCACGAGCGGTACCCCCAGATCCGCCCCACCAGCGGCTACGGAGACCCTCGCGTCCGGCACACCGGCCCCGGGCCCGGGGCGGGCACCGACCAGGACCCCGAGCGCTCCTCGAAGCTGAACGCCCGTCTCGTCCTGGCCATGTCCGTCGTCGTCGGCCAGCTGTGGGGGCTGACGATCCTGATCGACGAGTGGATGGAGGGCAACACCTCGACCGCCTGGTGGGGGGCCGGATTCCTCTGCCTGTCCTTCCTCGCCGTGCTCGCCCTGTGGCTGCTCGATCCGAAGGACCGCTGACGGCCACCGTCCCCCGCCCCGGCGCTCCGTCCCCCGGCGCCCCACCCCTCGGCGGCTCCCACCTCGCGGTGGGCCGCCGTACCCTGGAGGCATGAGCGCCGCCCCCGCCCCCCGTCCGCGCGATGCGAAGCGGCAGCCGTCAGAGCAACGGCCGCCGGAGGGACCGAAGCCCAAACCGGTCCTGGTCTTCGACGATCCGCTGGACCGGCAGTCCGCGGACGATACGGACCAGGGGTGGGGTGAGCGTCCCTCGGCGGGCGGCAGCGCCTCCGACCTCGCCCGTTTCCTGGACGAGAAGCCGCCCCACCACCTCTGAGCACCGCCGCACCACGCGCGGAGACCCCATCGCTCCGGGAGGCCGCCGCACCGCGCCTGAAGGCCCCGCCACTTCCACTTCCGAAGGCCGCCGTACTGCGGGTGGAGGCCCCATCGCCTCGGAAGGCCGCCGCACCGGGCCCGAAAGGTGCCGCATCTTCGCCGAGCGGGCGGCCGGGGAGCTACCGGTCCTCGTGCGGGCCCGGAGCCGCCCCACCGCTCCCGCCCGGGGCGCCGCCCGACCTCGGACCACCTGAGGGACCGGCCACATCTCCGGAGCGCTGCGCGACGAGGGCGTCGCGGATCTCCTTCAGCACCTCCAGTTCGCTCACCTCGATGGTCTCCTTGACCCCCTCCTTGGCGGCCTGCGCCGCCGCCCGCCGGGCCAGGTACTTGGCCATCGGCAGCACCATCAGGAAGTACACGACGGCCGCGGTGATCAGGAAGCTGAGGGCGGCGCTGAGCACCGAACCCCACAGGATCTCGATCCCGTCCGTCTCCCCGGTGTCCGGGTCCGTGGTGCAGGGCCCCCGGAGGCAGGAACTGTAGCTCTCCAGGTCCTGCGTGCCGAACGCGCCAACCAGCGGATTGATGACGCCCTTGACCACGGCGTTCACGATGTTGGTGAACGCCGCGCCGATGACGACAGCCACCGCGAGGTCGATCACATTGCCGCGTGTCAGGAAGGCCTTGAAGCCCTCCAGCAGACTGACCTTCTTCTCGCTCACAGGTGAGCCTTCCTCCGGTTGTGCGGTGACGGGAGCCAATTGCCCCGTCACCTAAGGCGGGAAGGGACGGCACTGTCCAATCCGCTCCATCCCACGAGTGACATGAGAGCGTGTCAGTTCGCATCGGACACCGCCACCGCCAAGCGCCCCGACGTACCCGCGCCGAGCAGCGCCGTGGCCGTCGACCGCTCCACCGAGAGCAGCACCAGAGCCCCCGGCTCCGGGCCGCCCGCGCCGCCCTCCGGGCCGGAGTCCGGCACCTCCGCCACCCGTACACCCCGGGCCACGACGCGTGCCTCGTCGTCCGCCGCCGCACCGACGGCGATCACATCGACCCGGTCTCCCGGCCGCAGCAGCCGCACCGTCGCGGCGTCCGCGATCCGGACCGGCGCGGAGACCAGCCGCACCGACGGCCGGTCGGAGCCCGGTGGAGCCTCCGGGGCGGCGGTCTGCCCGGCCGCCCCGCCGCCCAGCCCCGTGGTGGCCAGTGCGGCGCCCGCCAGGGCGAGCCCCGCGGCCGCCGCCCGCCGCTGCCTGCGGACCAGGCGCCGCAGCCGGTCCGCGCCTCCGCCCCGCACCCGCAGTGGTGCGAACGGCCCCACCCCGCAGGGCGCGGGGACCGGCGCCGGAGGGCCGGGCGGCGGCTTCACCCGGCCCGCGACGGAAGCGCCGGAGCGGACGGGCTGGACGGGCGCGTGGTGGGCGGAACGAGCGGAGGAAGAGGAAGAGGAAGAAGAGGAACGGGTGGGATGTGCGGAGGACCGGGACGGGGACGAGAACGGGGACATGGCACCACCTGGGATCACGCGATGGATGACGGACGACACAAAGTGCCAGGACGGACGCAAGGAGACGAGGTCGGGCGCAAGAAGAAGGGGAGTCCGGACCAGGTGACCCGGCCGAACTCCCCTCACTTTTCCCGGTCCGCGCAGATCCCGCTGACCCCTGTGGACTGCACCCGCAGTGGGGAAAACTCCGTCACCCGTTCCGGTGACGCCATACGAGCACCGACACCCTTACGAGCACCGACGCCCTTACGAGCACCGGCGCCTCTACGGAAGCGCGATCCCCGTCTCGATCCCGTCCAGCGCGTGGGCGCACGCGCACACGCGGCTCTCCGCCTTCGGCAGCCCGGTCACCGCGTCGAACAGCACCGTGCGCAGCCGGTCCACGTTGGCCGCGAACACCCGGAGAACCTCCTCGTGGGAGACGCCGTCACCTGCTTCGGCGCCCGCGTCCAGGTCGGTGACCAGGGTCATCGTGGTGTAGCAGAGGCCCAGTTCCCGGGCGAGCACCGCTTCGGGGTGCCCGGTCATGCCCACGACCGACCAGCCCATCGCCGCGTGCCAGCGCGATTCCGCGCGGGTCGAGAAGCGAGGGCCCTCGACGACCACCAGGGTGCCGCCGTCCACCGGCTCCCAGCCCTGTCCGCGGGCCGCGGTGAGCGCGGCGCGGCGGCCCTCGGGGCAGTAGGGGTCGGCGAAGCCCAGGTGGACGACGTTCGGCGCGACGCCGTCGGCGCGGGTCTCACCGTCGTAGTACGTCTGCACCCGGGCCTTGGTGCGGTCCACCAGCTGGTCCGGGACCAGGAGGGTGCCCGGTCCGAACTCCGGCCGCAGGCCGCCGACCGCGCACGGCCCCAGCACCTGGCGGACCCCGACGGAGCGCAGGGCCCAGAGGTTGGCCCGGTAGTTGATGCGGTGCGGCGGGAGGTGGTGGCCGCGTCCGTGGCGGGGCAGGAACGCCACCCGGCGGCCGCCGATCTCGCCGAGGAAGACCGAGTCGCTGGGCTTGCCGTACGGGGTGTCCACCGAGACCTCGGTGACGTCCTCCAGGAAGGAGTAGAAACCCGAACCGCCGATGACGCCGATCTCCGCGGCCGCCTCCGATCCCCCCGCGTCCGCACCGGACGTGGCGGCGTCCGGTCCCACGATGCCCGCACCGGACGTGGCGGCCTCCGCGTCGACCATGTCCGTACCGGAGTGCGTGTCCTTCTGAGTGTTCACCATGCGGTCACCGTATCCAGGGGATGTCCGGGGGGTGCCCGGCAGGCCCGGCCGGGGGACAGGCGTCCGGGAAACGCCCGGACCCCGCCGAGTGGATCGGCGGGGTCCGGTGGAAGCGGTTGGTGGCGTACGCGGGCTCAGGCGGCCGACGTACCGCTCGACGAGGCCGACGCGGGGGCCGACGACGAGGAGGAGGTGGACGACGAGGCGCTCGTCTTCGTGTCCGAACCGGACTTCGAGGCCGTGGAGTCGGACGACTTCGCGGACGACGACGCCGGGGCGCTGCTCGACGACGAGCCGCGGCTGTCGTTCCGGTAGAAACCGGAGCCCTTGAAGACGATGCCGACCGCGGAGAACACCTTCTTCAGGCGTCCGTTGCAGTTCGGGCACACGGTCAGGGCGTCATCGGTGAACTTCTGCACCGCCTCGAGGCCCTCGCCGCACTCGGTGCACTGGTACTGATAGGTCGGCACTTGCTCCTCCTGGCACTCTCACTCAGTGAGTGCTAACGACGCTCCATAGTGACGTATTCCGCTGGATCAGTCCACTGCGACCGGCTCGCGGTGACCGATCCCACGTGCCACGGTGCGCCCCGGGGACCTCGGGGTCAGCCGCGAACGCAGGGCCAGCAGCGTCATCAGGGCCAGTACGGTACCGGCCAGCGGGACCAGGAAGCCGGTGCTCGCGCCGTGGCCGTCGGCGAGCTGTCCGGCCACGGTCACCGCCGCCGCCTGGCCGAGGGCCACCGCGCCGGTCAGCCAGGTGAAGGCCTCCGTGCGGGCGCTCGCGGGCACCAGCGCCTCGACGAGCGTGTAGCCGCTGATCAGCGCCGGAGCGATGCACAGGCCCACCAGCAGGCCGAGCCCGGCCAGCAGCGGCACCGAGTGCACGGCCCACAGCCCGGACGCGGTCAGCGTCAGCGCCACGTACCCGACGATCAGCCGACGGCGCGGGCTGCTCTTCCAGGCGATGGCGCCGCAGGCGATGCCGGCCAGCATGTTGCCCGCGGCGAAGATCCCGTAGAGCAGTCCGTTCACCCCGGGGTGGCCGATCTCCTCGGAGAACGCGGTCAGCGAGACCTGCATCCCGCCGAAGACCGCGCCGATGCCCAGGAAGGAGACCGCCAGGACCCGAACGCCCGGTACGGAGAGCGCCGAGGCGTGCGGTTCGGTGGCGGTCGCGGCGCTGCGTGCCGCGGGCTGGGTGGCCCGCTGCGCGGCGAACAACAGGCCGCCGATCAGCGTCAGGGCCGCCTCGGTGACCAGGCCCGCCGCCGGGTGGATGCCGGTGCACAGGGCCGTGGCGATGACCGGGCCCAGGACGAACGTGAACTCGTCCGTGACCGACTCGAAGGCCGCCGCGGTGGACATCAGCGGGGAAGCGGGACGGTCGGGGGTCGCGCCCAGCATCGCCGCCCAGCGGGCCCGCACCATCGGGCCGATCTGCGGGATCGAGGCACCGGTCGGTACGGCGGCGGCGAACAGCGCCCACAGCGGGGCGTCGGCCAGTGCCAGCGCGGTCAGCGTTGCCACGGAGACGGCGTGCAGGAGGACGCCGGGCAGCAGGACGGAGCGCTGGCCGAAACGGTCGGCGAGCTTGCCGCTCTGCGGGGCGAAGAGCGCCATGGAGACACCGGAGACCGCCGCGACGGCACCCGCGCTGCCGTAGGAGCCGGTGGTGTGCTGAACCAGGAGCACGATGCTGATGGTGAGCATCGCGAAGGGCTGGCGTGCCGCGAAGCCCGGGAGGAGGAAGGTCCACGCACCGGGGGTGCGCAGCAGTTGCCCGTATCCGGGGCGGTCGGAGACCGTGGCTGCCACGGTCCTTGCCTTTCTGCCGCCTGGTAGCCCCTGCTTCCCGGCGCCCTGGTGGGGCGGGCCGGACGGAAGCGGCCGAGAGCTGTCCTCTTCGCGCGGAACTGCGGTAGATGCCGGGCGGCCCACTGCCAGCGGCGGAGAAGCGCCGGGCCAGGAGACACCACGACCGCCATACGGTCGCGCCAGCTCTGCTTCAGACAGAGTTGGTCGTTCAGTCAGAGTGGGCGACCAGCAATGATCGACCACGATGCGCCTTCATGGTACAGGTGTGAGGCTCTGTGCGCCTGTGAATGCGCCCAGAGCATCCGGATCGGCCTGTGATCTGCGACGCGTCCACGGTGTTACACCTGCGGAGTCACCTTATGGATCACGCCAACCGTGCCCGTGACGCCAACCGCGCCCGTAAAGCCGACCGTGCCCGTAACAACGACCGCGCCCATGACGCCGACCGCGCCGACAGTGCAAGAGCGCATCCCAGTGCGAGAGTGCACCCCCCCGCCCGCGGCTCACGGGCGGGCCGTCGTGTCGGCGGCGCCGCCGAGCTTCTTGGCCAGCTTCATCGCCTGCGGGATGCCGGAGCCGGCCCCCGGAGCGGGGGCGGCGGGTGCTCCGGCGCCGCCCGGTGTCCTTCCGGAGCCGTTCGGTCCGCCCGTGCCCAGCCAGCCCGCCAGCTTGCCGCCCTCGGCGACCGCCCGCAGCCGGGCCTCGGCCGTGTCCCGCACCGGGTCGGTGGCGACCACGAGGAGTTCGTCCCCGCGGCGCAGGACCGTCGCCGGGGCGGGGACGAAGCTCTTCCCGTCCCGTACGACCAGGGTGACCGCCGCCCCCGCCGGGAGCCGCAGCTCGCCGACCTCGACGCCGTGCATCTTGGAGTTCGCGGGGATGGTGACCGACAGCAGGTGGCCGCGCAGCCGCTCCAGCGGCGCGGACTCGACGCCCAGGTCGTCCGTCTCGGCCGGGTCGTCGGCGATGTTCAGCTTGTTCGCGACCCAGGGCAGCGTCGGGCCCTGGATCAGGGTGTAGACGATGACCAGGACGAAGACGATGTTGAAGATCCGGGTGCTGCCCGCCACCCCGGACACCATCGGGATCGTCGCCAGGATGATGGGCACCGCCCCGCGCAGCCCGGCCCAGGACATCAGGACCTTCTCGCGGGCGGGCAGCCGGAACGGCGCGAAGCTCAGGAACACCGACAGCGGCCGCGCCACCATCGTCAGCACCAGGCCCACGACGACGGCGGGCCAGAAGTCGTCGACGAGGTCGTGCGGGGTCACCAGCAGGCCGAGCAGCACGAACATGCCGATCTGGGCCAGCCAGCCCAGCCCGTCGGCGAAGCCGCGGGTGGCGGGCCAGTGCGGCAGCTTGGAGTTGCCGAGGATCATCGCCGCCAGGTAGACGGCGAGGAAGCCGCTGCCGTGGGCCAGCGCGCCCGCCGCGTACGCCGAGACGGCGATGGCCATCACGGCGATCGGGTAGAGACCGGAGGCGGGCAGCGCCACGTGCCGCAGGCCGAGCGAGCCCAGCCAGCCGACCGCGATGCCGATGGCGGCGCCGATGGCCAGTTCCAGGGCGATCTCGGTGACCAGGACATACCAGTGCTCGACCGGGCCGACCGCGGAGAACGCGACGACCAGGATGACGACGGGGGCGTCGTTGAAGCCGGACTCGGCCTCCAGGACACCGGTGATCCGCGGCGGCAGCGGCACCCGGCGCAGCACCGAGAAGACGGCCGCCGCGTCGGTCGAGGAGACGACCGCGCCGATGATGAGGGCCTGGCGCCAGTCGAGGCCCACCAGATAGTGGGCGGCGGACGCGGTGACGCCCACACTGATGGCGACGCCGAGGGTCGAGACGACCGCGGCCGCGGGCAGGACGGGCCTGACCTCTTTCCACTTCGCGCCGAGTCCGCCCTCGGCCAGGATGACGACCAGCGCGGCGTAGCCGATCACCTGCGTCAGCTCCGCGTTGTCGAACTTGACGTCGAAGATGCCGTCCTGTCCCAGGGCGATCCCGATGCCGAGATAGAGGAGCAGGCTGGGCAGTCCGCTGCGCGAGGAGATCCGTACCGCCGCCACGGCGACGAGCAGGACGAGCGAGCAGACGAGCAGGAGTTCGTTGAGCGCGTGGACAGTCAGGGTGCCGGTCCTTCCCCGCGTGCGCCTGCCGGATCGTCCTCCGGCGGCCGGTTACTTCGTTACCTTACCTAATCTTTAACGATTTCTTGACGGCTTCGACTGTTCGTACGAGCCGGACGCAAACGGATGCATCCGTATACCGCGTCCGAGTGGCTTCTCCGCTGCGCCTATGGTTGCTCCTGCACCCCCAGGACCGCCCTGCCCCTCGAAGGACAGCGATGCCCGCCAATACAACCGCCTCTTCCGGCCCTTCCGACCCGAAGAAGCCCGGCAGGAGGAAGAAGGGGCGACGCGCCCGCCTGCTCGTGCTCGTCCTGGTGCTGGCGCTCGTCGCGGGTGTCGGATACGGGGCCTACTGGTCCGTCTCCACCGTCCGCGCCTCCTATCCGCAGACCACCGGGTCGATCACGCTCGACGGCCTCGGCGGCGAGGTCGAGGTCAAGCGGGACGCGTACGGGATTCCGCAGATCTACGCGGACACCGATGACGACCTCTTCCGCGCCCAGGGCTTCGTGCAGGCCCAGGACCGTTTCTGGGAGATGGACGTCCGGCGGCACATGACGTCGGGCCGGCTCTCGGAGATGTTCGGTTCCGGGCAGGTGGAGACCGACGCCTTCCTGCGGACGCTCGGCTGGCGGCAGGTCGCGCAGAAGGAGTACGACGAGGTCCTCAGCGAGGAGACCAAGAAGAACCTCCAGTCGTACGCGGCGGGCGTCAACGCTTATCTGAAGGGCAAGCAGGGCCGGGACATCTCGGTCGAGTACGCGGCGCTGGGGCTGACCAACGACTACCGGCCCGGCGAGTGGACCCCGGTCGACTCGGTGGCCTGGCTCAAGGCGATGGCCTGGGACCTGCGCGGCAACATGCAGGACGAGATCGACCGTTCGCTGCTGACCAGCCGTCTGGACAAGAGCCAGATCGAGGACCTGTACCCCGGCTACCCCTACGAGGAGCACAAGCCGATCGTCGAGCGGGGCGCGGTCTCCCCGGTCACCGGGAAGTTCGACCCGGAGGCAACCCCGCAGGGCGGCCCGGAATCGACCACCCCGCAGGGCGCGGCCGACGGCCTGAACACCCAGCTCGCGGCGCTCTCCGACACCCTGGACGAGATCCCGGCGCTGCTCGGCCCGAACGGCAACGGCATCGGGTCCAACTCCTGGGTCGTCTCCGGCGAGCACACGACGACCGGGAAGGCGCTGCTGGCCAACGACCCGCACCTGGCGCCGATGCTGCCCTCGCTCTGGTACCAGATGGGCCTGCACTGCCGGAAGCTCTCCGAGAGCTGCCAGTACGACACCGCGGGCTACACGTTCTCCGGGATGCCCGGGGTGATCATCGGTCACAACCAGGACATCGCCTGGGGCCTGACCAACCTGGGCGCCGACGTCACCGACCTCTTCCTGGAGAAGGTCTCCGACGACGGCTACCTGTACGACGGCCGGACGCGGCCGTTCACGGTCCGCGAGGAGACCATCAAGGTCGCGGGCGGCCGGGACCGGAAGATCACCGTCCGTCAGACCAACAACGGGCCCCTGGTCTCCGACCGGAGCAAGGAGCTGGACCAGGTCGGCCAGAAGGCCACCGTCAGCAACGCGGCCCCCGACCGCGCCGACGGCTACGCGGTCGCGCTGAAGTGGACGGCGCTCCAGCCGGGCAGGTCGATGGACGCCGTCTTCGCGCTCAACCGGGCCAAGGACTTCACCACGTTCCGGGCGGCCGCCGAGTTCTTCGAGGTGCCCTCGCAGAACCTCATCTACGCCGACACCGAGGGCAACATCGGCTACCAGGCCCCGGGGAAGATCCCGGTCCGCTCCAAGGGGTACGACGGGACGGTGCCCGCACCGGGCTGGGACCCGCGCTACCGGTGGACGGACTACGTCCCCTTCGACGAGCTGCCCTACGAGTACAACCCGGAGCGCGGCTACATCGTCACCGCCAACCAGGCCGTCATCGACGAGAGCACCTACCCCTACCTGCTCACCAAGGACTGGGGCTACGGGGCCCGCAGCCAGCGGATCAACGATCTGATCGCCAAGAAGATCAAGGGCGGCGAGAAGATCTCGACCGACGACATGCAGAAGACGCAGATGGACAACTTCAGCGAGATCGCCGCGCTGCTGGTGCCCGAACTGCGGAAGATCAACGTCTCCGACCCGAGCGTGCGCGAGGCGCAGAAGCTGCTGGACGGCTGGGACTACACCCAGGAGCCCGACTCGGCGGCCGCCGCGTACTTCAACGGAGTCTGGCGCAACATCCTCAAGCTGGCCTTCGGCAACAAGCTCCCCAAGGAGATGCGGGTCGAGGGCGACTGCCTCAACGTGCCTCCGGCCAGGAACAGCGGTCCGCTCGACGAGCAGCGGACGCTGGTGCGCGAATGCGGTCAGCGCGACGGCGACTCGGCGCAGCCGGACGGCGGCGACCGCTGGTTCCAGGTGGTCCGCGAGCTCGTGGACGACCAGGACAACGAGTGGTGGAAGGCGCCCGCCCGGGGCCGTGACGGCGCCCTGGAGAGCCGTGACGACCTCTTCGCCCGTGCGATGGCGGACGCCCGCTGGGAGCTGACCGCCAAGCTCGGCAAGAACATCGACACCTGGAGCTGGGGGCGGCTGCACCGGCTGATGCTGACGAACCAGACCCTCGGCGCCGAGGGCCCCGACCTGCTCAAGCGGGCGCTCAACCGGGGCCCCTGGAACCTCGGCGGCGGCGAGGCGGCGGTCAACGCCACCGGCTGGAACGCGGCGAGCGGCTACGAGGTCGTCTGGGTGCCGTCGATGCGGATGGTGGTCAACGTGGGGGACTGGGACAAGTCCCGCTGGATCAACCTCACCGGTGCCTCCGGGCACGCGTTCAGCGCGCACTACACCGACCAGACCGACAAGTGGGCCGAAGGCGAACTGCTCGACTGGTCCTTCGCGCCGAACGCGGTGAGCGAGTCCACCGTCGACACGCTGACGCTGAAACCGTAGGGGCCCCGGCGTCCTCGACCGTTGACATGTACGCCGACGGCGACGCTCCCGCACATGCCGTCAACGCTCCCGCGTACGCCGTCAACGCCCCCGCCCCCGGGTGCGCCGTCGGCGCTCACGCGGGGGCGGCCACCGGGTCACCGCTCGAAGTGCCGTACTCCGGCCGGGGTGACGACGGCGTCCACGGGGCGGTCGTGCGCTTCCGCGGGGACGTGCGCGAGCACCTCGTCGTCGTACAGGAGCACGACCAGCGCGGGGTGCGCCCCGGCCGCCGTCAGCCGGGCCAGCACCCGGTCGTAGCTGCCGCCGCCCCGGCCCAGCCGCATCCCCTCCCGGTCCACCGCCAGGCCGGGCAGCAGCACCGCGTCGGCCTCCAGGACGGCGGCGGGTCCCAGCCGGAGCCCGTCCGGCTCCAGGAGTCCCCGGCCGGCGGGCAGCAGGTGCTCCGCGCCCGCGTAGAGCGCCCAGTCCAGGTCGTTGTCGGCCAGGAGCACCGGCAGCAGGACCCGTACGCCGCGC
This sequence comes from Streptomyces sp. NPDC101181, assembly GCF_044767975.1. NCBI lineage: Bacteria > Bacillati > Actinomycetota > Actinomycetes > Kitasatosporales > Streptomycetaceae > Streptomyces > Streptomyces sp. NPDC101181. The sequence goes on along the minus strand of NZ_JBIWOX010000001.1, from coordinate 664,801 downwards.
TCGCGCAGCGCGTCCAGCAGGGCGCGGGTGCCCGGTTCGCGCCCCACGGAGACATACGCGGCGACCGTCCGGGCGTCGGCCAGCCGGTCCAGGCGCAGGGCGGCGGAGGCGAGAGCGGCGGCGTTCCGGGCGATGTTCTCCTTCGTCAGGAGGGCGCGGCCGGCGAGGAGTTCGCGGCGCAGGACGGCCTTCGGGGACGGCTGTTGCCCTGTCTCATCGGTGTTCACAAGCGGCTCACACGGTTCTCTTATGGGCATATTTAAGGACAAAGTTAACCGGAAAATCAGCTTCTGGATGGGTGCATCCGTTAAGGTCTGCACATGACTCAGTCGCCCTCCAGGATCAGCAAGGCCGTCATCCCGGCAGCAGGTCTCGGCACCCGGTTCCTGCCCGCCACGAAGGCCACTCCCAAGGAGATGCTGCCGGTCGTCGACAAGCCGGCCATCCAGTATGTCGTCGAGGAAGCCGTCGCCGCGGGTCTCTCCGACGTCCTGATGATCACCGGTCGCAACAAGCGTCCCCTGGAGGACCACTTCGACCGCAACTACGAGCTGGAGTCCGCGCTCACCCGCAAGGGAGACGCCGAACGCCTCGGCAAGGTCCAGGAGTCCAGCGACCTGGCCACCATGCACTACGTGCGTCAGGGCGATCCGCGCGGCCTCGGGCACGCCGTGCTGTGCGCCGCCCCGCACGTCGGCGACCAGCCGTTCGCGGTGCTGCTCGGCGACGACCTGATCGACCCGCGCGACGCGCTGCTGGCCCGCATGGTCGAGGTCCAGGAGCGCGAGGGCGGCAGCGTCGTCGCGCTGATGGAGGTCGACCCCGCGCAGATCCACCTCTACGGCTGCGCGGCCGCGGACGCCACCGTCGACGGCGACGTCGTCCGCGTCACCGACCTGGTCGAGAAGCCGGACCCGGCGGACGCCCCCAGCAACCTCGCCGTCATCGGCCGGTACGTCCTGGACCCCGCCGTCTTCGACGTACTGCGGCACACCGAGCCGGGCCGCGGCGGCGAGATCCAGCTCACCGACGCGCTCCAGCTGCTGGCCGCGGACGAGAAGATCGGCGGGCCCGTGCACGGCGTCGTCTTCAAGGGCCGCCGCTACGACACCGGTGACCGCGGCGACTACCTGCGCGCCATTGTCAGACTGGCGTGCGAACGTGAGGACCTGGGGCCGGACTTCCGGTCCTGGCTGCGCAAGTACGTCACCGAGGAGATGTGACCCCGTGAGCGGCACGATCTGGTCGGTCGACGAGCACCTGGAGGACATCCTCGCCGCGGTGCGGCCGCTCGACCCCATCGAACTCCAGCTGCCCGACGCCCAGGGCTGCGTCCTGGTGAAGGACGTCGTCGTGGAGGTGGCGCTGCCGCCCTTCGACAACAGCTCCATGGACGGCTACGCGGTCCGGGTCGCCGATGTCGAGGGCGCCGGGGAGGAGTTCCCCGCGGTGCTCACGGTCATCGGTGACGTGGCCGCGGGCAGCGCCGGGCTCGCCGAGGGCCGGGCCGTGGGGCCGGGACAGGCCGCCCGCATCATGACGGGCGCCCCGCTGCCCGCCGGGGCGCAGGCCGTGGTCCCGGTCGAGTGGACGGACGGCGGCACGGGCGAGGGCCCGGCCGACACCATGCGCGCCCACGCCGACGCCCCGGAGGGCGCCACCGGTGAGGTCCGCGTGTACCGCCCGGCGGCGGCCGGAGCCCATGTGCGCGAGCGCGGCAGCGACGTCCGGCCGGGCGAACTGGCCCTGCGCGCCGGGTCGGTGATCGGCCCGCCGCAGATCGGGCTGCTCGCGGCGATCGGCTGCTCCACCGTCCTCGTGCGGCCCCGGCCCCGCGTGGTCGTGCTCTCCACCGGCAGCGAACTGGTCCAGCCCGGCGAGGAGCTGACGGGCGGCCGGATCTACGACTCCAACAGCTTCGCGCTGACCGCCGCCGCCCGCGACGCCGGGGCCATCGCCTATCGGGTCGGCGCGGTCGCCGACGACGCCGAGACGCTGCGCGCCACCATCGAGGACCAGCTGATCCGCGCGGACATCGTCGTCACCACCGGAGGCGTCAGCGTCGGCGCGTACGACGTCGTCAAGGAGGCGCTGTCCTCCGTCGGGGACGAGGACGAGGAGGGCGGCGGGATCGAGTTCCGCAAGCTGGCCATGCAGCCGGGCAAGCCGCAGGGCTTCGGCTCCATCGGCCGGGACCACACCCCGCTGCTGGCCCTGCCGGGCAACCCGGTCTCCAGCTACGTCTCCTTCGAGCTGTTCGTCCGCCCCGCCATCCGCGCCCTGATGGGGCTGCCCGACGTGCACCGCCCCACCGCCCGCGCGGTGCTGACCACCGACAAGGCGCTCACCTCGCCGGAGGGCCGACGGCAGTTCCTGCGGGGTCGCCACGACCCCGAGGCGGGCACGGTCACCCCCGTCGGCGGCTCCGGATCGCATCTGATCGCCGCGCTCGCCCAGGCGGACGCGCTGATCGTGGTCCCCGAGGACGTCACCTCGGTGGAGCCCGGCACGGAGACCGAGGTGATCCTGCTCCGCTGACCTGCGCCCGGTGGCGGTACGGTATCTGCCGCCGCGCCTTCCGGGGACCCCTCCGGCAGGCCCGAGCCGCGACGGAGAGCCCCTACCGCTAGGCGGAGTGAGTTGAGTACGCAGAACAGGCTGACGCACATCGACGAGGCGGGCGCGGCCCGCATGGTCGACGTGTCGGCGAAGGACGTCACCACCCGCGTCGCCCGCGCGTCCGGCCGGGTGCTCGTCTCGCCGCACGTGATCGAACTGCTGCGCGGCGAAGGCGTTCCCAAGGGCGACGCCCTCGCCACCGCCCGGATCGCCGGGATCATGGGCGCCAAGCGCACCCCGGAGCTGATCCCGCTCTGCCACCCGCTGGCCGTCTCCGGCGTCAAGGTCGACCTGGGCGTGGCCGACGACGCGGTGGAGATCACCGCCACCGTGAAGACGACCGACCGCACGGGCGTCGAGATGGAGGCCCTGACGGCGGTGTCGGTCGCGGCCCTCACGGTCGTCGACATGGTCAAGGCGGTCGACAAGAGCGCGGTCATCACCGACGTACGGGTCGAGGCGAAGTCGGGCGGCAAGTCCGGCGACTACCGGCGCCCAGCGCCGACGGAGCCCTCGGGACCGGACGCGTGACGCCGCCCGAGCCCGCCGGAGCCCCCGGCCACGAGCGGCCGGAGCCCGGTGGAGCCGCGTCGCCCTCCCCGTACTCCGCCCTCGTCGTCACCGCCTCCAACCGGGCCTCCGCCGGTGTGTACGCGGACCGGGGCGGCCCGCTGATCGCCGAGGCGCTGACGGGCCTCGGCTTCGCGGTCGAGGGTCCGCAGGTCGTCCCCGACGGCGAACCGGTCGAAGCGGCCCTGCGCGCCGGAGTGGCCGCCGGGTACGACGTGATCGTCACCACCGGCGGTACGGGCATCTCGCCCACCGACGCCACCCCCGAGGCCACCCGCCGCGTCCTGGACCGCGAGGTCCCCGGCATCCCCGAGGCGATCCGGGCCGAGGGCCTGGCCAAGGTCCCGACCGCCGCGCTCTCCCGGGGGCTGGCGGGCGTCGCGGACCGCACCCTGATCGTCAACCTGCCGGGGTCCACCGGCGGGGTGAAGGACGGGCTCGCGGTCCTTGGCCGGCTCCTGGTGCACGCCGTCGACCAGTTGCGCGGCGGCGACCACCCCCGGCCGGGGAGCGCGAGCTGAACATCGCGACCTGGCCGGTGACGCTGACCGACGGCGAGATCGTCCTGCGCCCGATGAAGATGCGTGACCAGCGGGTGTGGCGCGAGGTCAACCGGCGCAACCGCGACTGGCTGCGCCCCTGGGAGGCCACGGTCCCCCCGCCCGCCCCCGGCGGTCCGGTCGCGCAGCGCCCGACGTACCGGCAGATGGTCCGTCATCTGCGGGCCGAGGCGAACGCCGGGCGGATGCTGCCGTTCGCCATCGAGTACGAGGGGCGGCTGGTCGGTCAGCTCACCGTCGCGGGCATCACCTGGGGATCGATGTGCTCCGGCCACATCGGCTACTGGGTCGACCGGAGCGTCGCGGGGCGCGGAGTCATGCCGACCGCAGTGGCGCTCGCGGTGGACCACTGCTTCCGCACGGTCGGCCTGCACCGGGTCGAGGTCTGCATCCGGCCGGAGAACGCCCCCAGCCGCCGGGTGGTGGAGAAACTCGGATTCCGGTCCGAGGGGATGCGCCCGCGCTATCTGCACATCGACGGGGCCTGGCGGGATCATCTGATCTTCGCCCTGACCGCCGAGGAGGTGCCCGAGGGCATGCTCCGGAGGTGGCGCCGGTCGCGCCCGGTCGTACCGCGCAGCTATGGGCCGACCGATGAAATAAAATAAGTGTTCGAATTTGATCGCTCATTGGCGTCAATCAGTCACACTTTCGGGCGCTGTTGATTCGAACAATCACAAAAAAAGTCCGTGATATCAGCCGGATCGTGCGACACACCGTGTCAATTGGCGGATCCTCCCGTGCAAACCCCTCTACGGTGTGAGCGTGAGCAGCAGCGGCCTCATCTACGCAGTCATCGTCGGGGCCTGGGCCGCCTACTTGGTGCCGATGTGGCTCCGCAGGCAGGACGAGCTGAACGAGGCCCGTCCCACGGAACGTTTCAGCACCGCCATCCGGCTGCTGTCCGGACGTGCGGCGATGGAGCGCCGGTACGCCAAGGAGCTGCGGGAGCGCACCGCTGAGGAGGCGGCGCCCGACGCCGACCCGGACCGGGAAACGGACCGTATGGAATCCGTGGACGTCCGGGCCTTCGCCACGCCCCCGGCGCACCCGGACGCCAGATCCTCCGACCCGGCGCACGCTCCCGAGCGCACCCCGGGCCACCCGGCTTCCGGCCGCCCGGCGCACGACCCCAGGGCCTTCGGCCAGCAGCCGCCGGACCGGCAGGCGCACGAGCGCCGCACGGGCGAGCGCCCCGCAGACCCCGGGGCCCGGCAGCGGTCCCGCTCCGGCGCCGCCGAGGCCGAACGGGCCCGGCGCGCCCAGCGCTCCCAGGTCCTCGCGCGACGCAGGCGGACCACGGTCGTCCTCTTCCTGGCCTTCACCATCGGCGCGGTCGTCGCGGCGGTCGGCGGGCTCGGCCTGCTGTGGGCGCCCGCCGTACCCGCCGTGCTGCTCAGCACCTACATCGTGCATCTGCGGACCCAGGAGCGACGCCGGTTCGCCTTCACCATGGACCGGCGCCGGGCCGAGGACGCGGCGCAGCGGCTGCGCGAGAACCGCCCCCGCAGGCACCAGCCCGCCGTCCCCGCTCCCGCCGAGTCCGACGACGACGCGGAGGCCCACCACGCGGAGCCGGAGCCCACCCCCACCGTCTCCCCCCAGGAGGCGGGCCGCCGCGCCCTCGTCGAGCAGACGGACCACGCGGAGTGGGTGGACCAGCAGCGCGAGCGCGGCCGGGTCCAGGGCGACAGCTGGGAGCCCGTCCCCGTCCCGCTGCCCACCTACGTCACCGCCCCCGTCGCCCCCCGGGCCTCGGGCGGCGTCGAGGTCGGCGACCCGGAGACGTGGAGCGCGGCCCGCTCCAGCACCGCCGAGCCCACCCGGACCGGCACCTCGCACCCGGCGGCCCCCGCGGTCGACCCGGCGCCGCGCCAGCGCACCCACCAGTCGCGCCGCTCCCGCGACCGCGGCAGGACCCCGCTCTTCGACCAGTACGACGACGAGGACCGGCCGCGCGCGGCCAACGAGTGAGGCGGGGGAGCCCGGAAACCCGACGCCGCTGACCAGCGGAGGAACGGATTTCCAAGCACCCGGTTGAGGGTGCTAGAGTTTCACTCGTCGCAAGGGCCTGTGGCGCAGTCTGGTAGCGCACCTCGTTCGCATCGAGGGGGTCTGGGGTTCAAATCCCCACAGGTCCACAGCGCAGCTGTTCTTGAGTTGGCTCAGGAATGGTGACGAGATCCCGTCCAGTTATGTCAACTGGGCGGGATTTCGCGTTTGTCGGGCCCGTCCGGGGCCGGTGCCCGGTCGGATCGGCCTGCCGCGTACGGGAGTCGGTCAGGCCGTGCCCAGGAGTGCGGCGAGTTCCGCGTCCAGGGGGTCCGGGGGGATCGCGAGGACCGGGCAGGTCGCGTGGGTCAGGCAGTAGCGGGCCACCGACGGGCGGAGGCCCGGGAACCAGCCGCGGCGGGTGCCGGTCCCCACGACCAGGAGGTCGTCGGCCGAGCGGGCGGCCTCCACGAGCACCGCGCCCGGCTCGCCGCGCACGGTGAGGCCGGACACCGGGACGCCCGGACGGGCGTCGGCGAACGCCAGGGCGAGCGTCGCGCGCAGCTGCTCCACCGCCGCCGCCCGGCACTCGCCGAGCACCGTGGTGCCGTAGGTCGCCCGGCCGCCGAGACCGCCGCCGGGCAGCTGCCAGGCCAGTACGGCGCACAGGCCGGCCCCGCGCTCCCGGGCCTCGACGGTGGCCCGGTACAGGGTCGCCAGGCCCCGCGGGGAACCGCTCACGCCGACCACGATTCTCTGCCCCACCGCACTGTCCTCCTGACGGGTATCCGTTCCGGCTTCCCATTGAAGGGCCGCGGGCGGGCCGTGCGCGTCAGTGATCCGTATGAACTGCCCGGCCGCCGTCAAAGTGGCGTCAGGCGCCGGGGTGACGGGGGGTGCGGCGGGCATAGCTTCGGCGTCATGCGCCCGGCGACAGCCGGCCGCGAGGCTCCCTGGAGGACAGCCATGTGCCTTTACCTGTACGACGACGACCCCGACCCCGACGAACAGGCCCCGGTCCGGCCGCTGTACGTGCCGGTCCGGTCCCGGGAGGCGGGGTCGGCGCTGCGGCTGTTCCGCACCCCGCTGGGGGAGCGCACCGCGGTCGGGTTCTCCCGCCCCGAGCTGCTGGCCGCGACGCTGGGCGCCGGGCACCCGGCGGTCAGGCTCGCCGAACCGGCCCTGCGCGCACTCGCCGCGCCCCTCGGCGTCGGCCGGCTCGTCGTCGACCCGGTCCTCTCGGCCCCCGCCGTCACCGCGTCGGCGGCCTGCCCGGCCGACGTACCCGCCCGCGCCCTGTGACCCGGGCCGCACGCCCCGCCCTTCGAGGAGCCGCCGCCATGTCCGCTTCCCTGCTCACCGAGGACTCCGCCGGTCTGGACGGCCTGTCCGTCTGGCCCGGGTCCACCACCCGGCTCCCGCACGGGCATCTCAGCGTCGGCGGGTTCTCGCTCGCCGAGGTGGCCGACCGCTTCGACACCCCGGCCTACGTGCTGGACGAGGACGAGATACGCGCCCGCTGCCGGATGTACCGGGCGGCGTTCCCGCAGGCCGACGTGGTGTACGCGGCCAAGGCGTTCCTGTCCCGGGCCATGGTCCGGTGGATCCACGAGGAGGGCCTGGGGCTGGACGTCTGTTCCGCCGGGGAGCTGGAGCTGGCGGTCACGGCCGGGTTCCCGCCGGAGCGCGTGGTGCTGCACGGCAACGCCAAGACACCCCGTGACATCGAGCTGGGGCTGCGGCTCGGCGTGGGGCGGATCGTCGTCGACAGCCCGTCGGAGGTGGCCCGGATCGCTGCTCTGACCGGGCTCCCGGGCCGCCAGAAGGTCATGGTGCGGGTGGTGCCCGGCGTCGCGGCCGGGGGGCACGAGAAGATCCGTACCGGAACGGACGGCCAGAAGTTCGGCCTGTCGCTCACCGACGGGTCCGCGCAGCACGCCATCGCCCGGGTGCTCGGGCAGCCGCAGCTCGAACTGACCGGTCTGCACTGCCACATCGGCTCACAGATCACCGAGGTGAAGCCGTATCTGGTGGCGGTGCGGCGCATGGTCGGGCTGATGGCCCGGGTCCGCGAGAGCCACGGCGTGACGTTCCCCGAACTCGACCTGGGCGGTGGCCACGGGGTCGCCTACCGGCCCGGCGAGCCCGCGCTCGACGTGGCCGCTCTCGCCCGCCGCCTGAACGCGGAGCTGGCCACCAGCTGCGCGGCCGCCGGGCTGCCGGTGCCGAGGCTGGCCGTCGAACCCGGGCGGGCGATCGTGGCCCCGGCGGGGGTGGCGCTGTACCGGGTCCTCGCCGTCAAGCACACCGGCGGCAAGGTGTTCGTCGCCGTCGACGGCGGCATGAGCGACAACCCCCGGCCCGCCCTGTACGGCGCCCGCTACGCGCTGCGGCTGATCGGCCGGGCCACCGGTGCCGAGCCGGTGACCGCCACCGTCGTGGGGCGGCACTGCGAGGCGGGGGACGTCCTCGCCGACGACGTCCCGCTGCCCGGTGACGTACGCCCCGGGGACCTGATCGCCGTGCCGGTGGCCGGGGCCTATCAGGTGTCCATGGCCTCCGCGTACAACCTCGTCGGCAGGCCGCCCGTCGTCGCGGTCCAAGGGGGCGCGGCCCGGCTGCTGGTGCGGCGGGAGACGCAGGAGGACTTCCGGCGGCGGGACGTCGGCGTCTGACGGCGAGGGGGCCGCCCGGTGGCCGTCGCTCCCTGCCGGGCGGCCGTGACGCTGCGTCGCACCGCATGTGCCTCCCGCGTCAGACGGGCGTCAAGGGTTTCCCCCTCTCCGTAAGAACCCCGTCAAAGTGGCTTATCGCCGTGCCGAAGTCGGGGTTTGCTCGTATCGGCCAAACGGCCGATTCCCATCCTCACGTCAATCAGGAGCTCGCGATGGCCGATCTGGCCTTCGTCGCCACCACGATCGCGGTATTCGCACTGGTGGCTCTCATCGCCCGGGGGGTGACCAAGCTGTGACCGCCGAGAACATCGTCGGCCTCGTCGTGGCCGTCTCCCTGGTCGGTTATCTCGTGCTGGCTCTCCTTTACCCGGAGAGGTTCTGAGTGCTGATATGAGTTCCCAGATCGCTGGTGTGCTCCAGCTGCTCGCCCTGATAGCCGCTCTCGCCCTGGCCTACCGTCCGCTGGGCGATTACATGGCCCGGGTCTACTCCTCCGAGAGGCACTACAAGCCGGAGAAGTGGATCTACAAGGTCATCGGCGCCGATCCGGCCGCCGAGATGCGCTGGCCCGCCTATCTGCGCGGCGTCCTCGCCTTCTCGGCGGTGAGCGTCCTCTTCCTGTACCTGATGCAGCGGGTGCAGGGCTCGCTGCCCGGTTCGCTCGGGTTCTCCTCCATCGACCCGGACCAGGCGTTCAACACCGCCGCGTCCTTCGTCGCGAACACCAACTGGCAGTCGTACTACGGCGAACAGGCCATGGGCCATGTCGTGCAGACCGGCGGCCTCGCGGTGCAGAACTTCGTCTCCGCGGCCGTCGGCATGGCGGTCGCCGTGGCGCTCGTGCGCGGTTTCTCCCGGGCCCGTACCGGTGAACTCGGCAATTTCTGGGCCGACCTGGTGCGCGGCACCGTCCGTATCCTGCTCCCGATCTCGGTGATCGGCGCGGTCGTGCTGGTCGCCTGCGGCGCGATCCAGAACTTCTCCGGAATCCACGGGGTCGGTCAGTTCCTGGGCGGAACGCAGGAATGGAACGGCGGCGCGGTGGCGTCGCAGGAGGCCATCAAGGAGCTGGGCACCAACGGCGGCGGTTATTTCAACGCCAACTCCGCCCACCCCTTCGAGAATCCGAACCCGCTGTCCAACCTGTTCGAGATCTTCCTCATCCTGCTCATTCCGTTCGCACTGACGCGGACATTCGGGCGGATGGTCGGATCGCTGAAGCAGGGATACGCGATTCTCGGGGCGATGGCCGTCATCTGGATCGGTTTCACCGCGCTGATGATGTGGACCGAATTCGCCCACCGGGGGCCCGCGTTCGAGATCGCGGGCGGGGCCATGGAAGGAAAGGAGACCCGGTTCGGCATCGCCGGGTCGTCCCTCTTCGCGGTGGCCACCACGCTCACCTCGACCGGTGCGGTGAACTCGTTCCACTCCTCGTACACCGGCTTCGGCGGCGGCATCACGATGCTGGGCATGCAGCTCGGCGAGATCGCCCCCGGCGGTGTCGGCTCCGGTCTCTACGGCATGCTGATCATGGCGATCATCGCGGTGTTCATCGCCGGGCTGATGGTCGGCCGCACCCCCGAGTACCTGGGGAAGAAGATCGGCACCCGCGAGATCAAGTTCGCCGCCTGCTACATCCTGGTCACCCCGGCCCTCGTCCTCGGCTTCACCGCCGTGGCCATGGCCCTGCCCACCCCCGCCGACTCGATGACCAACACCGGGGCGCACGGCTTCTCCGAGATCCTGTACGCCTACACCTCCGGCGCCAACAACAACGGTTCCGCGTTCGCCGGGCTCAACGCCGACACCCAGTGGTTCAACACCACCATCGGCATCGCCATGCTGCTCGGCCGGTTCCTGCCGATGGTGTTCGTCCTGGCCCTGGCCGGTTCGCTCGCCGAACAGAAACCGGTACCCGAGACCGCCGGCACCCTGCGGACCGACAAGCCGCTCTACGCCGGGCTGCTCGTCGGCACCCTCCTCATCGTCACCGGACTCACCTACTTCCCCGCCCTCGCGCTGGGGCCGCTCGCCGAAGGGCTCGCCTCATGAGCACCGCCACTCCCACCCGCGCTCCCCACGGAGACCTGCCGCCCTCCGGCGGCCAGGGGACTGCCGACCGGGTCGGCAGCGGTCTCTTCGACCCGCGGCAGCTGCTGAGGTCCGTCCCGGACGCGCTGCGCAAGCTGGACCCGCGCGTGATGATCAAGTCGCCGGTGATGTTCGTCGTCCTGGTCGGCTCGGTGGTCACCACCGTCCTCGCGGTCGCGGACCCCACCGACTGGTTCGGCTGGGCGATCGCCGCCTGGCTCTGGCTGACCACCCTCTTCGCCAACCTCGCGGAGGCGGTGGCGGAGGGGCGCGGCAAGGCCCAGGCCGACACCCTGCGCAAGGCCAAGACCGGCACGGTCGCCCGCAGGCTCAGCGGCCCGGACGAGGAGCGGGTCCCGGGCACCGACCTGCGCGTCGGTGACCTGGTGGTCTGCGAGGCCGGAGACGTCATCCCCGGCGACGGGGACGTCGTGGAGGGTGTCGCCTCGGTCGACGAGTCCGCGATCACCGGGGAGTCGGCGCCGGTCATCCGCGAGTCCGGCGGGGACCGTTCGGCCGTCACCGGCGGTACGAAGGTGCTGTCCGACCGGGTCGTCATCAGGATCAGCACCAAGCCGGGCGAGACCTTCATCGACCGGATGATCAGCCTGGTGGAGGGCGCGGCCCGGCAGAAGACGCCCAACGAGGTCGCCCTGAACATCCTGCTGGCCTCCCTCACCATCGTCTTCCTGCTGGCCGTGGTCACCCTGAAGCCGTTCGCGATCTACGCGGGCGCCGACGGCCAGACGTCGATGATCGTGCTGGCCGCGCTGCTGGTCTGCCTGATCCCCACCACGATCGGCGCGCTGCTGTCCGCCATCGGCATCGCGGGCATGGACCGCCTGGTCCAGCGCAACGTCCTGGCGATGTCGGGGCGGGCGGTGGAGGCGGCGGGCGACGTGTCGACGCTGCTGCTCGACAAGACCGGCACCATCACCCTGGGCAACCGGCAGGCCGCCGAGTTCCTCCCCGTCGAAGGGGTGACCGAGACGGATCTCGCCGACGCCGCCCAGCTGTCCTCGCTCGCCGACGAGACCCCCGAGGGCCGGTCGGTGGTGGTGCTGGCCAAGGAGAGGTACGGGCTGCGGGAGCGGGACCGGGGCGAGCTGGCCGACGCCGAGTGGATCGCGTTCACCGCGCAGACCCGGATGTCCGGCGTCGACCTCGCCGGGCGCAAGGTCCGCAAGGGCGCGACCGGGGCCGTGGGGGCCTGGGTGAAGGAGCGCGGCGGGCAGGAGTCCGAGGACGCGCTCGCGCTCACCGACCGGATCTCCCAGGCCGGCGGAACCCCGCTGCTGGTGGCCGTGGAGGACACCCGGGGCCCGCGCGTCCTGGGCGTGATCCACCTGAAGGACGTGGTCAAGGAGGGCATGCGGGAGCGGTTCGACGAGCTGCGCCGGATGGGCATCCGTACGGTCATGATCACCGGGGACAACCCGCTGACCGCCAGGGCCATCGCCGAGGAGGCCGGGGTCGACGACTTCCTGGCCGAGGCGACGCCCGAGGACAAGATGGCCCTCATCAAGCGGGAGCAGGCCGGGGGCAAGCTGGTCGCGATGACCGGCGACGGCACCAACGACGCCCCGGCCCTGGCCCAGGCGGACGTCGGCGTCGCGATGAACACCGGGACCTCGGCCGCCAAGGAGGCCGGGAACATGGTGGACCTGGACTCCAACCCCACCAAGCTGATCGAGATCGTCGAGATCGGCAAGCAACTCCTGATCACCCGGGGTGCGTTGACGACGTTCTCGATCGCCAACGACGTCGCCAAGTACTTCGCGATCATCCCGGCCATGTTCGCGGTGGCCTACCCGTCGCTGGACAAGCTCAACATCATGGGCCTGTCCTCGCCGGAGTCCGCGATCCTGTCGGCGGTCATCTTCAACGCGCTGATCATCGTGGCGCTGGTGCCGCTCGCCCTCAAGGGCGTCCGCTACCGGCCCGCGAGCGCCGACACGATGCTGCGCCGCAACCTGCTCCGCTACGGACTCGGCGGTCTCATCGCCCCGTTCATCGGCATCAAGCTCATCGACCTCCTCATCTCCCTCATCCCCGGAATCGGCTGATCGCCATGACCCACACCTCCGTCAGCGGCACCGCACGCGTCCTGGGCGCGGGCCTGCGCGCCCTGCTCGTCCTCACCCTCGTCTGCGGGGTGATCTACCCGCTCGCCGTCACCGGCGTCGCCCAGGCGCTCTTCCACGACAAGGCCAACGGCTCCGAGATCAGGGACGGCGGCGGGCAGGTCGTCGGCTCCTCCCTCATCGGCCAGCGCTACGACCTCCCCGCCAAGGACGGGCAGGAGACGCCCGCCCCGGACCTGAAGTGGTTCCAGCCGCGCCCCTCCAACGGGCTCGGCAGCAACAGCGTCAACACCCAGTACTCCCTGATCCTCTCCGGAGCCACCAACCGCTCCGGCGACAACGAGGAGCTGATCCGGTGGGTGAAGGACGCCAAAGCCGCCGTGGTCAAGGACAACTCCACGGCCACGCACCGGGTGAGGCCCGCCGACGTCCCCGCCGACGCCGTCACCTCCTCCGGCTCCGGACTGGACCCGGACATCTCACCGGCGTACGCGGAGCTCCAGGTCCACCGGGTCGCCGAGCGCAACGGCCTCGACGTGCCGACGGTCGACAGGCTGGTCGCCGAGCACACCTCCGGACGGCTCCTCGGGTTCCTGGGCGAGCCCCGGGTGAACGTCCTGGAGCTCAACACCGCGCTGCGGGACCTGACCGGGAACCGATGACAGCGACGCACGGCACCGGGCACCGGGGGGACGCGCACACCGCGCGCCCCGCCGGTGCCCCGCCTGTCCGAGAGCTCCGCCCCCCGACGAGGAAAGAGACGCCGCCCATGCCCCGGGTACTGGTGGTGGAGGACGACCCGCACCTGGTCCGCGCCCTCCGGATCAACCTTGAGGCCCGCGCCTACACGGTCGAGGAGGCCACCGACGGGCAGACGGCGCTCCGGCTCCTCGCCGACCGCAGGCCGGACGTCGTCCTGCTGGACCTCGGTCTGCCGGACATGGACGGCGTGGACCTGGTCACCGCGATCCGGCGGGGCGGCAGAATGCCCGTCATCGTGCTGTCCGCCCGCCACATGTCCGAGGACAAGGTGCGCGCCCTGGACGCAGGGGCGGACGACTACGTGACCAAGCCGTTCAGCATGAACGAGCTGCTGGCCCGGCTGCGGGCGGCCACCCGGCGGCGGCAGTCGACCGCCGAGGCCGAGACGCCGACCGTCGTCACCACCGACACCTTCACCGTCGACCTGGTCGCGAAGAAGGTGCTGCGCGACGGCGCCGCGGTCCGGCTCACCCCCACCGAATGGCACCTGCTGGAGATCCTGGTCGCCCACCCCGGCCGCCTGGTGTCGCAGCGCGCGCTGCTGCGCGAGGTGTGGGGTCCCACGTATCAGGAGAACACCAACTACCTGCGGGTCTACATGGCCCAGCTGCGGCGCAAGCTCGAAGCCGACCCGGCCCACCCGCGCTACCTGATCACCGAGGCGGGCATGGGCTACCGCTTCGAACCCTGACGCCCGCCCGCCACCGAGGAACGAGAGCACATCATGGGACGCGGAAAGCTGCGGATCTACCTGGGAGCGGCGCCCGGCGTCGGCAAGACGTACGCGATGCTCTCCGAGGCGCACCGCAGGGTGGAGCGCGGCACCGACGCGGTCGTCGGGTTCGTCGAGCACCACAGGCGGCCCCGCACCGAGGTGATGCTGCACGGCCTGGAGCTGGTGCCCCGCCGTGAACTGGACTACCGGGGCGGCGTGTTCACCGAGATGGACGTGGACGCCGTGCTGGAGCGGGCTCCCGCGGTCGCCCTGGTGGACGAGCTGGCGCACACCAACGTCCCCGGGTCGCGGAACGCGAAGCGCTGGCAGGACGTCGAGGAGCTGCTGAAGGCCGGGATCGATGTCATATCGACGGTCAACATCCAGCACTTGGAGTCGCTCGGCGACGTCGTGGAGTCGATCACGGGCGTACGGCAGCGGGAGACGGTGCCCGACGAGGTGGTGCGCCGTGCCGACCAGATCGAGCTGGTCGACATGTCGCCGCAGGCGCTGCGGCGGCGGATGGCGCACGGCAACATCTACCAGCCGGACAAGCTGGACGCGGCGCTGTCCAACTACTTCCGGCCCGGCAACCTCACGGCCCTGCGGGAGCTGGCGCTGCTGTGGACGGCGGACCGGGTCGACGAATACCTCCAGCAGTACCGGGGCGAGCACGACATCCGCACCACCTGGCAGGCCCGCGAGCGCATCGTCGTCGGACTGACCGGCGGGCCCGAGGGCCGCACCCTGATCCGCCGCGCCGCCCGCCTCGCGGAGAAGGGCGCCGGGGGCGAGGTACTGGCCGTCTACATCGCGGCCAACGACGGGCTGCGCGCCGTCTCCCCGAAGGAACTGGCCCTCCAGCGCACCCTGGTCGAGGACCTCGGCGGCACCTTCCACCACGTCATCGGCGACGACGTGCCCTCGGCGCTCCTGGAGTTCGCCCGCGGCGTCAACGCCACCCAGATCGTCCTCGGCGTCAGCCGCCGCAAGACCTGGCAGTACGTCCTCGGCCCCGGCGTCAGCGCCACCGTGGCCCGGGAGTCCGGCCCCGACCTCGACGTCCACATCGTCACCCACGACGCCGTCGCCAAGGGCCGCGGGCTGCCGATCGCGCGCGGCGCCCGGCTGGGAAGAGCGCGGATCGTCGGGGGCTGGCTGGTCGGGGTCGCCGGGCCCGCCCTGCTCACCCTGCTGCTCAGCACCGTGGTCCCCGACCTCGGTCTCGCCAACGACATGCTGCTGTTCCTGACCGCCACCGTCGCGGCGGCCCTGCTCGGCGGGATGCTCCCGGCCCTCGCCTCGGCGGCCTTCGGCTCCCTGCTGCTGAACTACTTCTTCACCACACCCCTGCACCGGTTCACGGTCGCCGACCCGAAGAACATCGTCGCCATCGTCATCTTCGTCGGGGTGGCCGTCTCCGTCGCCTCGGTCGTCGACCTGGCGGCCCGCCGCACCCACCAGGCGGCCCGGCTGCGCGCCGAGTCGGAGATCCTCTCCTTCCTCGCGGGCAGCATCCTGCGGGGCGAGAACTCCCTCGCGGCGCTGCTGGAGCGGCTGCGGGAGACCTTCGCGATGGAGTCCGTCGCGCTGCTGGAGCGGGCGAGCGAGGTCGACCCCTGGACCCGTGCGGCGACGGCCGGAGGCGACCCGGTCGGCTGCCCCGAGGACGCCGACGTGGACATCCCGGTGGGGGAGAACCTGGCCCTGGTCCTCAGCGGCCGGGCGCTGCCGGCCGAGGACCGCCGGGTGCTGGGCGCGTTCGCCGCGCAGGCCGCGGTCGCCCTGGACCGGCAGCGCCTGGTCGGCCAGGCGGAGGAGGCGCGGAAACTGGCCGAGAGCGACCGCTTCCGTACGGCGCTGCTCGCCGCGGTCAGCCACGACCTGCGCACCCCGCTGGCCGGCATCAAGGCGTCGGTGACCTCGTTGCGCTCCCGGGACGTGGCCTGGTCGGAGGCGGACCGGGAGGCGCTGCTCGAAGGCGTCGAGGACGGGGCGGACCGGCTGGACGCGCTGATCGGCAACCTGCTGGACATGTCCCGCCTCAACACGGGCACCGTCGTCCCGCTGATCCGGGAGACGGACCTGGACGAGGTCGTGCCGATGGCGCTGGGCGGTGTTCCCGAGGGCCGGGTGGAGCTGGACATCCCGGAGACCCTGCCCATGGTCGACGTGGACCGGGGCCTGCTGGAGCGGGTCGTGGCCAACATCGTGGAGAACGCCGTCAAGTACAGCCCGGAGGACCTGCCCGTCCTCGTCTCCGCCGGCAGCCTGCCCGACCGGGTCGAACTCCGCGTCGTCGACCGGGGTCCCGGGGTGCCGGACGCGGCGAAGGAGCACATCTTCGAACCGTTCCAGCGGCTCGGGGACGCGCCGCGCGGCGCGGGCGTCGGGCTCGGGCTGGCCGTCGCGCGCGGCTTCACCGAGGCGATCCGCGCCACCCTGACCGCGGAGGACACCCCGGGCGGCGGCCTCACCATGGTCCTCGGCCTGCCGCGTACCGACGCCGCACCACCGGACTCCGCCGCTCCGCCGCAATCCGCCGCACCTCCGCCCCCTGCCGCGGGGCCGCCCCCCGGCCCGGCCGCGGAGCCTGCGCCCTAACGCCGCTGACCTGCGGCTTCCGCGCCCCGGTGCCCTGCGGCTTCCACGTCCCGGGCGCCGGGGCGTGCGCGACCCGGCGGGGGCCCCGGAAGCCGCATGTCTACATGACTGTAGAGTTCGCTCGGCCGCAGGGTGCGGCCGTAACCCCCGGAGGCGGCACACACGCGGGGCGGGGCGGAGCGTTCGGAGGGCAGGCGTGGGAACGGGAGGCCGGGGGCGGCGAGGCCGCACCGTACAACGCCACGGCCGCCGCGCGGGGGAGCGGCGCGGCCGCAAGGCACCGTTGACCCGGCGCGGCCGGATCGTGCTGTGGTCGGCCGGAGTGCTGGCCGTGCTGGTGCTGGGCGTCGCCGGGGCGGGGGCCTGGATCTACGGCGAGCTGAACGGCAACATCCACGCCGCCGACGTCGACGGCCGGATCGGCGGCGACCGGCCCACGAACCTGAGCCCCGGCTCCAGGAACGTCCTGGTGGTCGGCTCGGACAGCCGGGCCGGCGGGAACGCGGGCTACGGCAAGGGCCTGGAGACCATGCAGTCGGACACGCTGATGGTCCTGCACGTGGCCGCCGACCGGGAGTGGGCCACGGTCGTCTCGCTGCCGCGTGACTCCTGGGTCCCCATACCGGCCTGTGAGCGCGGGGACGGAAGCGTCTCCGCGCCGCACCGCTTCAAGATCAACGAGTCGTTCGCCATCGGAGGGTCCAGTGGTGACGTGGCGACCGCGGCGGCCTGCACGATCAAGACCGTCGAGCGGAACACCGGCCTGCGCATCGACCACTTCGTCTCCGTCGACTTCCAGGGCTTCAAGGGGATGGTGAACGCCCTGGACGGCATCGAGGTGTGCCCCGAGACCGCCATCCGCGACAAGAAGGCCCGCCTCGACCTCGAAGCGGGCTGCCAGACCGTCAAGGACGAGGACGCCCTCGGTTACGTCCGTACGCGCTACAGCGTCGGCGACGGCTCCGACCTCGGACGCATCGGACGCCAGCAGGAGTTCCTGGAGGCGCTGGCGGCCAAGGCCCAGCAGACCCTGACCAGCCCGGCCGACCTCTACGGCTTCCTCGACTCCGCCACCAGCTCCCTCACCACCGACCGGGCGCTGGCCGGAATCAAACCCCTGGCGGCCCTCGCCGCCGAGGTCAAGGGCATCCCCGCCGACCGGCTCACCTTCCTCACCGTGCCCAACTACGCGCGCGAGGCCGACGTGCCGTCCGACCGGGCCAACGTCGTCTGGCAGTACCCGCAGGCCGCCGACCTCTTCGACGCCCTGGCCCGGGACCGCGAGACCGACAAGGAGGACCTGGCGGCCGCTTCGGCGAACCCCGTCCACGCCCGGTCGGTCACGGTCCGGGTGCTCAACGGGACCGGCACCGCCGGGCGGGCCGCGGAGGTCGCCGAGGAGCTGCGCGCGCTGGGCTACACGGTCACCGGCACGGGCAACGCGCCCGCTCCGGCGGAGCGTACGGCCGTACGGCACCCGGCGGGGCTGGAGGAACACGCGCGGGTTCTCACCTCCCGCCTGGACGGGGTCGCGGCGGAACCGGCCGCCTCCGAGGGCGGCCGGACGCTCACCCTGGTGGTCGGGGCGGACTACCCCGGCACCGTCTGACGGACAACTCCCCTGGCCGAAAAGGGCGGGTGGGGGCGGGGAGGCGTCTTCCGGACATTCCCGGTCGATTTCCCGCCGTCGCCCGTCCGCCGGGCGATCCCCTTCCTATGCTCTACACGCTTGTCGTCGATGCCGGGGCGGGGCGCGAGCCCGGGCCGCCCCGGCGCACATGTGCGCGCCTCACGGGAGCGCGGAACGAGGAGGGAAACGAGCGTGGCCTCGATCGATCTGGACAAGGTGCTGGACAAGGCGTGGGCCGACAAGAGCCTGCCGGAGGTGCTGGAGGCGCCGGTGTCCGCGCTCAAGGGTGTCTCGGACCGGCAGGGCGACCTGCTCAAGGAGGCGTTCGGCATCAGGACGGTCGCCGATCTCGCGGACCTGAAGTACGTCGGCTGGGCCCAGGCCCTCGCCGCG
The DNA here is from genome assembly GCF_044767975.1 of Streptomyces sp. NPDC101181. Taxonomy (NCBI): domain Bacteria; kingdom Bacillati; phylum Actinomycetota; class Actinomycetes; order Kitasatosporales; family Streptomycetaceae; genus Streptomyces; species Streptomyces sp. NPDC101181. Next base: position 646,103 of record NZ_JBIWOX010000001.1, on the reverse strand, counting down.
CTGGGTGCGGCGAAGTAGCCGACCGCCGTTAGTGCGCGGCGCCCCGGGGACCCCCTGGGCGCCGTGACCGCGCGTCGTCGCCCGCGCCCGGCGGGCGCTCCGGCGGCCCCCGCCCTATGGGTGAGTGCGGCCGTCCGCTCAGGACCGGGCGGCGGTCCGGCAGCGGTCGTCAACGTCGCGGCCGCGCTGGTCGATCGGGGTGCCGCGGTCGTACGGGTCGATGGCGTCACCGGTCGTGCCGGCCGGGCGGTCCGCCCCGAAGGGGGGCGTCAGACAGCCGGTCGGGCCCTCGCGGCCGCCCTTGGTCAGGTCGGTCTTGTACGACCGCGCGGAGAAGGTTCCCGGCTCCGTGACGACCTCGGCGGGGTCGTCCCGGCTCATGACGGTCTCGCGGCGCACGACGGTGCGTACGATCCGGTCGTCGCCCCCTCCCGGCGCGGGCGCCACCGGATGGACGAACGCGGGCGCCACCGGGTGGACGAAGGTGACGTCGGCGAAGACCCGGTCGTCCCCGTTCCGCCCCCCCTGTGTTCAGCCCAGCGGCGCCCTCCGGCGCCCTCTGCGATCGCGCATCGTACGAGGTCGGGAGAGGCGGGCCCGGCGAAGGGCCGGAGAGCCGGTGCGGCCGGTCCGTTCTCGCGGAGACCGGCGATCTCTCTACAGTTCTCGGCCAGTTCTGTAGAAAAGACCCCCACCGTCACTTCTTGTCCCGGCAGTTGCGGCTGCGCCAGAGTTCGAGGCGCGGCGACAGGAACATGTCATCGCCGCCGGGCAGTGTCCACGGAACACGTCGCGCGTCCCCAAGCGCGGCGTGGCCACCCCCCCCATTGTCTGGACGCTCGCCTGCGTAGCGGAAGGAATCGCGTGAAGCACGGAAAGAAGAACGCGCGCAGATACATCGTGGCCGCCTCCATCGGCGCCCTTCTGTCGGCCGGAGCCGCCACAGGGGCCTACGCCGGTACGGCCGGGGAGCCCTCGGCTCCGGCGGCCGCCTCGGCTCCGGCGTACCAGCCGGAGATGGTGCGGGCCCTGGCGAAGACGCTGGGTGTCAGCGAGAAGGCCGCCGTCGAGCGGCTGGACCGCGAGGCCCGGGAGCAGGACCGGTTCGCGGAGCTGCGGAAGGACCGGGTCGAGACGCTCGGGGCCTTCTTCGCCAAGGACGGGTCGCTGGTCGTCAACGCCGCCGACGCCGAGGCGGCGAAGGAGGTCAGGGCGGCGGGACTCGCAGCACGGGTCCCGGAGCGCGGTGAGACCGAGCTCGACCGGATCAAGGCGCGGCTGGACGCCACGGCCCTCAAGAGCGCCCCCGCCGGAGTGTCGGCCTGGTCGGTCGACCTCGCGTCGGACACCGTCACCGTCGAGGTCAACGGGGCGTCGGACGCGGCGACCCGCAGCTTCCTCAAGGCGGCGAAGAGCAACGGTGACGCCGTACGGGTCGTCCAGGGCCAGGAGAAGCTGGAGACCCAGGCCGTCGTCCCGCCGGGCAGCCGGATGACCTTCAACGGCTATCTCTGCTCGGTCGGTTACGGCGCCAAGGACCGCAGCGGCAAGCAGGTGCTCGTGACCGCCGGGCACTGCATCGAGGACCTGCCCGAACTGGCCTACAACGGCAAGCGGTTCGCCAAGGGCACGAACACCCGCTTCGCGCTGGGCACCCGCAGCGTCGACATGGGCATCGCGGCTGTCGACTCCGGCAACTCGATCGGTCTGGACATCACCACGTACGGCAAGGCGGGCACCGTCCCGGTCAAGGGCAGCAAGCGGGCCCCCTCCGGCGCGGCGCTCTGCAAGTCCGGCCAGACCACCCAGTGGACCTGCGGCAAGGTCGGTTCGTACAACGTCAGCGTCACCTACACCGACCAGAACGGGGGTCCGGACACCGTCGTGACCGGTCTCGCCAGCTCCAGCGTCTGCACCCAGGGCGGGGACAGCGGCGGGGCGTACGTCTCCGGCGATCAGGCCCAGGGCATGACCTCCGGCGGACCGATCAGCCAGCGGTGCAACGGCCAGGTCAACTCGCCCGGCTCGTCCTACTTCCAGCCGCTCGACGACGCGCTGGCGTACTACGGGCTGACGCTCAACACCAAGTAGGCACCACCGAGTCAGCACCATCGGCCGGGCTCACGGCCTGCCCCCTGACGCGGGAGACCGTCCACTCATCCTGGGCGGTCTCCCGTACCAGCCGTTCCCGGTCCGTAGTCCCACGCCACCCCGTGGACCCCGGGCTTGCAGCGGGAGGTGAGCACATGGACGTCATGGGTGTCGCTCAGCGGGATGCGCCGCTTGGCCCGGGGCGGGGCCCCGACCTTCTCCCGGACGTAGCGGTGGCAGTCCACCGGCAGCGCGCCCGGGTGGAAGAAGACCTGCTGGAGGTATTCGTGCAGGTTCGTCCGCGACCAGCGCTCGTAGTGCGTGGCCGGGGTCTCGGACGGGCTCACGTCGACCGCGTAACTCACCACCGTGGTGTCCAGTTTGGCCAGCTCCCGGCCGAAGTGGATCTCCAGTACCAGGGACTTGAGCCCCTTCAGGTACGTGGCCTCCGCCAGGCGGCCGCAGGTGACCCTGATGTCGACGGGCTCGGCCGCCTCGTCGTCGAAGCTGAGGACGAAGACCGCCCGGTCGGCCCCCGCCCGGCTGGCCCGCAGGACGTTGGTGGTGGAGATCCCGCTCATCGTGCCGTTCTCGCCGACCCGCACGATGTCGTGCACCATCAGCGAACCCGTCTCCTGGTTGAAGTGGCGGAAGCGCGCGCCGAGCGCCTTCTCCACCACCGAGTCCTCCCCGAGGATCTGGAGCGCCGCCCGCTCGCTGCCGACCGGGGTAACCCGGCCGCGCGGGCGGCGCGGGCCCAGCAGCGAGCGCAGGGTGCCGGACGGCAGCTCCAGGATCTCCTCCAGGACGTCCACCGCCTGGAGGGACCGGGCCCGCTCCGGCTGGCTGCGGCCGCGCTGCCAGCTGCTGAGGGTGGCCTGGCTGATGGTGATGCCGCGCACCCTGAGCCGTTCGCTCACCCGCTCCAGCGACAGCCCGCGGCGGGTCAGCGCCTCCCGGAGCGTTCCGGGAAAGGTGTCGGCGCCGGTGGCCGCGGCGTGCAGCGCGGAGGAGGTGATGGCCTCCCCGGTGCGGGCCGCGGTGGTGTGGGGGGCCTCGACGCCCCGCGCCCCGGCGGCCGGTGCTCCAAGGGCGGGCGGCTCGCCGGGCCGTGCTCCGGCGGCGGCCGGCTCGTCCGGCAGCCCGCGGTCGGTGTCCGCTCCGCTCGTCATGGTCCTCCCCGTGGTTCCGGTGGTCTCCCGGCGGGGCCGTTCGCACCTCCCCGCATACTGGTGGACCACCGGACGGGCGGCGGATAACAAAACCCCCAGGGGTGACCTGTCCCACATTCCGGTGGCGAACCGAACGAAGGACGTGAACGGCGTGGACAGCACCGCTCTGGTCATCGCGGCGAGGAACGGCGACCGGGCAGCCGGGGAACGGCTCGCCGCCCAGTACCTGCCGCTCGTCTACAACGTCGTCGGGCGGGCGCTGAACGGCCATCCGGACGTCGACGACGTCGTGCAGGAGACCATGCTGCGGGCGCTGTCCGGCCTGGCGTCGCTGCGCGACCCGGCCCGCTTCCGCTCCTGGCTCGTCGCCATCGCCATGAACCAGGTCCGCACCCGCTGGTCGGGGCTCGGCCACCGGCCCGCCTCGCTGGAGGCGGACGAGGACCCCGCGGACCCGGCAGCCGACTTCGTGGACCTGACCATCTGGCGCCTCGAACTCTCCGGCCAGCGGCGCGAGACGGCCGAGGCCACCCGCTGGCTGGACGGCTCCGAGCGCGACGTGCTGTCCCTGTGGTGGCTGGAGACCACCGGCGAGCTGACCCGGGCCGAACTGGCCGACGCCCTCGGCCTCACCCCGCAGCACGCCGCCGTGCGCGTCCAGCGGGTGAAGAACCAGCTGGACACCGGCCGGGCGGTCGTACGGGCCCTGGCGGCCGACCCCCGCTGCCCGGACCTGGCGGAGCTGCTGGGCGACTGGGACGGGACGCCGACGCCCCTGTGGCGCAAGCGGATCGCCCGGCATGTGCGGGCGTGCGGCTCCTGCGCCGCCGGGAGCGCGGGGCTCGTCCCGCCGGAGGGGCTGCTCTCCGGCCTCGCACTGGTGCTGCCGGTTCACGACACCGGGCAGGCGGTGACGGCGGCCGTCGCCTCCGTCTCGGCCGGGAGCTCGGCCTCCGGCGCGGCCGCCGCCGCTCCCGCCGCCTCCGGTGTCTCCGGGGCCTTCGGTGCCTTCCCGGCCGGGAAGGCGGCGGGTGTGGCGGGACTCATAGCCGCGGCGGCCGCGGTGACCTCGCTGACCGTCTACTTCTGGCCCGCCGAGCCCGCGCCGCCCGTCTCGCGGGGTGGGGACGTCACGCGCAGCGCACCGCCCCCGCAGCCCCCGGCCGCCGCCCCCGCCGAGCCCGCGCCCGGGTCGGCCACCCCCACGCCGGCCACCTCCGCGCCCGCCACTCCCACGCCCACCACCTCCGCGCCGGCCCCGTCGGCACCGGCCACCTCCGCACCGGCCACTCCCGCGCCGGGCCGGAGCTCCGGCGCCGCCTCCCCGGCACCGACGCCCGCCGTCCCGGAGCTGATGGCCGCGCCCGAGCCGGAGGCCCGGGTGGTCACCGAGGTCAACACCCTGCGCGCCGAGAACGGCTGCCCGGACCTGCGCACCGACCCCCGGCTCACCGAGATCGCCGAGCGGCACTCGGCGGACATGGCCGCACGGAACTACTTCGGCCACACCGACTCCACGGGCCGGGGCGTGGGCGACCGGGTGAGCGCCGCGGGCTACGTCTGGTCGGCCGTCGGCGAGACCATCGCGACCGGGATGAGCGATCCGGCGGCGGCCGTCGAGGAGTGGCGGGCCGGCCCGGGGCGCGACAACGACATCTTCAACTGCGACTTCGTCCACGTGGGGGTGGGTCTCGCCGACTCCCCGCGCGGCCCGTACTGGACGCAGGTGCTGGCCACCCCGAGGTGAGCGAGCGGGCCGACTGTCAGTGGCGGGTGCCACACTCGGCCGGTATGGAGAACAGTGTGCGGCTCAGGGACGTCGTGGCCGATGACCTGGAGGTCTTCCTCGCGTACGAGCACGATCCGGAGGCGGTGCGGCGGTCGCGGTTCGTCCCCCGCGAGAGGGACGCGTTCATGAGGCACTGGAGGACGCGGGTGCTGGGGGATCCCGCCAACTTCGTGCAGGCGGTCGTCGTGGACGGGGAGACCGCGGGGAACATCGCGGCCTGGTGGGAGGGGGACCGGCGCTTCCTCGGCTATTGGTTCGGCCGTCCGTTCTGGGGCCGGGGCATCGGCACCGAGGCGCTGACCGCGTTCCTGGAGCGGGAGACGGCCCGCCCGCTGTACGCGGACCCCTTCGCGGGCAACACCGGCTCCGTACGCCTGCTGGAGAAGTGCGGGTTCACGGCGACCGGCACCGTGCGGCACGGTGCGGACGAGCATGTGCTCCTGGTGCTCGGCGGGGGCGGGTGACCGGGCGCCCCGCACCGCGGCGCGTGCCCGTCCGGCCGGACCCCGGGCGCGGGACCGCCCGCCCTGCCGGGGTGCGCGGCCGGACCCCTACGGCTGCCGCAGCGGCTTGGCCATGCAGATGCTGCTGTCGTACGTCCGGTAGTGGCCGAACTTCACGTCGCAGACGGTGTAGCCGCACGAGGTGTACAGCGCCACGGCCTCCGGCTGCTGGTCGCCGGTCTCCAGCACCATCCGGGTCCGGCCCGCGGCGCGGGCGTCCTCCTCCAGGGCGGCGAGCATCCGCCGGGCCAGCCCCCGGCCGCGCCCCTCGGGCACCACGAACATCCGCTTGATCTCGGCGTCGCCGTCCGCGTAGCCCTCGTCGTTGCGGTCCTGGGTGCGCCAGCCCCCGGTCGCCACCGGGCGCTCCAGCTCGTCGTAGGCCAGCAGATACAGGCCACGCGGCGGGACGAACATGGCCGGGTCGAGCGGGGTGACATCGCCCTCGTCGCCGTAGCGCTCGGCGTATTCGAGCTGGACCTGGTCGTTGAGCTTGACGGCGTCGGGGTGGTCGAAGGGGCGAGGGTGAATAAACATGCTGAGTATCGTATATCTGTGCGTGGGGGTGGAGTAGGTACTGTTCGGGGATGCTGACCGTTACCACCGTGAATGTTAATGGGCTCCGCGCCGCCGCCCGGAAGGGCTTCGCCGGGTGGCTGGCCGGGACCGACGCCGATGTGGTGTGTCTCCAGGAGGTGCGGGCCGAGCTCGCCCAGCTGCCCGCCGAGGTGGGCGCCCCCGAGGGCTGGCACGCCGTGCACGCCCCCGCCGCCGCCAAGGGGCGTGCCGGGGTCTCGCTCTACTCCCGCCAGGCGCCGGAGCGGGTCCAGATCGGCTTCGGCGGGTTCGGGGCGCCGGGGGCCAAGGAGTTCGACGCGAGCGGCCGGTACGCCGAGATCGACCTTCCCGGGGTGACCGTCGCCAGTCTGTATCTGCCCTCCGGCGAGGTCGGCACCGAGCGGCAGGACGAGAAGGAGCGCTTCATGGCCGCGTTCCTGCCCTACCTCCAGGGGCTGAAGGAGCGGGCGGCGGCGGACGGCCGCGAGGTCGTGGTCTGCGGCGACTGGAACATCGCCCACCAGGAGGCCGACCTGAAGAACTGGAAGGCCAACCGGAAGAGCTCCGGCTTCCTGCCCGAGGAGCGCGCCTGGCTGACGCGCGTCTTCGAGGAAGCCGCCTACGTCGACGTCGTGCGGCAGCTGCACCCGGATGTCGCGGGGCCCTACAGCTGGTGGTCCTACCGGGGCCGGGCCTTCGACAACGACAGCGGCTGGCGCATCGACTACCAGATCGCCACCCCGGGGCTCGCCGCGCGCGCCGTGAAGGCCTGGGTCGAGCGGGCCGCCACGCACGACGAGCGCTGGAGCGACCACGCGCCGGTGACGGTCGTCTACGAGCGGTAGAGCGGCCCCCTCGCACGCGGGCTCACCAGCACGCGGCCCCGTACGCCGGTCCTCGTGCGCGGCCTCCCGCGGACGGCCCCCCGCGTAGGGCGCGGTGCGCGGCCTCGCGCGTCCGGCCTTCGCGCACGGGCTCCCGCGCCGGGCCCGTGCGCGGGGTCACGCCTTCGGCGGCCGGGTACCGTCCTCGCGGCGCAGCCTCCGGTCCAGGGCCATGGACAGCTCCGCGTCCACCACCGCGCGGGCGAGCGGACGCAGTTGGGCGGGTTCGGTCTCCGCGGTGTGGGCATGCAGTACGCGGACGAAGATTTCGGCGAGCGCTTCCGCGTGTTCGCGGACGCGGCGGCCCGAGGAGAGCACCGTGGCGAGCGGCACCCCTTCCCGTACGAGTTCCGCCGAGACCTCCAGGAGACGGCGGCTGATGTGCACGATCTCGTCGCCGTCGGTGGCGAGATAGCCGAGGTCCAGCGCGGCCGCCAGGTTCTCCGGGGTGACCTCGCCCTCGAAGTAGTCGGCGAGCTGCTCGGGGGTGAGGCGGACCGGGGTCTCCTCGGTCGGTTCGCCCAGGCCCAGCACCTCCGCGACATCGCGGCCGCTCTCGAAGGTGGCGGCCAGGTCCGCGATGCCGTTGAGGGTGTGGCCGCGCTCCAGCAGCCCCGCGATGGTCCGCAGCCGGGCCAGGTGGTGGTCGTCGTACCAGGTGATCCGGCCCTCCCGGCGCGGGGGCGGGATCAGGCCGCGCTCCCGGTAGAAACGCAGGGTCCGCACGGTGATCCCGGCCTTCTCGGCCAGCTCCGCCATGCGGTATTCGCGGTGCTCGGGTCCTTCAGCCACAGGAGCACCCTATGTTGTACCGCCGGTAACTTTCCTCCGTCCGCCCCCTACCCATCGGTACGGGGCTGCTCTACTCTCCGAACCATGCCAGTGATTGCTGGCAGAGTGGCGTGACATACCGCGGGAGGCGGCAGCATGTCCCAGCAGGAGCATGTACGTGTGGCGGTGATCGGGACCGGATTCGGGGGCCTGGGGGCCGCCGTCCGGCTGCGCCGCGAAGGCATCACCGACTTCGTCGTCCTGGAGCGGGCCGGTTCGGTGGGCGGCACCTGGCGCGACAACAGCTATCCCGGCTGCGCCTGCGACGTCCCCTCCCACCTCTACTCCTTCTCCTTCGCGCCCAACCCCGACTGGCCGCGCACCTTCTCCGGCCAGCGGCACATCCGGGCCTACCTGGAGCGCGTCGCCGACACCTTCGGCCTGCGCCCGCACATCCGGCTGAACCACGAGGTGCGGCTGATGAGCTGGGACAGGGAGAACCTGTCCTGGGTGATCGAGTCGGCGAACGGCACGACCCTGCGCGCGGACGTCGTCATATCCGCCACCGGGCCGCTCTCCGACCCCAAGACGCCCGACATACCCGGGCTCGGCTCGTTCCCCGGCAAGGTCTTCCACTCCGCCCGCTGGGACCACGACTACGACCTGACCGGCAAGCGGGTCGCGATGGTCGGCACCGGCGCCTCCGCCATCCAGATCGTCCCGGCGATCCAGCCGAAGGCGGCCCGGCTCACCCTCTTCCAGCGGACCCCGCCCTGGGTCATGCCGCGTATGGACCGCACCATCAGCAAGGCCGAACGCGCCCTGCACCGGGCGATACCCGCCACCGGCACCGCCCGGCGCGGACTGCTGTGGGGCATAAGGGAGTTGCAGGTCAGCGCCTTCACCAAGCACCCCGACCAGCTGGGCCTGGTGGAGGCGATAGCCAAGTCGAACATGGCGCGGTCCGTGAAGGACCCGGCCCTGCGGGCCAAGCTGACCCCCGACTACCGCATCGGCTGCAAGCGGATCCTGCTCTCCAGCACCTACTACCCGGCGCTCGCCCGGCCCAATGTGGACGTGGTCGCCTCCGGGCTCAGCGAGGTCCGCGGCTCCACCGTCGTCGCCGCCGACGGCAGCGAGGCGGAGGTCGACGCGATCATCTTCGGCACCGGCTTCCACGTGACCGACATGCCGATCGCGGAGCGGGTCGTCGGCGCGGAGGGCGTCACCCTCGCCGAGACCTGGAAGGACGGGATGAACTCGCTGCGCGGCGCGACCGCCTCCGGGTTCCCCAACTGGATGACGATCATCGGCCCCAACACCGGTCTGGGGAACTCCTCGATGATCCTGATGATCGAGTCCCAGCTGAACTACATGGCCGACTACCTGCGCCAGCTGAACGTCATCGGCGGGCGGGCCGCGCTCGACGCCCGGCCCGGCTCCGTCACCGCGTGGAACGACACGGTCCAGCGGCGGATGAAGCGCACCGTGTGGAACACCGGCGGCTGCACCAGCTGGTACCTGGACGCGGAGGGCCGCAACACGACCGTCTGGCCGGGCACCACGGGGGAGTTCCGCCGCCAGACGCGCACGGTGGACCTCAGGGAGTACGACGTGATCCGGGCGGGCGGGGCGCAACGGCTCGCCGGGTCCGGGCGGGTGCCCGAGCAGCCCGGCCGTGCCGAGCGCGAGACGGTCACCGCGGCCGGGACCGCGCCCCCGGCCGCGGGATCCGCCGGCACCGTCGCCGAGGAGGTCTCCCGGTGAGCCGCCTCCTGCACCGCGCGTCCGTCCCGCCCGTGCCCGCCGAGGAGCTGACCGCCCGGTCCGCCGACGGCTCGCGCATCCACGTCGAACTGCACGGACCCGAGGACGCCCCGGCCGTCGTCCTGGCCCACGGCTGGACCTGCAACACCCGCTTCTGGGACGCCCAGATCCGGGACCTGGCCGCCGACCACCGCGTCATCGCCTACGACCAGCGCGGCCACGGCCTCACCCCCGAACCGGGCCCCGGTGGCTACAGCACCGACGCGCTGGCCGACGACGTGGAGGCGGTCCTGGCCGCCACGCTCGCGCCGGGCCGCAGGGCGGTGCTGGCCGGGCACTCCATGGGCGGGATGACCCTGATGGCCGCGGCCGCCCGCCCCGGGCTGCGCGAGCACGCCGCCGCCGTCCTGCTCTGCTCCACGGGCAGTTCGCGGCTGACCGCCGAGGCCCTGGTCCTCCCGTTCCGTGCCGGGGCGCTGCGGACCCGGCTCACCGCCGCCGTACTGGGGGCGAGGGCGCCGCTCGGCCCGGTCACCCCGCTCTCCAGGAGGCTCCTCAAGTACGCGACTATGGCGCCCGGTTCGCCCCCGGACCGGGTCGAGGCGTGCGCCCGGATCGTGCACGCCTGCCCGCGTCGCGCCCGGGTGGGGTGGGGCCACGTCCTCGGCGAACTGGACCTCGCGGCGGGGGTGCGCGACCTGCGGGTGCCGACCGCGGTGATCGCGGGCACGGCCGACCGGCTGACCCCGCCGGTCCACGCCCGCGCGATCGCGGCCGCCCTGCCGGTCGGCCTGGGGGTGACCGAGCTGACGGGTGTGGGACACATGACGCCGATCGAGGCTCCGGAGGCCGTGACGGCGAGAATCAGGGAGCTGGTCACCCGGTACGTCACCGAGCGGACGGCCACCACGGCCGAGAAGGAGGATGTCGCATGAGCAGCAGGGGGAGTCTGGAGGGCCAGGTCGTCGTCGTCACCGGCGCGGCCCGGGGCGTGGGCGAACTGCTGGCCCGCAAGCTGTCCGCGCGCGGCGCGACCCTCGCGCTGGTCGGCCTGGAGCCGGACCAGCTGAAGCAGGTCTCCGAGCGGCTGCACGGTGAGAGCGACCACTGGTTCGCCGACGTCACCGACCACGAGGCGATGGCGCGGGTGGCCCAGGAGGTCAAGCGGCGCTTCGGCAAGGTCGACGTCGTCGTCGCCAACGCGGGCGTCGCGGCGGGCGGCCCGTTCGCCGACTCCGACCCGGACGCCTGGCGGCGGGTCATCGAGGTGAACCTCATCGGCGGGGCGGTCACCGGGCGGGCGTTCCTGCCGGTGCTGACGGAGAGCCGCGGCTACTTCCTCCAGATCGCGTCACTGGCCGCGATCGCCCCGGCGCCGATGATGACCGCCTACTGCGCCTCCAAGTCCGGCGTCGAGGCCTTCGCGCACAGCCTGCGGGCCGAGGTCGCCCACAAGGGCGTGAAAGTGGGCGTCGGTTACCTCTCCTGGACCGACACCGACATGGTGCGCGGCGCCGATCAGGACGACGTCATGCGGGAGTTGCGCAGGCGGCTGCCGTGGCCGATGAACCGCACCTACCCGCTCGGCCCGGCCGTCGACCGGATCGTGGCGGGGATCGCGCGGCGCTCCGCCCACGTCTACGCCCAGTGGTGGCTGCGCGGGACGCAGTCGGTGCGCGGCTACCTGCCCGCGGTCGTCGCACTGGGCGGCCCGCGCGAGATGCGGCGCTTCGAACCGCGGCTGCACAGCATCTCCAAGGGGCTGGTCGGAGCTGGGGGAGCGGCCGACCAGGAGGCACGCGCCGACCGGGTGTGACGGACAGTAGCTGTCCGACATGCGTGGAATGTCGGGTCGTGCGAGGCTGAGCGAGGCCCCGCGGGGGGCCGCACTCACATACCTCACGCATCCCACAGGAGTGAACAGCATGGGTATCGCCGACCAGTTCAAGGACAAGGCCCAGGAGCTCGCCGAGCAGGCCAAGCAGAAGGCCGGTCAGGGCAAGGACCAGGCCCAGGAGCGAGGCCGGCAGGGCCGGGACGACGTCCAGGACCGTGCTCAGGACGCCCAGGACCAGGCGCGCGAGCGCTTTGACCGTTGACGGTCGCTGAGGTGTGACGCGTGCGCGCTGCGCCGTGCGCGTGGGTACGCGTTACGTCAGGAGGCGCATCCGGGTGACCGGATGCGCCTCCTTCTTGTGCGCTGGACGACCGCTGTTGACCGGATCGGGTGCCGTAGTACGCACGACGCGGGAGCGCACGACCGGGCCGCGCGTCCCGGCCGGTCCCTCCCTCAGCCGCGTCGCGGCGGCAGCGGCGGCCGGCGCAGGTCCGGGGCCGACCCGTACGAGGGCGGGGTCGCCGCCGGAGAGACGGCGAGGAGGTCCAGGGCGATGCGGACCGCGTCGTCGAGCACGGCGTAGCGGCCCTCCGCCCAGTCCAGCGGCGTGCGCAGCGCCTCCACGTCCGGCTCCACCCCGTGGTTCTCCACCGACCAGCCGTAGGTGTCGAACCAGGCCGCGTTCATCGGGACCGTGATCGACGTGCCGTCGCCGAGGCGGTGATGGCCGGTCATGCCGACCACCCCGCCCCAGGTCCGGCCGCCCACCACCGGGCCCAGCCTCAGCAGCCGGAACGCCGCGGTGATCATGTCCCCGTCGGAGGAGGTCGCCTCGTCGGCCAGGGCGACGACCGGGCCGCGCGGGGCGTTGGAGGCGTAGCTGACCGCCTGGGCGTTGCGGGTGAGGTCCCAGCCGAGGATCGTGCGGGTCAGCTTCTCCACCACCAGCTCGCTGATGTGGCCGCCCGCGTTACCCCGGACGTCCACGATCAGGGCGGGCCGGGAGACCTCCAGGCGCAGGTCCCGGTTGAACTGGGCCCAGCCCGAGCCGCCCAGGTCCGGGATGTGCAGGTAGCCGCACTTGCCGCCGCTCAGCTCCCGGACGACCTCACGGCGCTTGGCCACCCAGTCCTGGTAGCGCAGCGGACGTTCGTCGACCAGCGGCAGGATCGCCACCCGGCGGGAGTGGCCGCCGCCCGCCGGCGTGAACGTCAGCTCCACCGTCGTACCGCCCGCCGCCGCCAGCAGCGGGTAGGGCCCGGCCACCGGGTCCACCGGGCGGCCGTCCACGTGCGTCACGACCGCGCCCTCCCTGATCCCCGTACCGGCCAGCGGCGAGCGGGCCTTGGAGTCCGAGGAGTCGCCGGGCAGGATGCGCTGGATGGTCCACGCCCCGTCCCGGCAGACCAGATTGGCCCCGAGCAGTCCGATCGCCCGCTGGTAGTGCGGCGGTCCCTCGTTGCGGCGGGCGGGGGAGACGTAGGCGTGCGAGGTGCCCAGCTCGCCCAGCACCTCGCGCAGCAGATCCGCGAACTCGTCGGGGGAGGCGACCCGTTCCACCAGCGGGCGGTACTGCTCCAGCACCCCGTCCCAGTCGATGCCGCACATGTCCGGGTCCCAGAAGAAGGAGCGGACGATCCGGCCCGCCTCCCCGTACGCCTGCCGCCACTCCGCCCCCGGGTCGGCCTCGTGCAGGATGCGGCGCAGGTCGAGATAGACCGTGGTGTCGCCGTCGCCGGGCTCGGTGGCGGGGACGGCGCGCAGTTCGCCGTCGTCCATCACGACGAGCCGGGACGCGTCACCGCTGACCGCGAACCAGTCGAGGTGGCCGACCAGTTCGGTCCGGCGGGCCTTGGTGATGGTGAAGTGCTCCAGGGTGGGGCGCCCGGACATGTCGGCCGGGTTGGCGAACGTCTCGCCCAGCGCCCCGGAGATCGGCCAGCGCAGCCAGACCAGCCCCCCGCCGCTCACCGGGGCCAGCGCCGAGTACTTGGAGGCGGAGACCGGGAACGGCGTCACCCGGCTCTCCAGGCCCTCGAACTCCACCATGACCGGGGACCCTTCGCCCGTACCGCCCCCCGGCACGTCCACCGGGTCCAGCCCGCCCGCCGCGGGCCGTCCGTCCGGGGAGAGCGCGAAGGGCGAGGGGGTCGCCGAGGAGAGCGGCACCAGATACGGGCGGCAGCCCAGCGGGAACGACAGGTCGCCGGTGTGGACGTCGTAGACCGGGTCGAAGCCGCGCCAGGAGAGGAAGGCGAGATAGCGGCCGTCGTCGGTGAAGACCGGGTTCTCGTCCTCGAAGCGGCCGTCCGTGACGTCCACGATCACCGGGGCGCCGGGGCCGGAGATCCGGGCGAGCTTGATCTGCCGCAGTGACCGGCCGACGCCCGGGTGCGACCAGGTCAGCCAGGCGCCGTCGGGGGAGAACGCCAGGTCGCGGACCGGGCCGTTGACCGAGCGGATCACCTCGGTGAGCCCGGGGTGGCTCGCGGCCACCGGCGCGCTGACCAGGACGGCCCCGCCGGTGGCCGCGTAGAGGTCGGCCCGCGTGGACCCGCCGGGAGCCCGCGGCGCGCCCTCCCGCGCCGCGGTCGGGTCTTCGCCCCTTTCGCCCTGCTCCCCTCCCTCCGTTTCCTCGGAGTCCTCCGGCTCCGCCGTGTCCAGGAGCAGCAGGCGGCCGTCGTTGGCGGCGATGGCCAGGCGGTCGCCGTCCGGGGCGGAGGCCATCTCCTGCACCCGGCCCAGCAGTCCGGCCGCCAGCAGCCGCGGGGGGCGGTCGCCGCTGGCGCGCGGCAGGTGGGCGATCTCCACCGCGTCCTCGCCGACCGCGTCGGTGACGTAGGCGATGCGGCCCCCGCTGCCGAGCATCTCCGGCAGCCGCACCCGGACCCCGGGGGTGTCGGCGATGGTGCGGGCGGGGCCGTCGCGGTGGGTGAGCCAGTAGAGGCTGCCGCGTACGGTGACGGCGCTGGCCCGGCCCGTCTCGTCGACCGAGAGCGAGTCCACGTTGCTGGCGGCGGACACCTGGTGGACGCGGCGGCCGGTGCGCGGTCCGCCCAGGCGCACCTCCAGTCTGCGCGGGGTGGCGTCCGGCGACTCCAGGTCCTCGACCAGCCACAGCTCCCCGGCGCACTGGTAGACCACCCGGTGGCCGTCGCTCGCGGCGTTGCGGGCGTAGAAGGCGTCGTGGTCGGTGTGGCGGCGCAGGCCGGTGCCGTCCGTCCGGCAGGAGTACAGATTGCCGACGCCCTCGTGGTCGGAGAGGAACGCGATGCGGCGGCCGACGAACATCGGCGAGGCGAGATGGCCGCCGATGTCCGCCAGCAGCCGCTCGCCGTGCAGCCACAGCCGCCCGGTGGCCCCGCCCCGGTAGCGCTTCCAGGCGGCCGGTTCGTGCGGGGGCGTACCGGTGAGCAGCAGGGTGCGGCGCTCGCCGTCGAGGTCGGCGACGGCGATGTCGGAGACCGGGCCCCAGGGGAGCCTGCCGCCGGGGCCGCCGTCGGTGGGCACGCTGTAGGCCCAGGAGAAGTACGAGAACGGCTGCTGGTGCGAGGAGACGGCGAGGATCTGCGAGGCGGCGCCGGGGTCGGGGCTCCAGCCGCAGACCCGGGCGTCGGTCGAGCCCCAGTGGGTGAGCCGGCGGGCGGGGCCGCCGTCGACCGGGGCGAGGTGGATCTCGGGGTCCAGCGTCCGCCAGGAGGTGAAGGCGAGCCAGGCGCCGTCGGGCGAGAAGCGCGGGTGGCTGACCCGGGTCCGGTCGGCGGTCACCCGCCAGGCCCGGCCGGGCCGGTGCCCCGCCGCCGCGAGCGGGGCGACCCAGAGATCGTCCTCGGCCGCGAAGCAGAGCATGTCCTGGTGGAGATGGGGAAACCGAAGGTACGCGCCGTCATCACTCACCCCCCAATGCTTTCCGCGTGCGGGGTCCGGGGCAACTTGTGGCCCAGCCCACAAGCGAAACGATTTCGTTTCGCTGGGTGATGGGGGTACGGTTCAGGTGTACGAAACGGTTTCGTTCGATCCTGGGCGAGATCACGGCAACGCGAGGCGACACGGCGAGGGAGGTCGGCCCATGGCACGCACCAGGCTGACGCCCGAGCGTGAGGCCGAGCTGTACGAGTCGGTGCTCGACCTGCTCCGCGAGGTCGGCTACGAGTCCCTCACCATGGACGCCGTCGCCACCCGCACCCGGTCGAGCAAGGCCACTCTCTACCGCCAGTGGGGCTCCAAGCCCGAACTGGTCGCGAAGGCCCTGCGGCACAACAAGCCGGGGGACCTCTCGGACATCGACACCGGTTCGCTGCGCGGGGACTTCCACGCGGTGCTGAGCCGGACCGACGACTGCCAGATGGAGAAGGACGCCGCGCTGATGCGGGGTCTGAGCCATGCCGTCCACGAGAACCCCGAACTGCTCCAGGCCCTGCGCGAGCTGCTGATCGAACCCGAGATGAACGGCTTCGACCAGATGCTGCGCCGGGCGATGGACCGGGGCGAGCTGAGCCCGGACAACCCGGCGCTGAAATACATCCCGCACATGCTGGTCGGCGCGCTGGCCGCCCGGCAGCTGATCGAGGACCGCCCGATGGACCAGGCGTTCCTCAAGGACTACGTCGACTCCGTGATCCTCCCCGCTCTCGGCGTCTGACGTACCCCCGGGGCCGCCCCCACCCAGGGCGTCCCGGCACCCGCACGGCCCTCTCCCCGCACGTTCCACCTGACACGCCGCTCTCGTCGTCGGGCTGGTTCCACACGGCCGATTTCCACTCATACGACCTGACCGGGAGTACGCCCCCGTGGCCACTTTCCTCTACAAGCTCGGACGGCTCACCTTCCGCCGCCGCCGCTTCGTCGCCCTGATCTGGGTGGCGTTGCTGGCGATCGCCGGAGTCGGTATGGCCACCGCGTCCACCGCCACCTCCAGTTCCTTCTCCATCCCCGGCACGGAGGCGCAGCGCGCCTTCGACCTGCTGGAACAGCGCAACCCCGGCGGCAGCGCCGACGGCGCCACCGCCCGGGTCGTCTTCAAGGCCCCCGGGGGCGAGAAGGTGACCGACGCGGAGAACAAGCGCGAGATCACCGGCATCGTCAAGGAGCTGGGCACCGGCTCCGACCAGGTGGCCGCGGCCGCCGACCCGTTCACGACCGACGCCGTGAGCCAGGACGGTTCGACGGCGTACATCTCGGTCACCTACAAGGTCAACTCCATGGAGCTGACCGACGACACCCGGACCGCCCTGGAGGACGCGGGCAAGGACGCCCGCGACAGCGGCATGAAGGTGGAGATCGGCGGTGACGCCCTCCAGGTCATGCCGCACACCGGAACCGCCGAGGTCATCGGGGTCGCCATCGCGGCGGTCGTGCTGGTGATCGCCTTCGGCTCGCTGGTCGCCGCCGGGCTGCCGCTGATCACCGCCCTGGTCGGGGTCGGCATCGGGGTCGGGTCCATCACCGCCCTGGCCAACGTGCTCGACCTCGGCTCCACCACCGGGATCCTCGCCACGATGATCGGGCTCGCGGTCGGCATCGACTACGCGCTGTTCATCGTCTCCCGCTACCGCGCCGAGCTGGCCGAGGGCCGCGAGCGCGAGGAGGCGGCCGGACGCGCCGTCGGCACGGCGGGATCGGCGGTCGTCTTCGCGGGCCTCACCGTGGTCATCGCCCTGGCCGGCCTCGCCGTCGTCAACATTCCGATGCTGACCAAGATGGGCCTCGCCGCCGCGGCGACCGTGGCGATCGCCGTCCTCATCGCCCTCACCCTCGTCCCGGCCGCCCTCGGCTTCGCGGGCAAGCGGGTGCTGGGCCGCAAGGCGCGCAAGGCGTCCCAGGACGCGTCCGGGGCCACCGGCGCGGACAGCGGCGCCGAGGCCAAGCCGAACATGGGCACCCGCTGGGCGCGGTTCGTGCTGCGCAAGCCGGTCTGGGTGATGCTCGTCGGCGTCCTCGGCCTCGGCGTCATCGCCGTACCGGCCGCCTCGCTGGAGATGGGCCTGCCCGACGACGGCGCCCAGCCGAAGTCGACCACGCAGCGTCAGGCGTACGACATGCTCTCCGACGGCTTCGGCCCCGGGTTCAACGGCCCGCTGCTGGTCGTGGTGGACGGCAAGGACAGCTCCGACCCCAAGGCCGCGGCCGACCGGGTCTCCAAGGAGGTCGAGTCCCTGGGGGTCGCCGCCGTCGTTCCGCCCGCCTTCAACAAGGCCGGCGACACCGCGACGATCACCGTCATCCCGAAGGACCGGCCGTCCTCCCACGCCACCGAGGAGGTCGTCCACGACATCCGGGACGCGGGCAAGGACGTCCAGGCGGACAGCGGTGCCGAGGTGCTGGTCACCGGCGCCACCGCGATGAACATCGACTTCTCGCAGAAGATGAACGACGCGCTGGTGCCCTACCTGGCGCTCGTCGTCGGCCTCGCGTTCCTGCTGCTGATGCTGGTCTTCCGCTCGGTCCTCGTTCCGCTGAAGGCGGCCCTCGGCTTCCTGCTCTCGGTGGTCGCCGCCCTCGGCGCGGTCGTCGCGGTCTTCCAGTGGGGCTGGCTTGGCTCGCTCTTCGGGGTCGAGCAGACCGGTCCGATCATGAGCATGATGCCGATCTTCATGGTCGGGGTGGTCTTCGGTCTCGCCATGGACTACGAGGTCTTCCTGGTGACCCGGATGCGCGAGGCGTACGTCCACGGCGAGAGCCCGGGGCAGGCCATCGTGACCGGCTTCAAGCACGGCGCCCGGGTGGTGACGGCCGCGGCCGTGATCATGATGGCGGTCTTCTCGGGCTTCATCGGCTCCTCCGAGCAGATGGTCAAGATGATCGGCTTCTCGCTGGCCGTCGCGGTCCTCTTCGACGCCTTCGTGGTGCGGATGGCGATCGTGCCCGCCGTGCTGGCCCTGCTGGGCAAGAAGGCCTGGTGGCTGCCGCGCTGGCTGGACCGGGCGCTGCCCGACGTCGACGTGGAGGGCGAGAAGCTCCAGAAGCTGCTGGGCGACGGGTCCGGCTCCCCGCAGAAGCCCGGCGACGGCGACGGGGACCGCGAGCTGGCCCGCGTCTGACCGTCCGGCGGTCCGCCGGACGGGGGACCACGAGCCCCGGGGCCGCGCCTGAGCGGAGCGTGGCCCCGGAAGCGCCGGTCACCTGTGGGGACGGGGACCGGGGCACCCAAGGAGAAGCCCCCGTGCGGTCAGCACGGGGGCTTCTCCGGTGCGGCGGGCGGCTCCCGGCACGGCCGGGGGCGCTCGCCGCTCAGCCGTGGGCGGGCTGGGTGCCCCGGTCGGGGCTGGCGGTGCGGGACGGCGGGCGCTGCTCCCGGGCGGCGTCCGCCGACGGCGCGGCCGGGGCCTGCGAGCGGATGCGGGCCAGGAAGCGGATCAGGGTCCGTATCTCGAACTGGAACACCTCGACGCCGTCCGCCGAGTGCAGCTCCACGATCAGCTGCGTACGGCCGCAGGGCCAGACCCGGACGGCGCCGCGCTCGATCGGGGTCCGCAGGCCGCGCTCCAGGAGGTCGCGGCCGAACGCCCAGTCGGTGCCGCCGGGCAGGGTGATGTGGACGGTGCGCGGGTCGTCGGCCGCGTCGTAGCGCAGACCGACCGGGACCGGGCGGGTCAGAGGGCCGTCCGTGATGAGCCGGGCGCGTGCGTGTTCTTCGATCACAGGGGACATGGGCCGGCTCCTCCTATATATGTAGCTCTGCCCTCTAATGTCCCATATTTTGCGGAAGCGGCACGGTGGCGTCGTCCATCCTGCCGACGGCTTCCGCTCTCGCGCCGGGTCCGCAAGAGAGCACTGTTGTCGATGGGTTCATGACCCCGCCCGCGCGGACGCCTCTCGTACGGGCGCAGGTCCTCTCTCCCGCGTGTACCCGCTGGATGCACCGATGCACCTGCCGCGGTTCCGTCGTCGTAAACAGATGGTGACAGTGCGGTGGCGACGGCGCCCCGCCCCCGGGGCGGGGCGCCGGGGCGTGCACCATGGGGGGATGAGCGGGAGCGCGGGAGTGGGCACGGCGGTGACGGAAGCGGGCGCACCGGGGGGCACGGACACCGGGACGGGGGTCACCGGAGCGGGGGCGGCTCCGGGCGCGAGCGCGCCGGTCGACGTACGGGGCACGGTGGCGCCCGGGTTCGAGGCGGTCGCGGACGCGTTCGTCCGCAACTTCGAGCAGCGGGGCGAGCGCGGCGCGGCCGTCGCCGTCTACCGCGACGGGCGCAAGATCGTCGACCTGTGGGCCGGTACGCGAGACGTGGACGGCGCCGAACCCTGGGCGGTCGACACCGTCCAGGTCGTCCGCTCGGCGGGTAAGGGCATCGCCGCCGCCGTCCCCCTCCTGCTCCACCAGCGCGGACAGGTCGACCTGGACGCCCCGGTCTCCACCTACTGGCCGGAGTTCGCGGTGAACGGCAAGGAACGCGTCCTGGTCCGCGACCTCCTCGCCCACCGCGCCGGGGTGCCCGCCCTGGACACCGCCCTCACCCCCGCCCAGGCCGTCGACGGCGTCACGGGCCCCGCGGCCGTCGCCGCGCAGCGCCCGCAGTGGGAGCCGGGCACCGACCACGGCTACCACGCCCAGACCTACAGCTGGCTCATCGGCGAACTGGTCCGCCGCGCCACCGGCCGCACCATCGGCCGCTGGATCGCCGAGGAGATCGCCCGCCCGCTCGGCCTGGACTTCTGGTTCGGGCTGCCCGCCGACGAGGCCCACCGCATCGGCCGCATCGGCCCGGTGGACCCCCCGGCCGCACCCGCGGCGGCCTCCGCCCCGCGCATCCGCCCCAAGCGCTCGGTGGTGGAGGCCTACAGCGACCCGGACTCCCTCACCCGCAGGGCGTTCGGCGCGATCGCCCCGTTCCCCGACGAGAACGACCCCGCCTACCGCGCGGCGGAACTCCCCGCGTCCGGCGGCATCGCGACCGCCCGGGGCCTGGCCCGCTGCTACGCCGCGATGATCGGCCCGGTCGACGGGCACCGCCGCCTCTTCGCCCCCGCCACGCTCACCCTGGCCCGCACCGAGGAGTCGGCGGGCCCGGACCGGGTCCTGGTCGTCAACACCCGTTTCGGCCTGGGCTACTTGCTGCACGGCCCGGCCACCCCGCTGCTCGGCCCCGGCTCCTTCGGCCACCCGGGGCGCGGCGGTTCGCTGGGCTTCGCCGACCCCGAATCGGGCATCGCGCTCGGCTACGTCACCAACGGCCTCCGCAAGGGCGTCACCGCCGACCCCCGCGCCCAGGCCCTGGTCAGGGCAGTACGGTCGGCGCTATGACACGACCCCGCTTCCACGGCCACACCGCTCTGATCACCGCCGCCGGCCAGGGCATCGGCGCGGCGACGGCCCACCGCCTGGCGGCGGAAGGAGCCGCCGTCCTCGTCACCGACCTGGACGCACGGCGCGCGTCCGACACGGCGGCGGCGATACGCGAGGCGGGCGGCACCGCCGACTCCCTGCCCTGCGACGTGGCGGACCGGACGGCGGTGGAGGCGGCCGTGGCGTACGCGGTCGAGACCTTCGGCGGCCTCGACGTCCTCGTCAGCAACGCCTACGCGGCGAGCGACGACGCCGAACTCTTCGAGGACGAACCCGACGAGCACTGGGACCGCGATCTCGACATCACCCTCTCCGGTCCCTTCCGCTGCGCCCGCGCCGCCCTGCCGCACCTGGTCGCCTCCGGCCGGGGCGCGATCGTCACCATCGGCTCGGTCAACGGCGAGCAGAGCTTCGGCGGCCACGCGTACAGCGCCGCCAAGGCGGGCCTGGCCAGCCTCACCCGTACGCTCGCGGGCCACGCGGGACCTCGCGGCGTCCGCGTCAACCTCGTCGCCCCCGGCACGATCCGCACGGCGGCCTGGTCGGGCCGGGACGCCGAACTGGAACGGGCGGCGGCCCTCTACCCGCTGGGCCGGATCGGCGCCCCGGAGGACATCGCCTCCGCCGTCGCCTTCCTCGCCTCGTCCGACGCGTCGTGGATCACGGGGACGACGCTGCGGGTGGACGGCGGCATCCTGGCGGTGAACACGGGCTTCCAGCGGGCGATGGAGCAGCCGTAGCCCCGTAGCCGCCCCCGCCGTTCCCGGTGGCTCAGCCGCCCGCCTTCAGCACCTCCGCCACCACCGGGCCCGCCGCGTCACCGCCGTGGCCGCCGGTCTGGACGACCGCCGCCGCGGCGAGGTCGTCGCTGAATCCGGTGAACCAGCTGTTGGAGGTCTCCTGGCCGTCGACCTCGGCGGACCCGGTCTTGGCGCCCTTGTCGCCGCCCACCGGGGCCATCGCCTTCGCCCCCGTGCCCCAGGCGGCGGTGGCCCGCATCATCGTCTTCAGCTGCTGGGTGACCGAGGGCGACAGCGAGCGGGCGGCCGAGGCCAGCCGCCGGTCGTCCAGGGTCTGCGGGACGATGACCGGCTGGCGGAACGTGCCGGTGATGGCGGTGGCGGTGACCGAGGCCATGTTGAGCGCGTTCATCTGGACGGTGCCCTGGCCGATGTACTGGGCGGCCGCCTCGCCGCCCGTCTCCTCCGGGACGCTGCCGTCGGTCGTGACGACGCCGCTCTTCCAGTCCAGGCCGATGCCGAAGACGTCGCGGGCCTCCTTGGCGAGCGCCGCGTCGTCCTTGGTGTCGTCGATCAGCTTGATGAAGGCGGTGTTGCAGGAGCGGGCGAAGCTCTGCGTGAACGTGGACCCGTCCGGCAGCCCGAAGTTGTCCAGGTTGTGGAACGAACGCCCTTGGTACATCGCGTCCTTGGGGCACTCCGCCGCCCCGTTCGCGGTGACGAGCCCCTTGTCCAGGAGCAGCGCCGCCGTGACGATCTTCAGCGTCGAGCCGGGGGCCTGCTTGCCCTGCAACGCCACGTTGAACTCGGTCACCGGGTTGTTGGCCACCGCGCGGATCGCCCCGGTGGATGGCCTCACCGCGACGACGGAGGCCTGCGCGTACTTCTTCACCGCCCGCTCGGCCGCCGCCTGGGCGCCCGCGTCCAGCGTCGTCTGCACCTTGCCGGGCGTGCCCGGGGAGAGCGTCAGCAGGGTCGTGCCGGGCTGGGACTCGTCGGCGGGCTCGATGCGGGTCTCGATGCCCGCCGAACCGCCCGAGCTCTTCCCGTACTTCTGGCGCAGGGTCTCCAGGACCGGTCCGAGCGAGGGGTACTTCTCCTTGGTCAGCACCGTCCCGTTGCGGTCGACGGCCTCGATGGCCGGGGTGGCGGACTCCCCGGTCCGCAGCGTCGCGCCCTCCGTCAGCCGCGGGTGCACGACGGTGGGGGCCCAGTCGACCAGGGCCTTGCCGCTGTTCGGGCCGCGGACGACCGTCAGCTCCGAGGCGTACGACAGGGGCTTCGACTTCCCCCCGTGCGAGACGGTGGCCTTGACGGTGTACGGGACCTTCGTGCCGACCGCGGGGCCCGGGGTGATCGTCACCTCGCCGATACGGGCGGCCCCGCCGAACGAGGCGAGCACCGGCTCCGCGCTCGCCTCGTTGTCGGTGAGCAGGGCGGCGGCCGCCGCGTCACCGGAGGCCCACGCGTCGAAGAACCCCTTCGACGTCTCGGCCGTCTCCTGCGCGCTCGGCGGCCCCGTCCTCACCCGCGCGGACGCGCTCCGCGCCTTCCCGTCGTCCCCGCCGTCCCCGTCTCCGAGCATGCTGTACGCCCCGTAGCCGATACCGCCCGCCGCCAGGACGAACACCCCGCCGACGACGGCGACCCTCACTCCGCTGCGCATCCCGCAGCCCCCTCCCCGAGAGAGCCCCCTGAACACGTCCAGGGGGCACCTGGGTGGAACCCTAGGCGGCGGTGGCGGGCGGTGAGGGTGTCGTTACCGGACCGGAATGAGCGCGGTGAACTCCCCGACGGCGGGCCACAGCAGCGCGGCCGCCGAGGTCACCAGATGGTCGCCCCACGTGACCCCTCTCCTGGTTCTCCTGGTGACGTCACTTCGGCGACCCGCCTGGCCTGCCGGGACCGGGACAGCGGACCATGGAGCGTCGGCCTGATGCCGACGGTGAGGAAGGGCGGGACGAGTGGACAGCGGAGAGAACGTGAACGGTCGTAGAGAGCGGCCATCGTCACATGCGGGCGCGTCCGGCGGCGGGGGCACCCTGAGTCTTCGCGCGTCCCTGGTGACGTCGCTCGTCATCGCCCTGCTGCTGGGCTCCCTGTCGGCCCTGGTGATGTTTCCGGCCGCCCAGCACCTGCGCTCCCTCCAGGGAGGCGAACGTGCTCAGGCGACGCTGCACACCGCCGGGTCCTGCATGGCCGGTCACTGCTCCGTGGAGTTCGAGGCCGACGGCCGGACCGTGGTGGCGGACCTCCCGGTGGGCAGTGGCGGAGGCAAGGAGTCCGTCGGGGCGGACATGGCCGTCCGGTACCGGGCGGACGACCCGCAGGTCGTCGCCCGTCAGGAGGACGTCGGGGGCGGTGGCGCGGCCCTCCTGGCATGGGGGTCGGGCGGGGTCGCCCTGGTGTTCCTGGCCCTGTCGGTGCTGTTCGCGACCTCTCTGGCACGGCAGCGGCGAAACTGATTTCGAATCTGTGTGTGAGTGCCGGATCGCGGGGAACTAGCTCGGACGCAACGACGTTCCGGCGGCCAGAGCGGCGCCGGAGCTGACCGGTCGGTGGGGTGCGTTTCCAGCAGCGAACGGTGGGCGTGACTGCGCTTATCCGTCAATTAAGGATGGTAACTGACGTGATTATTCTCGGACTTATTCTTCTCCTCATCGGCATCTTCGTCGGCGTGCCGCTGCTGACGACGATCGGTGGGATTCTCCTCGTCGTCGGTGCCATCCTCTGGATCCTGGGCGCCACCGGCCGCGCCGTGGGCGGACGAAAGCACTTCTTCTAAACCGCCGGAGCCCCACATACGGGACCACATGCGGGCGGGGGGGGCCCCCCCCCCCCGGGCGGGGCCCCCCCCCCGGCGGCCGCCCCCCCCCCCCCCCCCCCCCCCCCCCCCCGCCCCCCCCCCCCCCCCCCCCCGGGCCGCGCCCCCCCCCCCCGCGCCCCCCCCGCGCCCCCGGGCGGGGGGGGGGGGGGCGCCCCCCCGCCCGCGCGGCCGGGCCGGCCGGCCCCCCCCCCCCCCCCCCCGCTTCCGCGATCCGTTGATCAACGCGTCCCGTGGACTACAGCGCGCCGAACCCCACCCGCCGGGTGGTGGGCTCGCCGATCTCCACATACGCGATCCGGTCGGCCGGCACCAGAACCTTGCGGCCCTTGTCGTCCGTGAGGCTGAGCAGCTCCGCCTTGCCGCCCAGTGCCGCGGTGACCGCGGTCTCGACGTCCTCGGCGGAAAGCCCGCTCTCCAGAACGATCTCGCGGGGCGAGTGCTGCACCCCGATCTTGACCTCCACGGCTATGTCCCTCCGACGGTCAGTCCCTGCGCGGCGAACCGCGCCGTACGCAGCCACATTAGCCCGGCCGCGACGCGGCGCACGGCCCGACCGCAACGCCCGCAGCGAACACGGCGTCAACCGCCGGGCGCGGGCGGGCTCAGTGCTGCTCGACGCCGTGCAGCGGGAAGCCCGCGATACCGCGCCAGGCCAGCGAGGTGAGCAGCTGCACCGCCGTGTCGCGCGGGATGCTGGAGCGGCTGGAGAGCCAGTAGCGCGCCACCACCTGCGAGACGCCGCCCAGCCCCACCGCGAGCAGCATGGACTCGTCCTTGGACAGGCCCGTGTCCCCGGCGATCACGTCGGAGATCGCCTCGGCGCACTGGAGGGAGACCCGGTCGACCCGCTCGCGCACGGCGGGCTCGTTGGTCAGGTCCGACTCGAAGACCAGCCGGAAGGCGCCGCCCTCGTCCTCCACGTACGCGAAATAGGCGTCCATGGTGGCCTCGACGCGCAGCTTGTTGTCCGTCGTGGACGCCAGCGCCGTACGGACGGCCTGGAGCAGCGACTCGCAGTGCTGGTCCAGCAGGGCCAGATACAGCTCCAGCTTCCCGGGGAAGTGCTGGTAGAGCACCGGCTTGCTGACCCCGGCCCGCTCGGCGATGTCGTCCATGGCGGCGGAGTGGTAGCCCTGCGCGACGAACACCTCCTGCGCGGCCCCCAGCAGCTGATTGCGTCGGGCGCGGCGGGGCAGTCGAGTGCCTCGCGGTCGCGCTGCCTCTGTCTGCTCGATGGCGCTCACGCCGCCTCCCAAATGTGTGTTCCAGCACAGCCGATCCGTACACGCCGTGCGGTACAGCCATCGTACTTTTGGGTAACCCGGCTGTGCGCGGCGCGGACGCAGAATTTCACGGACCGGACGGCGTTGGAAGTCACAGGTGTCCCCGGCCGCCGTCAAACCGGGGCGTACTACCGGTAATCGTCTTCGTCCAGCGGGATCACCCGGCGCTGATCCGCCACATCGGCCTCGTTCGCCAGGGCCGGGGCGATGCCCTCGGCCGGTTCGTCGTCCTCGGGCCGGACGTCCGTCCGCTGCTCCGCGGCGTCGGCCTCCGGGGCCTCGGGGCCGGGTGCGTCCGCCGCTGCGCCGGTGAAGGTGTCCGGCTCGCTGGGGTCGACGGTCATGGGGGGCTCCCTTCCCTTTTCTGAAGCGTAGGAGGAAGACTCCTGCCCCGCGATGCGGCCCTGTGACGGCGAACACGTGAATCGGTGCGTGATCGTCTCGTAACATTGGCGCATGTCTTCGACCGAGCTGCCGGGTACCGAAGCCGCCGCCGCCGCGCTGGCCCCCACGGTCAGCGCCGTCCGGATCGCCGAGGGCGAGCGGCTGCGCTCCGTGTCGCTGCCCGGGGTGGGTCTGAACGTCCGCTGCCGCCCCGCCGACCGGACCGGGCTGCCGTCCGCGCTCTACGTGCACGGGCTCGGCGGCTCCTCGCAGAACTGGTCGGCCCTGATGCCGTTGCTGTCCGACGTGGTCGACGGCGAGGCGGTCGACCTGCCCGGCTTCGGCGACTCCCCGCCGCCGGACGACGGGGACTACTCCGTCACCGGACACGCGCGTGCGGTGATCCGCCTGCTCGACGCGGAGGACCGCGGGCCCGTCCACCTGTTCGGCAACTCCCTGGGCGGCGCGGTCGCCACCCGGATCGCCGCCGTCCGGCCCGACCTGGTGCGCACCCTCACCCTGATCTCGCCCGCGCTGCCCGAGTGGCGGGTGCAGCGCCCCGCCGTCCCGACCGGTCTGCTCGCGGTGCCGGGCGTCGCTTCCCTGTTCGCCCGGCTCACGAAGGGCTGGACGGCTGAGCAGCGGACCCGCGGAGTCATGGCACTCTGTTACGGCGATCCGGGGCGCGTCTCCGACGAGGCCTTCCGCAACGCGGTGGCCGAGATGGAGCGACGACTCGAACTGCCGTACTTCTGGGACGCCATGGCACGCTCCGCCCGGGGCATCGTCGACGCCTACACCCTGGGCGGACAGCACGGACTGTGGCGCCAGGCCGAGCGGGTGCTCGCACCGACCCAGCTCGTGTACGGCGGACGGGACCAGCTCGTCTCGTACCGGATGGCACGCAGGGCGTGCGCGGCCTTCGGCGGGGCACGGCTGCTGACCCTGCCCGACGCGGGGCACGTGGCGATGATGGAGTACCCGGAAGCGGTCGCTCAGGCCTTCCGGGAACTGCTGGACGAGAGCGGCGGGAGCTGATCCGGGGCGTGGGACGACACAGCCGAAAGGGCTCGGAGGCCATCCGCCCGGACGCCGCGACGGCGGCGCCGGGCGGCGAACGCGTCACCTCCCGCACCGCGTCGGGCAGCGGCCGCCGCAGGCGGAGCGGGCCCGTCGCGGGTGACGGGCGCTCCCCCTTCTCGTCGTTCTCCTCCGCCGCCCAGGTGCGCGGCGGCCACCCCGAGCAGCGCGAGCCGGGCGGCGGCTGGGGGAGTCGGCCCACCGGCTCCCCGTCCCGCCCCGACGACGACGGGGACGGCTTCCCCGACCCCCGGTCCCGGTCCGGCGACGGCCACGAGTCCGCCAGCTCCTCGTCCCGCCGCGGCGGCGGGGGCGGTCACGGCTCCCCGGCGGATGCCGACGGAAGGGCCCCGCGCCAGCACCCCGCACACCCCTACGCCACCGACGCCGACGGCCCCCTGGACCAGGACGTCGCCGCGGCGCGGCTGCGGGCCGTGGCCCGCCAGGTCTCCGCGCAGCGGGCGGCCCAGCAGGCCGCGGAGGACCGGGCCTCCCGGCCCTCGCCCGCCGGGCCTCCGGTGCCGGGCCCGCGCCGCGAGTTCATCGATGCCTTCGACGAGGAGCCGCCCGACTCCGGCGGCGCCACGTCGGCGGCCGCCGGGGGCGACGGCGACGCGGGGGAGCCGGACGAGGACTCCGCGCCCCGGGGCGGCAGGGGACGGACCGCCACCGGCATCGCCGCCGCCGCGGTGACCACCGTGCTCGCGATCGTGGTGGCCGGACAGGTCGCCGAGGACTCCGGTGTCCGCTCCGCGGCCGCCCGCGCCGCCGGTGTGGAGCGCCAGGGCGCCGGTGAGGAGGCCTCCCGCTCCGACGCCAGGCCGACCCCCGGGCGGCCCCCGGTCAGGCCCGAGGTCAAGCCGTTGTCGTACGCGCACAAGATGGCGAAGCCGTTCCCGCTGGCCCCGGACCTGAAGGCGAGCGGCGTGTTCGAGGCGGTGCCCGGTCTGGCGAAGGCTCCCGGGAAGGGGCAGAAACACCGCTACCGGATCGACGTGGAGGAAGGGCTGGGCCTCGACGCCGGCCTGTTCGCCGAGGCCGTCCAGAAGACGCTGAACGACGACCGGAGCTGGGCCCACAACGGGGCGATGACCTTCGAGCGGATCTCCTCGGGGCGGCCCGACTTCGTCATCACGCTCGCCAGCCCCGGGACCACCGGGGAGTGGTGTGCGAAGTCAGGTCTGGACACGACGGTCGACAACGTCTCCTGCGACTCCGCCTCCACCGACCGCGTCATGATCAACGCCTATCGATGGGCGCAGGGAGCCGCCACGTTCGGCCCGGACAAGATGCTGTCGTACCGTCAGATGCTCATCAACCACGAGGTCGGCCACCGGCTGGGGCACAACCACGTGAGCTGCCGCACGCCCGGCGTCCTCGCTCCGGTCATGCAGCAGCAGACCAAGACCCTGGAGCTCGAGGGCATCAAGTGCAGGCCCAACCCCTGGGTGCACCCGGGGGGTTGAGCCGCGCCGCGTCCGTACGCCGCTACGGCCGCCCGGTTCCGCCGACGGGTGACCCCGGACCCCGTCGCCCCCTTCTGTCGCCCCTTTTCGCGTTCGCCGCGCGGTCCCGCGGCCAGTCCGCCATGCCCCGCCAGGGGCTGGCCGAAACCTGACCCTCCGTGACAGCCGACCGCCTTATCGCGACGGAACGCGACGGAGGCGGGAAAGTTACGACGGTTCACCCCTTTCGGTGGCGCGACGGACAACCGTCCGTCGCGCACCCGGCGTATCCGCTTACGGTCGTCCCGCTGTGAGTCGTCGTATCAACGGCGGCCACCCACAAGGGAGATCGGGGGTGTACTCGTGCGGATCGGACTGCTCACCGACGGTGACTATCCGTATGCGACCGGTGAGTCCAGGCTCTGGTGCGACCGGCTGGTGCGCGGGCTGCCGCAGCACGAGTTCGACCTGTTCGCCCTGAGCCGCTCCGCCCACCAGGAGGACCAGGGCTGGGTCCGGCTGCCGCACCAGGTCAGCCGGGTGCGCACCGCGCCCCTGTGGACCCCGGAGGACGGCACCCTGCGCGGCAGCGGCGAACGCGGCCTGCTGGCCCGCCTGGTGACCGGCGGCGAGCAGTCCTACGGGCGGCGCGACCGCCGCCGGTTCACGGACCGGCTGACCGCCCTCGCCACCGCGATCTGCACCCCCGACGACCCCGGCACGCCCCCCGGGACCGGCCCCGGCGCGCGCCTCTTCACCCACGGGCTCTACGGTCTCGCCGAGCTGGCCCGCGAGCGCGGCGGGCTCCACCTCGCCCTGCGCTCCGAGACCACCGTGCGCATCCTGGAGTCCGCCTCCCGGGCCCGGGGCGCGGCCCGGACCGTGCAGAGCGCCACCGTCCCCGACCTGCTGGTCTTCGCCGCCGAACTGGAGCGCGCGCTGCGGCCCCTCTCGCTCGACTGGTACGACCAGGAGAGCCTCGGCGCCGTCGACCTCTGCCATGCCACCTCCGGCGGCGCGGCCGCTCTCCCGGGGCTCCTGGCCAAACGCTTCTTCGGGGTCCCGCTGCTGGTCACCGAGCACGGGGTGCAGCTGCGCGCCCACTACCTGGCCGCCTCCGACGCCCCGATCGGCGCCCCCGTCCGCGCCCTCCTCGCCGGATTCCGCGGCCGCCTCGCCACCGAGGTCTACCGCCAGGCCGCGCTCCTCACCCCCGGGAACACCCACGTCCGCCGCTGGCAGCAGCGCTGCGGAGCCGACCCCGCCAAGCAGCGCACGGTCTACCCGGGCATGTCCGCCGAGCGCTTCGGCCCGGTCGGGGAGGGCGCCGAACGGCTCGGCGCCGACGGCGGGGACGAGACCACCGGCGGGCCCGGCACGCTGGTCTGGGTCGGCCGGATCGAACCCGCCAAGGACCTGATCGCCCTCCTCCACGCCTTCGCCGAGATCCGCCGCGCCCAACCGGGCGCCCGGCTCCGCGTCTTCGGCGACCCGGCCCCGGACGCGGAGGGCGCCGCCTACCTGGCCCACTGCCGGGCCCTGGCCGCCCAGCTCTTCCCGGACGAGGCCACCGGCGCGCACGCCGAGGGCGTCAGCCCGGTCACCTTCGAGGAGATCGGCGGCCCCGAGGTCCCCGACCTCGCCGACGCCTACGCGGCGGGCGGAGTGATCGTGCTCTCCAGCGTCGTCGAGGGCTTCCCGGTCAGCCTCGTCGAAGCCATGTTCTGCGGCCGGGCCACCGTCTCCACCGACGTCGGCGCGGTGGTCGAGGTCATCGGCGGCACCGGCCTGGTGGTGCCCCCGCGCAACCCCAAGGCGCTCGCCGACGCCTGCGTCGCGCTGCTGCGGGACCCCGAGCGCCGTGCGCGCCTGGGCGCGGCGGCCCGCGCCCGCGCGCTCGAACTCTTCACCGTCGAACAGAACCTCGCGGCATTTCGCGGCATTTATCTGGAGCTGATGTCGCGCACCCCGGTACGCCGGGAGGCCGACACGGTGGACGCCCACGGCGACCCCCTCCTCTTCGCCACCCCGCCCGAGGCCCGCCTCGCCGGCCCCTGGACCCAGGCGGCACACCCCTGCGATCGGCCCGGCGCGCAACACCCCCCGGAGCGCGAGCCCGTCCGCGAGTCCGGGCGTGAGCCCGAGGGCGTCTGCGCGGTCGCCGTGGGACCGGGGGACGGCGATGCGTGACCACTCGACGCCTCACGACCACGGAGACGACCCGATGCCCCGTCCGCACGACCAGGCGACCTCCCCGACGCCTGCTTCCGCCCTCGCCGCCACCGTCACCGCCCCGGAGCGGTCCGCGGCGCGCAGGTCCCCGTCCGCCCCCGGGCGGCGCGGGCCGGCGGACCCGGTGAAGTCCCTGCTGCACGACCACCGCGACCTGTGCGAACGGGCCGTGGACCCGCTGGAGATCGCCGCCGGACTCGAAGCCCACGGCCTCACCGACCGCACCGCCGCCCGCTACCGGCACCGGGACGTCTTCTCGCTCGCCGAGGAGTTGTACGCCCGCATACCGCCCCGTACGCGGGAGCCCGCCGTGACCGGCCCCCCGGACCCCGGCCCCGACACCGAGGCGCGGGCGGGCTGGACGCTCCTGGCCCTGCTCCCCGGTGCGGCCTGCCTGGCGACCGCCGGGGTGCTCCGGCTCACCGAGGGCGTGCTCGGCGACGGCACCCGGGCCCTGGTCACCGTCGTCGGCGCCGTCCTGGCGTGCCTGGCGCTCCGGCTCTGCCTGAGCCGCGGGCCGCTGCGCGCACCCGAGGGGGCGGTCCGCGCCGGGATGTACGGCTGCTGGCTGCTTAGCTACGCGGTGTACGGCGAGGAACTGCTCGCCCAGGTCATGACCGGCGGCCCGGACGGCCCGTGGGACGGCACCCCCGCCCCGCTGCTCGGGCTCGCCGCCGCCGTCGCCCCGGCCGCCTGGTGCGCCCACCTGTTCGCCGTCCACGCCCACCGCAAACTGTCCGGCAGCCGCGCGCTGGAGGAGTTCGGCGCCGGAGTGCGCCCCCTGCTGCTGGCGGCCGTCGCCCTCTTCCTCGTCGCGCTGCTGCCCCTGCTGTACCTGGCCGGACTCGGCCTCGGCGGCACCGGGACGCCGGTCGCGGCCGCCGCCCTGGGGGTGCTGTTCTTCGTCGCCCGGCTGCTCGCCGCCCACGGACTGCCCGAGCCGGGCACCGTCGCGCTCGCCGCCGCCTGCGCCGTCGAGGCCGCCGCCCCCGCCCTGGTCCTCGCCTCCCGGCTCCCCGGACTCGAACCGCTCGCCCAGCCCGTGAACGCCCTCGTCTCGGCGGGTGGGACGGGAGCGGTGCCCGCCCTCGCCTGCGGGGCGGCCGCCCTCGGGCTGCTGGTCCACGCCTCGTTCGCCCTCTCCCGGGCCTCCGCCCACACCCGCCCCTGACCCGCGCCCGTTCCTGACCCGCCCCCGCCTACACCGGCGTACGCCCCCTCCACGCAGGACCCGCCGCCCCCACACACACACGTACCACCGCACGCCCCCCCCCACGAACGGCCAGTCCCCCCACGTACGACCGCACCACTCCCGCGGAGCCGACGCCGCGGGCTTCCCCACCCGGCACCGACCGACCGCCTGACCTGACCTAGGAGAAACCCGCCATGAACCCCCGACCCCCCGCACCGGCAGTGAGCCGTCGGCACCGAGGCGGTGCGCGATGAGGGTGCTGCTGCTCGGAGCCAACGGTTTCCTCGGCCGCTTCGTCGCCGACCGCCTGCTCGCCGACCCCGCCGTCCACCTCACGGCCCTCGGCCGGGGCGACGACGCCGACGTCCGGTTCGACCTCGCCGGCGGCAGCCCCGGGGCGCTCACCCGCTTCCTGGACGCCGTCCACCCCGGGGTCGTCGTCAACTGCGCGGGCGCCACCCGCGGCAACGCCCGCGACCTCACCCGGCAAAACACCGTCGCCGTCGCCACCGTCTGCGAGGCCCTGCGCCGCAGCGGCTGCGGGGCCCGGCTGGTGCAGGTCGGCTGCGCCTCGGAGTACGGGCCCTCGCAGCCCGGTTCCTCCACCGCCGAGGACGCCGTACCGCGCCCCGGCGGCCCGTACGGCGTCAGCAAGCTCGCCGCCACCGAACTGGTCCTCGGCTCCGGGCTCGACGCCGTCGTGCTCCGGGTCTTCTCCCCCGTGGGCCCCGGCACCCCGGCGGGCTCGCCGCTCGGCCGGCTCGCCGAGGCGATGCGCCGGGCCATGCAGGCGGGCGACGGCGAACTGAAGCTCAGCGGCCTCGGAGTGCAACGGGACTTCGTGGACGTACGGGACGTCGCGCGGGCCGTCCACGCCGCCTCGCTCTCCGCTGCCCAGGGCGTCGTCAACATCGGCACCGGGCGGGCCGTCCGGCTCCGGGACGCCGCCGCCGTGCTGGCCAGGGTCGCCGGGTACGCGGGCGCGCTGCACGAACTGGACTCGCCCCCGCCGCGGCTGCCCATCGGCGCCCCGCGCACCTCCGCCGAGTCCGTCATGGAACACCTCTCCGCCACCCCGTCCCCCTATCCGGACGGCTGCGGCGCCTGGCAGCAGGCCGACGTCCGCACCGCGCGGGACCGGCTCGGCTGGCGGCCCCGGATCAACCTGGAGGAGTCCCTCGCGGACATCTGGATGGAGGCGGCGTGCCGCATCTGACCGCTCCCGGCTCCGCCTGCCGCGTCGCGGGCGGCGAACAGCTCGGCTTCGGCGTCCCGGGGTACGCCCACCCGCTGCTCGCCCCCGCCGAGTGGGCCGAGCTGGTCCGCCCCGGCACGCCGTTGCACTGGGCCGTGCTCAACATCGCGGAGGGCCCCGGCTCCCGGCCCGACCCGCACTGCCTGGCGGCGGCGGGCAGGCTGCGCAACGCCCGCGAGCGCGCCCTGCACGGCGAGACGCCGGACGACACCGTCCGGGCCTCCGGCGGCCGTCTCCTCGGCCACCTCGACCTGGCCTTCGGGGAGCGGCCCTTCGACGAACTCATCGCCGACGCCCGCGCCTTCATCGACTGGTACCGGGTCAGCGGCTTCTACCTCGCCCGGTGCCCCGCAGAACGCGCCGGACTGCCCGCCGTCCGGCGGCTCACCGGCACCCTGCACGCCCTGCTCGCGGAGAGCGACAGCGCCGACGACGGGGGCCGCCTGGTGCTGGGCCACGGCACCCAGCCGTATCCGGGGTACGCGGAGGCGGCCGACCAGCTGGTCACGTTCCAGGGGCCGTGGACCGACTACCGCTGGTCGCAGGTGGCCGAGTGGACGGCGGACTATCCGCCGGAGCGGTTCGCGCACTTCGTCCACGGGGTGCCGCGCACCCACCTGGAGGAGGCCATGCGCATCGCCCGCTGGCAGGGCGCCGGGACGATCTTCTTCACCGACCGGGACGACCGAAGCGGACAAACCGACCCGTTCGCGACGCTGCCCAGGTACTGGGACGAAATCGTCTCGCGGATCGGACCGGGTATCTCGGAATGAGGAGGGGCGTGGCAGTGTTACGAGGAGAACAACCGTACGTAGTCGGCCGTAAGAGGCCGGTCTCCGTAGAATCCGACCACCTGCATTGTTGAGGTTCCTGTGTCGCTGCCACCCCTGGTCGAGCCGGCCGCCGAGCTCACCGTCGACGAGGTCCGCAGGTACTCCCGCCACCTGATCATCCCGGATGTCGGGATGGACGGACAGAAGCGCCTGAAGAACGCCAAGGTGCTCTGTGTGGGCGCCGGCGGCCTCGGTTCCCCGGCCCTGATGTACCTGGCCGCGGCCGGTGTCGGGACGCTCGGCATCATCGAGTTCGACGAGGTCGACGAGTCGAACCTGCAGCGCCAGATCATCCACAGCCAGGCCGACATCGGCCGGTCCAAGGCGCAGTCGGCCCGGGACTCGGTGCTCGGCATCAACCCGTACGTGAACGTGGTCCTGCACGAGGAGCGGCTGGAAGCCGACAACGTGCTCGGCATCTTCGAGCAGTACGACCTGATCGTGGACGGCACGGACAACTTCGCCACCCGCTATCTCGTCAACGACGCCGCCGTGCTGCTGAACAAGCCGTACGTCTGGGGCTCGATCTACCGCTTCGACGGCCAGGCCTCGGTCTTCTGGTCCGAGCACGGCCCCTGCTACCGCTGCCTCTACCCGGAGCCCCCGCCGCCGGGCATGGTCCCCTCCTGCGCCGAGGGCGGCGTGCTGGGCGTGCTCTGCGCGTCCATCGGCTCCATCCAGGTCAACGAGGCCATCAAGCTCCTCGCGGGCATCGGCGACCCGCTGGTCGGCCGCCTGATGATCTACGACGCCCTGGAGATGCAGTACCGCCAGGTCAAGGTCCGCAAGGACCCCGACTGCGCGGTCTGCGGCGAGAACCCCACCGTCACCGAGCTCATCGACTACGAGGCCTTCTGCGGCGTCGTCTCCGAGGAGGCCCAGGAGGCGGCGGCCGGAGCCACGATCACTCCCCGGCAGCTCAAGGAGTGGATCGACGGCGACGAGAAGATCGAGATCATCGACGTCCGCGAGCCGAACGAGTACGAGATCGTCGCGATCCCGGGCGCCAAGCTGATCCCGAAGAACGAGTTCCTCATGGGCACCGCCCTCCAGGACCTCCCGCAGGACCGCCGCATCGTCCTGCACTGCAAGACGGGCGTCCGCAGTGCGGAAGTCCTCGCGGTCCTGAAGTCGGCGGGCTTCGCGGACGCGGTGCACGTGGGCGGCGGCGTGATCGGCTGGGTCAACCAGATCGAGCCCGAGAAGCCGGTGTACTGAGCACCTGTCGTCTCGCAGGGGCCCGGTCCGCGCACGGCGGACCGGGCCCTTCGCCGTGCCCGGGGGTGTCCTTCTCCGTCGGGTGGGGCGGCGGCTCCCCGGGTCCCTTCCCCTCGCGGGTGGGGCCGTGGCCTCAGGAACGTTCCGCCCGGTCGTCGCGGTGTGCCTCGGTGATGCAGGCGTGCAGACGGTCGCGTGCGTCCCGCAGGTCCGCCATCTCCCGGTCGAGGCGGTCGCGTTCGGCGGTGAGCAGCTCCAGCAGTTCCGGCGCCCCCCGGCCGGGGTCGCCGGAGTCCGCGAACGGCAGCACCGCACGGACGGTCCTGCTCGGCAGGCCCGCGGAGTAGAGCTGCCGGATCAGCCCGACCCGGTCGACGGCGTCGGGCGTGTACCGGCGCCGACCGCCCCCGTCCCGCGTGGAGTGCAGCAGGTCCTGCTCCTCGTAGTAGCGCAGCGCCCTGACGCTGACGCCCGCCTTGGCGGCGACCTCCCCGATCCGCATCCCGGCCTCCCGATTCGACTCCCGTCGCGCTTGCACCTGACGTCGACGTCAGGTTTTAGCGTAACGGGGACCGGTGCGAACCGCCCCCACGAACCTTGGAGCAGCTGTGACCAGCACATCTCGGACCGCCTCCCGCGCCCGGAGCATGAGGAGCGTGGCATGAAGCGCGGCATGAACGGTACGGATGGCCTGACCGGCGCGGACCGTATGACCGGCCCGGACGGCCCGACCGGCCCGGACGGCCCGACCGGCCTGAACGGCACCCGGACCGTCGTCGTCCTGGGCGCCACGGGTCAGCAGGGCGGAGCGGTCGCGGCGGCGCTGCGCGCCGACGGCTGGGCGGTGCGCGCGGTCGTGCGGGACCCGTCCGGCCCCCGCGCCCGCTCGCTCGCGGCCACCGGCGTCGAGGTCGTCGCCGGTGACCTCAAGGACCCGGAGTCGCTCGGCTCGGCCTTCTCGGGGGCCCACGGCGTCTTCAGTGTCCAGCCGAACTCCGGGCAGGCCGGTGCGGAGGTGACCGACGAGGACGAGGTCCGTTTCGCCACGACGGTGGCGGACCTCGCCGAGCGCCTCGGCGTCGCGCACCTCGTCCAGAGTTCGGCGGTCACCGCCGGTGCGACGACGGGCGTCAGCCATCTCGACACCAAGAACCGTGTCGAGGCCCACGTCCGGACGCTGGACACCGCCGTCACCATCCTCCGGCCGGCCGCCTTCATGGAGCTGCTGGTGGCCCCGGAAACGGGCCTCGGCCAGGGACACGTGTCCTTCCTGATGCGCCCCGACCAGGCCATGCAGTTCATCGCGGCACGCGACATCGGGCGCGTCGCCGCCGCGGTCTTCGCCGCACCCGGCCGCTATGCCGGACGCACGCTGGAGATCGCCGGTGACGCCCTCACCGGCGAGGCCCTGGCCGGGCATCTGACCCGGGCCGCCGGGCGGCCGGTCGGCTACAGCCGCCTGCCGGGGACGCCGGGGGCATCGGACGGGGTCCTCGGCCTGCTGCTGGCGCTCGTCGACGACGGCAGGCTGGCGGGGAACGCGGACCTCGACGAGTTGCGCGCAGAGTTCCCCTTCCTGCTGGGCTTCGACCGCTGGCTGGCGGGCCCGGGGGCGGAGCCCCTCGCCGAGGCGCTCCGCACCCCGCGCCCGGCCGGCGCACCGGGCTGAGAGCCGGGACCGGCACGCCCCGCCCGGTCGCCGCACCGGGCTCGGGGGCCGGGACCGGCGCCCTCCGCCCGGGGTCGGCGCACCGCGCCCCGGAGCGGGATCAGCCGCAGACCGCGCCCGACTTCGGGACCTTGCCGTTCAGCAGGTAGCCGTCGACGGCCCGCTGCACGCACGCGTCCTTGCTGTTGTACGCGCCGTGCCCCTCGCCCTTGTACGTGAGCTCCACGCCGACGCCCTTGCCCAGCTCCCCCACCATCGCCTTCGCACCCTCGTACGGGGTCGCCGGGTCGCCCGTGTTGCCGATGACCAGGATCGGGGCGGCCCCCGGGGCGCTGACGTCGGGGGTCTCCCAGGCGCCCGTGACCGGCCAGCCGGTGCAGCCCATCAGGCCCCAGCCCAGGTAGTCGCCGAAGAGCGGGGAGGCCTTGCGGAAGGCGGGCAGGGCCGCCTTGGTCTGCTCCAGGGTGAACCGCTGCTTGCTGTCGGCGCAGTTGATCGCGAGGTTGGCGGCGTTGGAGTTGTCGTACCGCCCGTCCTCCGAGCGGCCGTTGAGCGAGTCGGCCAGCGCGAGCAGCAGCCCGCCGTTCCCGCCGCCCGCCTCGTCCAGACCCTGTTCGAGCAGCGGCCAGGTCTCCTTGGAGTAGAGCGCGGAGGCGATGCCCGTGGTGGCGAGCGTCTGCGTCAGCGCCCGGTCGCCGAGCCCGTCGATGGGCTGCTGCTCCAGTTCGGCCAGCAGATCGGCGATCCCCTGCTCGACCTCCTGCGGGGTGGCCCCGGGCAGCGCGCAGTCGTCGCGCTCGGCGCAGTCCTTCGTGAAGTTGTCCAGGGCGAGCTGGAACCCCTCGGCCTGGCCGAGGGAGGACTGCTCGGAGTCCTTCGTCGGGTCGACCACGGCGTCGAAGACCGCCCGGCCGACCTTGTCCGGGAAGAGGTGGGCGTAGACGCCGCCCAGCTCGGTGCCGTAGGAGATACCGAAGTAGTGCAGCCGGTCGTCGCCCAGCACGGTCCGCATCAGGTCCATGTCGCGGGCGGCGTTCGTGGTGCCCACGAAGGGGAGTTCGGGGCCGGAGTTCTTCTCGCAGTCCGCGATGAAGTCCTTCTGTCCCTGCGTGAACTTCTTCTCCTCGGCCGCGTCGTCCGGCGTGGAGTCCTCCTGGTAGAAGGCGTCCAGCTGGGCGTCGTCCGCGCACTCGACGCCCTCGCTGCGGCCGACCCCGCGCGGGTCGAAGCTCACCAGGTCGTAGCGGGTGCGGAGCCGTTCGTACTCCGTACCGAAGGCGGGGAGCGTCGCCACGCCCGAGGCGCCGGGACCGCCGAAGTTGAACACCAGCGAGCCGATCCGCCGCTTCTGGTCCTTCGCCTTCGCCCGGACCAGCGCCAGCTCCACGGTGCGGCCGTCGGGCTTCGCGTAGTCGAGGGGCGCGTCCATGAAGGAGCACTCCCACACCACGCCGCCGGGCAGCGGGGACGGCGACTCGCCGCCGCCCTGGGCCGTGTTCGGCGCCGGACACGGCGACCACTCCAGCTTCTGCGCGGCCAGGTCCCCGGCGGTGGTGGACGGCGAGGCGGTCGAGGCCCCGGTGGGGGCCGACGAGCCCTCCCCGCCACCCCCGTCCGAACAGCCGGCCAGCGGCAGGATCACGGTGGCGGTGGCGGCGAGGGCGGCGGCGCGCAGAGCGGGAGAGGTCCTCATGCCCCCATCGTGCGGCGGGCCGCCGAGGAGCGCGGCCGGACGCGGTCCATGCGGGTGGCGAGGCGGGACCGCCGGACCACCGGACCATCGGACCGCCGGACCGCGGGGGCCGTGCGCCGGCGCGTGTCCGTGCCCCGGCACGTGACCGCGCCCCGGCACATCCGGGCGGGCGCGCCCGCGCGTCGATGGACTACAGCTCGCCCTTGCGGGTCAGCTGGTTGAAGGCGATCCACCCCGGCAGCACCGGCAGCCACAGCGTCATCACGCGGTACAGCAGCACCGCGGGCGCCGCGACCTCCTTCGGCAGCCCGACCGCGATCAGGCCCAGCGTCAGGGCGCCCTCGACCGCCCCCATCCCGCCCGGGGTGGGGGCCGCCGAGCCGAGCGCGTTCCCGGCGAGGAAGACCACCGCGATGCTCGCGTAGCTCAGCTGCGGGACGTCCGGGCCGCTGAACGCCCGGATGGAGGCGTCCAGGCAGAGCACGAACAGCCCGGTCAGCAGCACCATGCCGCCGATGCCGGTGAACAGCTTCTGCGGCCGCTGCACCACGTCCAGCATGCGCGGCACCACTCCGGCGAACAGCGACCGCACCCGGGTCACCACGAACTTCCGCAGGAACGGGATCGCCGTCACCACCAGCACCAGCACCGCGACCGTCAGCAGACCCGCGATCACGGTCCGGGACGGGGTCAGCGAGTCCGGGGTCTTCTCCGTACCCGTGAGGTAGCCGAACAGCGCCAGCAGCAGGATGTGGCAGCCGAGCCCGAACAGCTGCGAGGCCCCCACGCTCGCCACCGCCAGACCGGGGCGCACCCCCGCACGTTGGAGGAACCGGGTGTTCAGCGCCACGCCCCCGACGGCGGCGGGCGCCACGATCTTCACGAACGACCCCGCCACCTGCGCCTGCACCGTCTTCAGGAACGGCACCCGCTCCGGTACGAAGCCCAGCAGGCTCATCGCGGCCGCCACGTAGCTCAGCGCCGAGAAGCCGAGGGCGGCCGCCACCCAGCCCCACTCCGCCTGCTCCACGACCGCCCCGAAGTCCGCCTGCGTGACCTGGGAGATGAGGAAGTACGCGGCGATGGCCCCGGCGATGAAGCTGAACAGGGTGCGCGGCTTGATGCGTTCCAGCCGGACCGGTTCGACCGGGGCCTGCGGGCGGATCAGGAGCACCTGGCGGCGGATCTGGGCGAGCAGATCCTCCTCGCGGGCCTCCTCCAGCGCCTCGTCGATGGCCCGCTTCTCGGCCTGCTTCTCCGTCCGGTGCACCTTGCGGTCGGCCTTGCGGTCCGAGGCGCTCTCCTCGCCCGCCGCCTCGGCCTTCGCCTGCTTGGCCGCCTGGGAGGCCTCCACCACGGCCTCCCGCTCGCGCTGCGAACGCTCGCGGGCGATCCGGCGCAGCGTCGCCCGGGTGGAGCGGCTCAGCGCGATCGGCTGGAGCAGCGGCAGACAGTCCGCCACCGCGTCCGGGCCGAGCACGGCCAGCGCCCCGGAGACGGACCGTTCGGCCCCCACCCGCAGCCCCAGCGTGGTCAGCAGCTGGGCCACGTCCATCCGCAGGACCAGATCACCGGCCGCGATCTCACCGCCGCGCAGATCCGTCACGAACACGCTGCCGGAACGATCCACCAACAGCGCGTCACCGGTCAGCCTGCGATGCGCGATCCGGCGCGACTGGAGAGCCTTCACCTGACGCCAGGCGCTGCGCACCAGATCGTCGGTGATCTCCTCGTCCTCCATCTGGTCCAGGGACCGGCCGCCGATGTGCTCGTAGACGAGCATCACCGCGTCGGGCCCCAGCTCGGAGGTGGCGATCAGCTTGGGCGCGTTCGCCCCGGCGGCGATCGCCGCGTACGCGAGCAGCGCCTCCTGTTCCAGCGCCTGGCGCAGCGACTGGATGGAGCGCCGCTGGGTGAGCGTGCGCAGGGTGAGCCGCCGCCAGGCCCGGTAGAAGAAGCCCTGGGCCTGCTGCTCGCGGTCGACGACGGTGACGTCCAGCGGCGGCCCGTCCTCCAGCGTGACCAGATAGCGCCGCCCCCGGTCGCCCTGGTCGGCGCTGTCCTTGTCGTCCCGCTCGCGGTCGGCGGCGTCGTCCGCGCGCATCGCGGCGACCGGGCGGAAGCCGACGTGCCGCAGCCCCGCCATCAGGTGCTGCCCGGTCGGGCGGACGTTCGGGGAACCGACCGCGTACAGCGTTCCGTACGCCACGGTCCAGCCGATCAGGACCGTCAGGACGATCGAGAACGGGGTGGTGTACCCGCCGACGAGCATCGCGAACGCGTCGAGCAGCAGCACCACCCACAGCACCACGCGCCAGCGCGGCCGCCGCGCCATCCCGACCGCCGTCATGTACGCGATGACCGGCGCGAGGTAGCCGTGCACCGGGTCGGTCAGTCCGCCCGCCGTCTGCGGCTGCGTCAGGGCGTCCTGGATGGTGCCGGGCGCGCTCCGCGAGACCCAGAGGTCGGTGGCGAGGGTGACCCCGTGGGCGAGCACCGCGGCCAGCACGCCGTCGGCGATGCGCAGCCCGTCCCGTTTGATCAGGCGCTCGATGGCGAAGGCGACCGGCACCAGCAGCACGGCGATGCTGGACACCAGACCGGCGATCTTGATCAGCAGATCGGGCGCCTGCTCGGTGCCCTTGGAGATGTCGTTCTCCAGCCCGGTGGTGGTGCCCTGGGCGAAGGCCGCGATCGCGAGCAGGACCGTGATCGCGAGGACCCCGATGAGCAGCCGCATCAGATCCGACGGGCGGTGCACCCGGGCGGGCAGCAGCGGTTCGTCACCGGAGACCCGGTCGCTCAGGGCGGCCTCGGCGGAGGCCAGTGTCGAACCGGCCAGCCGGCCGGAGCCGGAGGCGGTGGGGCCGTCGGTACGACCGCGGGGGGCGGTGGGCGCGCCGGTCGTACCGTCGGCGGGGGAGGCGGTGGCGTCTTCGGAGGGCACGGCGTCAGCGGGTCCCTCCGCCGCGGCGGAGGGAGGGGCGTCCTCCGCGGGGGCGGTGTCTCCGTGGGGCTCGGTGTCTCCGTGAGACGCGGCGTATCCGGAAGGCGCGGCGTATCCGGGAGGCGCGGTGTCCCGATCGTTACGGAAATCCGGCTGGTCCCGCTCGTCCTGCTCGCCCCGGTCGTCCCAGTCGTCGCCGGAGCGCTCCGGAGCGCTCGACGAGCGCCCCTCGGCATCGGAGGCGTCGGCCGCCTTCGGTGGCTGCACGCCCTGCTCCTTCGTCGCCTCTGGTTCGTCTTCGTGTTCTCGTATCACCGGTCACCGCCCGCATGATGGTGGCACGGCCCGTAGACAGAGGGGGGCATCAGGGTGCATCGCACGGGCGCGGGAAGCGCAACATACGCTCCTTTGCACCTGCGCGCATGCGGTGTGGACGGACGGACACCGTTCCGGGCGGGCTGTCGGTGGCGTACGGCAGGATGGGGCGGATGAGCCAGCACCAGACGGGCGGAGGCGGGCCCGGCACCGCGCCGACCGGCCCGGAGCCGCCGGACCACCCCCAGCCGCCGGACCACCCCGCGCTGCCGGAGTACGCCGAGCGCGTCCTCGATGTCGCCGACCTGATCCCGCCCGGCCGGGTGATGACGTACGGCGATGTCGCGGAGTGGCTGGGCGACGGCGGGCCACGCCAGGTCGGCCGGGCCATGGCGCTGTACGGGTCCGCCGTGCCGTGGTGGCGTGTCGTCAGGGCCGACGGGGCGCTGCTCCCGGGCGCCGAGCTCCGTGC
The DNA here is from genome assembly GCF_044767975.1 of Streptomyces sp. NPDC101181. Classification (NCBI taxonomy): domain Bacteria; kingdom Bacillati; phylum Actinomycetota; class Actinomycetes; order Kitasatosporales; family Streptomycetaceae; genus Streptomyces; species Streptomyces sp. NPDC101181. The sequence goes on along the minus strand of NZ_JBIWOX010000001.1, from coordinate 603,857 downwards.
CCTGGAGCACTACCACGCCGAGGGCACCCCGCTCCGCGGAGCGTCCCGGCAGGCGGAGGGCCATGTGCCACGCCTCGACATGCGCCACGCCCGCTGGGACGGCACCGGCGCGGACGGGCACGGGCGCGGGGAACCCCCCACCTGACGACGGCGGCCGGGAGGACAGGTGCGGCCCCCGGGCCGGACGCGGCACCCGGGCCGGACCCGCCGCACGCGAGGCGGGGCCACGCGGGGCGGGGCGGGGCACGCCCGCCGCGTCCCGCGCCTCCGCCGGCGTAGCGTCGTCATCGCGCGGCACGGTCCGCCCCCTTCCTCGACTTTCCCGACTACTGGACCACCTGGACCACCTGGATTCCCCGGCTTCCCAGACTTCCCCCACTTCCGAGACTTCTCCGACCGCGACCAGGACGCGGCGGCCGCCCCGACCTCCCGACGACTCCGCGTCCGACCTCGTTCCCCGTTGTTTCTTCCTCGTTGTCCACCACCTGTACACCCACCAGGACCGGCGATCCACGTGAGCACTTCCTCCACCCGGCACAGTCCGCACCGTGAGTCACGGCCGCGGACCGCGGGCGCGTACCGGCTGGTGCGCACCCCGCCGGGCTCCGTGGAGCCCCCCCTGCTGGACGCAGCCCAGCGCGCGGTGGTTGATCACCCCGGCGGGCCGCTGCTGGTCCTCGCCGGACCCGGCACCGGCAAGACCACCACGCTCGTCGAGTCCGTCGCGGCGCGGGTGAACCGGGGCACCGACCCCGCCCGCATCCTCGTCCTCACCTTCAGCCGCAAGGCCGCCGTCGAACTGCGCGACCGACTGGCCGCCCGGCTCGGCGCCGCCCGCGGCCCGCAGGCCACGACCTTCCACGCGTACTCCTACGCCCTGGTCCGCGCCCACCAGGACGCCGACCTCTTCGCCGATCCGCTGCGGCTGCTGTCCGGCCCCGAGCAGGACGTCACCGTCCGCGAACTGCTCGCGGGCCAGATCGACCTCGAACGGGAGGGCCTGGCCCACGTCCGCTGGCCCGACGAGCTGCGGGCCTGCCTGACCACCCGCGGGTTCGCCGACGAGGTGCGCGCCGTGCTGGCCCGCAGCCGCGAGCTGGGCCTGGGCCCGGACGCGCTGGCCGCCTTCGCCCGCCGCACGGGCCGCCCGGACTGGACGGCCGCGGCCCAGTTCCTCGCGGAGTACCTCGACGTCCTCGACGCCCAGGGCGTCCTGGACTACGCCGAACTGGTCCACCGCGCGGTCTTGCTCGCCGAGCGTCCCGAGGTCGCGGCGCGGCTCGCGGAGGCGTACGACGCGGTGTACGTCGACGAGTACCAGGACACCGACCCGGCGCAGGTGCGCCTGCTGCACGCGCTGGCGGGGAACCGGGGGCGGACCCCGGGGCGCGGGGCGGGCACGGGGGCCGGGCGGCCCGCCGACGGGCGGGGGAGGGGCGGCGACCTCGGCGGCGGCCGGACGCTGATCGCCTTCGGCGACCCCGACCAGTCCATCTACACGTTCCGGGGCGCCGATGTGAACGGCATCCTCGACTTCCCGGACACCTTCCGCCGGGCGGACGGGGCCCCCGCACCCGTGGGCGTCCTCGCCACCTCCCGCCGGTCCGGCTCCGGGCTGCTCGCCGCGACCCGGCTGCTCACCCGGCGGATGCCGCTGCCCCGGCTGCCCGCCGACACGGTCCGCGCCCACCGCGAGCCGCACGCCGTCCGGGACGGCGGCCGCGTGGAGACGTACACCTACCCGACCGCGTCCACGGAGCTGGAGAACATCGCGGACCTGCTGCGCCGCGCCCATCTGGAGGACGGGGTGCCGTGGCGGGAGATGGCCGTGCTGGTCCGGGCCGGAGGCCGCTCGCTGCCCGCCGTCCGCCGCGCCCTCACCTCGGCGGGCGTCCCCCTGGAGGTCGACGGCGACGACCTCCCGCTGCGCCACGAACCGGCCGTGGCCCCGCTGCTGACGGCGCTGCGGACAGTGGCCACGGCAGCGCTGCACACACACCGGACGGCCGAGGAAGAGGACGACGGCCGGGAGCAGCCGAGCGACGAGCGCGACGGGCAAGAGCAGCCGGGCGACGAGCGGGACGTGCATGAGCAGCCGGGCGACGGGCGCGACGGCCGGGAACAGCCTGGCGACGAGCGCGACGGGCAAGAGCAGCCGGGCGACGAACGCGACGGCCGGGAGCAGCCGGGCGACGAGCGGGACGTGCAGGAACAGCCGGGCGACGAGCGCGACGGGCAGGAAGAACAGGCCGCGGGGCGGGACGGGCGCGGGCCGCGGCCCTGGCTCGGTACCGAGACCGCCCTCACCCTCCTCGCCTCCCCCCTCGGCTCCATGGACGCCGCCGACCTGCGCCGCCTCGGCCGGGCCCTGCGCGACGAGGAGCGGGCCGCGGGAGTACGCACCCCCGCCCCCTCCGACGAGCTGCTGGCCCGTGCCCTGGCCGAGCCGGAACGCCTGGTGACGCACGATCCGGCGTACGCCCACGGAGCGCAGCGCCTCGGTGCGCTCCTGCGCAAGGCCCGCGAGCTGCTCGAAGGCGGCGGCACCGCCGAGGAGGCCCTGTGGACCCTGTGGAGCGGCACCCCCTGGCCCCGCAGACTGGAGGGGGCCGCGCTGCGCGGCGGGGCGGGCGGGCGCAACGCCGACCGCGATCTCGACGCGGTGTGCGCCCTGTTCGAGACGGCGGCGCGCGCCGAGGAGCGCACCGGGGGGCGCGGGGCCCTCAACTTCCTCGAAGAGGTCGACGCCCAGGACATCGCCGCCGATACCCTCACCCGGCGGACCGCCCGCCCCGACGCCGTACGCCTGATGACCGCCCACCGCTCCAAGGGCCTGGAGTGGCGGCTCGTCGTCGTCGCCGGGGTCCAGGAGGGGCTCTGGCCCGACCTGCGCCGCCGCGGCTCGCTCCTGGAGGCGGACCGGATCGGCCGCGACGGGCTCGCCGAGCCGCTGACACCGGGCGCCCTCCTCGCCGAGGAGCGCAGGCTCTTCTACGTCGCCGCCACCCGGGCCCGTGACCGTCTCGTCGTCACCGCCGTGAAGGCCCCCGCCGACGACGGCGACCAGCCCTCCCGCTTCCTCACCGAGCTGGGCGTCGAACCCCGCGAGGTCACCGGCCGCCCGCGCCGCCCCCTCGCCGTCGCCGCGCTCGTCGCCGAGCTGCGCGCCACCACCGTGGACCCCGCCGCGTCCGACACCCTGCGTGACGCCGCCGCCCACCGCCTCGCCCGGCTCGCGGCGCTCACCGACGACGAGGGGCAGCCGCTGGTGCCCGCGGCCCACCCGTACCGCTGGTGGGGCCTGGAGGAGCCCACCCGCTCCGCCGTCCCGCTGCGCGACCGGGACCAGCCGGTCGCGCTCTCCGGCTCCGCCCTGGACCAGCTCGCCAACACCTGCGCCCTCCAGTGGTTCCTGGGCCGCGAGGTGAAGGCCGACGCGCCGGCCACCGCCGCCCAGGGGTTCGGCAACGTCGTCCACGTACTCGCCGACGAGGTCGCCTCCGGCCGGACCCCCGCCGACCTGGACGTCCTCATGGAGCGCCTGGACTCCGTCTGGAACGGCCTCGCCTTCGACGCCCCCTGGAAGTCCGAACAGGAGAAGGACCAGGCCCGCGCGGCCCTGGAGCGCTTCCTGCACTGGCACGTCCTGGACCGGGGCGGCCGGGCCCCCGCCGCCAGCGAGCACGACTTCGACGTCACCCTGGAGGCGGGCGACTACGCCGTCCGGATCCGGGGCTCCATGGACCGGGTCGAACAGGACGCCGAGGGCCGCGCCTACGTGGTCGACTTCAAGACCGGCAAGGCCGCGCCCACCAGGGACGAGGTGGCCGCTCACCCCCAGCTCGCCGTCTACCAGCTCGCCGTCCGCGAGGGCGCGGTCGACGAGGTCTTCGCCGGGGAGCGCCCCGAGCCGGGCGGTGCCGAACTCGTGCAGCTCCGCCAGCCCGCGCCCAAGAAGGAGGGCGGCGAGAGCTTCCCCAAGGTGCAGGCGCAGGAGCCGCTGGTGGGGGAGTGGGTCGGGGACCTGCTCGCCACGGCCGCCGGGAAGGTGCTGGACGAACGGTTCACGCCCACCACCGGCACCCACTGCGCGCACTGCTCCTTCCGCGCCTCGTGCAGCGCGCAGCCGGAGGGGCGGCAGGTGGTGGAGTAGCCGCCGCACAGCCCTCGCACCCGGTTCGTACCGGGTTGTCAGTGGCCCCGGTTACCGTTTCTCCTGTGTCCGCACGTATCACCGATCCCGAGCAGCTCAAGGAGCTCCTCGGGATTCCGTTCACCCCGGAGCAGACGGCCTGCATCACCGCGCCGCCCGCCCCGCAGGTGATCGTGGCCGGAGCCGGGTCGGGGAAGACCACGGTGATGGCCGCCCGCGTCGTCTGGCTCGTCGGCACCGGCCAGGTCGCGCCCGAGCAGGTCCTCGGCCTCACCTTCACCAACAAGGCGGCGGGCGAGCTGGCCGAGCGGGTCCGCCGGGCGCTGGTCGCCGCCGGGGTCACCGACCCCGATGTCATCGACCCGGACCACCCCCCGGGCGAGCCCACGATCTCCACGTACCACGCCTTCGCCGGCCGCCTCCTCACCGACCACGGCCTGCGCATCGGCCTGGAGCCCGCCACCCGCCTCCTCGCCGACGCCACCCGCTACCAGCTCGCGGCCAAGGTGCTCCGCGAGGCGCCCGGCCCGTATCCGGCGCTCACCCGCTCCTTCGCCACCCTGGTCAGCGACCTCCTCGCCCTCGACGCGGAGCTGTCCGAACACCTCGTGCGGCCGGAGCGGCTGGAGACGTACGACACCGGGCTGCTGCGGGAGCTGGCCGCCGCCGAGCTCAGCAACGCCGAGCTGCGCAGGATCCCCGAGACCGCCGAGGCCCGCCGCTCCCTTCTCGCTCTCACCGATCGCTACCGCACCGCCAAGCGCGACCGGGACCTCATCGACTTCGGCGACCAGATCGCGCTCTCCGCCGAGCTGGCCCTGACCCGGCCCGAAGTGGGGGAGATCCTGCGCGACGAGTTCCGGGTCGTCCTCCTCGACGAGTACCAGGACACCTCGGTGGCCCAGCGGCTGCTGCTGTCCGCCCTGTTCGGCAGGGGTACGGAGCGGGGGGCTGCCGGTCACGCGGTGACCGCCGTGGGCGACCCCTGCCAGGCGATCTACGGCTGGCGCGGCGCGTCCGTGGCCAACCTGGACGACTTCCCCGAGCACTTCCCGCACGCCGACGGCGCCCCCGCCACCCGCTACAGCCTCAGCGAGAACCGCCGCAGCGGCGGCCGCCTCCTCCAGCTCGCCAACGGCCTCGCCGCACCGCTGCGCGCGATGCACGAGGGTGTGGAGGCCCTGCGCCCCGCCCCGGGTGCGGAGCGCGACGGCATGGTCCGCTGCGCCCTGCTGGCCACCCACACGGAGGAGATCGACTGGCTCGCCGACTCCCTCGCGCACCTCGTGCGCACCGGCACCCCGCCCGGGGAGATCGCCGTGCTGTGCCGCACCGCCGGAGACTTCCCGGAGATCCAGGCGGCCCTGGTCGCCCGGGACATCCCCGTCGAGGTGGTCGGCCTGGCCGGGCTGCTGCACCTGCCGGAGGTGGCCGACCTGGTCGCCGTCTGCGAGGTCCTCCAGGACCCGGGGGCCAACGCCTCCCTGGTCCGCCTCCTCACCGGACCGCGCTGGCGCATCGGCCCCCGCGACCTCGCCCTCCTGGGCCGCCGCGCCCGCCTGCTCGTGCACCGGGCGGCCCACGGGGACGACGCCGACCCGGACCGGCGGCTCACGGAGGCAGTGGAGGGCACGGACCCGGCCGAGGTGATATCGCTCGCGGACGCCCTGGACACCTTCCTCATCGCGGGGGACGCGGCCGACGACGGGCTGCCGTTCTCGTCCGACGCCCGGGTGCGCTTCGCCCGCCTCGCCCGGGAGCTGCGCGACCTGCGCCGATCGCTCGCGGACCCGCTGATGGACGTCCTGCACCGCATCCTCGCCACCACCGGTCTGGAGGTCGAGCTGTCCGCCTCCCCCCGCGCGCTGGCCGCCCGCCGCCGCGAGACCCTCGCCAACTTCCTGGACACGGCGGCCCGGTTCGCTTCCCTGGACGGCGAGGCGTCGCTGCTCGCCTTCCTCGGCTTCCTGCGCACCGCCACGCAGTACGAGAAGGGCCTCGACAACGCGCTGCCCGGCGGCGAGAACACCGTCAAGGTCCTCACCGCGCACAAGTCCAAGGGCCTGGAGTGGGACGTCGTCGCCGTGCCCGGACTGGTCACCGGCCAGTTCCCCAGCGGCCAGTCCCGGGACGCCTGGACCGCACAGGCCAAGGTGCTCCCGCACGCCCTGCGCGGCGACGCCCCGACGCTCCCGGCGCTGGACACGTTCGACGCCAGGAGCATGAAGGCGTTCAAGGCGGAGATGAAGGAGCACCAGCACACGGAGGAGCTGCGCCTGGGGTACGTCACCTTCACCCGCCCCCGCTCCCTCCTCCTCGGCTCCGGCCACTGGTGGGGCCCGTCCCAGAAGAAGCCGCGCGGCCCGTCCGCCTTCCTGGAGGCGCTGTACGAGCACTGCGCGGCGGGCCACGGCGAGATCGAGGCCTGGGCGGACGAGCCCGCCGAGGACGAGGAGAACCCCGCCCTCGCGGAGCGGGACGCCGACCAGGCCTGGCCGCTCCCGCTCGACACCGACGCCCTCACCCGCCGCCGCACGGCCCGGGACACGGTGCTGGCCCACCTGGAACGGCTGGTCACGTCCGAGACCGCGCAGCCGTCGGCGTACGCGCCCGGCCCCGACGACGTACCGGTCCACGGGGACGAGGACGAGGCGCCGCTCGACGAGGCACTGGCGGGCGGCCCGCCGGCGGACGAGGAGTGGGACTGGGACGCGCTTCCCACCGAGCGCCCCGCGACGCCGCCCGCCGCCCCGGAGACCCGCCGTGAGGCGGGACCCCGTGAGGCGATCCCCCACGTCCCCGCCGCCCGCCACCCGCAGGAGGAGCAGGAGGCGGGGGAGTACGAGGCCAACGAGCAAGGGGCGGACGAGCGGGAGCGGGAGGAGCAGGAGCCAGAGGATCGGCAGGAGCAGCAGACAGAGGACCGGGGGGAGCAGCAGGCCGAGGGGCGGCAGACGGACCGGCTCACTCCCGAGGAGGCCCGCACGCTCGCCTCCTGGGACCGGGACCTGGACGCTCTGGCCGGAGAGCTGCGCCGGGCCCGCGCCACCGTGCGCGAGGTCGTCGTCCCCGCCGCGCTCTCCGCCACCCAGCTGCTGCGCCTGGCCGAGGACCCGGACGCCTTCGCCAAGGAGCTGGCCCGGCCCATGCCCCGGCCCCCACAGCCCGCCGCCCGCCGGGGCACCCGGTTCCACGCCTGGGTGGAGTCCCGCTACGAGGAGCTGCCGCTGCCCATGCTGGGCCCCGACGAGCTGCCCGGGGGCGACGAGAGCGACGCGGAGATCGCCGACGAGCGGGATCTCGCCGAGCTGAAGGAGGCCTTCGAGCGGACACCGTACGCCCGGCGCACGCCCTACCGCGTGGAGACCCCGTTCCAGATCACGCTCGCGGGCCGGGTGGTCCGGGGCCGGATCGACGCGGTCTACCGCACCGGCGAGACGTACGAGATCGTCGACTGGAAGACCACCCGCCACCGCACCGCCGACCCCCTCCAGCTCGCCGTCTACCGGCTGGCCTGGGCCGAGCTGCACGGACTGCCGCTCGACGCGGTCACCGCCACCTTCCTCTACGTACGCACCGGCGAGACCGTCCACCCGCGGGGACTGCCGGGACGGGCGGAGCTGGAGCGGATCCTGCTGGACGACCCGCCCCCGCGGGACGGATAGGCTCACGAGCATGAGTGACACCCCGGACAGAGCCGTCCGTACGTACACCGAACTGCACCGCGCGGCGTTCCTCGACGACCTCGCCGCGTGGCTGCGCATCCCGTCCGTGTCCGCACAGCCGGAACACGACGGAGACGTACGGCGCAGCGCCGAGTGGCTGGGCGCCAAACTCAAGGAGACCGGCTTCCCGGCCACCGAGATCTGGGAGACCCCCGGCGCCCCCGCGGTCTTCGCCGAGTGGCCCAGCGAGGACCCGGACGCCCCGACCGTGCTGGTCTACGGACACCACGACGTACAGCCCGCCGCCCGCGAGGACGGCTGGGACACCGACCCGTTCGAGCCGGTGATCCGGGACGGCCGGATGTACGGACGCGGCGCGGCCGACGACAAGGGCCAGGTGTTCTTCCACACCCTCGGCGTCCGGGCCCACCTCGCCGCGACCGGCCGCACGAGCCCCGCCGTGAACCTCAAGCTCCTGATCGAGGGCGAGGAGGAGTCGGGCTCCCCGAACTTCCGGGCCCTCGTCGAGCGGCACGCCGACCGGCTCGCCGCCGACGCGGTCATCGTCTCCGACACCGGCATGTGGGACGCGGACACCCCGACCGTCTGCACCGGCATGCGCGGCCTCACCGAGTGCGAGATCCAGCTGCACGGCCCCGCTCAGGACATCCACTCCGGTTCGTTCGGGGGAGCCGTCCCCAATCCGGCCACCGAGATCGCCCGCCTGGTCGCCGCCCTCCACGACGAGGACGGCCGGGTCGCGATACCCGGCTTCTACGACGGGGTCACCGACCTCACCGACACCGAGCGGGACCTCTTCGCCCGGCTCCCCTTCGACGAGGCGACCTGGCTGCGTACGGCGAAGTCCCAGGCCGTCACCGGCGAGTCCGGATACTCCACGCTGGAGCGGATCTGGGCCCGACCCACCGCCGAGGTCAACGGCATCGGCGGCGGCTACCAGGGCGCGGGCAGCAAGACGATCATCCCCTCCGCCGCCCTGGCGAAGATCAGCTTCCGGCTGGTCGACGGGCAGGACCCCGCACACGTGCAGCAGGCGGTCCGCGCCTGGGCCGAGTCCCGTATCCCGGCCGGTATCCGGCACACCATCGCCTTCCAGCCCGCCACCCGCCCCTGCCTGACCCCGCTGGACCACCCCGCCCTCCAGGCGGTCGCCCGTGCGATGGGCCGGGCCTTCGGCACGGAGGTCCTCTTCACCCGCGAAGGAGGCTCGGGCCCCGCCGCCGACCTCCGGGACGTGCTCGGCGCGCCCGTCCTCTTTCTCGGCATATCCATACCCTCCGACGGCTGGCACGCCCCCAACGAGAAGGTGGAGCTGGACCTGCTGCTGAAGGGCGTGGAGACGACCGCGTACCTGTGGGGCGAGATGGCCACGGCGCTCGGCCGATGAACGCACGGAAGGCTCTCCTGCCGACGGACGCGCGGAACCTCGCCGGTCCCGCGGACGTGCGGAACCTCGCCGGTCCCGCGGAACCCCGTGTCCCGTACCGATGGAGCAGACCGGGCCCTCCGCACCTCCGCGTACCTCCGCACACCCGATCCGTCCAGGGGGAGTAGGAAGCACCTGTGAGCACCTTCGACAACGCCACCACGGACCGCCCGATCGGCCTCACCGCGCCCAGCGGCATCGACCGCGCGGCCCACCACCGCCTTGACGAGGCGTGGCTGGCCGCGGCGTGGAGCCACCCGACGACCCGCGTCTTCGTCGTCTCCGGCGGGCAGGTGCTGATCGACGACACCCCCGACGGCGGCACCGGGATCGTCATGACCCCCGCCTTCGAGGCCCCGGTCACCGAGACCCACCGCTACTTCCTCGGCACCGACGAGGACGGCGTCAGCTACTTCGCGCTCCAGAAGGACGCGCTGCCCGGCCGCATGGACCAGTCGGCCCGCCCGGCCGGACTCCGTGAGGCGGGTCTGCTGCTCGGCGCCCGCGACGCCGGTCTGATGGTCCACGCGGTGGCCCTGGAGAACTGGCAGCGCCTGCACCGCTTCTGCTCCCGCTGCGGCGAACGCACCGTCATCGCCGCCGCCGGGCACATCCGGCGCTGCCAGGCCTGCGGGGCCGAGCACTACCCGCGGACCGACCCGGCCGTCATCATGCTGGTCACCGACGACCAGGACCGGGCCCTGCTCGGCCGCCAGGTGCACTGGCCGGAGGGCCGCTTCTCCACGCTCGCCGGGTTCGTCGAACCGGGCGAATCGATCGAGCAGTCCGTGATCCGCGAGGTGTACGAGGAGGCGGGCATCACCATCGGCGAGGTCGAGTACGTCGCCAGCCAGCCGTGGCCCTTCCCCTCCAGCCTGATGCTCGGCTTCCTGGCCCGCGCCACCACCTCGGAGATCGACGTCGACGGCGAGGAGATCGAGGAGGCCCGCTGGTTCTCCCGCGAGGACCTCGCCGCCGCCTTCGAGTCCGGCGAGGTGATGCCCCCGTTCGGTATCTCGATCGCCGCCCGGCTGATCGAACTCTGGTACGGCAGGCCGCTCCCGAAGCCGGGCGCCGCCCGCCGCCCCGGCTGACACCGGCCCTGGGGCCGGGGAGCCGGACGCGCCGCCGCCCCCGGCGATGCGGGGGGCGGCGGCGCGTCGGAAGGCTTTCCGAAGGGGCTCCGAATGATCTTCGAAGCGCCTCGGATCAGGCGGCCATCGCCTGCTTCACCTGAGCCAGCGAGGGGTTGGTCATGACGGACTCCGTCCCGCTCGCGGCGACGACCAGCAGCGTCGGCACCGTCTGGTTTCCGCCATTCGCCTTCTCGACGAAAGCGGCCGACTCCGGGTCGTGCTCGATGTTGACCTCGTTGTACGCGATGCCCTCGCGGTCCATCTGGCTCTTCAGCCGACGGCAGTAGCCGCACCAGGTGGTGCTGTACATCGTCACAGTGCCCGCCATGTCGCTGGCGCTCCTTCGTCTCGTCCCAACCGCTGCGCGGCCGGCAGCGTCCCGTGCGGTGCGGCGGCTCTCCGCGGCCTCCCCGCACGGAAGGGAACGTACGGGACGCGGCCGCCATTCCCCCAACCGCCCCGGACCGCCCCGGGCCACTCCGGCGGGACTTCCCGGTACGACGAATCCCGCACCCCTGTGGACAACCGCCGCACCCGCCCCAGGGGACCTGGCAGCATGGCGGGGTGACAGCAGCAACGCACTCCCCTCTCTTCCCGCAGGTTCCCGAGACCCCGGACGCCGTGCTCGACGGGCTCGACCCCGAGCAGCGCGAGGTGGCTCTCGCCCTGCACGGACCGGTGTGCGTACTGGCCGGAGCGGGGACGGGCAAGACCCGCGCGATCACCCACCGCATCGCCTACGGGGTGCGGGCGGGCATCCTCCAGCCCGCCACGGTCCTCGCCGTCACCTTCACCAACCGGGCCGCCGGAGAGATGCGCGGCCGTCTCCGCCAGCTCGGCGCGACCGGGGTCCAGGCGCGGACGTTCCACTCCGCGGCGCTCCGCCAGCTCCAGTACTTCTGGCCGAAAGCCGTCGGTGGGGAGCTGCCCCGGCTCCTGGAGCGGAAGGTGCAGCTGGTCTCCGAAGCGGCCGCCCGCTGCCAGCTCCGGCTCGACCGCAACGAGCTGCGGGACGTCACCGGGGAGATCGAGTGGGCCAAGGTCACCCAGACCGTCCCCGCCGACTATCCGGCCGCGGTCGCCAAGACCCAGCGCGACGCCCCGCGCGACCCGGCGGTGCTCTCCCAGGTCTACTCCACGTACGAACAGCTCAAGCGGGACCGCTCGGTCATCGACTTCGAGGACGTGCTGCTGCTCACCGTCGGCATCCTCCAGGACCGCCACGACATCGCCGACCACGTGCGCGGCCAGTACCAGCACTTCGTCGTCGACGAATACCAGGACGTGAGCCCGCTCCAGCAGCGGCTGCTCGACCTCTGGGTCGGCGACCGGGACAACCTCTGCGTCGTCGGCGACGCCAGCCAGACGATCTACTCCTTCACCGGAGCCACCCCCGACCACCTGCTGAACTTCCGCACCCGCCACCCCGGGGCGACCGTCGTCAAGCTGGTCCGGGACTACCGCTCCACCCCCCAGGTCGTCCACCTCGCCAACGGCCTGCTGAGCCAGGCCCACGGCAAGGCGGCCGACCACCGGCTGGAGCTGGTCTCACAGCGCGACAAGGGACCCGAGCCGGTCTACGCGGAATATCCCGACGAACCCCAGGAGGCCGAGTCCACCGCCCGGCGCATCCGCGAGCTGATCGCGGCCGGCGTCCCGGCCGGGGAGATCGCCGTGCTCTACCGGGTCAACTCCCAGTCCGAGGTCTACGAACAGGCCCTCGCGGACGCCGGGGTGCCCTACCAGCTGCGCGGAGCCGAGCGGTTCTTCGAGCGCGCGGAGGTACGGGAGGCGGGCACCGCCCTGCGCGGCGCGGCCCGCGCGGGGCGCAACGACTCCCTGCTCGACGGGGCGGAGGACCTGGCCTCCCAGGTCCGGGCGGTCCTCTCCACCAAGGGCTGGACGACCCGCCCGCCCGCCGGATCGGGGTCCGTGCGCGACCGCTGGGAGTCACTGGCCGCCCTGGTCCGCCTCGCGGAGGACTTCGAGCGGGCCAAGCCCGGGGCGACCCTGACCGACCTGGTGCGAGAGCTGGACGAGCGGGCCGCCGCCCAGCACGCCCCGACGGTCCAGGGGGTGACCCTGGCCTCGCTGCACGCGGCGAAGGGCCTCGAATGGGACGCCGTGTTCCTGGTCGGCCTGACCGAGGGCATGATGCCGATCGCCTACGCCAGGACCGACGAGCAGGTCGAGGAGGAGCGCCGCCTGCTGTACGTCGGCATCACCCGCGCCCGGGTCCACCTCTCGCTCTCCTGGTCGCTGTCCCGGTCACCGGGTGGCCGGGCGGGCCGACGGCCCACCCGCTTCCTGAACGGGCTGCGCCCCGGCTCGACCGCCGCCGGAGGCCGGGGCGCCGCCGGTGGCGGCGGGGGGATCGACCGCGGCTCCGGCCGGACGACGGCCGTCGGGGCGAGGGCGGCGGCCGAGAGGAGGCCGCACAAGCCGGTGCGCTGCCGGGTCTGCGGCCGGACACTCACCGACGCGGGCGAGATGAAGCTGATGCGCTGCGAGGAGTGCCCCTCCGACATGGACGAGGCGCTGTACGAGCGGCTGCACGACTGGCGTGCCGCCCAGGCGTCGCTGCTGGGCCAGCCGGACTTCTGCGTGTTCACCGAGAAGACCCTCATGGCCATCGCCGAGGCCGTGCCCTCCACGGAGGGCGAACTGGTCGTCATCGCGGGCGTCGGCACCCGTAAGCTGCACCGCTTCGGCGCCGACGTTCTGGCCATCTGCGCAGGTGAAGAGGTTGGTGACGATCCCGCGGAGGGCAGTGACGAGGACTGAGGAAAACTCGTCGAGAAAATGGTTTGCGCCCGCCCCAGTCGTCACCATAGGTTCTCTACCACGGGAACAGCGACTTCTCTGAAGCCCTGATTCCGTGCTGTACTTAACCCCTATACGCAGGACCGGTTCCGGCCGGTCCCCTGAGACGCCGAGAGGAGGCGATTGAAGTGATCAGCATTATCGGAGCCCAGAAAATGACCGGTCTTTCGGTCGTCTCCGCCTGCTCGCTCGGCCTCACCCGCTCTGCGGCTGTCTCCCTCCGTGCCACCGGTCTGTCCGGCGTCTCCGTCGTTCGTCCGCTGTCTCCGGTGAGCCTGCCCGCGATGCGGGAGCGCAATGAGCGACCGATCGAGGCACCGGTGGCAGCAGTAGTGAAGGCAGCGCAGGCCCAGGCCTATGCCTTCGCGGCGGCCGGTGCCGGAGCCGATCAGCAGACGCAGCAGCACCACACGATGTGGGCCTTCCGTGGGCCTGAACCCTGGAGCGATCCAGCCTGATCCAGCATCAGGCCGGCGCCTTCAGGGCCGCGGAACCCCACTCGGGATCCGCGGCCCTTTTGTTTTGTCCGAACGGACGGAGCGCGACGAAGGAGCCTCGGGACCAGCAGGACCTGGTACCAGCAGCCAACCGGCCCAACAGGCCGGCACGACCCAGACGAGGACACCACCCACCGTGCACATCGAAACGCACGCCCCGTCAGTACCGCTTTCCACCCCGGTCTCACCGCCCGGCTCCACGGAGGACTCCACCTTGACCCCGCTCACCACGCTCACCGCGCTCGACGACGCCATCGAGAACCTCGGCGTCCCCGTCCCCTGCCGCTCCTACGACCCCGAGGTGTTCTTCGCCGAGTCGCCGGCCGACGTCGAGTACGCCAAGTCCCTCTGCCGTACCTGCCCGCTGGTCGAGGCCTGCCTCGCCGGTGCCAAGGACCGCCGCGAGCCGTGGGGCGTCTGGGGTGGCGAGCTGTTCGTCCAGGGTGTCGTCGTCGCCCGCAAGCGGCCGCGTGGCCGCCCGCGCAAGAACCCGGTCGCAGCGTGACCGCCGCCTGTGGGGTCCCCGCCCCCGCATACGGTCCGCGCCTCGGAACGATCGACCGCCCCCACACACATGACCCTCGGAATCAGGCACTGATGATCACCCCCACGAAGGAGCCGGTCGGCTCCGCCACCCCCGACGTCACCGTCATCGGCGCGAACGACTCGCGTCAGAACAGGACCCGCGAAATGCAACTCATCCCAGAAGCCCTGGCCCGTGCGCATATGCACGAGCGCCTGCGGGAGGCCCAGGAGGACCGCCGGTCGGCCCGCCTGCTCGCCGCCCGCCGGATGCAGCGCCGGGCGGAGCGCGCCTCGCTGCGCGCCCGCCGCGCGCTGGCCATGGCGGTCATGCACTGACCGTGCAGTCACACCCATCGCGGGGCCGTCCCACCGGGGCGGCCCCGCGTCGCGCCACCGCGCGCCCGTCAGCCCGCGGGGATATCGTCACCAGGTGGACGAGGAGCCCCAAACCCCTGCCCGGCCCGCCGACGCGCACCAGCCCGCCGAGGTGACCCGACCCGCGCCGGGCGTCCGGCCCGCCGACGTGGTCCGGCCGACCGACGCGCCCCAACCCGCGGTCGCACCCCAAGCCCCAGCTGAACCCCAACCTGCGGCCGCACCCCAGCCCCCAGCTGAACCCCAACCCGCGGCCGCCGTCCGGGGCGTGGACGCGGCCCCGCCCGCAGCCGAGATTCAGCCCGGCGACGTGGCTGGCGCGGCTGACGCGGCCAATGTGGTCCGGCCCGTGGACGCGGCCCAGGCCGTCGACGGACACGTGGTCTGTGCCCGCTGCGGGACCGTCGCCGATGGCGACACGGCCCCTCCGACCTGGCTCTGCTCCCTGGAGGACGGACGCCGTCTCCACTTCTGTGACAACTGCGCCCGCCTGCACATCCGCGCGGTCGAAAGCCGCCTCGACTCGCTCTGGTGGTGACCGCGCCCCGCCCGGCCCCACTCGGCCCCGCCCCCGTGACCTACGCCCGGACGGCCTTCCCCTCCGGCTCGTCGTTCCCGTCACGCTCCTCGTCGAGGCGCTTCGTCAGCCCGGCCGCAGCCCCTCCGCGCCCTGTGACCTCGTCGGCCTCCGCCGGGCCATCCGCTTCCCGTGCCTCATCGGCCTCCGTACTCTCATCGGCTTCCGCGTCCTCATCGGCCTCTGCCTCCGCCTCGCCCTCCGCGACGAATCCGGGCAGCCACGTCTCCAGCTCCTCCCGCAGCCGGACCGTCGCCCCCAGCTGGCACAGCACCCCGATCGTGCTGAGCGTCACCCGGTGGATCAGCACATAGGACGGCGGGAGATTCAGCTGGCGGCCCAGCTGATGGGCGGGGGAGCGCGGATCGGCTATCCGAGCCGCCTGGTCACGGATCCAGCTCCGGGTGAAGCTGAACTCCTCCACCTGCGCGGGCTCGATGATCGGTAGCAGGTAGTCGAGGACCGCGTCCGGGTCGAGCTCGATCGACTCCTTCACGAATCCCTCCTCCCGCAGCAGCCCGTACACCGCGGCGGCCTCGCCCTCCAGCGTCAGCCGCAGGGAGTCGCCGATGGTCTGTGGCAGCCCGCCCGGCAGCCGGTCGACCGTGCCGAAGTCCAGCACGCCCAGCCGCCACGATCGCGCTGAGTCGTCGGTCCCTGCTGGCGCGTCTGCCTGAACCGCCCCGCTCTCCAGGTCCCCCAAGCCCTTCGAGCCCCCTGAATCTTCCGCGCCCTCTGTGCCCGCTGAGCCCTCCGTGCCCTTCGTTTCGTGCTCCGCGCCCTCCGCCTCCGTGGCCGGGGGCAGCAGCCGGAAGTTTCCGGGATGGGGATCGGCGTGGAGCAGGCCGGTGCGGGCCGGACCGGAGAAGAGGAAGCGGGCCAGCAGCTGACCCGCCCGGTCCCGCTGTTCCGCCGTGCCGTCCGAGATGATCTCGGACAGCGGGATCCCCTCCATCCACTCGGTGACCAGCACCTGATCGGACTGGTGCACCACCCCCGGGATCACCACATCGGGATCGTCCGCGAACTCCGCCGCGTGTTCCCGCTGCGCCTGCGCCTCCAGCTCGTAGTCCAGCTCCTCCGAGACCCGGTCGCGCAGCTCCTTGATCAGCGGCTTGATGTCCATCCCCGGGACGAGCGGGCCGAGCAGCCGGGCGAAACGGCTGAGCTGGGCGAGATCGGAGAGCAAT
The DNA here is from genome assembly GCF_044767975.1 of Streptomyces sp. NPDC101181. NCBI lineage: Bacteria > Bacillati > Actinomycetota > Actinomycetes > Kitasatosporales > Streptomycetaceae > Streptomyces > Streptomyces sp. NPDC101181. The sequence continues at coordinate 587,469 of NZ_JBIWOX010000001.1, read as the reverse complement.
GCCTCGCCCGCGCCGGGATACTGCACCTTCACCGCGACCTCGCGGCCGTCGTGCCACACCGCGCGGTGCACCTGCCCGATCGAGGCGGCCGCCGCCGGAGCGTCCTCGAACTCCAGGAAATAGTCCCGCCAGTCTTCTCCGATCCGGGTCGCGAGGACCCCGTGGACCGTGCGGGCGGGCAGTGGTGGCGCGGCCTCCTGGAGCTTGGTCAGCGCGGCCCGGTAGGGACCGGCGATCTCCTCGGGGAGCGCCGACTCGAAGACCGAGAGGGCCTGGCCCAGCTTCATGGCCCCGCCCTTCAGCTCACCCAGGGTCTTGAACAGCTGGTCCGCCGTGCGCTGCTGGACCTCGCGGGCGACGACCTCGGCGGACTTCCCGCCGATCCGCTTGCCCAGACCCCATGTGGCACGGCCGGCGAAGCCGAGCGGGAGCGCGGCCAGCTTGGCCGTACGCGTCACCGCCTTCCGGGGAAGATCAGACATGTGCCCCTCCAGTTCCCAGACTGCCGTACCGCCGCGGCCTCCGGACTCACTCCGTCGACGGCGGTCACCCGGCCATTGTGTCCTGCGCCGGAACTGCGCCCGGGGCCCGATCCCCCTCAGCCGCCGTCCGGTCCTGCTCAGGTCGTGCCCGGAGCCCCGCCGCGGCACCGCAGGAGCACTCCGCGTGCGGGCCGATCCGCTCCGATCGCCAGTCCAGCAGCGGCAGGGCGGCCTCCCAGCGGGCGCCCGTGCTGGCCGGGAGGTCGCCGTCCAGGAAAGCCAGGGCGTGCGCCGCGGCGAGACCGGCGACCGCGGTGGCCAGCCCCAGATCGCAGGCGGCCACCGCGCCCCGCCGCCCCGAACGCCACTGCGCGAGCATCCGCGGCCACTGCGGATCCCGGTCCGCGCGACGCAGCTCCAGGCAGCCCGCGCAGCCGGTGCCGCCGGGCAGCACGAGCGGTCCCACCACTCCCGTCGCCTCGATCACTCCCGCGTAGAGATGAGGAGTACCGGACGCGATCCACGACGCCGCCGTGTCGGGCGAGGGCGCGTACACCGCGAGGCCGTCCCGGGGCGCGACGACGACCAGGGACAGCACGGGCTCCGTACCCCCGGTCCGGGGAGCCGGGCCGGGGGCGGACCGGCGGACGAGACGCCGGGCGGCCACATCGCGACGTTCCCCCACGGCCGCCGCGTCGAGTCCCGCGGGCGCCACGTCCCAGGGCTCGGCGCGGCCCCCGTCCAGCACCTCCACCAGGCCCACCCCCGCACCCGACAACAGCGAGGCGATCGACGCACCGACCCGCCCCGCACCCCGCACCTGCACCCGCGTGGCCCGCCGGGCGGACATCCGCCGCGCGCCACCGCCTGGCTCGGGGTGAACGAGGGAAAGCGAGGCCTCGTCCGGGCGTTGACGGTCGATCACCTCGACCCTCCGGCGCAGCGCTTCGGCGCCTGCTCCCGCGGATCTCGGGTCGTCGAGGAGCCCGGCCTCCGCCAGGCGCGAGAGCAGGAGATCGACGTGACGCTCCGACAGGTCCAGTGCCCTGGCCTCCTCGTACAGGAGTGGCAGGCCACGGGTGCCGTCGAGCAGTTCCAGGAAACTTCCGGTGGGGATGTCCACCGGACCGAGCTTCACGGCGTGAGCGGGCGTCACGCCGAACTGCACGGTGTTCCGCCCACGCCAGGCGCGGCGCAGTGCGGGCTTCAGCATCGGATACATGATTTCTCCCCCGAGTCCCCGAGTGGTGGCGCGTCACGGGCGCGGGAAGGCCCCGAGCCGCTTCGCCCGGTCCGCGCGGACACCTCGCGGACCGGTGATCCGCGAGCCGTACCCCGCAGGTCCTTTGCCAGCATGTGCGCCGCCGGAAAACGGGGCGCCGAGTTATCCACAGGCAGGGGGCGTTAGTCGTTCAAATGGTGCAAGCCGTGGTGAGGATCGTCGCCGAACCGTCCCCGGGGTGGGACTTCCCCCGCGGACAGCGGGTAACGTCGTGGCGTGTCCGCCGACCCCTCGTCCGGCCTTGCCGGGGATTCCCCCGTGCGCGGTGCCGGAAATCCTCAGCGCGGCGCGGCAGCCCGCCCGGCCCGCGCCGCGGCGACGAGCGCGGTCGAGGTCCGCAGGAGCACCCGGCGCAGGAAGTCGGTCTCCGCGTACCGGGACGGCGACCGCACCATCGTGCTCATCCCCGCCCGGATGTCCGCGGCGGAGGAGCGGCGCTGGGTGGGCGTGATGCTCGACAAGCTCGCCGCCCGGGAGAGCAAGCGGGCTCTCGGTGACACCGAGCTGGCGGATCGCGCCCTGCGGCTCTCGGCCCAGTATTTCGGCGGCCGGGCCCGGCCCGCCTCGGTGCGCTGGGTGACCAACCAGAACACCCGGTGGGGTTCCTGCACCCCGTCCGAAGGGAGCATCAGGCTCTCGCACCGGCTTCAGGGCATGCCGGAGTACGTCGTCGACTACGTGCTCCTCCACGAGCTGGCCCATCTTCTCGTCCCCGGCCACGGGCCGGATTTCTGGCGGCTGCTGGAGGTGTATCCCCGCACCGAGCGGGCCCGCGGCTTTCTCGAAGGGGTGGTGGCGGCCGACCAGCTGCCGCACCTGCCCGCCGCGAGCGAGTAATGACATCGGCGGCGCGTGATGAATGACGTCCGACGCCCGTGATGAATGACGTCCGCCGCGCGCGAGGAGTGACAGTCGGCGCGCGTGACGAGTAACAGCCAGCGCGCGTGACGAGTAACAGCCGACAGCGCGTGACGAGTGATGCCCGTCGCGCGCGAGGAGCGGCGCGGGCGCCGGCTCGCGCCCCGCCCGTGACCCCGAAGAGCCCTGTTCGGCGATTCTGTACCGGGTGTGTACCGGCTTGGTCGGATGTCGTCGTTTGCGGTTAGCCTGACGCGACGTATTCACCTTCGGGATGGGGGACGGTCGTTACGCATGGCCAGGGAATTCCAACGCGGCCACAAGGCCAAGGTCAGTGATCTCACGGCGGGGACAGATCTGTACGTAGGCGTGCAGATCGCCGCCCCCGGCCTGAGCTTCGACATCAGCTGCTTCGGCCTCGACGCCGACGAACAGCTCTCGGACGACCGGTACTTCATCTTCTTCAATCAGCCGAAGTCGCCCGAGGAGTCCATCCAGCTTCTCGGCGCGCAGTCCGGCGACACCGAGTCCTTCCGCGTCACGCTCGACCGTGTTCCGGCGGCCGTCCAGAAACTCTCCTTCACCGCGACCATCGACGGCCCGGGGCAGATGTCACAGGTCGGGCCCGGGTACATCCGGATCGTCGCGGGCGGCGAGGAAGTGGTCAGGTACGCCTTCACCGGATCGGAGTTCACCACCGAGCGAGCGGTGATGCTCGGCGACTTCTATCTGAAGGACGTCTGGCGCTTCGCCGCCGTCGGCCAGGGGTTCGACGGCGGACTCGATGCCCTGCTGAGAAACTTCGGCGGCGAGGTCGCCGAGGAGGAGCCCGCGCCCGCCCCGGCCGCCGCCCCCGGGTTCGCCCCACCGGCCCAGGCCGCCGCGCCCCCGGCCTTCGGCGTCCCACCCGCACCCCCCGCCCCACAGGCCCCGCAGCCCGCCCCGGCCTTCGGTGCCCCGGCCGCGCCCACCCCGCCGCCCGCACCGCACCAGCCGATGCACGCGGCCCCGACCATCGCGGCCCCCCTGGCTCCCCAGCCGCCCCGAGCGCCCCAGGCCCCGCCCTCGTACGGCCAGCCGCAGCAGCCCCAGCAGCCGCAGTTCGGGCAGATACCCGGCCAGGGCCCCGGCCACGGAGCCCCGCCCGGCGCCCCGTTCGGGCAGCAGCCCCACGCCCCGTTCGGCCAGCAGCCCCCCGGCTCTCCGCACCAGGGCGTTCCGCAGGGGGTGCCCGCCGGTGGCGCGGGTCTTCAGGCGGCGCTCCAGCCGTACAAGGAGGCCGCCACCGGGCAGCGCTGGACCCCGCAGAACCAGCAGCTCATGCGGGTCGACCTGACCATGGGCGGCTCCGGGGTGCTGGCGCGTCAGGGCAGCATGGTCATGTACCAGGGCAAGGTCGACTTCGGCTACAAGAGCTCCGGGTTCGTCGGCCGCGCGGTCGGCAACGCCACCGGCCAGGAGATGCAGCTGATGCGCTGCACCGGGCGAGGCCAGGTCTTCCTCGCCGAAGAGGGCTCCCACCTGCACCCGGTCGAGTTGCAGGGCGACGCCATCTGCGTCTCCGCCGAGAGCGTCCTCGCCTTCGACGAGTCCCTCCAGTACGAGGTCCGCAGGGTCGAGGGGCACGGCATCCCCGGCGGCGCGCTGTTCACCCTGCAGTTCCAGGGCACCGGCACCGTCATCATCAAGACCCACGGCACCCCCGTCGTCCTGCCGGTCACCCCCACCACATTCGCCGACTGCAACGCCGTCGTCGCCTGGTCGGCCGCCTCCCAGGTGATCATTTCCAGCCAGGTCCGGCTGCGCCGCAACGCCTACCCGGGCCACAGCGGGGAGACCGTGAACCTCCAGTTCCGCGGTGCCCCCGGCAACTTCATCGTCGTCCAGCCCTACGAGGTCTGAGGGAGCCCGTCATGAACCAGCAACTCGCGGGCTACGCCCCGACCCCCGTCACGGCCCGTATGGAGAACCACGGCAAGGCCATGCTCAAGGTCGCCATGGCCTCCGGGCAGGATCTCTACGCGCGCACCGGTTCGATGGTGGCGTACGAAGGGTTCATCCAGTACGAGCCCAACCCGCCCGCCGTCCGGCAGATCGCCTCCCAGTGGATCACCGGTGAGGGCGCCCCTGTCATGAAGTGCTCCGGTGACGGACTGCTCTACCTCGCCGACTACGGCGCCGACGTGGTCGTCATCAACCTGGACAACGACGCCATCTCCGTCAACGGCACCAACCTCCTCGCCTTCGACGCCCACCTCACCTGGGGCGTCGAGAAGGTCAAGGGGCTGGCCAAGTTCGCCGGACAGGGGTTGTGGAACGTCGTCGTCCAGGGCACCGGCTGGGTCGCCATCACCTCCCGGGGCACTCCGATCGTCGTCGACTGCGGCCGCGGCGAGGACGAGACGTACGTCGACCCGGACGCCCTGGTCGCCTGGTCCCCGAACCTCAAGGTGAAGGGGAAGCGCAGCTTCAAGGCCGGGGCGCTGATCGGCCGCGGCAGCGGCGAGGCGTACCAGATGGCCTTCTCCGGCCAGGGGATCGTCGTCGTCCAGCCGAGCGAGGACAGCACGGACCGCCTGCGGATCCGGGACTGAGGGGGAGGGAGTACACAGCATGCAGAGTCCGCTTTTCCACCACACCGAGCAGCAGACCCAGGAGCGGTACGCGGTCCAGAACCCGCAGCTCCTGCGGGTCTCGCTGACCGGCCGGGACGACCTCCTCGCCCGCAAGGGCGCGATGGTCGCCTACCAGGGCCTGATGGACTTCGACGGGGAGTACCAGTCGGGTGCGCAGCGGCGCGCCCGCGCGCACACCGGGGAGGGTCTCGACCTGATGCGCGTGTCCGGCCAGGGCACGGTCTACCTCGCCAACCTCGCCCAGTACATCCACGTCGTGGACGTCGACCGTGACGGGATGACCGTCGACAGCTCCTACGTCCTCGCGCTCGACTCCTCGCTGCACACCGAGGTCATCGCGGTGGACAGCCAGTACGGCATCTCCGGCAGCGGCAAGTACCAGCTCAACATCTCCGGCAGCGGCAAGGTCGCTCTCATGACCTCGGGCCAGCCCCTGATGATGCAGGTCACGCCGGAGAAGTACGTCAACGCCGACGCCGACGCGATCGTCGCCTGGTCCAGTTCGCTGCGGGTGCAGATGCAGGCCCAGACGCACTCCTCGGGGATCTTCCGGCGGCGCGGCAACACGGGGGAGGGCTGGGAGCTGAGCTTCCTCGGCCAGGGATTCGCCCTGGTCCAGCCGAGTGAGGTCATGCCTCCGCAGGACGCCCAGCTCGGCCAGGGCGCCCGCGCCCAGTTCGGCGTGGGACAGCACGGCTCCTACGGCCAGAACCAGAACAACGCCTGGAACTGACCGTTGTTCGGATCCGGATGAACCAGTACGGGTAAGGGGCGGCCTCCCGGAGGCCGCCCCTTACCTGTGCGGTCCGGTCACCGGCCCAGTCGGGTCCGGGTCGCCTCCAGCAGCCGGACGACGGAGGCATCGGCCACCGCAGGCACCTCGTCGTAGCCGAACCAGCGCAGCTCCAACGACTCCGCGCTGATCCGCTCCGCCGCACCGGCCGGCGCCAGCGCCGCGTACTGCACGTCCAGGTGCCAGTTGCAGGGGGCCGGAATGGGGTGGCGGTCCAGCCGGACCGGGCCGCCCGGCAGCAGGGAGAGCGCCGCCACGCCGGACTCCTCCGTGGCCTCACGGAGCGCCGCCGCCTCCAGGGTGGCGTCCCCGGGCTCGCAGTGCCCGCCCATCTGGAGCCACATCCGCAGCTTCCGGTGCAGGGTGAGCAGGACCCGGCCGTGCCCGGGGTCGACGACCAGGGCGCTGGCCGTGACGTGTCCGGCCGCGCAGGCCTTCCACATGCCGTTCTCGTGCCGGTCCAGGTGGTCCAGGTAGGCCTGACGCAGCTCCGCCTGACCGCCGTCGCCCCCGGTGCCGTCCCCGCCTCCGGGTCCTCCCGGGCCTTCGGCGGCGTACCCCTTCAGTACGAGGACGGCGTCGTCGTGCAGGCTCACCGGCCGGGGCCGCCCTTGCCGCCCTTGCCTTCCGCGCCGCCTTCGCCCTCGTCGCCCCTGTCCTCGCTCTCCGCCCCGGCGTCGGTGGTCTTCGGGGTGTCCTTGCCGGAGCCCTTCGCCGCCTCGCCGAGCATCTTGTCCAGCTCGGAGAAGTCCGCCTGCTCGCGGTGGACGAAACCGTCCGGGTCGTCCAGGTCGTGGGCGGTCGGCAGCATGTCCGGGTGCTCCCACAGCGCGTCCCGGCCCTCCAGGCCCCGGGCGTCCGTGAGCGAGGCCCACAGCCGCGAGGCGTCCCGCAGCCGCCGCGGCCGCAACTGGAGGCCGATGAGCGTGGCGAACGTCTGCTCGGCCGGACCACCGGAGGCCCGTCGCCTGCGCATCGTCTCGCGCAGCGCGTCGGCCGAGGTCAGCCGGGACTTCGCGGCCTCGTGGACCACCGCGTCCACCCAGCCCTCCACCAGCGCCAGGGCCGTCTCCAGCCGGGCCAGCGAGGCCTTCTGCTCCGGGGTGTCCTCCGGCTGGAACATGCCCTGCTGAAGGGCGTCCTGCAACTGCTCCGGCTGCGAGGGGTCGAACTGACCGACCACGTCCTCCAGCTTGCTGGTGTCGACCTTGATGCCCCGGGCGTACGCGTCGACGGCGCCGAACAGATGCGAGCGCAGCCACGGAACATGCGCGAAGAGCCGCTGGTGGGCGGCCTCACGCAGGGCGAGATACAGGCGGACCTCGTCCTGGGAGACGCTGAGGTCCTTGCCGAACCGCTCCACGTTCAGCGGGAGCAGCGCTGCCTTGCCCGCCGGGCCCAGCGGCAGCCCGATGTCCGTGGAACCCGTGACCTCCCCGGCCAGGACGCCCACGGCCTGCCCGATCTGCTGGCCGAACATGGCGCCGCCCATCGACCGCATCATGCCGAGCAGCGGGCCCGCCATGGCCTGCATCTCCTCGGGCAGCACATCGCCCATCGCCAGGCCCACCCGCTCGGCCACCGGGTCGACCAGCTGCCGCCAGGCCGGCAGGGTCGCCTCGACCCACTCCGCGCGGCTCCACGCCACGGTGGAGACCGAACCGGACGGCATCGACGTCACACCGTCCAGCCAGAGGTCCGCCAGCCGCAGCGCCTCGTCGACCGCCGTCCGCTCGGACGGGCCGACACTGGCGTCCTTCGTGCCGTCCGGCGTGCCCTGCGAGACCGTCTGGCGGGCGATCTGCTTGGCCATGTCCCAGTTCACGGGACCGCCCTCGTAGCTCAGCATCTGGCCGAGCTGCTGGAAGGCCGCACCGAGATCGTTCGGATTCATCGCACCGAACATCGCGGCGAACGGATTGTCGCCCCCTGCTCCCGCCCCGAATCCGAACGGGTTTCCCGTCCCGCCCGCGCTCTGCCCACCTTCGGTGGGGTCCTTCTTCTTGCCCTCGTCGCCGTTCTCCGGCTCCTCCGGCGGAAGGCCGAATCCGAATGGGGTGTCACTCACGGGTTTCCTCGGCTCGTAGGGCCGTCGGATCGAACCGACGGCGACTGCCCGACATCACCATCCAGCGTAGACACCACGCCCGCTTCGGGCCTCAGTGCTCCGCCGGCTCCCGGCCTGCGGCAGGATGGACGCCACCTGGTACGTACGCGTCATTGGCGTACGTACTGAAGACAACCGCTGGAGACGCCCGGTGAGTTCCCCAGATCCGCAGGTTCGCGCAGCGCGAAACCCGACCGACCCCTCGCCCGAAAGGACATCCGAAAAGAAACGGCCCCGCAGCCGGGGTCCCGTCGTCGCGGTCACCGGCGCCGCGACCGGCATCGGCGCGCTGCTGACCGCCCACCTCGCCGCGTCCGACGCGATCAGGCAGGTCATCGCGATCGACGAACGCCGGGGCGAGGTGTCCGAGGCGACCTGGCACATCCTGGACGTCCGCGATCCGGCCATCGCCGAGAAGCTGCGCGGCGCGGACGTCGTCGTGCACCTGGCGCTCGACCTCGACCTGGAGACCGACCCCGCCGCCCGCACCGCGTACAACGTCCGCGGCACCCAGACCGTCCTGACCGCCGCGGCCGCCGCCGGGGTCCACCGGGTCGTCCTGTGCACCTCCGCGATGGTCTACGGGGCGCTCGCCGACAACGACGTGCCGCTCTCCGAGGACGCCGAGCTGCGGGCCACCGCCGAGGCCACCGGGGTCGGCGACCTCCTGGAGATCGAACGCCTCGGCCGTCGCGCGCCCCGCGCCCACCCCGGACTCAACGTCACCGTGGTGCGCCCCGCCGTCCTGATCGGCGGCACCGACACCGCCCTGACCCGCTACTTCGAGTCCCCGCGCCTCCTGGTCGTCGCCGGATCGCGTCCCACCTGGCAGTTCTGCCACGTCGAGGACCTGGTGACGGCTCTGGAGTACGCGGCCCTGGAGAAGATCGACGGCGAGTTCGCGGTCGGCTGCGACGGCTGGCTGGAACAGGAGGAGGTCGAGGAACTGAGCGGTGTCCGCCGGATGGAGCTGCCGTCCGCCGTGGCGCTCGGAGCCGCTGCCCGGCTGCACCGCATCGGTCTCACCCCCTCTCCGGCCGGTGATCTCGCGTACACCATGCACCCCTGGGTGGTCAGCGTCAGCAGACTGCACGACGCGGGATGGCGGCCGAAGTGGACCAACGAGGAAGTCCTCGGGGCGCTCCTCGAGGAGGTCGAGGGACATCACACGCTCGCCGGACGCCGCCTCGGCCGCAAGGACGCCACCGCCGCCGGCGCCGCCGGTGCCACGGTCGCCCTGCTCGGCGCCGCCGCGGTGGTCCGCCGGGCCCGCAAGGCCCGCCGCCGCATCTGACCGGCCACCCCGCCGCGGGCCCCTGTAGGAGGCTCCAACCCCGCAACCCCGCCGCCGGGTGAACACGCAATTCCGGGATGCCGGTGGCGTACGGCACGATGGAGACATGGCACGCACCCACGACCACCCCGGGGAGCAGGCGGCTTCCGACCCCGTCAGGCTGCTCGCGATCCGGGAGACCCCGCTCTCCGTCGACGAGGTCTTCCGCGCCGTCGGGGACGACGCGGCCGGTGGCATCGCGCTCTTCGTCGGCACGGTGCGCAACCACGACGCCGGACAGGACGTCGGCGCCCTCGGCTATTCGTGTCATCCCTCCGCGGGGGACGAGCTGCGCCGGGTGGCCGAAAAGGTCGTCGCCGACTTCCCGGTCCGGGCCCTGGCGGCCGTCCACCGGGTGGGTGAACTGGAGGTGGGCGATCTGGCCGTGGTCGTGGCCGTCGCCTGCCCGCACCGAGCCGAGGCCTTCGCGGCCTGCCGCAAGCTCATCGACGACCTCAAGCGCGAGGTTCCGATCTGGAAGCACCAGCGTTTCTCCGACGGTACGGAGGAGTGGGTCGGAGCCTGCTGAGCGCAAACCGGACCGGGGTGCATCAGCCCCGATTTGCGTAACCGCACCCCTGCCGTGAGCGTTGGTCTTCCGGATCGTTAATCTGCTGATCGGTCATCCGGTCGCTCATGGGGTAGGGAGGTCGTGATGGGAGCACTCGCTTGGCTGCTGATTCCTCTCTTCGCTGCTGTCGGCGGTGCGATATGGGCGAGCTGGGCCGCTCGAAACCGCACGACCGGCGACGTCACCGAACTCGCCGGATACGCCAGGTTCCGTGACGCGATGGAGAAGTCGCACTCCGGTTCCGAGGCTCTCCAGGAACCGTCGAACGCCGCGTGAGGCTCCACCGCCGCGTACCGGTCTCCCCGTACGGACCGGCCCCGGCGGTGCGCTGAGGGGCCCTTCCCGTACTGTCGTTCCATGCCACGCCGCACCGCGACGATGCTCGCCTCCACTCTGGTCCTCATCGCGCTGCTCTGTGTCGGCGTGCTGATCAAAGTGCCGTACTCGGAGATGTCTCCCGGACCGACGGTCAACACCCTCGGTGAAGCGCGTGGCGAGCCCGTCCTCCAGATCAGCGGCCGCAAGACGTACCCGACGTCCGGGCACCTCAACATGACGACGGTCCGCGTCACCGGCGCCGAGTACCGGATGAACCTCGTGGAGGCCGTCTACGGCTGGATGGCCCACGACAGCGTGGTGGTGCCGCACGACACGATCTACCCGGACGGCAAGACCGAGGAGCAGTCCACCCAGGAGAACGCCGAGGAGTTCAGCCAGTCCCAGGAGAGCGCCAAGGTGGCCGCTCTGAAGGAGCTGAAGATCCCGGTGACCACGCAGGTCGTGGTCTCCACGGTGGTCAAGGACAGCCCCGCCCAGGACAAGCTGCACGCCGGCGACGTGATCAGGGCGGTGGACGGCAAGCCGGTCGAGGAGCCCGGTGACGTGGCGAAGCTGGTGACCGAGCACCGGGCCGGGGAGGACGTCGTCTTCACCATCGTCCCGGCCAAGGAGGCCGTGGCGGCCGAGAAGGCGGGGCGGACCCCCGAGGGCGAGGAGAAGGTCACCATCACCACCGTGAAGGCCCCCGCTCCCAAGGACGGCGCCGACAGCGGTCAGGAGGGGCGGGCGATCGTCGGGATCGCGGCCGGAACCGACCACGTCTTCCCCTTCGAGATCGACATCAAGCTGGCGGACGTCGGCGGACCGAGCGCCGGACTGATGTTCTCCCTGGGCATCATCGACAAGCTCACCCCGGGCGACCTGACGGGCGGCAAGTTCGTCGCGGGCACCGGCACCATCGACGACTCGGGCAAGGTCGGCCCGATCGGCGGCATCACCATGAAGCTGGTGGGCGCCCGGAGTGCCGGGGCCCGCTACTTCCTCACCCCCGACGACAACTGCGCCTCGGCGGCGGCCGACACCCCGGACGGGCTCACCCTGGTCCGGGTCAAGACCATCGAGGACGCCACGAAGTCGCTGGAGCAGATCCGCGCCGGGAAGACCGACGCCCTGCCGAGCTGCTCGGCGAGCTGACGGCCGCGCCGCCCGGCCCCCGTAGGGACGGACCCGGGCGGCGCACCGGTCAGGACTCGAACGTGGCCGCGAGCGCCTCGGCGAGACCGGGGACCAGGCCCGCTCCGGTCAGCACCTCGGTGGGCGAGTCCTTCTCCCGCAGGCGTACGGCGGACTCACGCGCCCCGTCCCGCAGAACGGCCACGGTCATCCGCACCTCCTGCCGGTCGGGGTGCTTGGCCACCCAGTCGGCGAGCTGCCGGTCGCCGAGCTTCTCCGGTACGGAGGCCTCGGCGGACGGCGGCAGCATCAGCCGCTCCACCGTCATGGCACAGCCGACCACGGCGTCGGGCCAGGCGATCGTCCCGAGGAACTCGTCCAGCGGGGTGCCCGGCGGCAGTTCGTCCTGCTCGATCGGGGTGAGCGCGGCGACGGAGGAACCGGGGGCGTCCAGGCCGAGCTGGGCGGCGAGAGCGGGCTCCTGGGAACGCAGCCGGTCGGTGTCGACCAGGCCGAACAGCCGGGCGGGCTGGTCCCAGCCGAGAGTGGAGGCGTAGGCGTCGATTTCGAGGACGGCGACGGTGAGCGGGCTCGCGGCCATCGGGGGTCCTGCGGGGGAAACGTTGGACATGGACAACATCCTGCCTGGTTCCACCCCGCTGACGGGAACTAGGTAAAGCTTCAGTAAGTTGCATAGGTGGGCTCTAGGATCGCTGGGCCTGTTCCACACGACCGCGAACTTCGAGGTGCGCACGTTGGCTTTCCAGATGCCGGACCGCGGCGGAGGCCCGACCGGGCCACGGATCAGAGTCGGCCGCCCGTCCCGGCGCGCCCGAACCCTGCTCATGACTCTGGGTGTCCTGGCGGTCATCGCCATGGCCTTCGTCATGTTCGCGGGGTTCTGGACGGACTGGCTCTGGTACAGGTCGGTCGCGTACTCATCCGTCTTCACCACCACTCTGTGGACCAAGATCGGGCTCTTCCTCGTCTTCGGACTGCTGATGGCGCTGGCCATCGGCGTGAACATCTGGCTCGCGCACCGGCTCAGGCCGCCGCTGAGCGCGATGTCCCTGGAGCAGCAGAGCCTGGACCGCTACCGCATGAGCGTCGCCCCCTTCAAGAAGTGGGTGCTGCTCGCGGTCACCGCGCTCGTCGGACTGATCGCCGGAGCATCCGCCTCGGGTCAGTGGCGCACGTGGCTGATGTATGTCAACGGCGTGCCGTTCGGCCAGAAGGACCCCCAGTTCCAGCTGGACGTCTCCTTCTACGCCTTCGACCTGCCGTGGTACCGCTTCATGCTGGGCTTCGGCTTCGCGGCGACCATCCTGTCGCTGATCGCCGCGGCCGCCACCCACTACCTCTACGGCGGGCTGCGGGTCACCAGCCCCGGCGCCCGCGCCACCGCGGCGGCCACCGGACACCTCTCGGTGCTGCTCGGCGTCTTCGTCTCGCTGAAGGCCGTGGCGTACTGGCTCGACCGGTACGGGCTCGCGGTGAAGTCCAGCGACTTCAAGGCGGCGGACAACTGGACGGGCCTGCGGTACGTCGACGCGAACGCCTATCTCCCGGCGAAGACCATCCTGTTCTGCATCGCGGCGATCTGCGCCGTGCTGTTCTTCGCGACGCTGTGGCGCCGCACCTGGCAGCTGCCGGTCATCGGCTTCGGTCTGATGGTGCTGTCGGCGATCCTCATCGGCGGGCTCTACCCGGCGATCGTGCAGAAGTTCCAGGTCCAGCCGAACGAGCAGGCCAAGGAAGCGCCGTTCATCCAGAAGAATATCGACGCGACACGCGATGCCTATGACATCGACGACGCCGAGATGGAGGACTACGACGGCCAGGCCACCACGGAGGACGGCGGCAAGCTCCGGACCGCCGCCAACGCGGCCGCCAGCTACCGCGTGATGGACCCCAACGTGGTCTCTCCCGCCTTCCAGCAGCTCCAGCAGCGGAGGAACTACTACCAGTTCCCCAGGACGCTCGACGTCGACCGCTACAAGGACAAGGACGGCAAGGAGCAGGACACCGTCATCGGTCTGCGTGAGCTGAACATCCAGGGCCTGCCCAAGCGGAACTGGATCAACGACCACTTCACGTACACCCACGGCTACGGGGCCATCGCCGCCCGCGGCACCACCACCGGCACCAACCCGACGGGGTCCCCGGACTTCACCGAGTCGGGTCTGCCGTCCACCGGTGAGTTCGGGAAGTACGAGCAGCGGATCTACTACGGCGAGAAGACCGAGCAGTACTCCATCGTCGGCGGGCCCCAGAAGGAGCTCGACTACGAGGAGGACGGCGAGAAGACCACCAGCTACGAGGGCGACAGCGGGGTCAGCCTCTCCAACACCTTCAACCGTGCCGCGTACGCCGTCTCGTTCAGCGAGCCGCAGATCATGTACTCGGGAGCCATCGGTGAGGGCTCGCGGATCCTGTACAACCGCACGCCCAAGGAGCGCGTCGAGGCGGTCGCCCCGTGGCTGACCATCGACGGCGACGCCTATCCGGCGGTCGTCGACGGCCGCATCCAGTGGATCGTCGACGCCTACACCACGACGAACGGCTACCCGTACGCGTCCCGGACGACGCTCGGCGACACCACGGCCGACTCGCTGACCACCAACCAGCGCGCGGTCGTCGCCCAGCAGAACCAGGTCAACTACATCCGCAACTCGGTGAAGGCCACCGTCGACGCCTACGACGGCAAGGTCAAGCTCTACGAGTGGGACACCAAGGACCCGGTCCTCAAGACCTGGCGCAAGGCGTTCCCGGGCACCGTGGAGGCCCGTTCGGAGATCCCGCGGGCCCTCCTGGACCACCTGCGCTATCCCCAGGACCTCTTCAAGGTCCAGCGTGAGCTGCTCACCCGCTACCACGTCGAGGACCCCGCGCAGTTCTACAGCGGTTCCGACGCGTGGCAGGTGCCGGACGACCCGACCAACAAGGAGCCGGGTTCCGTTCCGCCGTACTACCTGAGCATGAAGATGCCGGGTCAGAACGCGCAGGAGTTCTCCCTCACCACCACGTTCACCCCGAGGGGGCGCCCGAACCTCGGCGCCTTCATGGCGGTGAACGCGGACGCGGCCAGCGAGGACTACGGCACCATGAGACTCCTGCGGGTCACCTCCACGGTGAAGGGGCCCGGCCAGGTCCAGAGTGAGCTCAACGGCAACGACGACGTCGCCGAGTTCGTGAGAAACCTGAAGGGCACCGACTCGGACATCGAGTACGGCAACCTGCTGACGGTGCCTCTCGAAGGCGGCTTCCTCTACATCGAGCCCGTCTACACGCGCGGTGGCACGCAGAACTACCCGCTGCTGCGCAAGGTGGCCGCCTCGTACGGTTCGAAGATCGTCTTCGAGAACAGCCTGGGGGACGCGCTCAACGCGGTCTTCGGGGTCGACGGCGCATCGGACACGACACCGCCCGACCCCAGTAAGCCGGACGAGCCCACCGAGCCCCCGGCCACCGGTGAGGCGGCGCTCAAGAAGGCCATCGCGGACGCCCAGAAGGCGTACGAGGACGGTGAGACGGCGCTGAAGGAGCAGGACTGGCCCGCCTACGGCAAGGCCCAGGACGCGCTCCAGGAGGCCCTTCAGCGGGCCGCGGCGGCACAGCCCAAGGCCGGCGGTGAAGGCGACAAGGCCGACAGCGGCGCCAAACCGGACGCCGACAAGCCGGCCGACGCCGACAAGGCTGGCGGCGATCCCGGGCCGGAGAGTTCGGCCGAGCCCGCGAGCGCTGCCAGACAGGAGGCCCCCGACGGGCCGCCGGACGGTGGCCAGGGCAGCTGAGAATGGTCCACCCCGCGTCGTGATACGGTTTGAACACAACGACGCGGGGTGGAGCAGCTCGGTAGCTCGCTGGGCTCATAACCCAGAGGTCGCAGGTTCAAATCCTGTCCCCGCTACTCAAGACGAAGGCCCGGATCTCATGGAGGTCCGGGCCTTCGTCGTGTCGTCTCGCAACCATCTCGTGTCTTTCCCGGGTCACGGGCGTGAAGTGCGGTTCGCTGGGCAGCAGTTGGATCCAAGGGTGTTTGACTTGTCTCTCTGTGGGCAAGTCGACAAAACGCTGAAGTGACCTCACTGGCCGCGATATACCAGATGTACGCGGGTTACAGGTGGTGCGACGATGGTATTTATGGGGGACAGGGCAACTCTGTTGGAGACAGGGCGGTTTGTGCAACGGCGCAGCCAAGAGGCGGAAAACACGGCAGATGCGGCTTTCGCTGCCGCCATCGCCGGTGCGGCCGTGCCGGTCATCAGCACACCGGCGGCGGGCGAAGCCGCCGCCCGGGAGGCGAGCGCCCGCGCCGAGACCACCACGGACGCGGTCGACGCGGCGGACAGCGCCGAGACCGAAGTGCGCCACCGGCGGGCCGCCGAGGCGGGTGACACCGCGTCCATGAGCGTCCTCGGCGCGCTGCTGCTGCGACGGGGCGACCTGGACGGCGCCGAGAAGTACCTGCGTGCCGCCACCGCCGACGGTGACCGGGCCGCCGCGAACAACCTGGGCGTCCTGCTGCACCAGCGCGGCTACCCGGACGAGGCGGCGGGCTGGTGGCGGGTCGCCGCCGTGGCCGGGTCGGCGGCGGCCGCGCACGCTCTGGGGCGGCACTTCCGCGAGCGCGGCGACGAGCCCGGCGCCGAGTACTGGCTCCGCCAGTCCGCCGAGCAGGGCCACGCGCTGGGCGCCTACGCCCTGGCCGACCTCCTGGAGCACCGCAGCGACGTGGGCGCCGAGCGCTGGCTGCGCGCCGCCGCCGAGCAGGGACACCGTGAGGCCGCCTACCGACTGGCCCGCGCCCTGGAGCGGAACGCCGTGGAGGACCCGCAGGAGGCCTTCGGCCTGGGCCGGGGCGGCGGTTCCGCGCGGACCGGCACGGGCCTCCGGCTCCCCGGCGGCCCGGCCGTGCCGTCGGCCGATGTCCGGCGGGCGAACGTCGCGAACGCCACCGGCGCCGATGGGACGGCGAGCGGTAAGGACGGTGCGCACGCCAAGGGCGCGGCCGAGGGGGACAGCCCCGTGGCGGGGCCCGCCGTCGGCCGGGTCGGCGAGGCCGAGCAGTGGTACCGCCAGGCCGCCGCCCGCGGTCACCGGCGGGCAGCCCTGCACCTCGGCGCGATCCTGGAGCAGCGCGGCGAGTTGAAGGAGGCGGGCCGCTGGTACCTCACCTCGGCCAAGGACGGCGAGCCCCGGGCCGCCTGCGCCCTCGGCTTCCTGCTGCGCGACGCGGGCGACGAGGAGAGCGCGGCCGTGTGGTGGCTGCGGGCCGCTCAGGACGGCGACGGCAACGCGGCCAACGCCCTGGGCGCCCTGCACGCGGCGCGCGGCGAGCAGCAGACAGCAGAGCGGTGGTACCGCGCGGCCATGGACGCGGGCGACGTCAACGGGGCGTACAACCTCGGCCTGCTCTGCGCCGCCCAGGACCGCACCCCGCAGGCCGAGCAGTGGTACCGCCGTGCCGCATACGCGGGGCACCGCGAGGCCGCCAACGCGCTCGCGGTGCTCCTTCTCCAGGCCGGGGACCACACCGGGGCCGAGCCC
This sequence comes from Streptomyces sp. NPDC101181, assembly GCF_044767975.1. Taxonomy (NCBI): domain Bacteria; kingdom Bacillati; phylum Actinomycetota; class Actinomycetes; order Kitasatosporales; family Streptomycetaceae; genus Streptomyces; species Streptomyces sp. NPDC101181. The sequence goes on along the minus strand of NZ_JBIWOX010000001.1, from coordinate 570,405 downwards.
TGGTTCTCCAAGGCTGCCGAGGCGGGCAGCGTGGACGCGGCGTTCAACCTCGGCATCCTGCACGCCGGGCGCGACGAGGACCGGACGGCGCTGGGCTGGTACCAGCGGGCGGCCGCAGCCGGGCACACCGACGCCGCCCTCCAGGTCGCGATGGCCCTGCTGCGCGACGGCGAGGACCGCGAGGCCGAGCGCCATCTGCGCTGCGCCGCGGGCGGCGGCAGCGCGGAGGCGGCGTTCCGGCTGGCCGGATTGCTCGACGCGCGCCAGCCGCCGCCGGGACCGCCCGCGCTCGGTGAGCCGATGCCGGAGAAGACCGAGTGCGAGGAGTGGTACGAGCGGGCCGCCCAGCAGGGGCACCGCCGGGCCCAGGTCCGGGTGGGCATGCTCGCCGCCGCCCGCGGCGACGTGGAGAACGCCGCCCACTGGTACCGGGAGGCCGCCGAGGCGGGCAGCCGTAACGGCGCCTTCAACCTGGGGCTGCTGCTCGCCCGTGAGGGCAGCGAGCGCGAGGCCGCCCTGTGGTGGACCCGCGCGGCCAACGCCGGACACGGCAGGGCCGCGCTGCGGCTGGCGCTGCTCTCCGCCCGCCGGGGCGAGCTGACCGAGGGGCAGCGCTGGTGCGCACGGGCCGTGGAGCTGGGCCCGGCCGAGGTGGCCGAGCGGGCGGGCCGGCTGCGCGAGGCGCTGCACCAGGAGCTGACCGCGTAAGCGGGCGGGAGGGCTGCCTGTCCCGCCCGCCAGTGGGCGCGCGGGACAGGCGGCGGGCCCTCGCCTCCGGGGCCCGGCTGAATGAATTTGCGCCTCTCGACCTGCTGACGTAATGTTGCATTCACCGACGCGGGGTGGAGCAGCTCGGTAGCTCGCTGGGCTCATAACCCAGAGGTCGCAGGTTCAAATCCTGTCCCCGCTACTGAACACGAAGGCCCGGATCTCATCGAGATCCGGGCCTTCGTTGTGTCTTGTGCACGGGTGGGCCGGAGAAGCGCGGCCCACCCGGCCGGCGGCAGTGCTTTGACGGGCCCGCTCAGGCCGTCGCGGCGCAGTTCGGGCATATGCCCCGGTACGTCACCTCGACGCCCGAGACCGTGAAGCCGTAGCGCTCGTCCGTCGGCAGGTCCGCGAGCGGGTTGCCCGCGGGGTGGACGTCCCGGATCGCGCCGCACTGCGCGCAGACCAGGTGGTGGTGCGGGCGGTGCGCGTTCGGGTCGTAGCGCTTGGCCCGCCGGTCGGTGGAGACCTCCAGCACCTCGCCGAGGGACACCATCTCGCCGAGGGTGTTGTAGACGGTGGCGCGCGAGATCTCGGGCAGCCTGGAAACAGCCCTCGCGTGGACCTCGTCCGCCGTCAGGTGCACGTGGTCCCCGTCGAGGACCTCGGCCACGACACGCCGCTGCGCCGTCATGCGCCAGCCGCGTCCACGAAGTCGTTCCAGCAGGTCGCTCATGAAGCCCAGCCTAACAGTGGGGGTCGGGAATCCCGATCGAGTGTGGCTTTAGATGCTTGCTCACCTTGGATCTTGTCCATGGTGGACGCGCGCCCCTCGGTCGGTGACGGGCCCCTCGGTCGGGGGTGAGGTGCTGGGGCGGGGCGGGGCCGGTCGTCCGGCCGGGGCGTGTGCGGCTCAGCCCGCGGTGGCGACCGTCCGGCGACGGGTGGGGGCCCAGCAGCGGATGATGTCGCGCACCGACACGATCCCCACCGGTCCGTCGCCGTCGAGCACGATCAGGTGCCGGAATCCTCCGTGGGTCATGGCCTCGGCGGCCTCCTCCAGGGTCCAGGCCGGGGCGGCGAACACCACGTCGGTGGTGGTGTGGGAGGACGCGGTCTCCCGGTCGGGGTCCTGGCCGGACCCGACCGCGTTGAGGATGTCGCGCTCGGTGATGATCCCGAGCCCGCAGGTGTCCGGGTCGTGCACGACGGCTGCTCCGATGCGCCGGGCCGACATCAGCCGGGCCGCATGGCGGAGGGTGTGGGTGGGGCCGATGGTGAGGACCACTGTGCTCATGGCGTCACGGACGAGCATGGGACGAGCCACCTCCTCGGGGAGTCGACTCTGTGAGTCGATTCACAAGTTCACAAGTGGGGGGACTCTCAGAGTTGCATCCCGGACGCGGACCGACAAGGGGTGGACGGGGCCTGGGCCGACATGGGTGGACGGGCGCGGGCCGGGGGAGTGCGCGAGCGCGGTCCGGTCCCACCCGCGCGGGGGGTGGGCGTACGTTGCCCCCGCCCTGCCGCCCGGCGCGCGGTCGCGGACACCCGTCGACCTGGTGGAGGGGTCAGTAGCGCTGGTTCAGGTAGCCCAGCAGTTCGTCGTGGAGCGGGCCGTTCGAGGCCGCCGCGTTTCCGCCGTCCACGCCGTCCGTCCCGTCCAGCGAGCTGAACCGGCCGCCCGCCTCCTGGACGATGATCGCGTTCGCCGCCATGTCCCAGAGCGACAGCTCCGGCTCGGCGCAGATGTCCACGGAGCCCTCCGCGACCATCATGTACGGCCAGAAGTCCCCGTACCCCCGCGTCCGCCAGCAGGCGCGGGTCAGATCCAGGAGTCCGTCGAGGCGGCCCTGGGCCTCCCAGCCGGCCAGCGAGGAGAACGCGAACGAGGCGTCCGCGATGCTCCCCACCTTCGACACCTGGAGCCGGGTGGCCGAGGTGAGGCTGCGGCCGGAGAACGCGCCCGCGCCCTTCGCCGCCCACCAGCGCCGGTTCAGCGCGGGCGCGGAGACCACGCCGACCACCGGCTGGAAACCCTCGTCGCCCGCCTCCATGAGGGAGATCAGCGTCGCCCACACCGGCACGCCGCGTACGTAGTTCTTGGTGCCGTCGATCGGGTCGATCACCCAGCGGCGCGGCCCGGTGCCCTCGATTCCGAACTCCTCGCCCAGGATCGCGTCCCGTGGGCGGGCCCGGTGCAGATGGCCGCGGATCAGCTCCTCGGCGGCCTTGTCGGCCTCGGTCACCGGCGTCATGTCCGGCTTGTTCTCCACCTTCAGGTCGAGAGCCTTGAAACGGTCCATCGTCACCGCGTCGGCGGCGTCGGCCAGGACATGGGCGAGACGCAGATCATCGTGGTAATCGGGCATGCCGTCACAGTATCCAGCGCCACACCGCGCGGGCTACCAGGCCCTGCCGCCCGGCCTCCCGTCCGGGACGCGGCCCCTTGACAGTCCCCGGGAGCCCGTCGACGCTGAACGACACATTCCAGGGCGGGGAGACGACGATGCCGACAGCGCGGCTCGCCCTGTTGGACGCCGCCCTCCGGGCGCTCGCCGACCGGCCCTGGCGCGTGGTGCGCATGGTCGACGTCGCCGCCCTGGCCGGGGTGTCCCGGCAGACCCTCTACAACGAGTTCGGCACCAAGGACGGCCTGGCCGGGGCCCTGCTGCGGCGGGCCGCCGACGGCTACCTCGCCGGGATCGACCGTGCCCTGACGGCCCCCGCCCCCGACCGCCCGGCCGCCGTCGCCCTGTGGACCGTACGGACCGCCCGGGAGGACGCGCTGGTCAAGGCGCTGCTCACCGGGCTCTGGGCTGAGGGGCTGCCCCGTCCGGACGGACCGCCGGGCTCCCGGGCGGGCGGCAGACCTCCGCCGTCGCCCGGCGAACTCCTCGCGGCGGTACGGGACCGGATGGCGGCGGCGTCCTGCGGGGTCACGGCCGGGCGCTGCGAGATCGCGTTACGGCTCGCGCTGTCCTGCGTGGTCGTCCCGGTGGCGGGCGACGACGCCACCGACAGCCGGGCGCTGCGCCTGGTCCGGGAGGCGACGCGGCCGACGGCCCACGAGGCGAGGGTCAGTGGGCGGAGCCGGACAGCTGGAGGCCGATGACTCCGAGGATCACCAGCGAGATCGACACCAGCTTCAGCGTCGAGACGACGTCGCCGAGGAAGATCATGCCGTAGATCGCCGTACCGGCCGCGCCGATCCCGGTCCACACCGCGTACGCCGGGCCCACGTCCAGCTTCTTCAGCGCCAGGGTCAGCAGCCCGAAGCTGCCGAGCGCGAACGCGGCGAACGCGATCGTCGGCCAGAGGCGGGTGAACCCGTGGGAGAGTTTCAGACACACGGCGAAGCCGGTTTCCAGCAGACCGGCGACCACGACCAGCAGCCACGCCATCGGCAGGGCCCTTCCAGATAGGTGACGGCTTCGTCCCGTTCGGTGCGATTATGCCTTTACCGATCGTTGAAGGACGCAAACGTCCCGCCGTGGCGCACCGGACGATTCCGGCCGGAACCGCGCGACCGCCCCGGCCCGCTCAGTCGCCCTCGCGGCGCTCCCTGGTCGCGAGCAGCCGGTGCAGGGAGTCCAGCCGGGCCGGGTCGGCGTGGCCCGCGGCCACCCAGGCGGGCAGCGCGCACTCGGGCTGGTTCTCGTCGTGGGTGCACCCCCGCGGACAGTCCTCCGTGCCAGGCTCCAGATCCGGGAACGCGTGGATCACCCGTGACGGGTCGACGTGGTGCAGCCCGAACGAGCGCACCCCGGGGGTGTCGATCACCCAGCCCCGGTCGCCCGGCAGCGGCAGCGCGAGGGCCGAGGTGGTGGTGTGCCGGCCCCGGCCGGTGACCGCGTTGACGTCGCCCGTGGTGCGGCGCCGGTCCTTCGGCACCAGGGCGTTCACCAGCGTCGTCTTGCCCACCCCGGAGTGCCCGACGAAGGCGGTGACCCGGCCCTCCAGCTGCTCGCGCACCCGGTCGGCCGCGTCCCCGTTCTCCAGCTCCTCGCGGCTGGTCACGATGTAGGGGACGCCGAGCGGCGTGTACGCCTCCAGCAGCTTGTCCGGCGGGGCCAGATCGGACTTGGTCAGCACCAGGAGCGGGGCGAGCCCCCCGTCGTACGCCGCCACCAGACAGCGGTCGATCATGCGCGGGCGCGGCTCGGGGTCGGCCAGCGCGGTGACGACGGCCAGCTGGTCGGCGTTGGCGACGACCACCCGCTCGTAGGGGTCGTCGTCGTCCGCGGTGCGGCGCAGCACCGTACGCCGCTCACCGATCCGCACGATCCGGGCCAGGGTGTCCTTCTCGCCCGAGAGGTCCCCGACGATGGAGACGGTGTCGCCCACCACCGCGGCCTTGCGGCCCAGCTCGCGGGCCTTCATCGCCACCACGGTCCGGCCGTCGACGAGGCAGGTGAGCCGGCCCCGGTCGACGGTGAGGACCATGCCGTCCTCGGCGTCCTCGTGCTTGGGCCGGATGTGCGTGCGCGGCCGGTTGCCCTTGCGGTTGGGGCGGACGCGGATGTCGTCCTCGTCGGGGTTCTTCCCGTAGCGGCGCATGGTCTAGATCCCGAGCATCCCGGTCCACATGTCCGGGAAGTCCGGCAGGGTCTTGGCGGTCGTGCCCACGTTCTCGATCTCGACGCCCTTCACCGCGAGGCCGATGATCGCCCCGGCGGTGGCCATGCGATGGTCGTCGTAGGTGTGGAAGACGCCGCCGTGCAGCGGGCGCGGGCGGATGCTCAGCCCGTCGGCGGTCTCCGTGACGTCGCCGCCCAGCTCATTGATCTCCTTCGTCAGCGCGGCCAGCCGGTCCGTCTCGTGCAGCCGCAGATGGGCCACGCCCCGCAGGGTGGACGGGGAGTCGGCCAGCGCGGCGACCGCCGCGATGCCCGGGGTCAGCTCGCCGACCTCGCCGAGGTCCACGTCGATGCCGTGGATACGGCCGGTGCCGGTGAAGGTCAGACCGCGCTCGGTCAGCTCGCAGGAGCCACCCATCGCGGTGAAGATCTCCCGCAGCGCGTCACCCGGCTGGGTGGTCCGCTCGGGCCAGTCCGGGACGGTGACCCTGCCACCGGTCACCAGGGCGGCGGCCAGGAACGGCTGGGCGTTGGAGAGGTCCGGCTCGACCGTCAGGTCCCGGCCCAGCAGCGCGGAGGGGGAGACCCGCCACACATCCGGCTCGCCGCCCGTCTCCGGCTCGTCCACCTGCGCCCCGACCGCCCGCAGCATGTCGACGGTCATCCGGATGTGCGGCATCGAGGGCAGCACCGAACCGGTGTGCCGGACCTCCACGCCCTGGTTGAAACGCGGCCCCGACAGCAGCAGCGCCGAGACGAACTGCGAGGACGACGACGCGTCGATCGAGACCGGGCCGCCCTCCAGCGCCCCGCCGCCGTGCACGGTCAGCGGCAGCGCGCCGCGCCCGTCGTCGTCGATCCGCGCGCCCAGCGCCCGCAGCCCCTCGATCACGCCGGTCAGCGGGCGCTCGTAGGAGCGGGGGTCGCCGTCGAAGCGGACCGGGCCGCCGGCGAGAGTGGCGACGGGCGGCAGGAACCGCATGACGGTCCCGGCGTTGCCGACGTCGACGGTGGACGGGCCGTGCAGCCCCGCCGGGATGACCCGCCAGGCCTCGCCGGAGGCGTCCGGACCGGCCGCGGCGGACGGGCTGGACACGGAGGACGAGGAGACCGTCTCCTCGATGCCGACCCCCATCGCGCGCAGGGCCTGGGCCATCAGCAGGGTGTCGCGGGAGCGCAGCGGGCGGCGCAGCCAGCCGGGCTCGGAGGCCAGCGAGGCGAGGACGAGCGCCCGGTTGGTGACCGATTTCGATCCGGGCACGGTGACGGTCGCGTCGACGGCTCCGCTCGCGTGAGGGGCGGGCCAGAGGGCGGGCTGCACGGAACTCTCGGTCATGGCCAACACTTTAGACCGACCGGGGGCCCCGGGGCGTGCCCGGACGGCCGCGCCCGGACCGCCTCACCAGCCCAGCAGCCAGCGGCCTCCGCCGATCAGCGAACAGAGCGACACCGCGTGGAAGAGGAACAGCCACAGCGCCGCCGGAGCGTGCGTCAGACGGGCCAGCTGGTCCGCGTCGGAGTCCGGGGCGCCGCCGTAACGCCGCTTGGACTGGAGCTCGAACGGTGGCCGCACCCCGCCCAGCAGCAGGAACCACACCACCACGTACGCGAACGCCGACTGGACGTCGGAGTCCGCGAGCCACGAGACCAGCAGGAACGTGGTGCCGGTCAGGATGACGGTGAGCGCCCCGTACACGTTGCGGATCATCACCAGCATCACCGCGAGCAGGGCCGTCGCCACCCACAGCAGCAGGGTGATGCGGCCGTTGGTGAGCAGCCAGGCGCCGCACAGGCCCAGCAGCGAGGGGGCGGTGTACCCGGCCGCCGCGGTGAGGATCATGCCGATGCCGGTCGGCTTGCCGCGGCTCACGGTCAGCCCGCTGGTGTCCGAGTGCAGCCGGATGCCGGAGAGCTGCCGTCCGGTGAGCAGGGCCACCAGCCCGTGGCCGCCCTCGTGCGCGATGGTGATCGTGTTGCGGGCGAGCCGCCATATCGGGTTCGGCACGACCGCGACGAGTGCGAGCGTGGCCGTCACCACCACCAGCCACTGCTCCGGCGCGGGCTGGGTGCCGGTGACGCGATCCCACAGATCGCCCAGTTCGGTGCTGTTCATCGGCCGGGCGACTCCTTGCGGTCGGTGCGGGCGGTCGTGGCAGTGTGGCACTTATGTGCGGACGTTATGCGGCGAGTCGGAAGCCCGAGGACCTGACCGGTCTCTTCGGTGTCGAGAAGTGGGAACCCACCGAGACCCTGGAGCCGGACTGGAACGTGGCGCCGACCAAAGAGGTCTACGCGGTTCTGGAGCGTCCTGTTAAGGACGCGGACGACCGGCGTCCGGTTCGCCAGCTGCGCGTCCTGAAGTGGGGACTCGTCCCGTCCTGGTCGAAGACCCCCGAGGGCGCCGCCCGGATGATCAACGCCCGCGCGGAGACCGTCCACGAGAAACCCTCCTTCCGCCGCGCCTTCGCCCAGCGCCGCTGCATCCTGCCCGCCGACGGCTACTACGAGTGGGTGACCGGCTCGCAGGAGCGGCAGCTGGAGGAGCAGAAGGGCAAGAAGCGGGCCCGTAAGCAGCCGTATTTCGTGACCCCCGCCGACGGCTCCGTCTTCGCGATGGCCGGGCTCTACGAGTTCTGGCGCGACGCGACCCTGCCCGCCGACCACGAACACGCCTGGTGGGTCACCTGCTCGGTCATCACCACCGAGGCGGAGACCACCCCGCTGGCCGTCGCCCCCGCCGAAGGGCCCGGCGCCCTCGCCGACATCCACCCCCGGATGCCGCTGATGCTCACCCCGGACCGCTGGGACGCCTGGCTGGACCCCTCGCGCACCGGCGAGGACGAACTGCGCGCGCTCCTGGAGCCGCCGCCCGGCGGGCTGATGCGCGCCTACCCGGTCGCCACCGCCGTCAGCAACGTCCGCAACAACGGACCCGAACTGCTGGAGGAACTGGCCGCACCGGAGGAGGGCACGCTGTTCTGAGGGGAGGGCCCTCTGCCGCGAGTCTTACGGGACGCCTCCGAGCCGTACGGGAGTGCTCCGAGCCGTACGGGATGCTCCGAGCCGTACGGGATGCTCCGAGCCCCACGGGAGCGCTCCGAGCCGCACGGGAGTGCTCCGAGCCGTACGGGATGCTCCGAGCCCCACGGCAGTGCGGGAGCCGCCCCGAGTCGTGGAAGCCGTTCGGACTCGCGCGCGGGGGAGGATGGCGCGGTGAGCCGTCAACCGCGTACGCAGACCGTCCCCACCGACGCCGGAGAGGCCCGGATCACCTGGGTCCCCGCCGCGACCGCCGGACCCCGCCTCGTCCTGGCCGTGAGCCACGGGGCGGGCGGCGGCATCGAGGCTCGTGATCTGCGGGCGCTGGCCGCCGCCCTGCCCGCGCACGGAGTCACCGTCGCCCTGGTGGAGCAGCCCTGGCGGGTGGCCGGGAAGAAGCTCGCGCCCGCCCCGAAGATCCTGGACACCGGCTGGCGCGGCCTGTGGCCCGCCCTGGCCGCCCCCGGACTCCCCGTCGTCGCCGGGGGCCGCAGCGCCGGGGCCCGGGTCGCCTGCCGGACCGCCGCCGGACTGGGCGCGGCCGCCGTCCTCGCGCTCAGCTTCCCGCTGCACCCGCCGGGCAAGCCGGAGAAGTCCCGCGCCGGAGAACTGCTCGGCACCGGCGTGCCGACGCTGGTGGTGCAGGGCGGAAACGATCCGTTCGGCAGGCCCGGCGAGTTCCCGCCGGGCTCGTACACGCTGGCCGAAGTGGCCCACGGCGACCACGGGTTCGCGGTGCCGAAGCGGTCCGGGCTGACGGAGGAACAGACGATGGCCACCCTCACCGGAGCGGTCACCGTGTGGCTCACATCACTCGGATGACCCTCCTGCCGCCGGGCGCCGCCGCTGCCCCGGCCGCCTCCGGTGCCCCGGGAATGTGCCGGGAGGGGGCGCTGTTGTTCGGGACGTCGGGACAACAACGTCGTCTGGGAAAGGGAGTCCGTCGCATGGGTTCGACCATCTGCCCGAGCCGCTCGAGCGCCGCTGAGCTGGAGTGGAGCCTGCTGCCCGCGGCGAGGATCACCCCTGAGCGGACCCCGGTCCTCGGCCGTCGGCAGGCAGCCGCCAAGCAAGGTCGACTATTCTCCGATGCGAGCGGGTCCGGTTTCGGCTCCGCCACATCGTTGGAGGAGGTGGGTCCGGTCACTGGGACCGACACAGGGACCGACGACGGCCGCGCACCGGAGACGCCCGACGAGCGCAACGCGCGCTTCGAGCGCGACGCCCTCGGCTTTCTCGACCAGATGTACTCGGCCGCGCTGCGCATGACGCGCAACCCCGCCGATGCCGAGGACCTGGTCCAGGAGACCTACGCCAAGGCGTACGGCTCCTTCCATCAGTTCCGCGAGGGCACCAACCTCAAGGCGTGGATGTACCGCATCCTCACCAACACCTTCATCAACTCCTACCGCAAGAAGCAGCGTGAGCCCCAGCGCAGCGCCGCCGAGGAGATCGAGGACTGGCAGCTGGCACGCGCCGAGTCGCACATGTCGACCGGTCTGCGCTCCGCCGAGTCCCAGGCCCTCGACCATCTCCCGGACTCCGACGTGAAGTCGGCTCTCCAGGCGATCCCGGAGGAGTTCCGCATCGCCGTGTATCTCGCCGATGTCGAGGGCTTTGCCTACAAGGAGATCGCGGACATCATGGGGACACCCATCGGCACCGTGATGTCCCGGCTGCACCGCGGCCGCCGCCAGCTGCGCGGAATGCTGGAGGACTACGCCCGTGAGCGCGGGCTCGTCGCGGCCGGTGCCGGTGACTCGGACGATCGGAAGGGCTCGGCGTCATGAGCTGCGGAGAGCCGCACGAGACGGACTGCTCGGAGGTCCTCGACCATCTCTACGAGTTTCTCGACCGGGAGATGCCCGAGGGCGACTGCACCAAGTTCGAGACGCACTTCGAGGAGTGCTCCCCGTGCCTGGAGAAGTACGGCCTGGAGCAGGCCGTGAAGAAGCTGGTCAAGCGCTGCTGCGGACAGGACGACGTCCCGACCGACCTGCGCTCCAAGGTGATGGGCCGGATCGAGCTGATCCGGGCCGGTGAGTCCGTACCCGACCAGGACGCGAGCGTACGCGCCGCGGACCGGTCGGCGACCCCCACCGAGTAGTAGTCACCCGAATGTGCTAATCGGTCCCGTAGCGGCTCGGTGAGCCGCCCGACTCGCTAGCGTGGCGCCTCCACCGACCATGCTGGGGGGGCGAGTGCGGGCGTGAGGGGCACACCGGCGGCGGCGCGCGTCTGCGTCCTGCTCGCCGTCGTCGGCGCGATCGGCTGCACGCTCCCCGCGTTCACCGCCCCCGCCTCCGTCCCGTGGGGGACCACGGCCCTGCTCGCGGCGCTCTCTCTCGGCTGCGAGCTGGCCGCCCGCCGTCGCGACGAGGGCGGCCGGCGAGCCGTCGCCGCCGGATCGTCGCTCCCGCTGCTCCTCGCCGGGGTCCTGCTGCTGCCGCCCGCGGCCGCCGCGCTGGCAGCCGTTCCGGGGGCGCTGGCCGGGCGGATCGAGCAGCCGCCGTACGGCGCCCGCCGGATCTGGCGGGCCGCCCGACCCGCCCTCACCTGCGCCGCCGCCTCCTGGGTGCACGCCGGTCTCGGCGGCCCCGCCGCCCTGGGTGGTCCCGGCCGCGCTCCGGACCTTCCGTACGCCCTGCTGCCGGCCGGGGCCGCGGCGATCACCTTCACCCTGGCCCTGACCGCGCTCGACGGAGTCGTCCTCGCGGCGGCGGAGCGGCGCCCCGTTCTCCGCGACCAGTGCGCGCTGCTGCCGCGCACCCTCGGACCCCACCTGGTACACCTGCTCTCCGCGCTGCTGATGGCCGTGCTGTGGCGCAGTGCGTACGGGCCCATCGCGGCGCTCCTCGTGCTGCTGCCGATGTACGTCTCCTGCTGGGTCTTCGCCCACTACCACTGGGAACAGGCCGCCCACCGCGCCACCATCCGCGCGCTCGTCCACGCCGTGGACATCAAGGACGCCTACACCCGGGGCCACAGCGAGCGGGTCGGCCGGGCCTCCGTGCTGATCGCCCGAGAACTCGGCATGGACGACGGCCGGGTGGAGGCGCTGCGCTTCGCCGGGATCCTGCACGACGTCGGCAAGCTCGGCGTGCCGACGCGGGTACTGCGCAAGGACGGCCCGCTCACCCCCGACGAGCGCCGGATCGTGGAGCTGCACCCGGAGTACGGACACGAGATCGTCCGGGGCATCGGCTTCCTGGACGAGGCGCGCGACGCGATCCTGCACCACCACGAACGCCTCGACGGCACCGGCTACCCCTACGGTCTCAGCGGTTCCCGCATCCCCGAGTCCGCCCGGGTCGTCGCGGTCGCCGACGCCTTCGACGCGATGACGTCGACCCGCTCCTACCGGCGGGCCCGGCCGGTGCCCGCCGCCCTCGCCGAACTGCGGCGGTGCGCGGGCAGCCAGCTCGACCCGCGCATGGTGCGGGCGCTCGTGCGGGCCGTGAACCGGCACGGCTGGACGTCCGCCGACACCGCCGTCACGGCGGACGAACCGGCGGGCGCGGTGGACGGGACCCGGGACGAGGCTCCCCGGATGCCCGGCGCCCGCCCGGCCGAAGCCCCCGCGACCGCCGTAACTCCCGCACCCGGCTGGCACCGGTGAACGGCGGCCACGGCGGGTACGCGGGGGCCCTCCCCGCCCCCGCCGCCCTCGCGGTGTGCGGGGCCGCGCTGGTGCTCGCCCTCACCGCGTTCGCCCACACCCTGGCCCACGGGCTCCAGGGGCCGGGGCACGCGCTGGCCTTCGGGCTGCTCGTCGCCCTCGGGGAGACCGTCCGCCGGAGCGCCGCCCCAGGCGAGCGGGAGCCCGCGCCGCTCGGGGCCGCCGGGGCGCTCGCGTACGCCCTGCTCGGGGACAGCGCCGGGCGGCCCACCGGTCCCGGGGCCCTCCAGGTGGTCGCCGTCGTCGTCGCCGCGCAACTGCTCGCCGCCGTACCCCGCTCGGCGCGCGGTCACCGGCTCGACCCGGACCGGGCCGCCCGCCGGACGCTGACCGCGGGGTTCGCCGCCGTCTGCTTCCAGCCGCTGTACGCCTCCGGGCACGCCGTCCGCTGGTTCGGCGACGGGCCGCGCTTCGCGCTGTTCCTGCTCGCCCTGCTGGCGCTGACCGCGCTCTGCGACGCCCTGCTGGCCGCGCTCGCGGCAGGCCGGGCCGCGCCCGGGGCCCCGGCCCCGTACGGACAGCTCCTCGGCGGCGAACTGCGGGCGCTCGCCGGGATCGGGCCCGCCGTGGGGGCGACCGGCGTCGTGATGGCGCTCGGTGTCGCGGTCGCCGGGCTCTGGGCGCTGCCCGTGCTGTGCGGGCCGCTGCTGCTGACCCAAATCGCCTTCCGCCGGTACACGGACGTGCGCACCACCTGCCGCCAGACCGTCGCCTCACTGGCCCGCGCCACCGAGATCGCCGGACACACCCCGCCCGGCCACGCCCGCCGGGTCGCCGCGCTCGCCGTCGCCGTGGGACGCGAGGTGGGGCTGACCGGGCCGCAGCTGACCGTCCTGGAGCACGCGGCCCTGATGCACGACATCGGCCAGCTGTCCCTCCTCGACCCGGTCCCGGGCGGGGCCACCGCCCTGCTGCCCGCCGCCGAGCAGCGCCGGATCGCCCTGCTCGGCGGGGCGGTCGTCCGGCGCACCGGGGTGGACCCGCAGGTGGCCGCCGTGGTCGAGCAGCAGGCCGATCCCTACCGGGAACAGCTGCCCGCCGCCAGGATCGTCAGGACGGTCAACGCATACGAGGACCTGTGCGGGGAAAGCGTGAGCGGGCCGCTTGGCGCGCTGGAGCACCTCAGACTCGGCACCGGGCGCGACCACCAGCCACAGGTGGTGGAAGCGCTGGGACGTGTCCTGGCGCGGGGCGGTCTGACCCCGGCCGGGAGTGGGTAACCCATGGGTAATGAGCGGGCGTCGGGCCGGGCATGGTTGGATGCGAAAGCAGAGCGGATGACGAGGGTGTCCAGTCGGGACAGGCGGGAATCGTGAGGATCTTCGGGAAGGTACGGCATCGGCCCTCCGCCTCTTGGCGGCAGGCCACGGACCGCGCGTTCACGCTGATCGGCGACGGCCGGTACGAGGACGCGGGGGCGCTGCTGACGCGTGCGGCGGATCTGGAGCCCTGGCTCTCGGAGTCCTGGTTCAATCTGGCGCTGCTGCACAAGTTCCGGCACGACTGGGAGCAGGCGCGCGCGGCGGGCCTGCGGGCGGTCGCCCTGCTCGACCGCGAGTCCGGCGCCCCGGACTGGTGGAACGTGGGGATCGCGGCCACCGCGCTCCAGGACTGGCCGCTGGCGCGCCGCGCCTGGCAGGCGTACGGCCTGCGGGTCCCCGGCAGCGGCCAGCACAGCGCGGCCACCACCGAGCCGACCGGCATGGAGCTGGGCAGCGCCGCGGTGCGGCTCTCCCCGGAGGGCGAGGCCGAGGTGGTCTGGGGCCGTCGGCTCGACCCGGCCCGGATGGAGGTGCTGTCCATCCCGCTGCCGTCGTCCGGCCGGCGCTGGGGCGAGGTCGTGCTGCACGACGGGGTGCCCAACGGCGAGCGGGTCACCGCGGCCGGGCCCGCCTATCCGGTGTTCGACGAGATCGAGCTGTGGGCACCGTCCCCGGTGCCGACCTGGGTGGTGCTGCTGGAGGCGGCCACCGAGGAGGACCGGGACGCCCTGGAGAAGCTGGCGTCGGACGCCGGGTTCGCCGCCGAGGACTGGTCGTCCTCGGTGCGGCTGCTGTGCCGGGCCTGTTCGGAGAGCCGGATGGAGAGCGACGAGGGCGACGGGGAGCACCTGGACCCGCACGACCACAGCGAGCCCGGCCACCCGGGGCCGCTCGGCCATCGCACCGCCGGGGCCGGGGATCTCTGGGTCCCCGAGCGCGAGTGCGGTCTCGCGGCCCCCGCCGGGCTGGTGCGCGGGCTGCTGGACGGCTGGGTCGCCGACAGCCCGGACAGCCGGGAGTGGCGCGATCTCGAAGAAGTCTGCTGACCGCTGCCCGTAGGCTGTACGGGCACCGGTCGCGGTGCGGTTCCCCCAGGTTTTGCAGGAAGGCGTACGGCGGACATGTCGCAGCAGGAGACGGACGGGCGGATCGGCGTGGACGACGAGGGGTTCGTCGTCGACACCGAGGACTGCGAGGCGCGCGAAACGGCGTACCGGGAGCGCGGCACGTCGCGTCCGATCACGGTCGTGGGCAACCCGGTGCTGCACAAGGAGTGCAAGGACGTCACCGCGTTCGACGACGAGCTGGCGCGGCTGATCGACGACATGTTCGCCAGCCAGAAGACGGCCGAGGGCGTCGGCCTCGCCGCCAACCAGATCGGCGTCGACCTGAAGGTCTTCGTCTACGACTGCCCGGACGACGACGGCAAGCGGCACACCGGTGTCGTCTGCAACCCGGTCCTGGAGGAACTGGCCCCCGAGGCGCGGGCGCTGGACGACTCCAACGAGGGCTGCCTCTCGGTCCCGACCGCGTACGCCTCCCTGGCCCGCCCCGACTACGCGGTGGTCCGTGGCCAGGACGCCCAGGGCAACCCGATCCGGGTCCGGGGCACCGGCTACTTCGCGCGCTGCCTCCAGCACGAGACGGACCACCTGTACGGCTATCTCTACATCGACCGCCTCTCCAAGCGGGACCGCAAGGACGCGCTGCGCCAGATGGAAGAGGGCACGCCGCGCTACGAGACCGTCCCCAACGACTGAGGACCTCGCGCGGTTCCGCGCCCGCGGTGTGCGTTGTGCGGCGCAGCTCGATGAGCGCGCACTCGACTTCCTCGGGCGATGAGCGAGAGCGTGGTGGGCGCCGCACGCACGCCGGGCGGGGCAGGAGCCGGACCGCCTGCGGTACCGCGACTCCCAGGACACGAGCGGCCCGGCGTACGAGCCGGGACGTTCGACGCCGTCTGACAGGTCCCCGCGGCCCCGGCGGGCCCGCTCAGTGCCCGCTGCTCTCGTAGTGGCGGGACTGCCGCCCCCAGAAGCGGTACGCGGCGTACATGAGCGCGACGCCGACGGCCGGGGCGCCCCAAGCGAGCCATTCCGGTACGGCGAGTTCCTCCTCCCGGTCCATCAGTACGGTCGCCGGCAGATAGGCGACGAAGGCCAGAGGGAAAACGAAGGTCAGCCCGAAGCCGGCCACCGGGCCGAAGATCTTCAGCGGGTAGTTGCCGAAGTCGTTGAAGATCATGTCGATGGCGAACTTGATGGGGGAGACCCGCTTCATCCTGAAGACCAGCGCGGAGGCGGCCAGTTGCAGGGAGCCTTCCACCAGCGCACCGCCCACCACGGCGAGCAGGAGGAAGCAGACGGCTCCCGGTGACCAGTCGACCGGTGCGGAGGCCGAGGCGATGGCGAGGAGGAGCATCCCGCCCGCCAGGTCGCCGAGCGAGCTCAACCGCACCCTGCGGGTGAGGAGCTGGACCAGCGGCGGCACCGGGCGGACGAGATAGCGGTCGTACTCGCCCTCGATGACGACCTCGTCGACGTGGATCAACTGGTGGCCGGGGAGCAGCCACAGGCCGTGGGCGGTGAGCCTGATCCCGTAGAGGAAGACGATCTCGCCCAGTCCCCAGCCGCCGATCTGCCCGAAGCGGTCCAGCACCGCCCAGATGAAGGCCAGCCCGACGCCCTGGTAGAACAGGCCGCCGATGATGTTGATGAACAGGTTCCCCCGGTACTGGAACTCGGCCCGGAACGCCGCACCGGCCAGCAGCAGATAGACCCGTGGACCTCGCATCGTCCCTCATCCCCCCTGCGACATGACGCGGCGCCGGGCGCGCGACCAGACGAACGCGGCCAGGGCGCCGAGCGCGGCGATCCACGCGAGCTGGACCCCGAGGGCGGCCGGGACGCCCAGGCCCTCGACCTGACCCAGGTAGACGGCCGCCGGGGTGTACGCGGTGGCCTGGAAGGGCAGCCACTCCGCCGCTGCCCTGACCGGTCCTGGCATGAACCACAGCGGGACCAGGGCCCCGGAGAAGAACTGGGCGACGAAGCGGTAGGTCATGAGGGCGCCGCTCACCTCCAGGGTCCAGAAGGAGACCATGCCGAGCAGCAGCCCGAGCAGCTGGTTCACGAGCAGGGCGCCGAGCAGGGCCACGGGGTAGGCGAGCGCCGCGGCCGTCGAGGCGGGTGCCTGGCCCGCGCCGATCAGCAGCGCGAACGGCAGCGCCACCAGCAGGACCGGGACCGCGGCCGATGCCCACCCGAGCTGGCCGGCGAGCATCTGGCCGGGGAAGCCGACCGGCCGCAGCAGGTCCACGGCGACCTTGCCCTCCCGTACCCGCTGGTCGATGGGGGAGGACCGCCACGGGCTGACCAGCTGGTACTGGAGCGTCGTCAGCGTCGCGTACGCCGTCATGGTGGTGAGACCGAGCCCGTCCACCTCCGCGCGGCCGTCGTAGAGGGCCTTCCAGACCACCGTCAGCAGCCAGATCTGGAGCAGCATCATCGCGAAGGACGACAGGTAGGCCGTGCGATAGGTGAGGGCGGCGCGGAACTCCATCCGGGCGCAGGCGAGATGGGCCCGGAGCAGTGTCCCGAGCGGCTGCCTCGTGGGGGCGGGGGCTGTCTTCGCCGAGGCGTCGGCCGTCGTCGGCGCGGTCATCCGCGGTCCGCGTAGATCCGGTGGATGACGCTCTCCAGCTCGGGTTCCACGATCGAGAGGTCGGTCACCCGGTGCCGCGCCAGCACCGCGGCCACCAGTTCCGCGGGCGGGGTGCGGACGGGGTCGAAGCGCAGCCACACCTTGCCGTCCTCCCTGCGGACGACCTCCGCTCCCTCGACGCTCTCCAGCTGGTCGGTCTGCACGACGAGTTCGCGGTGCGGCGCGTAGCGGGCCTTCAGCTCGTCCACCGCTCCGTCGTAGGCGACCCTGCCGTGGTCGATGAGGATGATCCGGTCGCAGAGCTCCTCGACGTCGTCGAGGTCGTGGGTGGTGAGGACGACCGTGGTGCCCGACTCCCGGTTCAGCTCCCCGACGAAGGTGCGTATCCGCTCCTTGGCGATGACGTCGAGCCCGACGGTCGGCTCGTCCAGGTAGAGGATGTCCGGGTCGTAGAGCATCGCGGCGGCGAGATCGCCGCGCATCCGCTGGCCCAGGGAGAGCTGGCGGACGGGGGTGTCCAGGAACGGACCGAGGCCGAGCACCTCGCTGAACTGCCGCTGCCTCTCGCGGAACCGGGCCTCCGGCACGTCGTAGAGACGGCCGATCAGCCAGAGCGAGTCACGCAGCGGCAGGTCCCACCAGAGCTGGCTGCGCTGGCCGAAGACCACGCCTATCCGGCGGGCGTTGCGGGAGCGGTCCCGCCAGGGCGTGGCACCGGCCACCGTGACCGTGCCGGAGGTGGGGACGAGGATGCCGGTGAGCATCTTGACAGTGGTGGACTTCCCAGCACCGTTGGGGCCGAGATAGCCGACCATCTCGCCCTGCTGGACCGTGAAGTTCACGCCGTCGACGGCACGCGTGACGGTCTGCTGACGCGTCAGCAGCGTACGGAGTCCCGCGAAGCGGCCCTCCTGCCGTGTGGGTCGGCTGAACTCCTTGACGAGGTCTGCCACTTCTATGACGGGCATGTGCGCCTCTCTGGAGCGAGCCGGGTCCGGTCGGGCGTGATCGCTTTGAAAGTGTGCACGTCAAGACTTGGTCCAGTCCAAGAGTTTTCCGTTCGGCCGGTCCTCGTCCTGCCGTCAGGGGACGTGGAAGGCCCCACCGTGCTCAGCGGCACGGTGGGGCCTTCTGTCGTACGGAATCCGGAAGAGGCCTAGAAGTCGTCGTCGAACCCGACCGAGCCCTCCACCGCCACCTGGTAGGCGGACGGGCGGCGCTCGAAGAAGTTCGTCAGCTCCTGGACACCCTGGAGCTCCATGAACGAGAACGGGTTCTCCGAGCCGTACACCGTCGGGAAGCCCAGGCGGGCCAGTCGCTGGTCGGCGACGCACTGGAGGTACTCGCGCATCGACTCGGTGTTCATGCCCGGCAGGCCCTCGCCGCACAGGTCGCGGCCGAACTGGAGCTCCGCGTCGACCGCTTCCTTCAGCATGTCGGTGACCTGCTGCTGGAGCTCGTCGTCGAAGAGCTCCGGCTCCTCCTTACGGACGGTGTCCACGACCTCGAACGCGAAGTTCATGTGCATCGTCTCGTCCCGGAACACCCAGTTGGTGCCCGTGGCGAGACCGTGCAGCAGACCGCGCGAGCGGAACCAGTAGACGTAGGCGAAGGCGCCGTAGAAGAACAGCCCCTCGATGCAGGCCGCGAAGCAGATCAGGTTCAGCAGGAAGCGGCGGCGGTCCGCCTTCGTCTCCAGCCGCTCGATCTTCTCGACCGAGTCCATCCACTTGAAGCAGAACTGCGCCTTCTCACGGATCGAGGGGATCTCCTCGACCGCGTCGAACGCCGCCGCCCGGTCGTCCGGGTCGGGCAGATAGGTGTCCAGCAGGGTCAGATAGAACTGGACGTGCACGGCCTCCTCGAAGAGCTGCCGCGACAGGTACAGCCGCGCCTCGGGGGAGTTGATGTGCTTGTACAGCGTCAGCACGAGGTTGTTGGAGACGATCGAGTCGCCGGTCGCGAAGAAGGCGACGAGGCGGCCGATCATGTGCTGCTCACCCGGCGACAGCTTCGCGAGGTCGGCGACGTCCGAATGGAGGTCGACCTCCTCCACGGTCCAGGTGTTCTTGATCGCGTCCCGGTAGCGCTCGTAGAAGTCGGGGTAGCGCATGGGACGCAGGGTCAGCTCGAATCCCGGGTCGAGCAGATTCTTCTCGCTGGTGGTGCTCATTACTGGCAGGCCTCGCAGGACTCAGGGTTTTCCAGGGAGCAGGCGATCGCGTCCGCGTCGGGAGCCGGCGCCTGCTGTACGGGAATGGGGGCGGTGGCCGACGTCTGGCCGGAGGCGGCACGGGCGATCCGGGTCGCCGGGCGCGAACGCAGGTAGTACGTCGTCTTCAGCCCCTGCTTCCAGGCGTACGCGTACATCGAGGAGAGCTTGCCGATCGTCGGCGTCTCCAGGAACAGGTTGAGCGACTGGCTCTGGTCGAGGAACGGCGTACGAGCCGCCGCCATGTCGATCAGGCCGCGCTGCGGGATCTCCCACGCGGTGCGGTAGAGCGCCCGCACGTCCTCGGGAATCCACGCGAAGCCCTGCACCGAACCGCTGGCCTCGCGCAGCGCCTCGCGGGTGCGGGCGTCCCACACGCCGAGCTTCTTCAGCTCCTCCACCAGATAGCCGTTGACCTGGAGGAACTCGCCGCTGAGCGTCTCGCGCTTGAACAGGTTGGAGACCTGCGGCTCGATGCACTCGTAGACCCCGGCGATCGAGGCGATCGTGGCGGTCGGCGCGATGGCCAGCAGCAGCGAGTTGCGCATCCCGGTCTTCGCGACCCGGGCGCGCAGCGCGTCCCAGCGCTCCGGCCAGTTCAGCTCGGTGGCGTAGTGGTCGGGGTGCAGCACCCCGCGCGCGGCACGCGTCTCGGACCACGCGGGCAGCGGGCCGGAGCGCTCGGCGAGCTCGCAGGACGCCTCGTACGCGGCGAGCATGATCCGCTCGGAGATCTTCGTGGAGAGCGCGCGGGCCTCGGGGGAGTCGAAGGGCAGACGCAGCTGGAAGAAGACGTCCTGGAGGCCCATCGCGCCCAGGCCCACCGGCCGCCAGCGGGAGTTGGAGTTCCCGGCCTGCTCGGTCGGGTAGAAGTTGATGTCGACGACCCGGTCCAGGAAGGTGACCGCGGTGCGGACCGTGGAGTCCAGACGGTCCCAGTCGATCGAGCCGTTCGCGACGAACGCGCCCAGGTTGACCGAGCCCAGGTTGCAGACGGCCGTCTCGCCGTCGTTGGTGACCTCCAGGATCTCCGTGCACAGGTTCGACGAGTGCACGACCCGGCCCGGCTCGGCGGTCTGGTTCGCGGTCCGGTTGGAGGCGTCCTTGAACGTCATCCAGCCCTGGCCGGTCTGCGCGAGGGTGCGCATCATCCGGCCGTACAGCTCGCGCGCGGGCATCGTCTTGCGGGCCAGGCCCTTGGCCTCGGCCGCGCGGTAGGCGGCGTCGAACGCGTCGCCCCACAGGTCGACCAGCTCGGGCACGTCCGCCGGGGAGAACAGCGACCACTCGGTGTCCGCGTCGACGCGGCGCATGAACTCGTCCGGGATCCAGTGCGCCAGGTTGAGGTTGTGCGTACGCCGCTGGTCCTCACCGGTGTTGTCACGCAGCTCCAGGAACTCCTCGATGTCCGCGTGCCAGGTCTCCAGGTACACCGCCGCCGCGCCCTTGCGACGGCCGCCCTGGTTCACCGCCGCCACCGAGGCGTCCAGCGTCTTCAGGAACGGCACGATGCCGTTGGAGTGCCCGTTGGTGCCCCGGATCAGCGAACCCCGGGCGCGGATACGGGAGTAGGACAGGCCGATGCCGCCCGCGTGCTTCGAGAGCCGCGCCACCTGGTGGTAGCGGTCGTAGATCGAGTCCAGCTCGTCCTTGGGGGAGTCCAGCAGGTAGCAGGAGGACATCTGCGGGTGCCGGGTGCCGGAGTTGAAGAGCGTGGGGGAGGAGGGGAGGTAGTCCAGCTTGCTCATCAGCCCGTAGAGCGCGGTGACCTCGTCCAGCGCGCGCACCGACTCGTCCTCGGCGAGGCCCGCGGCCACGCGCAGCATGAAGTGCTGCGGGGTCTCGATGACCTGACGGGTGATCGGGTGGCGCAGCAGGTAGCGGCTGTGCAGCGTGCGCAGACCGAAGTAGCCGAAGCGGTCGTCGGCGCCCTCGGCCAGGGTCCGCTCGACCAGCTCGTCCAGCGCCGTGGCGTGCAGCTCGGCGAAGGCGGCGGTGCGGTCGGCGATCAGGCCCTCGCGGTGGCCCACGGCGACCGAGGCGGAGAAGGACGTCGCGCCCTGGCTCGCGGCCTCGTCGGCGATCGAGAGGGTCAGCAGCCGGGCGGCGAGCCGCGAGTACGCCGGGTCCTCGGAGATCAGACCCGCGGCGGCCTCGGTGGCCAGCGAACGCAACTCGGCCTCGTCGGAGCGGGCGTTGCGCCCGCGCAACGCGGCAGCGGCGACCCGTCCGGGGTCGGTGTCGGGCAGATCGACGGTGAGGTCGGTCAGGGTCCGCAGCAGGGCGGTCCCGGGTCCGTCGTTCGAGGCCGTGGTCGACACCGGGGACACCGGAGGCACTGTGGATTCGGTGGCTGAAACCGGATCGGCGGGCGCGATGGTCACAGGGCTTTCCCTCGCTCGGCAGGGGGCCGGCGGCGGGCGGGGAGGCCGGGCAGCGCGAAACCCGGGCAGGGCGGCACTGCTGATGGCATCCACCGGCCTTCCGCGAGGCCCGGACGTCTGGCATCCGGTTCGGTCGATCCGGACGCACTGTCCACAGGTCTTCGGACTTGCAGGTGTGCAAAAGCACACTGATCACACCGTTGCGGGACAGTTCCGGATTCGCACCGGATTCCCCTGCGGCGACAGCGAGGTCGAGCATACATGTGGGGGCCGTCTGATGAAGAAGCCCCCACATGTTGTGTCGGGAGTCTTCTGTTTTCCCCGGAGTTCCGGATTCCCCGCCCGGGATCCGCCCGTCCGGCCCGGGGCCTGGCGACCGTCAGGAGGGCAGAAGAAGGGGCCGCCGCGCCCCTGGGAGAGGTGCGGCGGCCCCGGTGGACCGGCGGGTGCTCAGCAGCAGCGGAAACCCTCGCGAGGGTCCGCCTCGCGCGCGTCGGTGCGGCGGTGCTCGAAGGCGCGGCGGGTCAGGACCGGCGTGTCCGGATCGTGCGCCCGCGCGTGGGCGACGTAGCGGTCGTAGGCCGACTCGCCGGTCAGCTCGCGCACGTACCAACGGATGCGGCCCGCGATGCGGCGGACGTCCTGCACGCTCATCTCCCGCCTCCTCCGTTCAGGTCCGGTCGCCGGTGCCCGCGGTCCTCTGGCCGCCCGCGCCCGCCTCGTCCTTGCGGATGCCGCCCTCGGGGCCGACGCCCGCCGCGACCAGTTCGGCCTTCTCCTCCTTGGTCGCGAACATCGAGGCCGGGGCGACCAGCCGGGACTGGACGAACGGCGTCTCGTGCAGCTTGGCGGACTCCGGGTCGCGGATGGCCCGGAAGCAGACCCGCCCGGCGTCCACCAGGACCACCACGATGAGGATCGCGAAGAGCGCGCTCAGGACGCCGTCGACGGTGGAGTTGGTGACGACGGTCCGCATCTCGTCCATGGTCTTCGCCGGGGCCAGCACCTCACCCGCGTCGATGCCCGCCTGGTACTTGTCGCGCTGGGCGAAGAAGCCGACCTTCACGTCGTCGGAGAAGATCTTCTGCCAGCTCGCGGTGAGCGTGACGGCCACGTCCCAGGCCAGCGGTACCGCGGTGACCCAGGCCCACTTCAGGCGGCCGGACTTGACGAGCAGCGTGGTGCAGACCGCCAGCGCGACGGCGGCCAGCAGCTGGTTGGCGATGCCGAAGAGTGGGAAGAGCTGGTTGATACCGCCCAGCGGGTCGTGCACGCCGACCCAGAGGAAGTAGCCCCAGCCGCCGACGACGACGGCGCTGGCGAACCAGACGCCCGGCTTCCAGCTGACCTCGCGGAACGGCTTGTAGACGTTGCCCAGCATGTCCTGGAGCATGAAGCGCCCGACCCGGGTGCCCGCGTCGACGGTGGTCAGGATGAACAGCGCCTCGAACATGATGGCGAAGTGGTACCAGAACGCCTTCATGGCGGTGCCGCCGACCACCGCGGAGAAGATCTCCGACATACCGAGTGCGAAGGTCGGCGCGCCGCCGGTCCGGGAGAGCAGACTCGCCTCCTCGACGTCCTTGGCCGCTTGGGCCAACGCGTCGGGGGAGATGGAGAAGCCGAAGCCGGCCACGGCCTCGGAGGCGCTCTGGACGCTGTCGCCGATCACCCCGGCCGGGGCGTTGATGGCGAAGTACAGCCCGGGGTCGATGATGCAGGCGGCGATCATCGCCATGATCGCCACGAACGACTCGGTCAGCATCGCCCCGTAGCCGATCATCCGGATCTGGGTCTCCTTCTGGACCATCTTCGGGGTGGTGCCCGAGGAGACCAGGGAGTGGAAGCCGGAGAGCGCGCCGCAGGCGATGGTGATGAAGACGAAGGGGAACATCGAGCCCGCGAAGACGGGCCCCGAGCCGCTGCTCGCGAAGTCGGTGACGGCGGGCATCTTCAGCGTCGGCAGCGAGATGACCACGCCGAGGGCCAGCAGCGCGATCGTGCCGACCTTCATGAAGGTGGAGAGGTAGTCGCGCGGCGCCAGCAGCAGCCACACCGGCAGCACCGAGGCGAGGAACCCGTACACGATCATCCAGATGACCAGCGTGCCCGGCTCCAGGGTGAAGAAGTCCGCCCAGGAGGACTCCGCGACCCAGCCGCCCGCGACGATCGCGAGCAGCAGCAGCGCGACGCCGATGAGCGAGACCTCGCTGACCTTGCCGGGCCGCAGGATGCGCAGGTAGACACCCATGAAGAGGGCGATGGGGATCGTCATGCCGATGGAGAAGACGCCCCAGGGCGAGTGGGCGAGCGCGTTCACGATGACCAGCGCGAGCACCGCGAGCAGGATGATCATGATGACGAACACCGCGACCAGGGCGGCGATTCCGCCGACCGGGCCGATCTCGTCCCGTGCCATCTGGCCGAGCGAACGGCCGTTGCGGCGGGTGGAGAAGAAGAGCGTCACCATGTCCTGGACGGCGCCGGCGAAGATGACGCCGACGACGAGCCAGATCGTGCCGGGCAGATAGCCCATCTGCGCGGCGAGCACCGGTCCGACCAGCGGTCCGGCGCCCGCGATGGCGGCGAAGTGGTGGCCGAAGAGGACCCGGCGGTCGGTGGGATGGAAGTCGACACCGTTGTCGAGCCGTTCGGCGGGGGTGGCCCGGTCCTTGTCCGCCCGCAGCACCCGGTTCGCGATGAACCGGGAGTAGAAGCGGTAGGCGATGGCGTACGAGCCCAGGGCCGCAGCCAGCATCCAGGCGGCGGAGACCTCCTCGCCCCGCGAGAGCGCGAGGACGGACCATCCGATGCCGCCGGTCAGGGCCACCGCGACCCAGACGGCGATGGACTTCGGTGACAGGGCTGCCCGTTGCCCCTTCTCGGGTGGGGCTGGTGTGGGCGTTTCCGGCATGACGATCCGTCCCCTCGCGCGATCACTGCGTAACGTGCGCGAAATCTAGGTCCTGCGACCGCCGTCCGTAACCCCCCGTCCGCATATCGGTACGGCAACGGGGCGACCACCGCAGGTCAGAGCCGTACCACGCGAAGCCGGGCGGACGGGTGCGGCGGCGGTCCCGCCGGCTCGGGGACCGCCGCCGCACGGGCGCGGAACGGGGCTACTCCGTGGGCCGCTTCAGGCGCGCCACGAATTTGTAGCGGTCGCCCCGGTACACCGAGCGCACCCATTCGACCGGCTCGCCCTGCCCGTCGAGCGAATGGCGGGAGAGCATCAGCATCGGCAGGCCCACGTCCGTGCCCAGCAGCCCTGCCTCGCGCGGGGTGGCCAGTGAGGTCTCGATGGTCTCCTCGGCCTCGGCGAGGCGGACGTCGTACACCTCGGCGAGCGCGGTGTAGAGCGAGGTGTACTTGACCAGCGAACGGCGCAGCGCCGGAAAGCGTTTGGCCGAAAGGTGGGTGGTCTCGATCGCCATCGGCTCCCCGCTGGCGAGCCGCAGCCGCTCGATGCGCAGCACCCGGCCGCCCGTCGAGATGTCCAGCAGACCGGCGAGCGTGTCGTCCGCGGTGACATAGCCGATGTCCAGCAGCTGGGACGTCGGTTCCAGCCCCTGGGCGCGCATGTCCTCGGTGTACGAGGTGAGCTGGAGGGCCTGGGAGACCTTCGGCTTGGCGACGAAGGTGCCCTTGCCCTGGATGCGCTCCAGCCTGCCCTCGACGACCAGTTCCTGGAGGGCCTGGCGCACGGTGGTGCGCGAGGTGTCGAACTCGGCGGCCAGGGTGCGTTCGGGCGGTACCGGGGTGCCGGGCGGCAGGGTGTCCGTCATGTCGAGGAGATGCCGCTTGAGCCGGTAGTACTTCGGAACGCGCGCGATGCGCGTACCGTTACCGGTCTCGGTCCCCGTACTGGCCCCGTCGGCGCCCATGGCCCGCCTTCCCGACGCTTGCGTTGCTGCCGTCACCGGCTCCTCCGTCTGTAGCGGCTCACATGGTGGCACGGTCCGGTCACGGGTCCTTGCCCTCCCTCAGGTGTCGGTCCGATAACGGACGCGAGTGCACTTCTTATACACCCTTGACACCCCTAAAGGTCTAGGCCAAGCTCCCGGGTACTGGTCTAAACCATTAAAGACCAGGTCCAGCCCCAGCAGAACTCGTCGAATGTCTTCGCGGTGGGTGGGGTTGCAGCATCCCTGAGGAGGGTTTGACGTGAAGCGCAAGCTCATCGCGGCGATCGGTGTCGCGGGCATGTTGGTTTCGGTCGCGGCGTGTGGCTCCGACGACAAAGCATCGTCGCAGGACCCCAAGGACCGCAAGGAGACCCTGACCGTCTGGCTGATGGGCGAGGCTCAGTCCACGTGGCCGGAGCTGGTCAAGGGCGTCAACACCGAGTTCAACAAGAAGTACCCCGGGGTGACGGTCAAGGTCCAGTACCAGCAGTGGGCCGACAAGATCAAGAAGCTGGACACCTCCCTCGGCGGCGACAAGTTCCCGGATGTCGTCGAACTCGGCAACACCGAGACCATGCAGTACATCCTCAACGGTGCGCTCGGCGAGATCGACACCAAGAAGTACGAGAACTCGGACACCTGGATCAAGGGCCTCAAGGACACCTGCTCCTACGAGGGCAAGACCTACTGCGTCCCCTACTACGCCAGCGCCCGCGTGGCCATCTACAACAAGGACATGCTGAAGGCCGGCACCGGTAAGGACGTCCTGCCGGAGACCGAGGACGAGTTCCTCTCGGCGATGGACAAGGTCTACGCCGAGCAGAGCAAGAAGGACAAGCGCACCTCCTCCCTCTACTACCCGGGCCGTTACTGGTACTCGGCGATGTCCTACGTCACCGCCTTCGGCGGCGAGATAGCCACCTACGACGAGGGCTCCAAGGAGTGGAAGGGCGCGCTCTCCACCCCGGAGGCGCAGCAGGGCATCACGCACTTCGTGGACCTGGTCAAGAAGTTCAACAAGGCCGACCAGACGAAGGACGAGCAGGACCACGCCAACGTCATGGCCAACGAGAAGGCCGCGGTCATCTACGGCCAGGCGTGGGAGGCCGGCAGCGTCACCGAGGGCCAGAACGGCAACAAGGAGCTGACCGGCAAGATCGCCACGGCCGGTATGCCCGGCCCGAACGGCAAGGCGCTCCCGTCCTTCATCGGCGGCTCGGACCTGGCGACCATCTCCAAGTCGAAGGTCCAGGACCTCGGTGAGGACTGGATCTCCATCTTCACCAACGCCAAGAACATGGAAGCTCTCGCGGCGAAGAACATCCTGCCGAACAACGAGAAGCAGCTGGAGCCGCTGAAGACCAAGCCGGAGACCGCGGCCATCGCCAACGCCGTGCCGGACGCCTGGTTCACGCCGATCGCTCCGGGCTGGGCCTCCATCGAGAAGGAGGAGATCCTGGAGAACATGCTCCTGGCGATCCTCAAGGGCGGCTCCGTCGCCGACGCCACCAAGAAGGCGGACGACGAGATCAACGCTCTGATCAACAAGCAGTCCTGACCTTCTAGGTCGCCAGGACGGGGGGCCGGCAACTCTGTCGGTCCCCTGCTCCGTTCCCGTAAGTGCACGCCGTGAATTCCGGGGTCCGCCCCGGACCCGCGATGGAAGGTCAGCCACGTGTCTGCCGCTGATACCAAGGCCGTCGGGCCTCCGGTCCCTCTGCCCCCCGACCCGCAGCCGAACGGGATGGCGTCGTCCACCGACGGCGGCAGACCCCGTGGACCGAAGAGAAAGCGGAAGAAGGGCGAACTCCTCCCCTATCTGCTGATCCTGCCGGCGATCCTCGCGATCGCCGCTGTCTACCTCTACCCGCTCGGCAAGACGGTAGTCATGTCCTTCCAGGACATGGGCCGCCGCGAGCTGTGGACCGGGGATCCCGCCCCCTGGGTCGGCTTCGAACAGTTCACCAACATCCTCGGGGACTCCGAGTTCTGGTGGGTCACCTTCCGCACGGTCGCCTTCATGGCGATCTGCGTGGTGCTCACCATGGGCATCGGCCTGCTGGTCGCCCTGCTGATGCGCCGCCTGTCCAACTGGGTCCGGCTGGTGCTGACCGTCGCGCTGATCGCCGCCTGGTCGATGCCGCTGATGGTCGCCGCCTCGATCTTCCGGTTCATGGCCGACTCCGACTACGGCCTGATCAACACGCTGATAGCCAAGGTCGTCGGCGAGGACTGGCTCGGCCACAACTGGTACCTCAACCCCGTGCAGGGCTTCGGCATCATCACCCTGCTCGTCGTCTGGGGCGCCATCCCGTTCGTGGTCGTCACCCTCTACGCCGCCCTCACCCAGGTCCCCCAGGAACTGGAGGAGGCCGCCTCCCTGGACGGGGCCACCGGCTACGGCGTGTACAAGTACGTCACCTGGCCGGTCATCAAGCCGGTCTTCACCATGGTCGCCACCCTCTCGGTGATCTGGGACTTCAACGTCTTCGGCCAGATCTGGCTGCTGCGCGGCAACAAGCCCGAGCCGGAGTACGAGACCCTCGGCCTCTACTCCTACTCGAAGGCGTTCGAGTCCACCTCCTTCAGCCAGGGCACCGCGATCGCCCTGATCACGGTCGTGCTGCTGTCCGGCGTCGCCGTGTACTACCTGCGCCAGCTCATGAAGACGGGAGAAGTCGAATGAGCAGCACGACCCAGACAGCCGCCCTGCGCCCCGACCGCAAGAAGAGCCGTCTCCACCTGGACATCCTCGGCCTGGTCATCGCCGCGGTCATGGTCTTCCCGGTCTACTGGCTCGTCATCAGCGCGCTGCGGCCCAACCGGGAGATCCGCAGCTACGACCAGACGCTCTGGCCCACGTCGATCACCTTCGACAACTTCGTCCGGGCCACCGAGCAGCCGAACTTCACCACCGCCATCCAGTCCAGCCTGATCGTCGCGGTCACCGCGGTGGTCGGCGGCATGATCATCGCGACGCTGGCGGCCCTGGCGATCGGACGGTTCCGGTTCTTCGGCCGCAAGGCCCTCATCCTGACCATGATCCTGGTCCAGATGCTCCCGCCGACGGCGATGCTCATCCCCATCTACGCCCAGCTGAACGCGATGGGCGGGGTCGACGAGTACTGGGGCCTGATCGTCGTCTACCTGGTCTCCACGCTCCCCTTCGCCACCATCATGATCCGCGGCTTCGTGGTCAACATCCCGGTGGAGCTGGAGGAGTCCGCGATGGTCGACGGCTGCACCCGGTTCGGCGCCTTCCGCCGGGTGATCTTCCCGCTGCTCGCCCCCGGGCTGGCCGCGGCGTCGATCTTCGCCCTGGTCAACGCGTGGAACGAGTACCTCTTCGCGTACATCCTGATCAACGACAACTCCAAGTACACGCTCAACGTGTGGCTGATGACGTTCACGACCGAGCGTGGCACGGACTACGGCGCCCTCATGGCGGCCTCGACGATGATCGCCATCCCCGTCGTCATCTTCTTCATGATCATCCAGAAGAAGATGGCCACGGGTCTCACCTCCGGCGCAGTGAAGGGATAGCGCGTCATGACCACTTCCGTATCCAGCACCGACACCCTCACGCGGGACGCGCTCGCGGTGCTCCAGCCGGGCTTCACCGGCACCACCGCCCCCGACTGGCTGCTGCGCCGCGTCGGCGAGGGCCTCGGCGCGGTCGGCGTCTTCGGCCGCAACGTCCGCACGCCCGAGCAGCTGACCGCCCTCACCCGGCAGTTGCGTGCCGAGCGCGAGGACCTGCTCGTCGCCATCGACGAGGAGAGCGGGGACGTGACCCGCCTGGAGGTCGTCCACGGCTCCTCGTTCCCCGGCAACTACGCCCTCGGCTCGGTGGACGACGTCCACCTCACCCGGGCCGTCGCCCAGGAGCTGGGCCGCCGGCTCGCCGAGTGCGGCGTCGACCTGAACTGGGCGCCCTCCGCCGACGTCAACGCCAACGCGAGCAACCCGGTCATCGGCGTCCGCTCCTTCGGCGCCGACCCCCGCCTGGTCGCCCGGCACACCGCCGCGTACGTCGAGGGCCTCCAGGCCTCCGGCGTCGCCGCCTGCACCAAGCACTTCCCCGGGCACGGGGACACCGCGGTCGACTCGCACCACGCGATCCCCCGGATCGACGTGGACCTGGACACCTTCCACGCCCGTGAACTGGTGCCCTTCCGCGCGGCCATCGCCGCGGGTTCCCAATCGGTGATGAGCGCGCATATTCTTCTTCCCGCACTCGACCCGGACCGTCCGGGCACCGTCAGCCCGACGATCCTCACGGGTCTGCTGCGCGAGGAGATGGGCTACGAGGGCCTGATCGTCACCGACGGCATCGAGATGGAGGCCATCTCCAAGACCTACGGCCTGGAGCAGGGAACCGTCCTCGCGATCGCCGCGGGCTGCGACGCCATCTGCGTCGGCGGCGGTCTGTGCGACGAGGAGCCGGTGCTGCGGCTCCGCGACGCCCTCGTCGGAGCCGTACGCAGCGGGGAACTGCCCGAGGAGCGGCTCGCGGACGCGGCCGCCCGTGTACGGGCCCTCACGTCCTGGACGCGGAGGGCCCGGGGGGTTGTCCCGGAGCCGGGCGCGGAAGTGCAGGAGGGGACCGCGCCCGGCACCGGAGTCAGCTCCGACATCGGCCTGGTGGCCGCCCGCCGCGCGGTCCGGGTCACCGGCTCCGGCGACCGGCTGACCGAGGCGGCGTACGTGGCGACGTTCAACCCGGTGGCGAACATCGCGGTCGGCGGCGAGACCCCGTGGGGGATCGCGGCGGGCCTGGCGGCGCTGCTGCCCGGCACCGAGGCGGACACCTTCACCGCCGAGAGCGACGACGCGGCGGCCGCGGCCCTGGCGGCGGCGGGGGAGCGGCGCATCGTGGCCGTCGTCCGCGACGAGCACCGGCACGCCTGGATGCGCCAGGCGCTCGACGCCCTTCTGGTGGCGCGCCCGGACACGATCGTCGTGGAGATGGGCCTGCCGCAGTCGGAGCCCAGGGGTGCGCTGTACGCGGCCACCCACGGCGCGGCCCGCGTCTGCGGGGAGGCCGCCGTGGAGGCGATCACCGACGTGAAGTCCTGACCGGCACCAGCACGCCGAAGGGCCGTTACGACGGCGAGGGGCCGGGACACCATCGGGTGTCCCGGCCCCTCGCCGTGCGGGGCGGGCCCTACAGCCCCTGCCAGGCCGGCTTCGCCGCGTAGGTGGCGCGGAAGTAGTCCGCCAGCTTCAGCTTGGACGCCGCCGCCTCGTCGACCACCACCGTCGCGTGGGGGTGCAGCTGGAGCGCGGAGGCGGGCACGATCGAGGCGACCGGCCCCTCCACGGTCTGGGCGACGGCCTCCGCCTTGCCCTCGCCGGTGGCCAGCAGCACCGGGTGCCGGGCGTCCAGGATCGTCCCGATGCCCTGAGTGATCACATGGTGCGGCACCTGGTCGATGTCGTCGTCGAAGAACCGCGCGTTGTCCACCCGGGTCTGCTCCGTCAGCGTCTTGATCCGGGTGCGCGAGGCGAGCGAGGAGCAGGGCTCGTTGAAGCCTATGTGCCCGTCGGTGCCGATCCCCAGCAGCTGGAGGTCGACTCCGCCCGCCT
Organism: Streptomyces sp. NPDC101181; assembly: GCF_044767975.1. Lineage (NCBI taxonomy): Bacteria > Bacillati > Actinomycetota > Actinomycetes > Kitasatosporales > Streptomycetaceae > Streptomyces > Streptomyces sp. NPDC101181. The sequence continues at coordinate 539,384 of NZ_JBIWOX010000001.1, read as the reverse complement.
CCGCCAGCGCCCGGTCGTACGCCTCGCAGGCCGCCTGGACGTCCTCGGCCGCGCCGTCGGGGCCCATGAAGGAGGCCTCGGACAGCCCGAGCGGCTCGACGACCTCGCGCAGCACCACGGAGCGGTAGGACTCCGGGTGGCCCGGGGGCAGCCCGACGTACTCGTCGAGCTGGCAGATCCGGGCGCGCGAGGCGTCCACCGTTCCGGCGGTGACCTTCGCGGCCAGCGCGCGGTAGACGGGCAGCGGGGTCGAGCCGGTGGCGACACCGAGCAGGGCGTCGGGCTTGCGGCCGAGCAGAGCCGCGATGGCCTCCGCGATCAGTTCGCCGCCCGCCGTGGCGTCCGGGACGATGACAACTTCCACGCTGTGCCTGCCGATCTGACTAGGAGAGGATGTGGTATAGACCAATCAGCCTCCAACTTAGCAGAACCGGACAGCCGTACGGTGAACAGTCCGTACATCGGCGGCCCCCTTCCCCGCCCGCCCCGGCCCGCTGGCGGCCCGCGGAATTGCCTGGTCGACTTGTCCGGTACGGCGACACCGCAGCCGACACCGCAGAAAGGCCCCCACATGTCCGTGTCTCCTCCGGCCGGCCGGAGCGGCCAGGGCGACGAGCCCGGCCGCATCATGTCCGGCGAGATGGCCGAACAGCCCGCCATGCTGCGCCGCATCCTCGAACAGGGCGCGCCCCGCATCCGCGAGGTCGCGGCCGACATCGCCGCCCGGCGGCCCCGGTTCGTGCTGCTCACCGCGCGGGGCACGTCCGATAACGCGGCGCTGTACGCGAAGTACCTGCTGGAGATCCGGCTCGGGCTGCCCTGCGGACTGGCCTCGATGTCCACCACCACGGCCTACGGGGCCACGCCCGATCTGCGGGACGTCCTGGTGATCACGGTGAGCCAGTCCGGAGGCTCGCCGGACCTGGTGGCCTCCACGCGGGCCGCCCGGGAGGCGGGGGCGATCACCCTCGCCGTCACCAACAACCCGGACTCCGCGCTCGCCGCCGTCTCCGAGTACCACATCGACATCCTGGCGGGCCCGGAGAAGGCGCTCCCCGCCACCAAGACCTACACCGCGTCCCTGCTCTCCCTCTACCTCTTCGTGCGGGGCCTCGGCGGCGAGGACGGGACGCGGGACGCGGCGGGCCTGCCCGACCTCGCGGGCGCGATCCTGGGCCGCCGCGCCGAGATCAAGGCGCTGGCCGCCCGCTACCGCTTCGCCGAACGCATGGTGATCACCTCGCGCGGCTACGGCTACCCCACGGCCAAGGAGGCGGCCCTGAAGCTGATGGAGACCAGCTACATCCCCGCCCTCTCCTACTCCGGCGCGGATCTGCTGCACGGCCCGCTGGCCATGGTGGACAACATCTCCCCGGTCATCGCCGTGGTCACCGACGGCTGGGGCGGCGAGGCCCTCCAGCCGGTGCTGGACCGGCTGCGCGGACGCGGTGCGGATCTCTTCGTGGTCGGGCCCCGCACCCAGGTCGAAGCGGCGTCCGCGGGCTTCTCGCTGCCCACGGCCGGGGTACCGGAGGAGGTGCAGCCGATCCTGGAGATCCTGCCGCTCCAGATGCTGGCGTACGAGGTGACGATCGCCCGCGGCCAGGACCCGGACGCGCCCCGCGCCCTGGCCAAGGTCACCGAGACCCGCTGAGAGACGGGAGCCGGGATGCGGGAGGGCCCGGCCGGGGGAGCGGGCGGCGGGGACCGCGGGCAGCAGGGGGGGGCGCGGCCCCGGAAACACTCGCGGGCCGCGGCGCCGGAGCGGGACCCTCAGCCCGCCCGGCGCCGCAGCCCGGAGCTGTGGGCCTGCCTTTCGGACCAGGCCGGGCTCGCATGCCCCGGCCCGCACCTCCGCGGCGTCGGCCGGACTCCGACGCTTCGCGTCGGTTTCCTCCTCCGCCGTGCGGCTGCACGGCCCGGACCCCGCTCACTGATCCGGCCTGTTCCAAAAGGCAGGCCCGCCTGGCCGGCGGTGTGCGGTGCCTCCGGCCACGAGAGGCACCGGCGCGGTCAGGGCAGAGAGCGCCGGGTGCCTCGGTCCGTCCTCCTGTGCGGGGAGAACGGAGGTCTGCTGCCCTCATTGTGGACTAGACCAATTGCCCGTGTCCATCCATGTGCACGACATTCTCCGGCCCTGCTCCACGCCTGCCCCTCCCGCTCCACCGCACACCCCCGCGCGCGGCTGGACGGGCCCGAGCGGTTCGAACGCCCGCGGTGACCCCGGGTACGCTCCAACCGTGCCCTCCATGAACGACCTCGTCCACCAGCACACCGCTCTGAGCGACTCCGACCTGGAGTGGCTCCATCTGCTGGTCTCGGAGTGGCAGCTGCTCTCCGACCTCTCCTTCGCCGACCTCGTGCTGTGGGTCCCCACCCGGGACGGCTCGCGGTACGTCTCCGTCGCGCAGATGCGGCCCAACACCGGCCCCACCTCCTACCAGGACGACATGGTCGGTCACCTGGTGCCGCGCGGCCGCCGCCCCCTGCTGGACGCGGCCCTGGACGAGGGCCGGATCGTGCGCGAGGGCGACCCGGAGTGGCGCGAGGAGGTGCCCGTCCGGGTCGAGTCCATCCCCGTACGGCGGGAGAGCCGGGTGCTCGGCGTCATCGCCCGCAACACCAACCTGCTCACCGTGCGCACCCCCTCCCGGCTGGAGCTCACCTACCTCCAGTCCGCCTCCGACCTGGCCCAGATGATCGCCGCGGGGGCCTTCCCCTTCCCCGGCCAGCAGGTCGACATGGACGCCTCGCCGCGGGTGGGCGACGGGCTGATCCGGCTGGACGCCGACGGAATCGTCCAGTACGCCAGCCCCAACGGCCTCTCCGCCTACCACCGTCTGGGCCTCGCCTCCGACCTGGTCGGCCACCACCTCGGCACCGTCACCGCCGAACTGGCGCCCTCCCGGGGGCCGGTGGACGAGGCGCTGGTCAAGGTCGCCAGCGGCTACGCGCCCCGCGAGTTCGAGGTCGAGTGCGCGGGCGGGGTCATCCAGCTGCGCGCCATCCCGCTCAAGCCCAAGGGCCCGCGCATCGGCTCGCTGGTCCTGCTCCGGGACGTCACCGAACTGCGCCGCCGCGAACGCGAGTTGATCACCAAGGACGCGACCATCCGGGAGATCCACCACCGGGTGAAGAACAACCTCCAGACGGTGGCCGCCCTGTTGCGCCTCCAGGCCCGCCGGATGGACTCCGAGCAGGGCCGCGAGGCGCTCAACGAGGCGGTCCGGCGGGTCGGTTCGATCGCCATCGTCCATGAGACGCTCTCCCAGAACCTGGACGAGCGCGTCGAGTTCGACGAGATCGCCGACCGGGTCATTGCGATGGTCTCCGAGATCTCCCCGGGCAGGGTGACCTGCCGGCGCACCGGCCGCTTCGGCATCCTGGACGCCGAGGTCGCGACCCCGCTGTCCATGGTCCTCACCGAAGTGCTCCAGAACGCCCTGGAGCACGCGTTCGCCCTGGCCGACCACGGCACGGTCGAGGTCTCCGCCGTGCGCGGCGGATCGCCCACCGAGGGGCGGCTGCTGATCACCGTCACCGACGACGGGCGCGGGCTGCCCGCGGGGTTCGACCCGCAGCGGGCCGGAAATCTCGGCCTCCAGATCGTACGGACCCTGGTGGAGGGGGAGTTGGGCGGCGTCTTCGGCATGGTCCCGGCCCCCGGGCGCGGCACCCAGGTGGTGCTGGACCTCCCGGTCCCGGGCGCCAAGTAACGCCTGCCGGCGAACCCGCCGCACACAGCGGAGCGGGCCCGGACCGTGGTGACGGTCCGGGCCCGCTCCGTGGTGCTCACGATGCGATGCGCTCCGGGGTACTGCGCGCTGCGACTCGAAGGCGGGGCTGTGCGTACGCTCTGTACGCGCCGCCGGGCTGGGGCTCGGTGCGGGGGGCGCTCAGGCGCTGGCGTTACGCGCCCGGTTGCGAGCGGCACGGCGCTTCATCGCGCGGCGCTCGTCCTCGCTGAGGCCACCCCAGACGCCGGAGTCCTGGCCGGACTCCAGCGCCCACTGCAAGCACTGCTCCATGACGGGGCAGCGGCGGCAGACAGCCTTGGCTTCCTCGATCTGCAGCAGCGCGGGACCGGTGTTGCCGATGGGGAAGAACAGCTCGGGGTCTTCCTCACGACAAACGGCGTTGTGACGCCAGTCCATGGCTGCTACCTCTCCTTGGTATGACACGCTTGTTGCTTGTGAATGTGAACGCTTTCACGAATCCCCCCACAGATGACGGGCCGACCCCCAGGAGAACTGGGCGTGGTCTGTGCAGTGAGGAGGGGTTCTGGCTCTCAGTGGAGGCCGGTGTTGCGGGCCGTCCCGATCGCCATGAAGAGATTCCCAAACCTCAGCGACGGATACAACCCCTTCTGGAAAGTTTTTTTTGATTCCTCGGTGTCGACTAGGTCACAGGCGCACTTCTTAGGGGTGGGACCCAGTCCAAACGTTCGAGTTAAAGGACTTTCGACCCTTCCACTCACACAATCACACGCAGTGCACGGCGTACGCCTGTGAACGTCACGCTCGTACGCAGTCCCAAGTGGTCGCCGTCCATCTGGAAGGGCAGTGGAACCTTTGAATGCAAGGTGAAGTCGGTGAGGTCATGCCGTGAAACAGCGTGCTTACCGTGCGGCCCTCTCTCGGGACTCGACGTGAGCAACTGGGTGCCGTAACGAGCCACCGCCGGGGTGGACAGCCGCTTCAGTCCCAGGATGTCCAGCGCGGTGTCGAAGGAGGCCTTCGGGGAGGCGTACACCGGACGATTCCCCAGGTAGGTCCAGGGGGCGGTGTTGCAGATTATGGAGAGCGCGAGGTCGGTGACCGGGTCCTGGCCGGGCACGTCGAGCGTGATCGTCCCCTGCCGCCGGTGGGCCTCGTTGAGGAATTGCCGCACCACCTGGCGTACGTACAGAGCGTGCGTCGAACGTTTGCCGCCCTCGCGTTTCTGTTCGACGCGGCCGACCACGCCCGCGTCGAATCCGAGACCGGCACAGAAAGTGAACCAGCGTTCGGGGACTGCCTCGTCCGCGGTACCCGGGGTTCCGGCCGCGAGTCCGAGCCCGACCGTGCGTTCGGTCTGTTTCTCCAGGGCGTCCAGAATCGCGCCGGTCGCCTCCACCGCGTCGTTCGGCAGCCCCAGCGCGCGGGCGAAGACATTCGTGGAACCGCCGGGGACCACCGCGAGTTTCGGCAGTCCCTCCGGATCGGGACCCCGGTGCAGCAGCCCGTTCACGACCTCGTTGACCGTGCCGTCGCCGCCGAGGGCGACCACCAGGTCGATGTCGTCACTGTCCGCGGCCCGCCGCCCCAGATCCCGCGCGTGGCCCCGGTACTCCGTGGTCACCGCGTCCAGCTTCATCTCGCTGGCCAGAGCGTGGATCAGTACGTCACGGGTGCGCGCACTGGTGGTGGTAGCAGCTGGGTTGACCACGAGGAGTGCGCGCATGTCAGCCAGCCTACCCAGCGCCGGGTCCGGCATCGCAGCCACGGTTCACCGCGCGACGGCCGGTGACGTGCTGTGACCGCCGTCGCCCGTCCACCCGCACCCGCGCACCCCGGCTTCACTTCGGGCCCCCGGAGATGCCAACCTGAAAGGCGTGAGCACCGAAGCGACCTCGTCCTCCCCCTCGCCCGCCGTGACGGAGCGCCCCCGCAGGATCACCCTTCTCGCCGGGATCAACGCCCTCGAAGGCGCCGCACTCGCCGTCGGCGGGATCTACCTGCTGGTGATGGGGCTGCTCGGCCGCCTCGAATCCGCCCTCCAGGCGGAGACGGCCGGGATCACCCTGGTCGCGCTGGGCGCCATCCCGCTGTTCGCCGCCCGCGGGCTGATGCTGCTGCGCGGCTGGAGCCGGGGCCCCGCGCTGATCACCCAGATCATGGCGCTGCCGGTGGCCTGGACGCTGCTGCGGTCGCAGGGCGCGCTGATCCCCGCGGGGATCGTCCTGGCGGTGGTCGCCGTGACCGGGCTGGTGCTCGTCCTGAACCCGGCGACCACCGAGGTGCTGGGCATCCGCCGCGGGCCGGCCAGGACCCCCGACGCCTGACCCCCGGGCCCGCCCGCGCCGGGACTACTCCTCGACGAGCAGCCGCTCGCGCAGCTGCGCCAGGGTGCGGGCCAGCAGCCGGGAGACGTGCATCTGCGAGATACCGACCTCCTGGGCGATCTGCGACTGGGTCATGTTCCCGAAGAACCGCAGCAGCAGGATGCGCTTCTCACGCGGAGGCAGATCCTCCAGGAGCGGCTTCAGCGACTCCCGGTACTCCACGCCCTCCAGCGCCTCGTCCTCCGAGCCCAGGGTGTCGGCGACCGCGGGGGACTCGTCGTCGGTGTCCGGCACGTCCAGCGACAGCGTGCTGTAGGCGTTGGCGGACTCCAGGCCCTCCAGCACCTCCTCCTCGGAGATGCCGAGCCGCTCGGCCAGCTCGTGGACGGTCGGCGAGCGGCCGTGCTGCTGGGACAGCTCGGCGGTGGCCGTGGTCAGCGACAGCCGCAGCTCCTGGAGTCGGCGCGGCACCCGCACCGCCCAGCCCTTGTCCCGGAAGTGGCGCTTGATCTCCCCGACCACCGTGGGGGTCGCGTACGTGGAGAACTCCACGCCCCGGTCCGGGTCGAAGCGGTCCACCGACTTGATCAGCCCGATCGTGGCCACCTGGGTCAGGTCGTCCAGCGGCTCACCGCGATTGCGGAAGCGCCGCGCCAGGTGCTCGACCAGCGGCAGATGCATCCGCACCAGCCGGTTGCGCAGCTCGGCCTTCTCCGCGGAGCCGTCGGGCAGCTCCCGCAACTCGACGAACAGGGCCCGCGCCCCGCTGCGGTCGTGTGGATCGTGGTGCCCGTGCTCGCTCATCTGGCCCGCCCGATCTGCCTGCGACTGCTGCTCCTCCGCGACGTTGAGCCTGTCGGGCCCGTCCGCTCCGTCCTCCGGATGCGGCCGGGCCTGCTGCTCCGGGACGCCCGCTGGGCGCACCACCCCGGGTCGGATCGTCTCGTCCCGCACAGGACCGTCCCCGTTCCCCTCGCTCACGCCGGCCCGGGGCCCGCGCCGCGCTGTTTGTAGAGGCTGATGCTGACCGTACGGTCGTCGGCGACCGTGGAGTCGACCTTGCCCGCCAGGGCGGAGAGCACCGTCCAGGCGAAGGTGTCGCGCTCCGGCGCCCGGCCGTCCGTGGTGGGGGCCGACACCGTCACTTCGAGGGAGTCGTCGACGAGCCGGAAGACGCAGCTGAGGACGGAGCCCGGCACGGCCTGCTGCAACAGGATCGCGCAGGCCTCGTCGACCGCGATACGAAGATCCTCGATCTCGTCGAGCGTGAAGTCCAAGCGCGCCGCGAGACCGGCCGTGGCCGTTCGCAGCACCGACAGGTAGGCACCCGCAGCGGGCAGCCGGACCTCTACGAAGTCCTGATTCCCGGGCTCGCCTGCGATCTGGGACACCCTCACCTCCAAGGTGGCACAAAGTCTTTCGAGGTTCCGGGAAGGGTGGCCCGGAGCCATACGGTCCGTCGACGGTTCTTGGCTTGGCGACGCTATCGGATCCATGATGCCGTGCGACGCGGACCCCAGTCCCCGACCGTCACTCATGGTAGGCATACATATACGCACAGTGGCTAGGGGTCTGCGGCCGCCAATTAAGAAGAACCAGCGCCGGATTGACGTACCCACACGTCAGACGATCGAACCGTCCTCGAAGCACCAGCGCCAGCTCTCGCCCGCCTCGAAGCTCCGCATGACGGGGTGACCGGTCGCCCGGTAGTGTCCGCTCGCGTGCCGCAGCGGCGACGAGTCACAGCACCCGACGTGCCCGCAGGTCAGACAGAGCCGCAGCTGCACGGGGTGGGTGCCCGCCGCCAGACACTCGGCGCAGGTCTCGCCGAGCGGCACGGGTTCGGGGCGTGGCAGATCCGCTACATGCGCGCACTCGCTCATGATGGGCAGGTTACGACGGATCCGGGGCCGACGAGAGGGCGCTGACATGGACGCGCTGGAGCTGGTGGCCCTGGTCGCGGTCAGTGCGGCCGTCGCCGGAGCCGCCCGCCGCACCCCCGTACCCGCCCCGCTGATCCTGGTCGCCGTGGGGCTCGCGGCCAGCTATCTGCCGGGTGTCCCGACGTACCACCTCGACGCGCACATCGTGCTCCCGCTGCTGCTCCCGCCGCTCCTCTACACGGCCGCGGTGGACAGCTCCTACCTGGACCTGCGGGCGAACATCCGGCCGGTCGCCCTGCTCTCGGTCGGCTACACCCTCTTCGCGACGGTCGCGGTGGGCTGGCTGGCCTACCGGATCATCCCGGACCTCCCGCTCACCGCGGCGCTGGTCCTCGGTGCCGTCGTCGCGCCGCCGGACGCCGTCACCGCCGCCGCGATCGCCCGCCGGGTGGGGCTGCCCGCCCGGGTCACCACGATCCTCCAGGGCGAGTCCCTGGTGAACGACGCCACCGCGATCACCGCGTTCCGGGTGGTACTGGCCGCGGCGGTGGGGGAGGGGGTGAGCTGGGCCGCCGGGATCGGCGAGTTCCTGCTCGCCTCGGTCGGCGGGGTGGCCGTCGGGCTGCTGCTCATGGTGCCGCTGCACTGGCTGCGCACCCACCTCAAGGAGGCCCTCCTCCAGAACACGCTGTCCCTCCTGATCCCCTTCGTGGCCTACGCGGCGGCCGAACGGGTGCACGCCTCCGGCGTCCTCGCCGTGGTCGTCGTCGCCCTCTACCTGGGCCACCGCTCCTGGCAGGTCGACTTCGCCACCCGCCTCCAGGAGGCGGCCGTGTGGAAGATGGTCGCCTTCGTCCTGGAGTCGGCGGTGTTCGCCCTCATCGGGCTCCAGCTGCCCTTCGTCCTGAAGGGACTCGACACGTTCGGGGTGGGGGAGGCGCTCGGGTACGCGGTCGTCGTCTTCCTGGCCGTCGTCGCCGTCCGCTTCGTCTGGGTCTACCCGGCCACCTACCTGCCCCGGTGGCTCTCCCGCCGGGTGCGGGAGCGGGAGCCCGGCACGGACTGGACCGCGCCGCTGATCGTGGGCTGGGCCGGGATGCGCGGGGTCGTCTCCCTGGCCGTGGCCTTCTCGATCCCCCTGGTCACGCACGACGGCGCACCGTTCCCGGCCCGCAACCTCGTGCTGTTCCTGACCTTCACCACCGTCATCGCCACCCTGGTCATCCAGGGCCTCACCCTGCCCGTCCTGGTCCGCGCCCTGAAGCTCCCGGGGCGCGACCCGCAGAAGGAGACCCTGATCGAGGCGCAGGCCCAGAGCGAGGCGTCCACGGCCGCCGAGGCCCGGCTGGACGCACTCCTCGCCGACCCCCGCAACAGCCTGCCGCCACCGCTCGCCGACCGGCTGCGCACCGTCCTGGAACGCCGCCGCAACGCCGTGTGGGAGCGCCTGGGGGCCGCCCACCCGGTCACCGGGGAATCGGCGGACGACACCTACCGGCGGCTGTCGCGCGCGATGATCGAGGCCGAGCGGGAGGTCTTCGTCCGGCTCCGCGACCAGCGGCGGATCGACGACGAGATGCTGCGCACGCTCCTGCGGCGACTGGACCTGGAGGAGGCGGCTGCCTACCGGGAGACCGACGAGACGTGACACCCCCTACGGGGTGTGGGATCACGGGCTGTCGGATCACGGGGGGCCGGGGGTCCCCGTGACCACGGCGGCCACCCGGGCGCCCTGCGCGAACGCCCCCTCCCCGGCCAGCGCGACCAGGGCGAACAGCAGCTTCGCGACGTACACCCGCTCCACGGGCAGCCCGTGCCGGTCCTCGAAGCCGACGGCGAACGCCTCCAGTTCCGGTGTCGTACGGGCGTAACCGCCGAAGGTGAAGCGCTCCTCCAGCGACCAGGTCCCGGCCGGAGCGCCGAACGCCTCGCGCTGGAGCCGCTCCACCGCCCCGGCCAGGAATCCGCCGCGCAGCACGGGCACGCCCAGCGCCCGCTGTCCGGGACCCAGCCCGGCGGCGAGACCGGCGAGCGTCCCGCCCGTCCCGCAGGCCACGGCCGCCACATCCACCTCTCCGGCCAACTCGCGCCCCAGCGCCGTACAGCCCTGTGCGGCCAGTGCGTTGCTGCCGCCCTCCGGGACGACCGCGACGTCCCCGTACCGGCTCAGCAGCCCCTCCAGGACCTCGGGGGAGCCCTTCGCGCGGTACGTCGCCCGGTCCACGAAGCGCAGCGCCATCCCGTCGGCGGCGCACCGGGCCAGCGACGGGTTCAGCGGCCGGTGGGCGAGTTCGTCGCCCCGGACGACGCCGATGGTGGGAAAGCCCAGCAGCCGCCCGGCCGCGGCGGTGGCCCGCAGATGGTTGGAGTACGCGCCGCCGAACGTCAGCACCGGGCGTCCGGCGGCGGCCGCCAGGTTGGGGGCGAGCTTGCGCCATTTGTTGCCCGGCAGGTCCGGGTGGATCAGGTCGTCCCGCTTGAGCAGCAGCCGCACCCCGTGGCGGGCGAAGCGCTCGTCCCGGACCTCGTGCAGCGGGGAGGGCAGCCGGGGGCGCAGCCGGGCGTCGAGCGGGGACGGGTCGTTCACCCGCTCATTGTCGCGCCCCGGTGCCGGGGCGCGACGGCACCCGGTCGGCGGGTCGGCGGACCGCGCGGTTCCCGGTGTGAGGTGTCCGGCGGCGGTGTGCCCCGCCCGAAGACGGATTAGTCACACTCTTTTGTGTAATGGCGTGCCGACTCGCCCTGCTGCAAGGCTCTTCATCGCAGGTCAGCCCATGATCGAGAGGACGTCAGATGTCCGTTGGTGAAGAGGTTCGCGACACGCAGACGCCGCCGCAGCAGAGTCTGGGCACGGCGGCTGCGAGGAACCTCGCGACGACCACCAAGTCCGCGCCGCAGATGCAGGAGATCACCTCACGGTGGCTGCTGAAGATGCTGCCGTGGGTGCAGGTACAGGGCGGTACGTACCGGGTGAACCGTCGGCTCAGCTATTCGGTCGGGGACGGCCGGGTCACCTTCGTCCAGACCGGGGACCGGGTGACCGTGATCCCCGCCGAGCTGGGCGAGCTGCCCGCCCTGCGCAATTTCGGCGACGAGGAGGTGCTCGCCGAACTGGCCCGCAGGTGCGAACAGCGGGACGTGCCCGCGGGGGAGGTGCTCGCCGCCTCGGGAGACGCGGCGGACCGCGTCTTCCTGCTGGCCCACGGCAGGGTCGAGAAGATCGGCACCGGTCTCTACGGCGACGAGACGGAGCTGGAAGTCCTCGCCGACGGCGCGTACTTCGGGGACCAGAGCCTGGTGGACGGCAACGCCGCCTGGGAGTACACCGCCCGCGCGGTCACCGCGTGCACGCTGCTGACGCTCAGCCGCGCGGACGTGTTCAACCTGGCGGAGCGGTCCGACGCGCTCCGCGCCCATCTCGCCGGTCTGCTCACCATCCCGCATCAGCGGACCAACAAGTACGGCGAGGCGGAGATCGACCTCTCCGCCGGACATGTCGGCGAGGCGGTCGTCCCGCACACCTTCGTCGACTACGACGCCGCCCCGCGCGAGTACGAACTGAGCGTCGCGCAGACGGTGCTGAAGGTGCACAGCAGGGTCGCCGACCTCTACAACCAGCCGATGAACCAGACCGAGCAGCAGTTGCGGCTCACGGTCGAGGCGCTGCGCGAGCGCCAGGAGCACGAGCTGATCAACAACCGGGAGTTCGGACTGCTCAACAACTGCGACTACGGGCAGCGGATCCAGCCGCACGACGGGGTTCCCAGCCCCGACGACCTGGACGAACTGCTCTCACGCCGCCGCGGATCGAAGCTCTTCCTCGCCCACCCGCGCGCCATCGCCGCCTTCGGCCGGGAGTGCAACCGGCGCGGACTCGTCCCCGAGAGCGTCGACATCGGCGGCCACCACGTGCCCGCCTGGCGCGGGGTGCCGATCTTCCCGTCCAACAAGATCCCCGTCACCGACGCCCGCACCACCTCCATCATCTGCATGAGGACAGGCGAGGCCGAATCGGGCGTCATCGGCCTCCAGCAGACCGGCATCCCCGACGAGATCGAGCCCAGCCTGTCGGTCCGCTTCATGGGCATCGACGAACAGGCGATCATCTCCTACCTGGTGACGGCGTACTACTCCGCCGCCATCCTGGTACCGGACGCCCTCGGAGTGCTGGAGAACGTCGAGGTCAGCCGCTGGCGCTGACGTCGAGTCATCCCCCGGGGTCCGGGCGGGAACCACTGCCCGGACCCCCGGGGTCCGCACCCATCGCCTCGCCCCAGGGAGTGACCGTGACCATGACCAGTACGGACGCAGCGACGGAAGGGCACGAGGCCGCGGCGCTGCTGGAGCGCACCCGCGCCGTCGTCGACCCCCCTCTTCGATCGGCCGTGGAGTCGCTGCCCGGCGGCATACGCCGGATCGCGATGTACCACTTCGGCTGGGAGAACGCCGACGGAACGCCCGCCGAGGGCCAGTCCGGGAAGGCCATCCGGCCGGCCCTCGTGCTGGCCGCGGCCCGCGCGCTCGGCGGCGATCCCGAACGGGCGGTCCGGGCCGCCGTCGCCGTCGAACTCGCCCACAACTTCACCCTGCTCCACGACGACGTCATCGACGAGGACACCACCCGCAGGCACCGGCCCACCGCCTGGGCGGTCTTCGGCCTCCCGGACGCCGTCATCACCGGGGACGCCCTGCTCGCCCTCTCCCAGCGGCTGCTCGCCGAGGACCCCCACCCGGCCGCCGCCCGTGCCGCCGCCCGCCTGTCCACCTGCGTCATCGAGCTGTGCGCGGGCCAGCAGGCGGACTGCGCCTTCGCCGAGCGCGGCCCCGACGAGGTCACCCTCGACGAGTGCCTGACCATGGCGGCCGCCAAGACCGGCGCCCTGCTCGGCTGCGCCTGTGCGCTCGGAGCCCTCTACGCCGGGGCCGAGGACCGGGCGGTCCGGGCGATGGACGGCTTCGGGCGGGAGGCAGGTCTGTCCTTCCAGCTCATCGACGACCTGATCGGCATCTGGGGCGACCCGGAGCGCACCGGCAAACCCGTCGGGGCCGACCTCGCCGCGCACAAGAAGTCCCTGCCCGTGGTCGCCGCCCTCACCTCGGGCACCCCGGCCGCCACCGAACTGGCCGCCCTCTACCAAGGGCCCATGACCACGTCCGCCGAGGTGAGCCGGGCGGCCGACGCGGTGGACCGGGCCGGCGGGCGGGACTGGGCCCAGGCCTGCGCGGCCGACCGGATGGCCCGCGCGCTCCACCACCTCTCCCGGGCGGTCCCCGACCCGGGCGGCGCGGGCGACCTGCTGGCCCTGGCCGAGTTCGTCACCCGCCGCACCAGCTGACGGACCGTCACGACCGGCCTTCAAGAGTGGCCGTCACCGGCCGCCGCGATCGGCGCCGATGTCCCAACTCTAGTATTCCGGAGGTTGATTGAAGCTTGCGATGGACAGTGGAAGGGGCGGGCAGCCGGTCATGGGCATACGGATACAGCGGGCGCATCCGGAGGACCGGGGGCTGGTCGTCTCGGTCATGGAGGAGGCCTTCCACCACGACCCGGTCAGCAGCTGGGTCTTCCCCCACGAGCCGCACCGGCGGGCGGTGCACGGGAAGTTCCTCGGCGTCTTCGTGGACGTCGCCCTCGCCGAGGGCTTCATCGACATCGCGGAGGGCGACGCGGGGGTGGCCCTGTGGCTCTCGGTGCCCGCCGGGGCGCCCGAGGAGGAGGACCCGACCCCCGCGCTGATGCGGCGGACCGCCGACCCCGGCAACGAGCGCTGCGAACTGGTGGGGAGGCTCACCGGGGCGATCCACCCGCACGACCGCGCGCACGCCTACCTGCTGATGATCGGCGTCACGCCCGAACGGCAGGGGAAGGGCATCGGGGAGGAGCTGATCGCGACGGAGCTGGACCGCTGCGACCAGGCGGGGCTGCCCGCGTATCTGGAGGCGAGCAGCGCCCGCGGCATGACCTTGTACGAACGGCTCGGCTTCCGTCCCACCGGCCGCACCGTCGAACTGCCGGACGGTCCGCCGATGTGGCCCATGTGGCGCGAGCCCGGGGCGCGTTGAACTGCCCGAGGGGGGTGTCCGGGGCTCTGCGGGGGGAGGCTACAGTCCCTGCCCATGACAGATGAGTCGTGGGCAGGCTGGTACCGGGACCGCGAGGGTTCCGAGGCCGTCGTCCTCACCACGGACGGGCGGCGGCTCCGCCTCCGGATCAGAGGGGTCGACTTCGAGGGCGCGAGCTTCGCCACCCTGGCCCCGCTCGCGGGCACACCGCCGGAGCACGGCACCGCCGCCCTCGCGGAGGGCGTGCTCACCGACTGCGTACTGGAGTGGGACCTGCCGCTTCCCGTCCTCGTCGCGGGCGCGCTCCGCCACGCCACGCTCAGCTGCCTGCTCTCGCTGCGCCGGGCCGAGCCGAATCTCCATCTCGCGCTCCACCTGAACGGTGCGGTCTACGAATCGGCCCGCGCCGAAAGCGACTTCGCCGCCGCCCTGGCCTCCGTCCAGCGGGCCCTTCCGGACGGGACGCGTCTCCAGACCTGTATCGCCTGCGCCTTCTCCGACTACCTCCCGGCCTCCGACCGCTCTCTCTCCGGCACCCTCGCCTGCTTCCGCGAGGTCAAGGACGCCTACCGGGAGGCGTCGGGTGAGGGCGATGTCCTGGAGCTGTGGGAGCGCCGGACCGGGTTCGTCCAGGAGATCTGGAGCTGTCGCGCGTTCGAGGCCCGCCCGGCGCGCGGTGCGGGCACCGGCCACCGCGGCGCCTTCCCGCTGGAAAACGCCTGAGACGCGGGCGTCTTCCGGCTGGAGAACACCGAGGCGCGGCGCCTTCCCGCCGGTGAACGCCTGAGGCGCGTCGTGCGCCGCCCGGTGTCTGCCGCCCTCCCGCTCTCCGCCGGGCATCCGGCGGCGGGAGGTGCCGGGAGGCGCGGGCAGCACAGAGGACCGTTCCGCGAGCGGAACGGTCCTCTGGCGTGGGGAGGGTGCCGGCCGGTCCCGGGACACGGGACCGGCCGGTCTCTGCCACCCTGCTGCCGGGTCTCCCGGGTCAGGAGGCGGAGCGGGCGGGCATTTCGGTCAGGAGGCGGAGCGGGCGAGTGCCGCCAGACCGTTCTGCCACAGCTGGTTGACCCGGGCCCGCTCGTTGGCGTCGGGCTGGGCGTTGGTGCAGGACGGGCCGGGGCCGCCGCCGGACATCAACTCGCTGCACGGACCGGAGTAGTTGTCCGGGAGGCCGAGCACGTGCCCGGTCTCGTGCGTGGTGACCCGGGTGGAGTCGTACTGCTGGTTCTGCGCGAAGTCCAGGAAGATGTACCCGCGGCCGTGCCCGTCGGTGCTGGCGTAGGAGCCGCGCGGGTCGTTGCCCTCGCGGTAGGTGAAGTCCGCGCCGGAGCCCTCCTGGAGCTGGACGTTGGAGACCGCGCTGTTCCAGATCTGGGTGCTGCTGGCTATCTGGCTGCGGAAGGACGGCGCACCCGACGCGTCGTAGGTGACCGTGACGGCCTTGATGCCCGGGTTGGCGGCGCGCTTCTCGGCCACGGACTTCATGACCGCGTCGAGGAAGGCGCGGTTGGCGGCCGCGTTCTCGCCGGAGCCGTTGTACGCGGCGATGGTGGTGGAGGCGGTGGGGGCGGCAGGGGCCGGAGCGGCGGCGACGACGGGTGCGCTGCCCAGCGCGGCGACGAGGCCGAGCCCGGCGGCGGCGGTGGCGACGACGGTCCTGAGGTGACTCATGGGGGGATTTCTCCTACCTGTCCGATGTACCCGCGCTGTGGGGGTCGTCCGCTGAACGGACGGAGCGCGGGGGCGGTACGGGGAGAGTGTGGTCCGGGGCACAGTCGCCGGGGATGATGCCGAACAGCGATAACGTCGCCCTATCAGCGCCTCGTTTTCTGTCGCGACGCAGGTCAACGGTTCATCCATACTCCATGTGCACGTCACTCGCACGCTATCCCCACAGGCATCTCTCGCCCAACACCCCCCGAAATCACATCTTTTGAGGGGGTTGCGGCATCTGGTGCGCGAGCAGGGGCGGTCATAGTCTCCGCTGCATGGAGCTTGAGGTGAGGCACCTCAGGGCGCTGTGCGCCATCGCCGACGCGGGAAGCCTGCACCGGGCCGCCCGTCACCTCGGCGTGAGCCAGCCCTCCCTGACCACCCAGCTGCGGCGGATCGAGAACACGCTGGGCGCCGAACTGTTCCGCCGCGAACGCACCGGCTGCCGCCCGACCTCCCTCGGCCGGGCCGTCCTGAGCCGCGCCCGCCCACTGGTCGACGGCATGAGCGCCCTGGTCGCCGAGGCGCTGGCGGAGGCCGAGGCCAACCGTCCCCCGGGGCCGCGGCTGCGCATCGGCTCCACCGCGAGCCGGGTCATCGGCGGCTGGCTGCGCAGGCTGCGGGTCTCCCTGCCCGGCACCGACATCTCGCTGCGGGTCGAGGTCTCCGCCCACGAACTGCTGCGCTCGGTCGAGGCGGGCCGCCTCGACGTCGCCTTCGTGCACGAGGTGGAGGGCTGCCCGCTGGCCGTTCCCGACGGACTGGAGCAGCGCGTCCTGGTGGACCGCGAACCGCAGTTCATCTCCCTCGCCCGGGACCACCCCGCCGCCCGCCGCCGGGTGGTGGAGCTCGGGGACCTGGCCGGTGACCCCTGGATGGTCGACCCGACGGTGGACGGCGAGTGGGACGGGGTGCGCCGGGTGCTCGGGGCCGCCGGGCTGAACCCACCGGTCCTGCACGGCGACTACCTCACGGCCGCCTCCCTCGTCGTCCTCGGGGAGGCCGTCGCGCCCTGCCAGCCCACGTCGGGCCCACGCGACGACATGGCGATCCGCCCGCTGCGGGGCGACCCGCTCGCCGTACGGCTGCTCCTGGTGTCCCGGCCGGGGGCGGACGTCACGGTCGCGTACGCGGAGCTGGAGGCCGCCTACATGGACGCGGCGCGCCGGGCGAGCGGCTACCACGAGTGGCTGCTGCGCCACCGCAGCCCCCTGGCACGCACCCCGTGACGGACGGGGGCGGGCTCATCCTCCGCGCGTCCCGCGTACCCGGTGCACGTCGCGTGAGTCCCCTGACGTGCGGTGATCCCCGATAAGTTCCCCGTTGCGCTGACAGCGTGCCGGGGTTGGCGGAGCCCGCCTGTGTGGGCAGGCTCGTGCCATGAGGCTTCTGATGCTGGGCGGGACGGAGTTCGTGGGCCGGGCGGTCACCGACGCGGCGCTGACGCGGGGCTGGCAGGTCACGGTGTTCCACCGCGGCCACCACGCGCCCCCGCCCGGCGTGAGCGCGCTGAGGGGGGACCGTACGGCGGGGGCGGCCGGAATCGCGGCGCTCGCGGGGAGCGGCGCGACCTGGGACCTGGTCGTCGACACCTGGAGCGGCGCGCCCGCCGCCGTACGGGACACCGCCCGGCTGCTGGCCGACCGGGCCGGGCACTACGCGTACGTCTCCAGCCGCTCGGTGTACGCCTACCCGACCCCCGCCGGGCAGGGCGAGGACAGCCCGCTGGTGACCGGGGTCTCACCGGACGAGGACGGGGACGTGCCCTACGGGCAGGCCAAGCGCGGCGGTGAGCTGGCCGCCCTGGACGCCTTCGGGGACCGGGCCCTGCTGGCGCGGGCCGGACTGATCATCGGCCCGGGGGAGAATGTCGGCCGACTGCCCTGGTGGCTGTCGCGGATCGCCCGCGGCGGCCCGGTGCTCGCCCCCGGCCCGCGGACCACCGCGTTGCAGTACGTCGACGCCCGCGACCTGGCCGACTGGCTGCTGGACGCGGCCGGGCGGGGCCTGAACGGCCCGTACGACACCGTCAGCCGGTCCGGCCACGCCACCATGGGCGAGCTGCTGGACGCCTGCGTCGCGACCACCGGGTCCGACGCCGAGCTGCGCTGGACCGACCCGGACGTGCTGCTGGCCGCCGGGGTCGAGCCCTGGAGCGACCTGCCGATCTGGCTGCCCCCGGGCGAACTGCACGCCACCATGCACCAGGGCAGCCACACCAAGGCGCATGCCGCCGGACTGCGCTGCCGCCCGGTCGGGGAGACCGTCGCGGACACCTGGGCCTGGCTCTGCGAGCGGGGCGGCCTCGCGCCGCAGCGCCCCGACCGCCCCGCCGTGGGCCTCGACCCCCAGGTGGAGGCGAAGCTGCTGGCCCGCTGAGGCGCATAACGCAACAAAGGCGGCGTGTCATACAAAACGACTAAGCATCAAAGATGCATATTGCGCGGCATGGAACAGAAGGCGCGCACGCGCGGCAACGCAGTCCGGGCGGCGGTGACCGTGGCCATGGCCGCGGCGATGGTGGGCGTGCTGGCCCCGGCGGCGGCTGCCGAGCCGCTCCCGGGCGGACTGGGACCCTGCCTGGGCAGCTCCTGCCCGCCCGACTGGCGGGAACCCGACAACGGGGCGGTGACCCACTTCGACAGCAACATCAACATCTACGTGGGCGGCGACTTCCTGGTCCGCGAGGCGGCCGCCGAGGCGGAGGGCAAGATCGTCACCCTCGGCCGGTTCGACATGGACAAGGGGGACCGCGTCTCGCAGGTCTACAACATCGGCGTCGTGGGCGTGGGGTCGCGGGTGCCGCCACCGGACGGCTCCGACTACCTGACGGTGGGCGGCGACGTCACCGTCGCCGCCGGGGAACGGCTCATCGCGGAGGAGGGCCGCCACTCCGGGCGGGTCGCCCACGCCGCGGGACTCACCGGCAGGGTGGTGCCCCCGACCGCGCCCCGCCGCGACCCGGACGCGGCCGCCCCCTTCACCGCGCTGCGCCCGCAGCTCACGGAGGCCAGCCGCTGCTACGCGTACGAGGGCGGCGAGCGCCGCGCGGCCACCGGCACCTGGCGGGTGGTCCGCGACACCACCACGTTCACCGGCGACGGCACGTCGGCGATCCAGATCTTCGACGTGGACGCGGATCTGCTGTCCACGAGCGGCGGTAACACGGGCTTCGTCTTCAACGGCATTCCGGAGGGCGCGACCGTCCTGGTCAACGTCTACGGCGACAGCCGCCGCGTCGCCACGTACATGGGCGCGCTGCCCAACGCGGGCCTGCGCGAACGTCTGCTGTGGAACTTCCCGGACGCCACCGCCCTGTCGCTGTCCGGCCCGGCCCAGTTCCAGGGCAGCGTCCTGGTCGGCCGGCCCACGAGCACGACGACGCTCAACATGAGCGGGACCAACGGCCGCTTCTACACGGCGGGTTCCCTCACCCACACCTCGGCGGGGACCTCGGGCGGCCAGGAGATCCACGCGTACCCCTTCGACGGCGACCTCCCGACCTGCACCCCGGACCCGACGCCGACCCCGACGGACCCCACACCGAGCCCGACGGATCCCACGCCTACGCCCACCCCGACGGACCCCACACCGAGCCCGACGGACCCGACACCGACGCCGAGCCCGACGGATCCCACACCGACGCCGACCCCGACGGACCCCACACCGACGCCGAGTCCAACGGATCCGACGCCGACCCCCACGGTCACCCCGACCGACCCGACCCCGACGCCGGCCCCCACCGACCCCACACCGGCTCCCACGGACCACACGCCGCACCCCACCCCCTCGCCGACCGATCCGGACGAACTGCCCGACACCGGCGCGCGGGGCGGAGAATGGATCATCGGGTCCATCGCGGCCGTGCTCGTGGCCGCCGGGGCGACGGTCCTCGTGGCCACCCGCAGGGCGCGCCGCCGCACCTTCTAGGGCACCCGGGCGGCACCGCCCGCTGGGATGCTGTACGGAAACGGGGCCGGTGACCGGACGCTCGGACCTGGGCCACCGCCCACCGGCCCCGTCCCGCCCCAGGTGCGGGAGGCAACGAGAGGAAGGCGATCCAGTGACCGGCCCCCTGACCGCGGTGACCGGAGCGAGCGGAGCGGTCGGCGGCCGGGTGGCCCGGCGGCTCGCCCGGACCGGCGTACCCGTACGCCTGCTCGGCCGTGACCCGGCCCGCCTGCCCGACCTGCCCGGCGCGGACCGCGCTCCGGCCGCCGCCTACGGGGACGGGGAGGCCATGCGCCGGGCGCTCGACGGGGCGCACACGCTGTTCCTGGTCTCCGCGCACGAAAGTCCCGACCGGGTACGCGAGCACACCACCGCGATCGACGCGGCCGTGGCGGTCGGCGTGGAGCGGATCGTCTACGTGTCCTTCCAAGGCGCCGCGCTCGACGCCACGTTCACCTTCGCCCGGGACCACTGGCACACCGAGGCCCACCTGCGTACCGCCGGGGTGCGCCACACCTTCCTGCGGGACAACTGGTACCTCGCGGGACTCCCGGCGATGACCGGGGCGGACGGTGTGCTGCGCGGTCCGGGCGGCGACGGCCGGGTGGCGGCCGTCGCCCACGAGGACATCGCGGACGCGGCGGCGGCCGTACTGCTGGACGGGTCCTTCGGCCTCGACGGCCGGACCTACGACCTCACCGGACCCGAGGCCTTCACCCTCGCCGAGGCCGCCGAGGAGCTGAGCCGGGCCACCGGACGCCCCGTCACCTACGTCCCCGAGACCCGCGAGGAGGCCTACGCCTCGCGAGCGGGCTACGGGGCCGAGGACTGGGAGCTGGCCGGCTGGGTCACCTCGTACGAGGCCATCGCGAACGGCGAACTGGCCGCCGTGTCCGACGCGGTACCCACTCTCACCGGCCACCCGGCGACGAGCTTCGCGCAGTTCCTCGCGCGCACCCCGGCCAGCTACCGCCACCTGCTGCGCGACACCTGACCGCCACGACGAGCCGCCACGCACCGCTGCACACGCACCGCACCCGCACCGCACCAAGCAAAAAGAACCGCACCCGCCCCGCCCACCCCCGACGAATCAGGGGGGGCGGCGGAGCGGGTGCGGTCGGGTGGGCGGCTGACCGGGCCGGGAGCCGGGTCAGCCGGTCCTGCCCGTGGTCAGGCCTTCTTGGTCTCCCAGAAGATCCGGTCGACCTCGGCGATCAGCTCAAGAGCCTTCTCGCCCGTCTTCGGGTCGTTCGAGCCCTTGGCCGCGGAGAGCGCCTTCAGGGTGTCGTTGATGAGCTGGTGCAGCTGCGGGTACTTCTCGAAGTGCGGGGGCTTGAAGTAGTCGCTCCAGAGCACCGAGACGTGGTGCTTCGCGAGCTCGGCGCGCTGTTCCTTGATCAGGACGGCGCGGGTGCGGAAGTCGGCGTCCTCGTTGGCCTGGTACTTCTCCTGGACGGCCTTGACCGACTCGGCCTCGATGCGGGCCTGGGCCGGGTCGTACACGCCGCAGGGCAGGTCGCAGTGGGCGCTGACCTTCACCTTGGGGGCAAACAGGCGGGAAAGCATGGAGCTGTCCTCCTCGTGATCGTCTTCTCAGGTGGGACATTACTCCGTGGAGCGCCGCTTTCCGTGGCTGCCCCAGGGGCTTAGGTCAAAAGTCCGGGGTGAGGACCGGGCCGTCGGCCGAATGTACGGAGTGGTACGCGGGACGGACGCGGTGTCCGGGACCGGGTGTCAGCGCGGGAGCGGGAGGTGGCCGAGGTGCCGGAGCGGGGACGGGTGTCCGGAGGCGGACGGGGCGGGCGGCGGCCGTGGCGGGTGGTGGAGGTGACGGGACCCTCGATGGTGCCCACGCTCTACCACGGGGACCTGCTGCTGGTGCAGTACGGTGCGCCGGTGCGCCCCGGGGACGTGGTCATCCTGCTCCACCCCTTCCAGCAGGATCTGCTGGTCGTCAAGCGCGCCACCGAGCGGCGGCCGGGGGGCTGGTGGGTGCGGGGGGACAACACCTTCGCGGGCGGGGACAGCACGGACTACGGGGTCGTCCCCGCCGAGCTGGTCCTCGCCCGGGTGCGGGCCCGCTACCGGCCCCTGGCGAAGGGTCAGCGCTCGCTGAGCGCGGTGGCGGGCTGGGCGCTCTCCGCGCTGCGGCCGGTGCGTTCGGCCTCCTCGCGCTTGCGGGCCCGGTAGGCCGCCACGTTGGCCCGGGTCGCGCAGCGGTCGGAGCAGTAGCGCCGGGACCGGTTGGTGGAGGTGTCCAGGTAGGCGTTGCGGCAGGGCAGCGCCTCGCAGAGGCCGAGCCGGTCCACCCCGTGCCCGGTGAGGTGGAAGGCCAGGCCCATCGCCGCGATGGCCGCGTACCCGGCGGTGGCGTTGGAGGGGTGGTCGGCGAGGTGCATGTGCCAGTCCGGCCTGCCGTCCTCGTCCCGGAAGTCGTGCCCGGAGATCTGCGGGCTCACCGGGAAATCCAGCAGCAGCGAGTTGAGCAGGTCGACCGCGAGAGTCTCCTCGCCGTCGTCGGCCGCCTCGAAGACCGCGCGCAGCCGGGCCCGTACGGAACGGAACCGGGTCACGTCCGACTCCGTCGCCCGCCGGGCCGCCTGCTGGCTGCCGCCGAACAGCTCCCGGACCGCCTCGACGGAGGTGAGCGTGTCCGTGTTGCGGGCCGGCTCCTCGGTGTTGACCAGGCGCACGGCGTAGTCCGAGTAAGAGGCCAGATCCACTTGTAGTCCTTACGGCGTCGGTCTAAAGTCGGGGCATCGGCAAGTGTAATGGTCGAGAGTGATCCATGGGTATTACGAGGAGGTTCGGGTGACGGAGACGGCTTCAGGCACCGACTGGCGGTCCTGGCAGGAGAGCTGGGACCGGCAGCAGGAGTGGTACATGCCCGACCGCGAGGAGCGGTTCCGGGTGATGCTGGACATGGTCGAGGCGGTCGTCGGGCCGGAACCGCGGGTGCTGGACCTCGCGTGCGGTACGGGAAGTATCACGGACCGGCTCTTCCGGCGGTTCCCGGGCGCCACGAGCACCGGTGTCGATCTCGATCCCGCGCTGCTCACCATCGCCCGCGGCACCTTCGAGGGCGACGACCGGGTCACCTTCGTCACCGCCGACCTCAAGGACCCGGACTGGACCGCCCGGCTGCCCCACACCTCGTACGACGCGGTCCTCACCGCCACCGCCCTGCACTGGCTCCACAGCGAACCGCTGGCCGTGCTCTACGGGCAGCTCGGCGGGCTCGTCCGGGACGGCGGGGTCTTCATGAACGCCGACCACACCGTCGACCCCGCCACCCCCCGCATCAACGCCGCCGAGCGCGCCCACCGCCACGCCGCGATGGACCGGGCCAAGGCCGCGGGCGCCCTGGACTGGGCCGAGTGGTGGGCGGTCGCCGCCGAGGACCCGGTGCTCGCCGGACCCACCGCCGAACGCTTCCGGATCTACGGCGAGCACGCGGACGGCGACACCCCCTCCGCCGACTGGCACGCCCGCACGCTCGTCGCCTCCGGTTTCGGTGAGGCCCGCGCGGTCTGGGCCTCGCCCTCGGACAGCCTGGTCCTCGCGGTGAAGTAGCGCCCGCGGAAACAGCGCCCGGTGGAACGGCGACCGGTGGAACGGCGACCGGTGAAGCGGGCCGCGACCACGCGGGGGCGCGGCGCAGCAGGTGCGCGCGAAGGAAAGAGGGCGGTACGGACATGGATTCCGTACCGCCCTCCTCCGTACCGGTCCCGGCTACAGCACCTTCGACAGGAACGACTTCGTCCGGTCGTGCTGCGGGTCCGTCAGCACATCGCGCGGGTGACCCGACTCGACCACCACGCCGTCGTCCATGAAGACGAGCGCGTCACCGACCTCACGGGCGAAGCCCATCTCGTGGGTGACGACGATCATCGTCATCCCGTCGTCGGCGAGGCCCCGCATGACGTCCAGGACGTCGCCCACCAGCTCCGGGTCGAGCGCCGACGTCGGCTCGTCGAAGAGCATCAGCTTCGGCTCCATGGCCAGTGCGCGGGCGATCGCCACGCGCTGCTGCTGGCCGCCGGAGAGCTGCGAGGGGTAGTTCTTCGCCTTGTCGGCGAGGCCCACCCGGTCCAGCAGCTTCTCGGCGCGGGCCCGCGCCACGGCCTTGGCCTCGCCCTTGACCTGGACCGGCGCCTCCATGACGTTCTCCAGCGCCGTCATGTGCGGGAACAGGTTGAAGCGCTGGAAGACCATGCCGATGTCCCGGCGCTGGAGCGCGACCTCGCTGTCCTTGAGCTCGTAGAGCTTGTCGCCCCGCTGCCGGTAGCCGACCAGCTCGCCGTCGACCGAGAGCCGGCCCGCGTTGATCTTCTCCAGGTGGTTGATGCACCGAAGGAAGGTCGACTTGCCGGAGCCGGACGGGCCGATGAGGCAGAACACCTCACGCGGGGCGACCTCCAGGTCGATGCCCTTGAGGATGTGGGCGGCGCCGAAGGACTTGTGGACGCCCTCGGCCTTCACCATGGGAGTGGTCATGAGGAGACACCTCCGGAGGGCCGGTTGCTGAACGCGGCGAGGTTGACCTTGACGCGCTGCCACGGGGTGAGCGGCAGCGAGCGCAGCGAGCCGCGGGCGAAGCGGCGCTCCAGGTAGTACTGGCCGACGCTGAACACGCTGGTCATGACGATGTACCAGATGGACGCGACGAACAGCATCTCCATCACCGCGTACGACGTGGAGCCGATCTGCGAGGTGGAGCGGAGCAGTTCGTTGTAGGTGACCGCGTAGACCAGCGAGGAGGTCTTCAGCATGTTGATGAACTCGTTGCCGGTCGGCGGGATGATCACCCGCAGCGCCTGCGGGAGGACCACGCGGCGCATGGTCTTCGCCTGGGTCATGCCGAGCGCGTGCGACGCCTCGGTCTGGCCCTCGTCGACCGACTGGATGCCCGCGCGGCAGATCTCCGCCATGTACGCGGCCTCGTTCAGGGCCAGGCCCAGCAGGGCGCACATGAACGGCGTCATGACGTCCGTCATCTCGTCCTTGTAGATGAACGGGATGTTCAGGATCGGGAAGATCAGCGCCAGGTTGAACCAGAGCAGCAGCTGTACGTAGACCGGGGTGCCCCGGAAGAACCAGATGTACAGCCAGGCCACCCAGCTGGTGACCGGGTTCTTCGAGAGCCGCATCACGGCCAGGACGACCCCGAGGAGCACGCCCAGCACCATGGCCAGGACGCTGATCAGCAGCGTGCGGCCCGCACCGGCGACGACGTTGCTGTCGAACAGCTTGTCGCCCACCGCCTGCCACTGGATGTTGCCCTGGGAGAAGGCGTAACCGAGGGCGACGAGGAGGCCGATGACCACGGCGCCGCTGATCCAGCGGCCGACGTGACGCACGGGGATGGCCTTGATGTTCTCCGGGGCCGCGGTGGCGGCCGGGGAGACGGACACCTGGCCGGCCGGTGAGCCGGCGGGTGCCTTGTCGAACTTGTCAGTCATGGTGACTGCCCTTCAGTGGAGCGTCCGGTCACTTGCCGCCGTTGACGGCGGCCTTGTCGATCGCTCCCGTACCGGCGCCCCACTTGTCGAGGACCTTCTGGTACGAACCGTCGGCGATGATCGCGTCGACGGCCTCCTTCAGGGCGTCCCGCAGGCCGGCGTTGTCCTTCTTGACGGCGATGCCGAACGGACCGGCGTCGACCTGCTCGCCCACGACCTCGAACGCCTTGCCGCCGTCCGCCTTGCGGGCCAGGTCGACCGCGACCGGGTAGTCGTTGACCCCGGCGACCGCGCCGCCGGACTTGACGCGGGTCTGGGCCTCGGTGTCGTTCTCGAACGACTCGATCTTGACGGCCTGCTTGCCGCCGTCCGTACAGGCCTTGGACTGCTTCTTGAGGGCCTCTTCGTACGTGGTGCCGCGCTGCACCGCCGCGGGCTTCCCGCACAGGTCCTCGATGGACTTGATGTTCTGCGGGTTGCCCTTCTTGGTGTAGACCGCGGTGCCCGCGAGGAAGTAGTCGACGAAGTCGACGCCGGGACCCAGCTTCTTGCCGGAGTCGTCCAGACCCTCCTGGCGCTGCTTGGTGTCCGTGATGGACGACATGGCGATGTCGTGGCGGCCGGAGTTCAGGGCGGTGATCAGACCGTCGAAGGAGCCGGAGGTGAACTCGAACTTCACCCCCAGCTGCTTGCCGAGCGCCGCGGCGATGTCGGGGTCGACGCCCACGATCCGGCCGTTCTCGACGGACTCCATCGGGGCGTACTCGGCGTTCGTGCCGACCTTGATCACACCCGACGTGCGGTACTTCTCCGGCAGCTTGGAGAACAGCGGTGCGCCGGCCTTGCTGGCCGTGTCGTCGCCGCTCCCGGAGGAGGCACCCTCGGTCTGGTCGCCGCAGGCGGTGAGCAGCAGGGCGCCGGCGACCGCGATGGCGCCGGCCGCCGCGATCCGGGCCCTGGCGGTCGTACGACGCGTGGTGCTTGCGGTCATGTCGGGATCCTCCGGCAGATGAGGGAGAGGTGCTGGTGGGCGGCTTGGCACGCACCTTCGAGTGTCGCCACCTTGTGTGATGACGGCATCCTGCCATTCGGACCGGCCACCTCAGGGTCCCCGCCATGTCAAAATCGGATAACGGGCGACCCCCGAACGTCAACGGCCGGTACGTCATGACCGGACCTTCTGTGGTGATTCGTTCCTCCCGCCGGAGAATCTTCGGTACGTCACGGGTGTCGAGTGGCATTTATGCCGGTTTGCCGACTTGTCCAGAAATTCGACTATGAGTCACGTCACCGCATCGGTATGGACTCGTCCGTAACACCGTTCGTCCGGTAAGAAAGACGTTTACACCCCTCATCCGGGGCTCAGGGCGCGTGTGCGGCGCGCCCGCGCGTACGTACCACTCCCCGCCGGGACGGGCCAACCGTCCGGTGCGGGGCACGTACGCGGTGCCCGCCCACCCCTCCTCAACCAGGAGTGGCCACCCTCACACGATGAAGACTTAAGGGGTCAACACCATGGCAGCGGAGATCGTCAATCCTCGCAGCGACAGCACGGCCGGCAGCACGACCGGCAGCGCCACCGACCGTGGCGTCCCGCGCCCGAGCGCGGCGGGGGGCGGGGCCGACGAGCCCTTCGATCCGGCCTTCGCCCTGCACCGGGGCGGAAAGATGGCCGTGCGGGCCACCGTCCCGATCCGGGACAAGGACGACCTTTCCCTGGCGTACACGCCCGGCGTGGCGAAGGTGTGCAGCGCCATCGCCGAGCAGCCCGAACTGGTCCACGACTACACCTGGAAGTCCCAGGTCGTGGCCGTCGTGACGGACGGCACCGCCGTCCTCGGCCTCGGCGACATCGGGCCCGAGGCGTCCCTCCCGGTGATGGAGGGCAAGGCGATCCTCTTCAAGCAGTTCGGCGGCGTCGACGCGGTGCCGATCGCGCTCGCGACCACCGACACCGACGAGATCGTCGACACCGTCGTCCGGCTCGCCCCCTCCTTCGGCGGGGTCAACCTGGAGGACATCTCGGCACCCCGCTGCTTCGAGATCGAGCGCAAGCTCCAGGAGCGGCTGGACATCCCGGTCTTCCACGACGACCAGCACGGCACCGCCGTCGTCACCCTCGCCGCCCTCCGCAACGCCGTCAGGCTCTCCGGCCGCACGCTCGGCGACCTGCGCGGCGTCATCTCCGGCGCGGGCGCGGCGGGCGTGGCCATCGCCAAGTTCCTGCTGGAGGCGGGGATCGGCGATGTGGCGGTCGCCGACCGCAAGGGCGTCGTCAGCCGGGACCGCGACGACCTCACCGAGGTCAAGCGCGAAGTGGCCGAGCTGACCAACCGGGCGGGGATCTCCGGCTCGCTGGAGAAGGCGCTCGCCGGGGCGGACGTCTTCATCGGCGTCTCCGGCGGCACGGTCCCGGAGGCGGCGGTGGCCTCGATGGCCCCCGGCGCGTACGTCTTCGCGATGGCCAACCCGAACCCGGAGGTCCACCCGGAGGTCGCGCACAAGTACGCGGCCGTCGTGGCGACCGGGCGTTCGGACTTCCCCAACCAGATCAACAACGTGCTGGCCTTCCCCGGCATCTTCGCGGGCGCCCTCCAGGTCCGGGCCTCCCGGATCACCGAGGGCATGAAGATCGCCGCGGCGAACGCCCTCGCGGACGTGGTGGGCGACGAACTGGCCGCCGACTACGTCATCCCGTCGCCGTTCGACGAGCGGGTCGCCCCGGCGGTCACCGCGGCGGTGGCCGCGGCGGCCCGTGCGGAGGGCGTGGCGCGACGCTGACACCGCACTGAGCGGCAACCGACCGGGCGGGGCCTGTACGCGTACGGGCCCCGCCCGCGCGTGCCGGGCGACCACCGCCGAACTCGTCGCCGATGCGCTCGGGTACGGGCCCCGCTCGCGCGCCAGGTCCTCCGGTGCCGGATCCTCCGGTGCCGGGGCCGCCTGCGGCGGGGGCGGCCCGGCTCACTTGGCGTGCGTCACACCCGCGGGCGGTTACGCGCCCGTCCCGCCCCGCCTATCGTCGAGCCATGTTCGCCGCCTACGCCGCCCGCATCGACCCCGACCAGCCCCTCGACGGCCTTGAGCTGGGCGAGCGCCCGGCGCCCGAGGCCCGGCCGGGGTGGACCACCGTCACCGTCCGGGCCGCCTCCCTCAACCACCACGACCTCTGGTCCCTGCGGGGCGTGGGACTCTCCCCGGACCGGCTGCCGATGATCCTGGGCTGCGACGCCGCGGGCGTCGACCAGGACGGCAACGAGGTCGTCCTGCACTCCGTCATCGGGCAGTCGGGGCACGGCGTCGGGCCGAAGGAGCCGCGCTCCATCCTGACCGAGCGCTACCAGGGCACCTTCGCCGAACAGGTCACCGTGCCCACCTGGAATGTGCTGCCCAAACCGAAGGAACTCTCCTTCGAGGAGGCAGCCTGCCTGCCGACCGCCTGGCTCACCGCCTACCGGATGCTGTTCACCAACGCCGGGGTGCGGCCCGGCGACTCCGTCCTCGTGCAGGGCGCGGGCGGCGGCGTCGCCACGGCCGCGATCGTGCTCGGGAAGGCCGCCGGGCTGCGGGTCTTCACCACCAGCCGGGACGCGGCCAAGCGGGCGCGGGCGGTCGAACTCGGCGCGCTGGAGGCGTACGAGCCCGGCGCCCGGCTCCCGCAGCGCGTGGACGCGGTCATCGAGACCGTCGGGGCCGCCACCTGGTCGCACTCCGTCAAGTCGCTGCGCCCCGGCGGCACGCTGGTCATCTCGGGCGCCACCAGCGGGGACCGCCCCGCCCACGCCGAGCTGACCCGGATCTTCTTCCTGGAACTGCGGGTCGTGGGCTCCACCATGGGGTCCAAGGACGAGCTGGAGGACCTGCTCGCCTTCTGCGCGAACACCGGGGTGCGGCCGGTCATCGACCAGGTGCTGCCGCTGGACCGGGCCCGAGAGGGGTTCGAACGGCTGGAGTCCGGCGACCTGTTCGGGAAGATCGTGCTTCGCCCGACCCCGTAGACCGCGTCAAGCACCGAGCGCCACTTCCGCGACCTGCGGGCACGCGGCTTCACCTGTCCCTGCCGCCGTCCGCCCACGGCTGGCGGGTCTCCGTCGCCGGGCCGGGCCGCCTGCTGGGTGGCGAGGCCCGGCACGGGGGCCGCCTGCTGGTCCTCGCCCGGCCCGGGGCGCGGGTGGAGGTGACCGCGCGGGGCAGCGGGCCGCACGGGCCAACTGACCGCCCCTGAAGGGTTCCTGCCGCGTCCCTGGCTACCCTCGACGCCTCCGCGGCCCTCCGCGCCGTCGCCCCGGCCCCGCGAAGCCGGTCACGCCGGCCCCGCGAAGCCGGTCACCCCTGAGCGCCGTCGCCATCGCCGTCCCGGGTCTCCGGCGTGAGCAGCGCTTCGATCCGCGCCGCCGCCGCGCCCAAGTGGCGGCGGGCCTCGGCGAGCTGGGCCCCGGACACCCCGTGGTCGCGGGCCGCGTCCCGGACCCCGTCGCGGAAGCGGTCGAGCAGCCGGTCCAGATCGCGCACCGGGTCGTCCGTGACCGGGACGTCTCCGGCCCAGTCCGGGCGCGCACCCTCAGCGGCGGATCCGTCGGCGGCGGACCTGGCGTCGGCGGACCCGGCGTCGGCGGTGGTGTCCTTCGCGAACGGGTCGGGCCCCGGAGCCGGGGCCGCGCCCCGGTCACCCTGCTCCGGCTTGCCGAACGGGGGCCAGGTGCCCGTCCGGGCGAAGCCGCCGAGCTGGCCGGTGATCTCGGCGAGGCCCTCCCGTACGCCGGAGGGCCAGTCGCCCCGCGCGAAGTGCTCCTGGACCTGGCGGGCGGCGGTCTGCATCTGCTCGCGCGCCCGGTCCTGGGCCTCCTTCGCCTGGCGGCGGGCCTGCTGCGCGTCCTCGCGGGCCCGCCGGGACTCGTCCTTGGCCCGGCGGGCCTGCTCCTTCCACTCCTGCTTCGCCCGGCGCAGCTCCTCCTTGGCCGAGCGCCACGCCTCGCTGTCCCCGAGATCGCCCAGGGCGCCGAAGTCCCCGAAGTCGCCGAAGGGGGAGGACTGCCGGTCCCGGGGCCCGGCGCCCCCGTTGTCCGCGCCGTGCCGGGACTCGGAGGCGGCCGCCCGCATGTCGCTGCGCAGCCGGCCCGCCGCACCGCGGACGTCGTCGCGGATCTCGGCGGCCAGCCCGGCCACCGATTCGCGGATCTCCAGCTCCAGGTCGGCCAGTTCGCCGCCGCGGCCCGCCAGTTCCTCGCGGCCCGCCTCGGTGATCGAGTAGACCTTGCGGCCGCCCTCGGTCGCGTGGGTGACCAGGCCCTCGGCCTCCAGCTTGGCCAGCCGCGGGTAGACCGTGCCCGCGGAGGGGGCGTACAGGCCCTGGAAGCGCTCCTCCAGCAGGCGGATGACCTCGTAGCCGTGGCGGGGCGCCCCGTCCAGGAGCTTGAGCAGGTACAGGCGCAGGCGGCCGTGGGCGAACACGGGGGGCATCTCAGAGAACCTTTCCGGTCGGCTCGGCGGCGTACGCGTCGTCCTCGGCGGGCGGCCTGCGCAGGAGGGCGATGGAACCGGACACGGTCGTCGCCCGGAGGCTGCCCGTCCCGGCGCCCAGCGTGCCGGTGATCTTCTTGGCCCCCCACTGTCCGCCGACCCGCAGGTCCTCGAAGGCGTTGGACACGGCCCCGCTCGCGGTGTTCGCCTCGACCTTCGCGTCCGCCGGGTGCGGCAGCCGGATCGCGATCTCGCCCGAGACCGTGGTCAGCCGGATGTCCGTGGGCTTCCCCGACGGGTCGACGTCCAGCACCATGTCCCCGCTGACCGTCTCGGCCCGGACCGAGGCCCCCGCCCCGTCCACCACCGTCAGGTCCCCGGCCACGGAGTGGAACCGCAGGTCCCCCGTGACGCCCTGCGCCTCCAGGCTGCCCGACACGGACTCCCCGCGCACCGCCCCGGTCAGCCCGACCAGCGTGGAGTCGCCGGAGATGCCGCGGACCTCCGTACGCCCGTCGATGCCGGAGACGACGGCCCCGGCGCCGATCACACCGACCTCCACCGAGGCGGCGGCCGGGACCACCAGGGAGACCACCGCGCTGCGGCGGCGGCCCTTCGGGTCGAACCAGCGCAGCAGGTCCTGCCAGGGCAGATCCTCGTACGCCACGGTGAGGCGGCCGTCCTTCTGGGTCACGATCAGCGGCGGGCCGTCGATCGCGGAGACCTCCAGCCGGGCGCCCGGCTCATCGGTCCCGACGACGTTGACCGTGCCGTCGACGACGCGGACGCTGAGCGCCGTCACCGGATCCTCGAAGGTCAGCCTCTGGGGCTCGGCTACGGCCCACGTCGACACAGGCATGGATGTGACCTCCTGGAAAGCGTGACGACGCAACATATCGCGTCTCGTACGGAACACGATATATCGCGGATGAGGGAAGTCAAGGCCGGGGCGGGGGTCGCTACCCCGGGGCGAAGTACATCAAAGGCAGGCAAATTGCCCTAGCGTGTGAGCCATGAACGCGACAGCCACCGGAGCCCTCCTGCTGTGCCGGGCCGACCCCGAGACCGTCCGGCCGCTCGCCCACCTGCTGCGCGAGCCCCTGCTGCTCACCCGGGCCGGCCAGGGCTGGTCCGTACTCGTCCCCGAGGGGAAGCCGTGGCGGACCGACGGGGCGGGGGAGACGGCCGAGCCGGTGGACCGGGTGCTCGGCGGCTGGGCGACCGCCCTCGCCGTCGGCTCCACCTGGCCGGTGCTCGCCCTGTGGTGGGACGCCGACCGGGCCGGATACACCCTCGCCGCCGGATTCCGCCGCCCCGTGGGCTACGTCTGGCTCGCCGACGGCACCCCGGCGGGCGAGGACGAGGCCATGCGCACCTTCGCGGCCCGGCTCGGCCTCGACCCGGTGCTGGACGTCCAGGCGCTGGAACGGCTCACCCGACCCGACCCCGACGCGAACGGGGAGACCCGGCTGCGCGGCCTGCTCGCGGCCCTCACCGCCACGGGCGTGACCCTGCCCGCGGGCCTCACGCCCGGCGAGAGCGCGGACCGGCTGCGCGGTGTCGCGGGCGTCCAGCCCGGGGTGGAGCGCGTCGAGTGGGCCGGATGGCGTGACGCCGTACGCGTCGAACTCGACGCGGTCGAGAGCGGCCGGATGGGCCCGTGGCTGCGCGGACCCCGGGCCCGCGCCCTGGCGGCCGCCCAGCTCACGGCCGGGGTCCCGCTGCTGCTGTGGGGCGCCCGCCGCCGCAGCGGGGGCTGGGCCGCGGCCGGGGCGCTGCTGCTGGCGCAGGGCGCGCTGGGACTCGCGTACGAACGGGCCAGGGCCCGGCGTCCGGCGGCCGGGGAGCGGTGACCCGGAGCGGGGGCCCTACGCGTCCTCGTCGTCCTCGTCGTCCAGGCGGGCCAGCCAGGTCGCCAGACGCTCGACGGGCACCTCGAAGTCGGGGTTGAGATCGACGAAGGCCCGCAGCTGCTCGGCGAGCCACTCGAAGGTGACCTCCTCCTCGCCGCGCCGCTTCTCCAGTTCCTCGATGCCACGGTCCGTGAAGTACATGCGCACAGGATATCGAGGCATACAACGCCGAAGGCCCGGCCCCACGAGCGTGGGGCCGGGCCTCTGCCGGCGAGGTGGCGTACGGGACGTCCGCGCGCCGGGGCCTCAGGCCTCGAAGACCTCCTCGACCAGCTGCGTCTGCTCCGCCTGGTGACGCTTGGCCGAGCCGACCGCCGGGGACGAGCCGCGCGGCCGCGAGATGCGGCGCAGGCGCTCGCCGTGCGGCACGTCCGAACCGACCGCCAGGTCCAGGTGGTCGATCAGGTTGAGGGCGATGAACGGCCACGCACCCTGGTTCGCCGGCTCCTCCTGGGCCCACAGGTACTTCTCGGCGTTCGGGTACTTCGCGATCTCCGCCTGGATCTCCGCACCCGGCAGCGGATACAGCCGCTCCAGCCGGATGATCGCGGTCTCCGTGTCGCCGCGCTTCTCCCGCTCGGCGTCCAGGTCGTAGAACAGCTTGCCCGCACAGAAGACGACCTTGCGGACGTTCTCCGCCGTGACCGTGGAGTCGCCGATCACCGGGCGGAAGCCGCCGGAGGTGAACTCCTCGATCGTCGACGCGGCGGCCTTGAGCCGCAGCATGGACTTCGGGGTGAAGACGATCAGCGGCTTGTGGTGCGGGTTGTGCACCTGCCAGCGCAGCAGGTGGAAGTAGTTCGACGGCAGGGTCGGCATCGCGACCGTCATGTTGTCCTGCGCGCACATCTGGAGGAAGCGCTCCGGGCGGGCGGAGCTGTGGTCCGGGCCCTGGCCCTCGTAGCCGTGCGGCAGCAGCAGCGTGACGCCGGAGGTCTGGCCCCACTTCTGCTCGGCCGAGGAGATGAACTCGTCCACGACGGTCTGCGCGCCGTTGACGAAGTCACCGAACTGGGCCTCCCAGATGACCAGCGACTCCGGGCGGGCCAGTGAGTAGCCGTACTCGAAGCCCATCGCCGCGTACTCGCTGAGGAGCGAGTCGTAGACGTTGTACCGGGCCTGCTCGTCGGCCAGGTACAGCAGCGGGGTGTAGTCCTCGCCGGTGACCTGGTCGACCAGGACCGCGTGGCGCTGGCCGAAGGTGCCGCGGCGGCTGTCCTGACCGGCCAGGCGGACCGGGGTGCCCTCCATCAGCAGCGACCCGATGGCCAGTGTCTCGCCCATGCCCCAGTCGATGGTCCCGTTCTCCACCGATGCGGCGCGGCGCTGCATCTGCGGCATCAGACGCGAGTGCACGGTGATCGACTCGGGGATGTTGACCTGGGACTCGGCGATCCGCTTGACGACCTCCGCGGAGACCGCGGTGTCCAGCGCCACCGGGAACGCGGCCTGCGGCTCCGGGACGTGCGGGGCGGCGGGCTGCGAGGTGGCCTCGCGGACCTCCGCGAACACCTTCTCCAGCTGGCCCTGGAAGTCCTGGAGAGCCTGCTCCGCCTCTTCCAGCGTGATGTCGCCGCGACCGATGAGGGACTCGGTGTAGAGCTTGCGCACCGAGCGCTTCTTGTCGATCAGGGTGTACATCTGCGGGTTGGTGAACTCCGGGTTGTCGCCCTCGTTGTGACCGCGGCGGCGGTAGCAGATGAGGTCGATGACGACGTCCTTGTTGAACGCCTGCCGGAACTCGAAGGCGAGCCGCGCGACGCGGACCACGGCCTCCGGGTCGTCGCCGTTGACGTGGATGATCGGCGCCTCGATCATGCGCGCCACG
Organism: Streptomyces sp. NPDC101181; assembly: GCF_044767975.1. NCBI lineage: Bacteria > Bacillati > Actinomycetota > Actinomycetes > Kitasatosporales > Streptomycetaceae > Streptomyces > Streptomyces sp. NPDC101181. The sequence continues at coordinate 505,068 of NZ_JBIWOX010000001.1, read as the reverse complement.
TCGGTGGCGTACATCGAGGAGCGCGAGGACTCCGGGGCGGCGGTGAAGCCGACCTGGTTGTTGATCACCACGTGCACGGTGCCGCCGGTGCGGTAGCCGCGCAGCTGCGACATGTTGAGCGTCTCGGCGACGACGCCCTGGCCCGCGAAGGCCGCGTCGCCGTGGAGTGCGATGGGCAGGACCGTGAAGTCCGTGCCGCCCTTGTTGATGATGTCCTGCTTGGCGCGGGCGATGCCCTCCAGGACCGGGTCGACCGCCTCCAGGTGCGAGGGGTTGGCGGCCAGCGAGACCTTGATCTGCTCGCCGTCCAGACCGGTGAAGGTGCCCTCGGCGCCCAGGTGGTACTTGACGTCCCCGGAGCCGTGCATCGAGCGCGGGTCGAGGTTGCCCTCGAACTCCCGGAAGATCTGGGCGTACGACTTGCCGACGATGTTCGCCAGCACGTTCAGGCGGCCGCGGTGGGCCATGCCGATGACGACCTCGTCGAGGCGGGCCTCGGCGGCGGAGTCCAGGACGGCGTCGAGCAGCGGGATGACGGACTCGCCGCCCTCCAGCGAGAACCGCTTCTGGCCGACGTACTTCGTCTGGAGGAAGGTCTCGAACGCCTCCGCGGCGTTCAGCCGGCGCAGGATGCGCAGCTGCTCCTCACGCTCGGGCTTCGGGCGCGGGCGCTCCACCCGGTCCTGGAGCCACTTGCGCTGCTTCGGGTCCTGGATGTGCATGAACTCGATGCCGGTGGTGCGGCAGTACGACTCGCGCAGCACGCCCAGGATGTCGCGGAGCTTCATCATCGTCTTGCCGGCGAACCCGCCGACCGCGAAGTCCCGCTCCAGGTCCCACAGGGTCAGGCCGTGCTCGGTGATGTCCAGGTCGGGGTGCTTGCGCTGGTGGTACTCCAGCGGGTCGGTGTCGGCCATGACGTGGCCCCGGACCCGGTAGGAGTGGATCAGCTCGAAGACCCGAGCGGCCTTGGTGACGTCGTCGTCGTGCGAGGCGTCGATGTCCTTGAGCCAGCGGACCGGCTCGTAGGGGATGCGCAGCGCCTTGAAGATCTCGTCGTAGAACTCGTCCTCGCCCAGCAGCAGCTGGGACAGCACGCGCAGGAACTCGCCGGAGGCGGCGCCCTGGATGACCCGGTGGTCGTAGGTCGACGTGAGCGTCATGACCTTGGAGATGCCGAGCTTGTTGAGGGTGTCCTGCGAGGTGCCCTGGAACTCCGCCGGGTAGTCCATCGCGCCGACGCCCATGATGAGGCCCTGACCGGGCATCAGGCGGGGCACCGAGTGCACGGTGCCGATGCCGCCGGGGTTGGTCAGCGAGGCGGTGACGCCGGTGAAGTCGTCCATGCCGAGCTTGCCGATGCGGGCGCGCCGGACGATGTCCTCGTACGCCTGCCAGAACTCGAAGAAGTTGAGCGTCTCGGCCTTCTTGATGGCCGCGACGACCAGCTGGCGGTCGCCGTTCGGCTTCACCAGGTCGATGGCGAGACCCAGGTTGATGTGCTCCGGCTTGACCAGGGTCGGCTTGCCGTCCTTCTCCGCGAAGGAGTAGTTCATCGACGGCATGGCCTTGAGGGCCTGCACCATCGCGTACCCGATGAGGTGCGTGAAGGAGATCTTCCCGCCGCGGGCGCGCTTGAGGTGGTTGTTGATGACGATGCGGTTGTCGAAGAGCAGCTTCACCGGGACCGCGCGGACGGACGTGGCCGTCGGCAGCTCCAGCGAGGCGTTCATGTTCTTCGCGACGGCGGCCGAGGGGCCGCGCAGCGTCACGTACTCCGGACCGGCCGGGGCCTCGGTGGACTCGTCGGCCTTGGGCTTCGCCTTGGCGGGCGCGGCGGCGGGCTTCGCGGCCGCGGGCTTCGACGCGGCGGGCTTCGCCGGGGCCGGGGCGGAGGCGCCGTCAGCCTGCTTGGCCGGGGCCTGCTCGGCCTGGGCGGGAGCCGCCTTCGCCGGAGCCGCCGGGGCGGCGGCCTGCGCGGGCTTGGCGGGGGCGGCCTGCGCCGGGGCGGTCGCGGCCGGGGCTTCGCTCACCGCGGCCCCCGAGGCGCCGGCGCCGGGAGCGGGCTTGTCCGCCGCGCCGGACGAACCCGGCTTGTAGTCGGCGAAGAAGTCCCACCAGGCGCGGTCGACCGAACTGGGATCCTGGAGGTACTGCTGGTAGATCTCGTCGACGAGCCATTCGTTGGCGCCGAACGCGGCGGCCGGGTTGGTGCCCGGACCGGTCTGGTCGGTCGAGACGCTTGAGTTACTGGGGGACTGAGACGACACGGCGGCAACCGCCCTCTTCCGCTTCACAAGGTGATGGACAGCGGAAATCAAGGCTACGCCCCCCAAACCGTTCCTTGCAGACCGGGCCGGTGCTTCGTCGTGCACATCACATCGGAAGGCGGGTTTCGGCGCAGGAAATGGCGGGAAGCCAGCGAGGTTCCACTGCACTCCGGAACACGCAGGACCGTGGATACGGTCGTCCGACCGTATCTCCTCCGGCAGGGACATGGAGAACGCACCCTTCCGGTTCGAACTCCAGGGCCCGTCCTCGAACTCCGGGGCCCGCCGTCAACCGTGTCGTCAACCGCGCTGCTCGGGAATGCCCGGAAGGGTGACCTGGATGCGGCAGCCCCGCGCGGATTCGGCCACTCCGATCCGCCCGCCGTGCAGATCCACCGCCCAGTGGGCGATCGCCAGCCCCAGCCCCGTACCGCCGTCGCTGCCGGGGCCGTGCGGGGACGGCGCCTGGCCCCGGTTGAACCGCTCGAACACCCGGTGGCGCTCCGCCTCCGGGATGCCGGGGCCCTCGTCGACGACCTCCAGCTCCAGCGACTCCGGGTGCGCGCCGCGCCGCGCCAGCACCGTGACCCGGCCGTGCGGCGGGCTGTGCTTGACCGCGTTGTCGATGAGGTTGGCGACCACCTGGTGCAGGCGCTCGGCGTCCGCGTGCGCGGTGAGCTCCGGCGGCGACACGTCCAGATGCAGGTGGACATCCGTACGGGAGTGGTTGCCCGAACCCGACGACAGGCGTCGCTGCGAGGCGGCGAGATTGGCTTCTTTCAGTACGCCCGAAAGATACGGCCACACCTCGAAACGGCGTGCCTTGAGCGCGACCACCCCGTTGTCCAGACGGGACAGATCCAGCAGCGTCTCCACCAGCCGGCCGAGCCGCTCCGTCTGCTTCAGCGCCGTGCGCATCGTCTCGGGGTCGGCGGCCGACACCCCGTCCACCACGTTCTCCAGCACGGCCCGCAGCGCCGCGATGGGCGTGCGCAGCTCGTGGCTGACGTTGGCGACGAGCTCCTTGCGGTGCCGGTCCTCCGCCTCCAGATCGTCCGCCATGCGGTTGATCGTCTGCGCCAGGTCGCCCAGCTCGTCCCGCCGCCCGGCGCCGCTGACCCGGCGGGTGTAGTCGCCGTGCGAGATGGACCGGGCCACCGCTCTCATCTCGTCCAGCGGCGCGGTCAGACCGTGCGCCACGAACTGGGTGATCAGCAGCGTGGCGATCACCGAGAACACGGTGATGAACTGGAACTCGGTCCGCGTCCGCAGGGCGACGATCAGCAGCCCGGTGGTGATGAACACCGACACCACGACGAGCGTGCCGAGCTTGGCCTTGATGGAGAAGGGCCGCATCGTGGGCCCTGGCCGGCTCATGGCGCCGGAGTCTCCAGGGCGTAGCCCACGCCGTGCACCGTACGGATGCGCTCCGCGCCGATCTTCCGGCGCAGCGCCTTGATGTGGCTGTCGACCGTGCGGGTGCCGGAGGCGTCCGCCCAGTCCCACACCTCCGCCAGCAGCTGCTCCCGGGAGAGCACGGCGCGCGGGGTGTTGGCGAGGCAGACCAGCAGGTCGAACTCGGTGGGCGTGAGGTGGACGTCATCGGCGCGCACCCGGACCCGGCGCTGCGCGTGGTCGATCTCCAGCTCGCCCAGGCGCAGTATCCCGCTGCGCGGCGTGACGGCGGCCAGCGCCGCCCGCTCCACCCGGCGCAGCAGCACGTGCACCCGGGCGGCCAGCTCGCGCATGGAGAACGGCTTGGTCATGTAGTCGTCGGCGCCGACCCCGAGGCCGACCAGCATGTCCGTCTCGTCGTCGCGCGCGGTGAGCATCAGCACCGGCACCGGGCGCGAGGCCTGCACCCGGCGGCAGACCTCCAGACCGTCGAAGCCCGGAAGCATGATGTCGAGCACCATCAGGTCCGGCTGCCAGGCCTCGGCCGCGTCCACGGCCGCCGGGCCGTCCAGCGCGGTCTGCACGAGGAACCCCTCCGCCCGCAGCCGGGCGGAGATGGCGTCGACGATCGTCGCGTCGTCCTCGACCACCAGCACACGGCGCTGAGCGCCGGGAGTGGCCGCGACGCCGTTATGGGTGGTGTGTGTCTGTTCCATCGCCCCGCCCCTGCCCGTTCCCGCGGGAGCCATTCCCGGAGGCACGGTCTTCGCTCGTGGATTTCGTGGGTGATCCGTGTGCCGGTCAGCAGCGTAAAGGCAGCGGAGGGCTCCCGGCTACGCAGGGTGTTGCCCCGAAGGTGCCCGCTCGCGGCGGTCGGGCGGGCGGATCGTCGGCCTTGTGCCGGTTGACCCGTGCCAGCGCCGGGCGGGGGGTGCCCGGGAGGGGGTCAGGCGGGCCGGAGTGCGAGATGGACCACGTCGGGCACACCTCGGGCAACGGCGATCTCTTCGGTCCTAACCTCACTGAATCCGGCATTCCGCAGCGCCTGCTCGAAAGCGGGTGACGGCTGCGCGGACCAGACGGCGAGCACTCCGCCGGGGTGCAGCCGGTCGCGGCAGTGCGCCAGGCCGGTGGCCGAATAGAGGCCGGTGTTGCCCTCCGTGACCGTCCAGTCGGGTCCGTTGTCGATGTCCAGGCACAGTGCGTCGTAACGCTCCGTGGCGGTACGGAGGTGGTCCACCAGGTCCGCACGCAGGATCGCGGTCCGGGGGTCGGCGAGCGCGGCCCCGGAGATCCGCCCCAGCGGCCCGTCCCGGTGCCAGTCGACGATCGCCTCCTCCCGCTCCACGACCACGATCCGCCCCCAGCGCCCCTCCTCGGCGGCCCGCACCAGCGAGAACCCCACCCCGAGCCCGCCGATCAGTACGGAGGGGCCTCTCCGTCCGGCGGGCAGGGCGGCCAGCGCGGCGTCGACCAGCAGCCGCTCGGAGCGCCCGTCGGAGGTGTCCATCAGGAAACAGCCGTTGGCGATGATCTCGAAGTGCTCCCCACGCCCCCGCAGCACCACCTCCCCGAACGGACCGTCGCGTCGGTCCAGCACGACGGGAGCCTCGGCGGCCCGGCCGGAACGCGCCGGGGCCAGGTCGTCGGGAGCGGGCGTCGAGGACATGGCGTGGGCTCTCCGTTCTCTGGCCGAGGCAGTCGGCACCCGCCCATCCTCATGTCCGGCCCCCACCCGGCGCCACCGAAAAAGGGGCGGAGCTCAGGGCCGGGGGAGGGCGCGCGGAGATCGGAGCGGCCGGGAACAGCCGACCCTCCCGGAACGCTCCCCTACATACAGGTGCTGTGCGGCCGCTGCATACAGGCGCTGTGCGGGGTGCCTGTCCGCGATCGCTCCGGGAACCCGTCGGCGCCGTGCCGGACGCGGCGGGGCAGGGGCGGCAACGGGTGATCGCTCAGAGCGAACAGGGGCCGGGGAACATTCGGCGGCTCAGGAGCATTGAGTCCACATAGCTCAACTTGCCTGCCGAAGGGGAGATCATGACTAACGAGTCCCAGGCGTTCACACCGATCGACCTGCCCGTGCTGCCGCTCGACGACGAGGTCGTCCTGCCCGGCATGGTGGTGCCGCTGGACCTGTCCGACGCCGAGGTGCGTGCCGCCGTCGAGGCCGCGCAGGCCGCCGCCCGTTCCGGGGGCGGCAAGCCCGAGGTGCTGCTGGTTCCGCGCATCGACGGCACGTACACGGGGACCGGTGTCCTCGGCACCGTCGAGCAGGTCGGACGCCTGAGCGACGGCGACCCCGGCGCGCTCATCCGGGCGCGCGACCGGGTCCGCATCGGCGCCGGGACCAGCGGGCCCGGCCGGGCGCTCTGGGTCGAGGGGACCGTGCTGGAGAGCGCCGCCCCCGACCCCCTGCCCGGGTCCGTGGCCGAGCTGGTCAAGGAGTACAAGGCGCTCGCCACCAGCTGGCTGAAGAAGCGCGGTGCCTGGCAGGTCGTGGACCGGGTGCAGCAGATCGACGACGTCTCCGCGCTCGCCGACAACTCCGGATACTCCCCGTTCCTCTCCACCGCGCAGAAGGTCCAGCTCCTGGAGACCGTGGACCCGGTCGCCCGGCTGAAGCTCGCCGTCCAGTGGCTCGGCGAACACCTCGCCGAGCAGGATGTCGCCGAGTCCATCGCCAAGGACGTCCAGGAGGGTGTGGACAAGCAGCAGCGGGAGTTCCTGCTGCGCCGCCAGCTCGACGCCGTACGCAAGGAGCTGTCCGAGCTCAACGGCGACCCGGAGGACGAGTCCGACGACTACCGGTCCCGCGTCGAGGCCGCCGACCTGCCCGAGCACGTCCGTACGGCCGCGCTCAAGGAGGTCGAGAAGCTGGAGCGGTCCAGCGACCAGTCCCCCGAGGGCTCCTGGATCCGCACCTGGCTGGACACCGTCCTCGAACTGCCCTGGAACGAGCGCACCGAGGACGCCTACGACATCCGTGGCGCCCAGGAGGTCCTGGACGCCGAGCACGCCGGTCTCGCCGACGTGAAGGAACGCATCACCGAGTACCTCGCGGTACGCAAGCGGCGCTCCGACCGGGGGCTGGGAGTCGTCGGCGGCCGCCGCGGCGGCGCGGTGCTCGCCCTCGTCGGCCCGCCCGGCGTAGGCAAGACCTCGCTCGGGGAGTCCGTCGCGCACGCCATGGGCCGCAAGTTCGTCCGCGTCGCGCTCGGCGGGGTCCGGGACGAGGCGGAGATCCGCGGCCACCGGCGTACGTACGTCGGCGCGCTCCCCGGCCGGATCGTGCGGGCGGTGAAGGAGGCCGGTTCGATGAACCCGGTCGTCCTGCTCGACGAGATCGACAAGGTCGGCTCCGACTTCCGGGGCGACCCGGCCGCCGCCCTCCTCGAAGTCCTCGACCCGGCGCAGAACCACACCTTCCGCGACCACTACCTGGAGGTCGAACTCGACCTCAGCGACGTCGTCTTCCTCGCCACGGCCAACGTCCTCGAAGCCATCCCGGAGGCCCTGCTCGACCGCATGGAGCTGGTCCGCCTCGACGGCTACACCGAGGACGAGAAGGTCGTCATCGCCCGGGACCACCTGCTCCCGCGCCAGCTGGAGCGGGCCGGACTGGAGAAGGACGAGGTCATCCTGGAGGAGTCCGCGCTGCGCAAGCTGGCCGGGGAGTACACCCGCGAGGCGGGCGTACGGAACCTGGAACGGTCCGTCGCCCGGCTGCTCCGCAAGGTCGCGGCCCAGCACGAACTGGGCGACCGCGAGCTGCCGTTCGCGGTGACCGACGCCGACCTGCGCGGCCTCATCGGGCGCCCGCACCACGTGCCCGAGTCCGCCCAGGACCCGGCCGAGCGGCGCACCGCCGTGCCGGGTGTGGCGACCGGGCTCGCGGTGACCGGGGCGGGCGGTGACGTCCTCTTCGTCGAGGCGTCCCTCGCCGACCCGGAGACCGGCGCCTCCGGACTGACCCTGACCGGTCAGCTCGGTGACGTCATGAAGGAGTCCGCGCAGATCGCGCTGAGCTTCCTGCGCTCCCACGGGGCGGAGCTGGAGCTTCCGGTCGGCGACCTCAAGGACCGGGGCGTGCACGTCCACTTCCCGGCGGGCGCGGTCCCCAAGGACGGCCCGAGCGCCGGCGTCACCCTGACGACCGCCCTGGCCTCGCTGCTCTCCGGACGGCTCGTCCGTACGGATGTGGCGATGACCGGCGAGGTGTCCCTGACCGGGCGGGTGCTGCCGATCGGCGGCGTCAAGCAGAAGCTCCTGGCCGCGCACCGTGCGGGCATCACCACCGTGGTGATCCCGCAGCGCAACGAGGCCGACCTGGACGACGTCCCGGCCGAGGTCCTGGAGAAGCTGGACGTCCACCCGGTCACCGACGTCCGCCAGGTGCTGGAGATCGCCCTCGCCCCGGCGTCGGCCACGGCGCAGGAGAGGATCCCGGCCGCCGCCTGACCGCCACGCGGTGACGGGCGTGGCAGCAGATGAGTGGCCGGTACGGACGGCCCGCCTCCCGAGTCAACGGGGGCGGGCCGTTCCGCGTGCCGCCACGGACCCGGTCCGGTCGCCGCAGCGGCGGGCCGTGCGCGTACGAAGGTCCCGCCGCCGCGGGCCCCGGGGCGCCTTCCGCGAGAACCGGTCCCCGCGCTGCGAAATACTGACCTGGCCGCGGCGCCGACCGCGTGTGGCCGGACGTTTCACCGGCCGTCATCCGCAGATGGGGTACTGACGTGCACGGGAGTGCGAGCGAGCCGGAGCAGGACGCGGCCGCCGGTGGGGATGGCGTGGACCAGGAATTCCTCGCGCTGGAGCGGGAACTGGCCGTGTTCCTGCGCCGGGCGCGGGCCAGTTCCGGCGAGATGGCCCGGGAGGTCCACCCCGACCTGGAGCCCGCCGCCTACGGTCTCCTCGTCCGCCTGGAGTCGGCGGGACAGCAGCGGGCCACCGAGCTGGCCGCCTACTTCGGCGTCGGCAAGGCCACCATGAGCCGCCAGCTGCACTCCCTGGAGAACCTCGGCCTGGTGGGCCGCGAGCCCGACCCGGCCGACGGGCGTGCCTGGCTCGTCCACCTCACCGACGAGGGCCTGGCCCGCTTCCGCAGCGTCCGGGATGCCCGCCGGGAGCGCTACGTACGCAAGCTGACGGGCTGGGACCGCGCCGAAGTGGCGGAGCTGGCCCGGCTGCTGCACCAGCTGAACACCCGCGCCGAGAGCTGACCGGGCGCGCCCCGCGCGGGGGAGGGGAGGGCGAGTCGCCCGGGGGTTGAGGGGCCGCGCGGGGTTGAAGGGTCGCGGTGACATCCGCCGCGAGCCCGCCCGGGGCTCGAAGCCGGCTGGACACCGGCCACGCGGTCGTACGGGCCCCGAGTCCCCCTCGGTCGTGAGCTCCCCCCGGGCCCGAGGCGCCCCGCGCCCTACAGCTCCACCAGCGCCGCGGTGGCGTCGTCGTGGACCTTGCCGCGCCGCAGCCGTACGCGTCCCGCTTCCGCGTCCGCGCTCTCCAGCTCCCGCACCCGGTCGATCAGCCCCCGGGGCCCGGCCTTCCGCAGCAGCCCCAGCGCGGCGGTCCAGTCGCCCTCACCGAACATCTCCGTCCAGCGGCTCGCCCCGTCCGTGAGCGCGGCGAGGGCGCTGACCTCGGAGAGCGGCGCGCTGCCGGTCACCGCGCGCGCCGCGACCGACGGGTCGGCGGCCGCCGTGAAGAAGCCGCCCGCCTTGTTGCGTACGGTCGAGTCCACGATCGCGTGGGAGGCGAGCGAACCCGGGGGCAGCCGGTCCAGCCGGTCGTCCAGGACCACCCGGACCGTGCCGTCCGGCGCCTCCAGGAGCAGCACCGAATCGGAGAGCACCAGGTACTCGATCGTCTGTTCCCCCCAACGCGCCAGGACCACGGTCGCCTGAGGCGTACGCACGTGAGAAAGGTCACAGGTGGACCGGTGGGCGTCGGCCGTGCGGGAGATGGCCGTGGCCAGTACCTCGGACAGCGGGAGGCCGGGGCGGGAACCGGACAGTTCCACCAGCGCACCGCCCAGGCGGGCGGTGAACCACGGAACGGAGTGCACGCAACCGGGCTCCGTCGGCGGCGGAGTCACCCCGTCGAGCAGGACCAGGACGCCCCCCTGCCCGGAGGCGGGAAGAGCGGCCGATACCCAGTCCTCGTTGAGGCGCCCTGGGCTGCCGGGGACGGAGGCCAGTTCGATGCGCATGACGCCAGTCTGCACGACGCCTTCACGGGACCCGCACTCCCCACGGACTGGCTTGTACCAGCAGGTCAACGGGTGTCGGGAGGTGGAGGGAGAGGCCTCGGACGGAGTGCGGGCGGGCATCCTGCCAAAGCCGGAGCGGAAGGTCCACCCGGTGTCTCATGCATGGTCAGGGGCGCTCTGGGGGAGACTTGTTCGTCAACTCGGCCTTGTTGTTCACTCATTCAAGTGGCGGAGCGGTTGATGCGTGCCTCCTCTCACAAGCAACTGGAATGGTCGGAAGCCGTACCAGGAGCGGGGCGCCCCTCTGTGTGACCGTGCGTCACCTCTGCTTCAAGGGTGGACGAGTCAAGATTGCGAGCACCGGTGCAGAAGAAGCGGCCGCGGAGCAGGAACACGACGCACGACGGTTCCGGGGCGACGCCTCCGGCGGCCGGCGCCGGGAGGCGGACCGTGCGGGTGCGCAGCCGACTGGTCGCCGGAGTCGCGGTCGTCGGCGTCATCGTCCTGGCTGCGGGCGCGCCCGCAGCGCTCGGCGCCTCCGCCGATCTCAACGAGTCCCAGCGGCTGGTCACCCTCGCCGGACTGAACCAGCAGGCCGTCACCCTCGCGCACTCCCTCGCCGACGAGCGTGACGCGGTCACCGCGTACATCGCCGACGGCCGCGACGAGGCCGCAGAGGATGGGGGCGAGGCCGCCGACGGCCGGGACGCCGCGGCCGACCGCACGGCCCGCGCCACCCGCGTCGACCAGCAGATCGACGAGATCCACGAGGCGGCCTCCGCCGCCCTGCGCCGCGACCTGTCCACGGTCCCGTCCCTGCGCCGTGACGCGCTGACCGGCGAGGGCTCGGCCCTGGAGGCGCACCAGGCGTACTCCGACGTCATCGCCAAGCTCCACGGCATCGCCGCCGAACTGGCCGAGAAGACCCCGCCGCGCGCCGCCGACGCCACCCGTGCCCCGCTCACCCTCGGCGGCGCCGCCGAACAGGCCTCCGCGACCCGCGGGCTCCTCCTCGCCGCGCTCGCCGTGCCCAGCCCCGAGCCCACCGCCCCGCAGACCGACCCCCTCACCGGGCTGCCCGTACAGACCGGGAGCGAGGGCGCCGACCGGGCCGACCGGGAGCGCGACGAACTGAGCGCCGCCGCCCAGCAGGCCCGCGTCCGTGAACTGGCCGCGCTCGCCGACTTCGACCAGGCCGCGGACCCGGAGGCCCGCGACAAGCTCTCCGCCACCGTCACCGGGCCCGAGGTCGACAACGCGGAGAAGTACCTCGCCCGCCTCACCGACCGCCCCGAACTGTCGGAGGCGGAGCGCGAGGTCAGCCCCACGAAGCTGGAGGCCGCGCTCTCCGCCCGCGTCGACCGCATGCGCAGCGTCGAGTCCGCCCTCTCCACCGACCAGGTCCGCCACCTGGAGGGGCTGCGCGACGACGACGTGACCGCCCTGGAACTGGCCCTCGCCCTGCTCGGCGGCTGCTTCCTGCTCGCCGTCGGCGTCTCCACCGCCGTCGCCCGTACCCTCACCCAGCCGCTCGCCGTCCTCCGTATCGGCGCCGCGCGCCTCGCCGAGGAGCCGGAGAGCGCCGAACCGGTCCGCTACACCGGCCGCAACGACGAATTCGCCCAGGTCGTCCGGTCGATGAACACCCTGCACGGCAAGCTCACCACCTTGCAGCAGGACCTCACCGGCCGCGTCGAAGGCCTCACCGCCGAACGCTCCGGCCTCATCAAGAGCCGCGCGTCCCTGGCCCAGCAGCGGACCGAACTCCAGGACCGCACCGGCGAGCTGGCCACCCAGCTGGAACAGCTCCAGAACACCGTCCACCACACCTTCGTCAACCTCTCGCTGCGCACCCTCGGCCTCCTGGAGCGGCAACTCGGCGTCATCGAGGGCCTGGAGGAGCGCGAGCAGGACCCGGAACGCCTCGCCACCCTCTTCAAGCTCGACCACATGGCCACGGTCATGCGCCGCCACAGCGAGAACCTGCTCGTCCTCGCGGGCGCCGAGCACGGCCACGGGCACGCCGGGCCGATCCCGCTGGTGGATGTGGCGCGCGCCGCCGTCAGCGAGATCGAACGGTACGAGCGGGTCACCATCCAGTCCCTGCCGCCGCACGCCCAGATCGCCGGGTTCGCGGCCGACGACCTCAGCCATCTCCTCGCCGAACTCCTGGAGAACGCCACCTCCTTCTCGCCGCCGGACTCCCACGTCGAGCTGTCCGGCTGGCTCCTGGAGTCCGGCGAGGTGATGCTCTCGGTGTCCGACGGGGGCATCGGCATGTCGGCGGTCCGGATGGAGGAGCTGAATGCCAGGCTGGCCGACCCGGCCTCGTTCGAGGCCGGTGAGCGCAGTGCCGACGGCGCCGGACTCGGACTCCAGGTGACGTCGTTGCTGGCGGCCCGGCACGGCGTACGGGTCCAGCTGCGCGAGCAGAAGGGGAGGGGAGTGACGGCTGTCGTCGTCCTGCCGCAGGCCCTGCTGCCGAAGTCCCTGCCCGCGGCCTCGCCGCCCGCCGTCCAGATGCAGGGCGACGCGCCGACGCTCAACCTGCCGGGATCGGTGGCCGAGGCCAACTCCAACGCGCTGCCCAGCCGTTCGCCGCTGGCATCGACGGCTCCGGCCGCCTCGGAGGCTACGGCTCCGGGGGTCGATGCGCCGGCCGATGTGCCCACGGCTACGGCTCCGGGGATGGCTCCGGGCGCCGACGAGTCGGCCGATGCGCCCACGGCCCCGGCCACGACCACGGGTCCGGCTTCGGCCGCGTCCCCGGCGGCGGAGTCCGCGTCGGTGGCCGCCGCGCCGCAGCCCGGTTCGACGCCTTCCGCCGAAGCGGTGGCCGGTGGTGCGGAGACCGGTGACGCGGAGACCGGTGACGCGCAGGCCCCCGGATCCTTTTCCGGTTCCGAACTCGGTTCCGAGCCCGGCCCCGTCCCCGAGCAGTCCGCCGTGGACCCCATGATCGTCGCAGCCGAGCGGGCGATCAGCGAGCACGCCGCCTCCGCGTCGACCGCGGCCGCGCCCGCCTCCCCCTCCGGGCCGGACGCGGACCGCGACCCCGAAGTCACCTTGCAGGTACGCCTGCCGAAGCCCCCGGAGGCGCCCGAGGCCCCAGGGGCGCCCGAGGCCCCGGAGGCGCGCGAGGTCCCTGAGGCGCCCGCCTCGCGGCCCGCCGACCCGTACGCCATCGGCCCGGACCGCCACGAGCGTCCCGCCGAGAGTGCGCCGGGCGACCAGGAGCCGGACGGCGACGACCCCGCGTTCCGCCCCGCCCCGCACGCCGAGACCCCGCACATCGACGCCCCGGGCACGATAAACCCGCACGCCGACGCCTCGGGCGCGAGCACCCCGTACGCCGATGCCCCTGCCGCCGACACCGTCCCCGCCCCGCGTCGTCCCGAGGGCGAGCGGCTCACGGACAAGGGGCTGCCCAAGCGCACGCCCAAGGTGGTCCGGGCCGAGGGCGCGCCCGCCGCCGCGCGCACCGGCAGCCTGGACCGGGAGGACCTGCGGCACCGCCTGGGCAGTTTCCACCGGGCGGCGCAGGAGGGGCGCCGCGACGTCGAGGCGGAGATCGCCGAGGCCGCCGGAGCGGTCGGCACCACCAGCACCAGCACCACCACCAGCGGCACCGCAGGGACCCACCAGACCGGCGGCCGTCGTCCGGGCGGCCGGAACGAAGAGACGGGGGACACAGTCGAGGAGGCACGCAGTTGACTGCGCCCAGCACGTTCGGGCTGAGTACCGAGGCCCGGAATCTTCACTGGCTGCTGAGCAATCTCGTGGAGGAGGTGCCAGGGGTCCACTCGGTCACCGTCGTCTCGTCCGACGGTCTGATGCTCCTCTCCTCCGACCCCGGCCACCACGCCGTGAAGGCGACCGAGGGTGCGGACGGACCCAAGGGGTCCAGCGCCGACCTGGCCACGATCGTCTCCGGCATCGGCTCGCTGACCGTCGGCGCGGCGAAACTGATGGACGGCGGCGGCGTCAAACAGACCATGGTCGCCATGGACGAGGGCAGCGTCTTCGTCATGTCGATCAGCGACGGCTCCCTCCTCGGCGTGCACGCCGCACCCGACTGCGACATGAGCGTCGTCGCGTACCACATGGCCCTCTTCGTGGGCCGGGCCGGACACGTACTCACCCCCGAACTCCGCAGCGAGCTGCGCACATCGATGGAGAGCACCCAGTGACGACCGCCGCCGCGGCCGAACCCGCCCCCCGCCTCCCCGTCCGCGGCGCCGACAAGCGCACCGCCCGGGTCCGCCCGTACTCCCTCACCGGCGGCCGCACCAGATTCGGGCACGTCCTGCTGGTCGAGACGTTCGTCGCGGCCCTCGAAGCACCGGAGGAGCGGCGCGAGCTGACCAACGGCAACCTCGCCACCCGCGTGATGCCGGAGCTCCAGGCCATCGTCGAACTCTGCCGCCGGATGCGTACGGTCGCGGAGATCTCGGCCCTGTTGAAGATGCCGCTCGGCGTCGTCCGGGTGCTGCTCAGCGACTTGGCCGACCAGGGAAAGATCCGCGTGTACGGGACCGGGCACGGCACCGGGCAGCCCGACCGCGCACTGCTCGAAAGGGTGCTCAATGGACTCCGCCGTCTCTGAGGCGCCGCGCTTCACCACCCCGCGCCGGACGGGCGCCCCGGCGCCGACGCCTCCCCGGGATCAGCCGGAGGAGGTCCTCCAGGCCTGGCAGCTGGACCACACCCGCGCGCCGACCGCCACCAAGATCGTGGTGGCGGGGGGATTCGGCGTCGGCAAGACGACCTTCGTCGGCTCCGTCTCCGAGATCACCCCGCTCCAGACCGAAGCGCTGATGACCCAGGCCAGCGAGGAGACCGACGACCTCTCGGCCACGCCGGAGAAGACCACCACCACGGTGGCCATGGACTTCGGACGGCTCACGCTCGACGAGGACCTCGTCCTGTACGTCTTCGGCACGCCCGGCCAGCAGCGCTTCTGGTTCATGTGGGACGACCTGGTACGCGGGGCGATCGGCGCGGTCGTCCTCGCCGACACCCGGCGCCTGGAGGACTGCTTCCCGGCGCTCGACTACTTCGAGAGCTGCGGGCTGCCGTACATCGTGGCGGTCAACCACTTCGAGGGGACGCCCGGTTACGAGGCGGAGGACGTCAGGGAGGCCCTGACCGTACCGTCCCGGGTGCCCATAGTGATCATGGACGCGCGCAACCGGATCACGGTGGTCGAGTCGCTGCTGGCCCTGGTCGGCCACGCCCTCGACGCCACCCCCGCCTGAGCACGCGCATACCGCCTGAGCACGCACACCGCCCGAGCACGCGCACACCGCCTCGACCACACACAACGGAGAGCCGCGATGCGGAAGACACTCATAGTCGGAGCCGGTCAGTCCGGGCTCCAGCTGGCCCTGGGACTCCAGTCCCGAGGCTACGAAGTCACCCTCATGTCCAACCGGACGGCGGACGAGATCCGCTCCGGCCGGGTCATGTCGACGCAGTGCATGTTCCACACCGCGCTCCAGCACGAGCGGGACGACCAGCTCAACTTCTGGGAGTCCCAGGCCCCGCGGATCGAGGGAGTCGGCGTCTCCGTCGCCGCCCCCGACTCCTCCCGGGCGGTGGACTGGGTCGGCCGGCTCGACGGGTACGCCCAGTCCGTGGACCAGCGGGTGAAGATGGCGGGCTGGATGGAGACCTTCGCCCAGCGCGGCGGGCAGCTCGTCATCCACGGGGCGGCCGTCTCCGACCTGGACTACTTCTCCCGCACCTACGATCTGGTGATGGTCTCCGCGGGCAAGGGCGAGCTGGTCTCCATGTTCGGCCGGGACGCGGAGCGTTCACCGTTCGACGCCCCGCAGCGCGCGCTGGCCGTCGCCTACGTCCACGGCATGGGCCCGCGCCCCGAGCACCCGGAGTTCGACGCGGTCCGCTGCAACCTGGTGCCGGGCGTCGGCGAACTGTTCGTGATGCCCACCCTCACCACCTCCGGCCGCGCCGACATCCTGTTCTGGGAGGGCGTCCCGGGCGGCCCGATCGACGCGTTCCAGGGCATCAAGGACCCCTCCGAGCATCTCGCGAAGACGCTGGAGCTGATGGAGCGGTTCACGCCCTGGGAGTACGCGCGGGCCACCAAGGTCGAGCTGACCGACGCCAACGCCACCCTCGCGGGCCGTTACGCCCCCACCGTCCGCAAGCCGATCGGCCGCCTCCCCGGCGGTGGCCTGGTCCTCGGCGTCGCGGACGTCGTCGTCGCCAACGACCCGATCACCGGCCAGGGTTCCAACTCGGCGTCCAAGTGCGCCAACTCCTACCTGGACTCGATCGTCGAGCACGGCGACAAGGAGTTCGACGGGGAGTGGATGCAGTCGGCGTTCGACCGTTACTGGGACACCGCGCGGCATGCCACGAAGTGGACCAACGCCATGCTCGGCGTCCCCCCGGAGCACGTGCTGAACCTGCTCGGCGCGGGCGGCCGGCTCCAGCCCGTCGCGAACCGCTTCGCCAACGGGTTCAACGACCCGTCGGACTTCGAGAACTTCTTCTACGAGCCGGAGAAGACCAACGCCTACCTGGCCTCGGTCTCCGGAGGTTCTTAGGTCCCTGACCTGCTGTCGAGTGGTCAACGCTGGTGAACATTGGTGGTTAACGGTCACCGCTTGACGGCCCACGGACGGCCCGGGGGTTCTACTCGCGGCACTGGGAGGAGTTTAACGTTCAGCCGATGAGACGGCCCGCACGAACCGTGCGGGCCGTCTCATCGTGCCGTCGGATCTTCCAATCCGTGGGGGTTCGCGTTAGAGCTTCGGGACCACTGGCTCAGGTAGGCCGTCCGACCATGCGCGCAGAACCTTGACAGCCTCTGCGGCGAGCGGATCCGAAGCAACGTCCTCCCGGAGTGCGCGGCCCTCCTGCGGGTAAGTCAACTCGCGATACAGCTGGAGATCCTCGAAGCCGTTCAAGGCGACCTCCCGGCTTGTGGCACCGAACACGACGCGAGGTAGTCGCGCCCAGTAACAGGCGACCAGGCACATGGGGCAGGGCTCGCTGCTGGTGTACATGACGCCATCCTCGAAGAGATGGCGCCCGAGCTTTCGGCCCGCGTTGCGGAGTGCCATCACCTCCGCATGAGCTGTGGGGTCAGCAAGTTCAACAACGCTGCTTGTTCCTTCGCTCACGATTTCCCCTTCGATGACGACGATTGCGCCAAAGGGTGTTTTCCCCTTGTCTTCGAGTGCGTGGCGTGACAGGTCGATAGCGTGAGCCAGAAAGGAGGTGTCAGTCTCGCTTAGATTTTTTTTCATCTACCTAATTCCCTTCTTTTGCCTGCGTGTGCGTCGGGCGCTTTCGCCATGCTTTGAGCGGTGTGATGAAGTGAAGTTCGGTGCGATCTGCCGGATACTCTGCATCGGAGATTTCCACGATTCGGTCTGTGGCGTCCAGAGAGATCCGGCGGCAAAGCAGCAGAGGTACCCCCTCGGGAAGGCCCCACTGTTGGGCCTCTACTGTCGTCGGCATCCGGCCGGTTACCTCGTCAACCACCGTCATGACCTCGATGTCCACGGTGGAAAGCTGATGGAGTGTGCCGCCGGGCCACGGCTCCTTCGACGCGTCCAGTAGATCCGGGTTCGATTCCACCAGGGAAACCGGAATGTAGGACGTGCTGAACGATAGAAGCAGCCCGCTCCGGGAGTCGTGCGAAACGTAACGCCGCCTAAGCACCTCGGAGCCACTTTCGATTCTTAGGGCGGAGCCCAGGCTAGTGTCTGCGGCGATTCGCTCATATGTGGACTCGAATACCTGATCCGTGATGGACATGTTGAGGTTGGTTTCGGCTTCCCCTACTGCGCCGCGCTCCTTCTCGGGTCGCCGCGCGAGGTCTTTCTCCGCCTGGTGGCGTGCTGAGGAGCGCACGACCTTATGCAGCGGGATGCGCACGGTCGGAGCCTTGCCGCGACCGGACGTGATGAGCCCCTGAGCTTTCAGGAGCGCCACGGCGGCGCGGGCGCTGTTCGTGGAGCAGTCGTAGATGTCCCGGATCTCGGCCAGTGTCGGCAGGGGTTCGCCGGGGGGGAGGTCCTTCCGCTCGATCTGCATGCGCAGGTCATCCGCGATCCGCAGATGGATGGGAGCTTGCACGGCCGTCGGCTGAGGTTCCATCTCACCAGCATCCCGGATTGTGGGTTTGTGGGCAAACCCTTGCGCGCCACTGATGCACCCGCTACGGTCATCATCAGTTCGCGGGTTTGCCCACAAACTTCGAACAGGCCGGACGTGTCCGGGGGTTGTCGCCGTCTGGGCTGCTCCTAGGGCTGAAGTGACCGCGTGAATCTTGAGAACTGAACAGTGATCGTGCGGGGCTGACGCGAGAGCAGCGGTCACGGCAGGTGTCCAGGGCGAGAGCCCGGGGGGCAAACCGCCGTGATGGACGTGGCTCTCCCCCTACGCGCCTGGCAGGCGCCACCCGGGTTCGGGTGTGGGGAGGTACAGCGGGGCCCCAACGCACGTGGCGGCAAGAGTGAGACCGCCCCCGAGACGACCGGGTCATGTCGTTGGCGGCACGCCAAAGCGCGCTGGGCCTGAACGTCCGTGGTGAACACCGCGGACGTTCAGGCGGCGCGTGCCGCCCTGACTGAAGGAGAGATCAAGTGAGGCAGTTACATACCCGGGCGCTCCCGTGACAGACCGGCAGGGCAGCGCCGTTCCACCCTCGCGCCTCAGGCCCTCCAGGGTCTGTGGGCGGCCGGTCATCTTCCACCGAATCGCGGCGGATCGCCGCGCCGGTTGCCTCCTCCGCCCGTCCGGCCCGCCCTCGTGGCGGCGACCGTACGGGCGGGGCTGAGGGGAGCCGGACTGGCTTCAACGGCGAGACCCCCGGAGCTGCAACTCCGGGGGTCTCTGTGAGCCGTTCCTGTCTGAGAGGAACAGACCCAATGAACACCATCGCAGCACGTCACGCGGTCGTTACGGCCGCGTCGTCCGAGCGTGAGCCCTCGGACGCTGAGCTGGACGCGATCGAGGCCGAGAGTCCGCTGATCCTCGCGGAAGTCGCTCTCCTCGATGTGCAGATCATGACTATCGACCGGACGCCGTCTGAGCTGGATCACCAGCGGATTCGGCGGGCTCGCCGCCGGGTGCTGGCGGCGCGCCGGGACCTGACCAACCGCACCGCCGCGACGGTCGCCACGGTGCCGGGCGGTGCGGCATGAACGGCACCGACCACGCCGCTGTCCGGCGGGCGCTGCTGGTCGTGTTCGCCGGTATCGCCCTGACCGTCCTCGGAACCTCCCTGGACACCTACACCCACCGCCCTGCCTGGCGGGTCCTCGCAGCCGTCGGCGCTCTCGTTCACGCCGCCGGGTGGGGCCTGTACGTGCGGCACACACGAGGCGGTGGGTCATGAGTACCTACAGCCAGGAGCGCCGCGCGGACCGTGCGGCGGATGCCGAACAGCGGCGTATCGACGCCGCCGCCGCTGAGGCCCGCCGGGCGGAGCGGGAACGTACCGCCGACGAGCGGGCTGTCCGGCTCGCTGAGCAGCGCCGCACCGACCGCACCCGGGCCCGGACTGAACGGGCGAGGGTACGGAGCGAGCGGCGGGCGGCCCGGGGCGCGGCGCTGACCCCGGGCAACGTCTACCAGCGCGGCACCCTTGCCCTGGTGACGGCGTCCGCGCTGGGGTCGCTGCCCGCTCAGGTGCTGCACTTCGTCGGTATCTCCCCGATGCTGCTCCCGTTGCCGCTGGCGATCGAGGGCGCGGCGTGGGTCATGGCCGCCGGAGTCGCCTACGCGGATGAACGGCACCTGCCCGGGTGGGTGCGCTGGTTCCTGCGCCTGCTCGTCCTCGCCGCGGCTGGTTTCGCCGCCTCGATCAACTACACCTACGGCCTCCACCTCCCCGGCCTGTCCGCCCCGGACCGGCAGGCGGCCGGTATCGGGCTCGCGGCCGTGACGCTGCTGGGGCCGGTGCTGTTCGAGATCCGCCAGTGGGTGACCACCCTGTCCGCCGACACCAACAGTCCCGAGGAACGCGCCCGCCGCCGCCACGACCGCAAGCGGCGTCAACAGCACCGCACCGTAGCTCAGTTGGCCGACCGGTTCGTCTCGGCCGCCCCGTTCGGGCGGCTCGACTTCGAGACCGCGTTCGCGCACGCCTGGGAGATCGAGACCGGAACCAGCACCCCCGGCATGACCCCCCGACTCCACCAGCGCGCCGCCCGGTCGGCCGCCGCCCTCGCCCACGCACAGACCACCCTCACCGGCCCCGCCCCGTCCCGTCGCTGGCGGATCGGGAACCTGTTCCGCCGCCGACCGGTCGCCCTCCCTACCCCCACAGCAAATCAGGATGAAGCGACCGAGATCACTGTAAACCGGTCGACACCTGACCTGGGGGAACCGGTCTCCGCGCCGGTTGTTGCCGTACCGGCCCCGGTCGCGCTGGAGGCGGCCCCGGTGGTCGACCTGGTCAAGCCGACCAAGCCCGCCCCGGCCGCGACGCCGCGCCCCGTCCGGTCGATTCCCCCGGCCGCCCGGTCGACCCGACCGAACCGCACCCCAGACCAACTCCTTTCCGAGGCGCGGAAGTTGACGGCCGACTGGTCGGATGAGGAGTTGACTGCCGAGGGCATCCGCAAGGGCGTCCGCACCTCTGCGGCCAAGGCCCGCATCCTGCGGGACACGCTGCGTGCGGAGCGTGCGCAGGCGGCGGCCGGTCCCGGTAAGGCGGCGGCGTGATGGCCGCCGTCTACCGGTGGCACCTCGCCCCCGAGGGTCTGGCCACCCGCCGCCAGCTCCGCGCCCTGGGGCTGCGCCCGGGCGGTCAGGACGTGGCAGCGGAAGTACACCGCCCCCGGCGCCGCGGCCGGGGCCCGCTGGTCGCCTACCTCTACCGCATCGACCACGCCCGCCCCGTCCGGCCCATGACCCCGGGCCGTACCGCCGCCCTCGCCGCCGCCATGCTCGCACGCCGCACCTGCCCCAACTGCCGGACCGACGCCGGGTATTGCATCCCCCGGTCGCTCGGCATGTGCGTCACCTGCCACGACAACCCCACCCCGACCCGCTGACCGGAGGACCCGCCGTGTTCGCATCGCTGTTCGTGCTGCTCTACCTCGGTCACCTGCTGGCGGACTACCCGTTCCAGACCGACCACCAGGCCGCCCACAAGGCTGACCCCGGGGCCGCCGGGTGGGCGGCCAACCTGCGCCACGCCGCCACTCACGTCACCGCCTGCGGCCTCGCCCTCGCGCTGGGGGCGCTGGTTCTGGACGGCGTGGCCGTGTCCCTGCCGGTCGCCCTGGCGGCGCTGGTGTGGATCGGTGCCACCCACGCGTTCATTGACCGCAGGTGGCCGGTCGCCTGGTGGATGACCCACACCGGCCAGACCACGTGGGCCGCCCACGGGGGCGCGGCGCACGTCGACCAGACCGCCCACATCCTCGCCCTGGCACTCGCCGCCCTCGCCCTCGCCGCCTGAACCGGAAGGACAACGTCATGGGCTACGCCCAGTACGAGATCACCCGTAACGGCCAGACCATCACCGCCGGATACGCCGTGCCCACCACCTGTGAGGAACCCGGCTGCGCCGAGGAGATCGATCGCGGTCTCGCGCACCTCTGCGGCCAGACACCCGGGGGCGACGAGTACGGATGCGGTGGCTACTACTGCGACCAGCACCTCTACCTCAGCCTCGCCCCCGGGGTCGAGCAGACCTGCTCCCGCTGCGCCACGGACCCGGAGGAAGAACTGTGAACAACCTGCCCGAACCCCGGCCCCCGTCCGTCGTGCACCTCCCGGACGGCACCCCCGCCTACACCGACCACCTCCCCGCCACCTACCAGCCCACCACGGCCGCACCCCAGGTCATCCACGTCCACCACGCACCCCCCGACCGCACCGTTCAGCGCCTCGCCCTCGGCTCCGGCATGGGCGCCGGGATGGTCGCCGCCGGGGTGTACTTCGGCCCGCTGCTGGTCGGTGTCCTCACCGCCATCGCTGCCAACTTGGCCCTGCTTGCCCTGGTCGCCGCCGCCTGCGCCTGGGGTGTGGTGACCGTCGTGAAGTCCGTGGGCGAGGCCAAGGCCGCCCGCAAGAGCCGCTGACCCGAAGGGGAAACACGCATGTTCCAGGCAGGACAGGAAGTGCGGATCGTCTCGTGTGAGGACGATCCGCGTGCGGTCGGGCGGACCGGCCGGATCGTTGACGAGGTCCCCCCGGGGCCGCTGACGAACGGCCGGTGGACCGTGCACCGCGTCGGGCTGCTGATCGGCCCCGTGCTGTGCCACACCCACGAACTGCGGCCCGCCTGACGGCTGCCCGTCACCCCCCAACCCGCTGTGGTTGGGGGGTGGTTGGGGAGCCGGACAGTCCGGCCCCGCCCCGTCCGGGAGGTCACTGTGTACAGCTACACCCGAGCCGAGTCCCGCCAGCGCCGCCGCCTGTTCGTCCAGGGCCTGCGCCAGTCCACCGCCGACTGCGTCGACCCGGACATCAAGCGGAAGATCGAGCGCATCGACCAGTCCGCCGCCGAACGCGGCGCGCTGGAGTTGGCGGCGCTGCACCGGGTGCGGGCCGGTGCCCGCCAGGATCTCGCCGCCGCCAAGGCCGCCGAGCGCACCGCAGCCCGCCCCGACAAGCCCGCCGCGCGTGAGGCCCGCAAGCAGGCCGAGCAGCGCCTACGCCTCGCCGAGCGCGAGGTCAGCAAGGCCGAGCGGAGCTGAGCGGGGGCGGGCGCACCCGGCCAAGGACAACGCCCGCCCCATCACCCCAACCCGTCACATCAGGAGAGGCCCGTTCATCATGGCCGAACTCATCCGGGGCCGCTGCCCCGCCGCGCATCCCGAGGACCCCAGCCTGTGTACCGGGCCCGTCGCGGTCACCGTCCTCGACCGCACCCAGGCCGGAGCCGACGGGTGCGAGCACCACGCCGCCCGCCTCCTCGCCTCGCTCGACCGTGGCCGCGTCTACGCCCTGCCCGACGCGCCGGACGGGGCCGCGCTGCGCACCTTCAAGACCGCCGCCACCCTCCCGCCCTACGCCTGGCGGCACACCACCCACCCGTAGAAAGGCACGCCCACCATGACCGACACCGCCAGCACAGGCCCCGTCATGGGGACCGTGCACCACCTCAACGACCACCGACCCACCCCCACCGAGCCCGCCGCCGGGCCGGTGGTGAGCCTGGTCAAGGACCCGGACACCGACCCGACCACCCCCGCCACCCCGCCCGTTCGCCGCGTCTCGCGGGCGGTCCGCACGGCCCGCGCTCTGCGTACGGCCGCGACGCACAACCGCACCCGGGCCGGGGCGCGCGCCGCGGTCCGGCACTCCCTCTACATTGCCGGTGGGGCGGGGGTGGTTGCCCGGCGGACGTGGCAGGGCCGGACGGTGGCGGTCCACCACCAGATGAGGGCCGCGGCGGTGGCTGCGGGCAATCAGGAACTCGCCGCGGAGTGGCAGGAGAAGGCGGACCGCTTCCGCACCGACCGCCACCGCCGCCGCATGGAGCTAATCAGCGGTGTTCCGCAGATGGCCCGGTCCGCGGCTATCGGCGTCGCTGGTACGGAGGGCGCGTTGTTGCTGCTCGGTGCCTGCATGGCCATCCGCAGCCACAACGTGCACGACGTGATCGCGCCGACGCTGGCCGCCATTGACGCGGTACGGGCCCTGTGCTGGTTCGTGTCTATCGCCTGGGGGCCCGCGCTCGCGTTTGCGCTGCTGGCCGGGCTGTCCCACCTGTGGCGGGCCGGTCAGCAGCAGCAGACCGCACCTGCCTGGGCCCGCCCCGCCACCAGCGGGATGGACGATGTCCCGGTCACCCCCTCGGCGGTCGTCAAAGCCCTCTCCGACCTGGGGATTTCCTCGCTGCGCAAGGCCATCAAGGAGATGGCCGACGGTGCGGCCGGGATGCTGGGCCCCATCACCCTGGCCGGGTGCGGCGTCGAGGTCGACGTCACCCTCCCGTCCGGGGTGAGCACGGAAGAAGTGCTGGGCAAGCGGCGCAAGGTCGCCGAGAACCTGTCCCGCCACGAACACGAGCTGCACATGACGCTCCCCCCGGCTCCGCGCACGGTGCGGATGTGGATCGCGGACTCCGGCGCCCTGGACCAGCCCATCGGCCCCTCGCCGCTGGTCACCGACCCGGACGCCACCGCCGACATGCACCGCGGGCGGGCCCCGTGGGGTGTCGACCTGCGCGGCGACGCGGTGCTGGTCTCCCTGTGGCAGAAGCACATGCTCATCACTGGCCTGTCCAACCAGGGCAAGACCGCCAGCTTGCGGGCCCTGGCCCTGTGGCTCGCCCTCGATGCCCGGGTCGAATTCCGGATCGCTGACCTCAAGGGCGTGGGCGACTGGCAGATGTTCGACGGGATCGCCACCATCCTCATTCAGGGCCCCACCGACGACCACGTCATCGAGACAACCGAGATGATCGAGGACGGTGTCACGGAGATGGCCGAACGCATCGCGCTGATGCGGGAGCTGACCGCGAAGGGCTGGAGCCAGGACAAAATCCTGGCCGACCGCCGGTTCAACCCCCTGGTCTTCCTGGTCGATGAAGCTCAGGTGGCCTACGGCTCCGGTGCTCAGGAGACGGTCGTCACCGAGAAGGGCACGGTCCGCAAGGGCGCCCCGTTCGGCGGATCGAGGTCGGACAGCCGCTACTTCCAGGCCGTGAAGAAGATCCATGACCAGGGGCGCGCGGTCAACGTCACCACCTGGGAGGGCACCCAGGACCCGACCAACGAGAACCTGCCCAAGCGCTCCCGCGAGGGTAACCACATCCGGGCTTCCCTCGTGCTGGGCACCGAGTCCCAGGCCCGTATGGCGGTGGGTGACTCCGCGGTCGACGCCGGGGCGGCCCCGCACAAGCTGCGCCAGGGCCTGGACAAGGGAACGCTCGTGGTGGCCGGGGACGGGGTCAAGCTCGCCCCCGGGCAGCCCTCCGTCACGGCCCGCACCCACTACATCGGTCCCGAGGACGCGGCGGCCATCGCGGAACGGGCCAAGGCCCTGCGCGCCGGTGCGGGTGCCGCTACCGGATCGCAGGCGCCGGTGCGGGAGGTCGACCACCTGACCGACGTGTCCGCGGTCCTCGGCAGCGAGGAACGGATGAAGTCCGACGAGGTCCGCCAGCACCTGGCACAGCGGTGGCCGGAGGTCTACAAGTCGTGGTCCGCCTCCGACCTGGTACAGGCACTCAAGCCGTTCGGTGCCGAACCGCGCAAGTACAACGGCAACCAGATGATCTCCCGCGCCCGCCTCATGGCCGCCATCGAAACCCGCGCCGACGAGACCGAGAACGCCGGATAAGGCGACGCAGGGTGACGGGGAGGGGGCTGGGGAGGCGGGCGCATCCTGGGGAGTTCTCCCCAACCCCCTCCCCAACCCGCCCCACCCGCACTGATCAGCTACAACACCCCAGTTGGGGAGCATGGGGAGGCTGGGGAGGCACCCCGCCACACCCCCGGAAACCCCAGAGAACGCCCCCTCCCGGAGGGATCCCCCTACCTCCCTCCCCCTCACGCACAGCAACCAAAGCGAGGAGAACACGCATGCCCGAGCCCGAGCCGATCCCGTGCGGCGAGCCCGGCTGCTACTGCCACGGCACCACCACCGAACCCCCCTTCTGACACGCCGAGAGCGGCCCCCGTCTCACGCCAATGAACCTGGGGCCGCTCTCACCTGCCAGCACTTCTCACAGAACTGGAGGCACCCAGCATGACCCACCCTGCCCCGATCCGACGAGAGGACCCTCACCTCTCCACCGCCTTGGCCGCCGCTGAGCGCGGCTGGCACGTCTTCCCGCTCCGCCCCGGCGACAAGCGCCCCGCCCTGCACAGCGAGACCGCCTGTCCCCGCACCGGGGACTGTGCGGCCGGTCACCGCAAGTGGGAGCAACGGGCCACCACCGACCCTGACCGCATCCGCGCCGCCTGGTCAGCCCGAGCGTTCAACATCGGTCTGGCCACGGGCCCCTCCGGGCTGGTCGTCATCGACCTGGACACCCTCAAGGCCAAAGACCCGAGCGGAACGCCTGACGGCGTCACTTCCCTGCAAGCGCTCTGCGAGCGCGCCGGGCAGACCGTCCCCGCCACCTACCGGACCCGGACCGCGTCCGGCGGACACCACCTGTACTTCACCGCCCCGACCGGGGCCCGGCTCGGCAACAGCGCGGGCAGGCTCGGCACCCACATCGACACCCGTGCCCACGGCGGCTACGTCCTCGCCGCCGGAAGCACCCTCCCCAACGGGGCGTATGAGGTGGCCGACCCCACCGACCCCGCACCACTCCCGGAATGGCTGTGCACCCTCCTGACGCCCCGTCAGTCTTCTAAGGGTCTGATGGCTGCACCCATCCCGGCTCGGGCCTCCCAGTACGCCTCAGCGGCTCTCAGGGCCGAAACAGCGGCTGTGGCGGGGGCTGGAGAGGGTTCACGGAACTGGACGCTGGTTCGGGCCGCACGGGCGTTGGGGCGGTTCATCCCGTCCGGCGACCTCGCCCGTCACGAGGTAGAGCAGGCTCTTAATTCGGCGGGACTGGCGGCCGGACTGCGCGAGAACGAGTGCCGCGCCGCCGTGACCAGCGCTCTGAACTGGTCCATCGCCAACAATCCCGGACGGGCCGCATGACGACCGCCCGGAACCCCCGCCTTAAGAGCCTGCCCGCCACCCCGAACCGGCCGTCCGCCGCTGCCCGGGCCGCGCAGCCGCCCCCGGTCGGCGCGCGAAGGGTCGTCGCCGAAGGCGTCCGCGTTGCTGTTCTCCCTGACCCGCACACGGTCACGGTGACCGGCATCCGCCCCGGCCTCACGGTGCGCGGGCTGGGACGCAAACAGATCCCCGCCGCTGACTGGCTCTGCGCCTGCGGCCACCACGAACGCGCCCGGGGCCGCGACGCCGTCACCGACCTGACCACCCGCGCCCGCCTCGACCACTGCCCGCACACCAAGCAGCACCGGAGGAACGCCGCATGAACACCCCCAACCAGCCTGCCGGGCCCACCATCGACGGCGCGGCGCTGCTGAGCGAGGTCGAGCAGTTCCACCGCCGGTTCAACGTCTTCCCCCGGGACGCCGCCTACGTTGCCGTCGCTCTCTGGGACGCGCACGCGCACTTGCTGGACGCCTTCGACTCCACCCCGCGCCTGGCGTTCCTCTCCCCGGAACCGGGGTCGGGGAAGTCCAGGGCCCTGGAAGTGGTGGAGACCCTGGTCCCGCGCCCCATGCTCGCCGTGAACGCACGGGCCGCCGCCCTCTTCCGGTCCGTCTCCGACCCCGCCGGGCGGCCCACCATCCTGTTCGATGAGATCGACACCGTCTTTGGCCCCAAGGCCGGAGACAACGAGGAACTACGCGGCTTCCTCAACGCCGGTCACCGCCGCTCCGGAGTCACCTACCGGTGCATCGGAGACGGCGGCAACCAGACCGTGGTCGAGTTCCCCTCCTACACCGCCGTCGCCGTCGCCGGACTCGGCTACCTGCCCGACACCATCACTACCCGGTCCGTCATCATCCGCATGCGCCGACGGGCCCGCAACGAACACGTCGAGCCCTTCCGGGCCCGGCTCCACGAGGCCGAGGGCAACGCCCTCCGAGACCGCCTCGCCCAGTGGGCCGACACCGTCCGCGACGACGTAGCCGGACGATGGCCCGAGATGCCGGAAGGGGTCACGGACCGACCGGCGGATGTGTGGGAGCCCCTGTTGTCCGTCGCAGACGCAGCCGGGGGCGACTGGCCGGAGCGCGCCCGCGCCGCCTGCATCGAACTGGTCAACGCCGCCCGCGCCGACGACAAAGGCAGTCTCGGTATCCGGCTGCTCACCGATCTCCGCGATCACGTCATGGCGGGCATCGACCGGATGCCGACCGTCGCCATCCTGGACCGCCTCTGTGCCCTGGACGAGGCACCGTGGGCCGACATGAGCGGCCGCCCGCTCGACTCCCGGGGCCTGGCCAAGATGCTGGGTGAGTACATGACCAGCGACAACACCCCCGTCAAGGCCCGCAACATCAAGACCGCCGGAACCGTCCTCAAGGGCTACTACGCCCTCGATCTCCACGACGCGTGGCAGCGGTACTGCCCCCCACCCCCCTCAGGGGCCGCTACCTCCGCTACCTCCGCTACCCCGCAGGTCAGCGCCCCGGAAACGGTAGCGGCACCCCTCTTCCCCTCCGCTACCTGAGCGCTACCCGCTACCGGCCCCACCCCCACCAAGGGCAGAGCCGGTAGCGGCAACCATCCGCTACCCCCACCCCATCCGCTACCACCCACACCCCCTCTGAACAGGGCGGTAGCGGAGGTAGCGGAAGTAGCGGACCTCACAGGAAGGGGGCGACGCCCCCGCACTCTCGCGCCCGGGAGAACTCATGGCATCCGACCCCCGCGCCACCCTCCGGGGCGGCCTCCCCGACCGCTACCTCACCCCCGAAGACCTCGCCGCCCTGCTCTCCGTCCCGCTCGAAACCGTCTACGCCTGGCGCAAGAAACGCACCGGCCCGCCCGGCTTCCGCATCGGCAAACACCTCCGCTACGACCCCACCGCCGTCCACACCTGGATCAACACACTCACCCAAGCCGAACAGCAAGCAGCCTGACCCCCACCACAACCACCCACAGGGGCGCGACCACCACCGGTCGCGCCCCTGACGCATCCCCGACAGGAGCACCACGTGGCAGGCCACATCCAAGACCGCTGGTACAAAACCGAAACCGACACCAACGGCAAATCCGTCAGGACCAAGACCAGCCGTTATGGAACCGGACTCCGCTACCGCGCCCGCTACGTCGGGCCGGACGGAACGGAGAAATCCAAGAGCTTCCCCGACGGACAGAAGCGCAAGGCCGAAGCCTGGCTCTCCCAGATCGAGGCAGACATGACCCGGGGGCAGTACGTAGACCCGCGCGCCGGGCGACTGACGTTCCGGCAGTATGCCGAGAAGTGGCTGAAGTCCTTGGGTTCCGAACCGAGCACTGTGGACTCTGTTCGGTCTCAACTCACCCTGCATGCCTTCCCGTACATCGGGTCCAGGCCTCTCGGCTCTTTCCAGCCCGAGCACATTCGGGAATGGGTTGCGGCCATGGAGACGAACGGTGTTCCGGGATCGTACGGACGCGCCATCTACGCCAACATTCGGGCCGTGCTGAGCGCGGCCGTGGACGACGGATACCTGAGCCGCAACCCATGCTCTGTCCGGTCGGTCAAGCAGCCTGCGGTTGAGCCCAAGAAGGTGACGCCGTGGTCAGCAGACCGCGTATTCGCTGTGCAGGACGCTTTGCCGGAGCGCTATCAGGCGATGGTCGACCTGGGGGCCGGTTGCGGGATGCGGCAGGGCGAGATTCTGGGCATCACGGTTGATGCCATCGACTTCGAGGCGGACACCCTTCACGTGGTGCAGCAGCTCAAGTTGAGCAGCAGCAAGCCCGTCTTCGCTCTGCCCAAGGGCGGGAAGGTGCGGAGTGTTCCGTTGCCGGGCCCGGTGGCCGATGCTCTGCGGGCGCATATGAAGCGTTTCCCACCGGTTGAGATCACATTGCCGTGGCGTCGGGCGAACGGGCCGAAGGTGACCAAGCGTCTGATCCTGACCGCTCCTCGGGGCGGCCACGTCTGGCGCACGTCGCTGAATGACGGGGCCTGGAAGCCCGCTCTGGTGGCCGCCGGGGTCATCCCGGAGCCGGAGACCGAGGAGGACTCCTACGAGGCCGCGCGGGAGCACGGAATGCACGCGCTGAGGCACTTCTACGCGTCGGCGTTGCTGGACGGCGGGGAGAGTATCAAGGCGGTCAGTGAGTACCTGGGGCACAGTGACCCCGCAATGACGCTCAGGGTGTACGCGCACCTGATGCCGAGCAGTCAGGAGCGGACCCGCAAGGCTATTGCCGTGGCCTACGACAGGGCCGCGCGCCGGGCCTGACGGCCCACAGGCGGCCCCAGCGTCGTCTAGGGCCCCTGATCTGCCGGGAGTTGGCAGGTCAGGGGCCCTTTGCCGTTGGTGGGCTGCTTCTCCGAGCCGGAGAAGACCAACGCCTACCTGGCCTCGGTCTCCGCCGGCCAGTAGGGGCCAGACCTTTCTCCACCCCCCGCTTCGGTGGCCGGACCCGCACCGCCGGTCCGGCCACCGAGTTCTCCCGCCCGGCCTCCCGAGCCCGTCCCGATCCCCCGAGCCCTGGGCCGCCTCAGGATCCCGCGGCAGGCTCTTCCGGCGCCGCGTCCCTGCCGTACCCGGTGTCGGAGCCGTCGCGGGCGCCCGCGGGAAGGTCGGGGAGGGTGTACGTGGACAGCGGTACGCCGCCGGGGTCCGGGCGCACGGCCCCCAGCAGCGGGTTCGACGCGATGGGGGAGACCTTCACCTTCGTACCGGGGCGGGGCGCCTGCACCACCAGGCCGTTGCCGATGTACAGCGCCACGTGCGTCGCCTTCGGGAAGTAGATCACCAGGTCGCCGGGGCGCAGCGAGCGCACCGGGACCTTCGGGAGCCGCTTCCACTGCTCCTGCGAGGTGCGCGGGACCGGCCGCCCGGCCGCCGACCAGGCCTGGGACGTCAGCCCGGAGCAGTCGAAGGACCCGGGCCCCTCGGCCCCCCACACGTAGGGCTTGCCGATCTGCCGGATCGCGTACGCCACGGCCTCGCCGCCCCGCCGGGAGGGTGGCCGGGTGGAGCTGAGCGCCCCGGAGGCGACCAGTTCCCGTTGGGCCGCCGCCACACCCTGCCGCTCCAGACCCGCCACCTGGTCCAGCTGCTCGGCGGAGAGCGTGGCGAGCAGGGCCTCCACCTTCCGCAACTTGCCGCGCACCCCGTCGCGTTGCTTCTTCTGCTGCCCGGCCAGCCTCCGCTGTTCCTCCAGCGCCTTGCGCGACGCGGCTGCCAGCGTGTCCGCGCGCCGGGCGGAGCCGGTCAGCCGCTCCACCGCCGCCGCGCGGCCCGCCGCCACCCGCTCGATGACGTGGGCCTGGTCCAGGGCGCGCTGCGGGTCACGGGCGAGGAGGAGCCGGAGGTACGCGGAGAGTTCGGTGCGCCCCTGGTACTGCTCCCGGGCCAGCCGCCCGGCGTCACCCCGGCTCGCCTCCAGCGCGGCCCGCGCCGACGTCAGGTCCGAGCCGACCTTCTTCGCCTGCGCGGTCTGCTGCTTCAGCTTCTCGGCGGTGGCGTTGTAGGTCTCGCTCGCCTCCTCCGCCTCCTGGTAGAGGGTCTGCAACGAGCGCAGCAGGGTGGCGACACTCTGGGGTGCGCCCGCTTCGGGGGCGGCGAGGGCGGTCCCGGCATCGACCTCCGCGGCGTCGCCCTCGTCCGTGTCCCCGTCCCCGGTGTCGTCCGCCGCCCCTGCCCCCGTCTCCGTTCCCGCCTCCGTCTCCGCTGTGTCCATCCCCGCTGTGTCCGTCCCCGTGTCCGGGACCTCCTCGTCCAGCGACTCGTCGGTGAGGGGATCGGACGGCGGCGCGGTATCCCCGGGGGGTCGGGGGCCCGGCTCGGCGGGTGCCGCGGTGGCGGGGGAGACCGTGAGCGCCGCGGCGAGGGCGGTCGTACAGACCGCGCGCAGGAGCCTGCCTGACACGACATCACCTCCGTGACCAAAAGTGAGCGAATCCGATAATCCGCTCACTCCGGGTCGGGCGAGGCAAGAACCACCCGGCGCGCCGCCCGAGGAGTCCCCCGTACGGCGCAGGCGCGGGCCCGCCTGTACCGCGCGGGCGCGTGGCCGCCCGTACTGCGCAGGCGCGGCCCCGGGCCGTGGGTCGAC
The DNA here is from genome assembly GCF_044767975.1 of Streptomyces sp. NPDC101181. Lineage (NCBI taxonomy): Bacteria > Bacillati > Actinomycetota > Actinomycetes > Kitasatosporales > Streptomycetaceae > Streptomyces > Streptomyces sp. NPDC101181. The sequence continues at coordinate 473,478 of NZ_JBIWOX010000001.1, read as the reverse complement.
TCCGGCCGTCAGGCCACCGGGAACGCGTAGAAGGCCCGGTCGCGCTGGACCACGACGGTCTCGCCGACCGTGAGGATCCGGTACGGGGCGATCACCGTCCCGCCCGCGGGGTCGGCCGCGCCGATGTCCTGGAACTTCCACAGCCGCTCGCCGTCGGCCGCCGAGAACGCCGTGACCTGGATGGTGTCGGCGGCCAGGAGGGTCTTCTCGCCGGCGCTCAACGTGATCGACGCGGCGTTGCCGATGCCCGGCACCTCCGTGGCGCGCCGCCACACGAGCTTGCCCGTCTCCCGCTCCACCGCCCCGACCTGCCGGGTGCGTTCGGTGGTGTGGATCAGCGGACCGGCGACGAGCGGGGTCCCGAAGACCGAGCCCGTGCTGCCCCCGAGCCGCCAGAGCGGCTTCGTGCTGTCCGTCTCGAAGGCCTGGAGGTCGCTGCCGACCGCCGCGAACAGCGTCCCGTCCTCGTCGGCCGCGATCCCCGCGATCGGCGAGGCGGTGCCGTACTGCTTCGACCACAGCAGCTTGCCGGTCCGCTGGTCGAACGAGCGGACCAGGCCCTTCCCCTTGGCCGCCTTGACCTCGGCGGCGGTGAGCGTGACCGACTCCTGCCGTACGAGGACGTCGGCGGAGCGCTCCCCGATCACCTTGTAGACCGGGGCGCCCGCCCGGCCCGCGGGGACGGACGTACGCCACAGCTCCCTGCGCCGCACGATGTCGTACGCGAAGAGGTACGCCCGCACGACGTTCTTGTCCTGGCCCTTCTTCTCGCCCTTCTTCGGCTTCGGGGCCTTGACGGTGACCGTGCGCGAGCCGGTGAACCAGACCACCGGGCCGGACTGCCCGGCCAGGCGTCCGACGGTGAGGCCGGGCAGGTCGGTGAAGCCGTCCGCGTAGCGCAGCCGGTGTACGACGGTGCCGTCCTCCGGCGACAGCCAGAGGAACTCCGTCGGGCTCGCGATGAAGCACAGCGCGTCGCCCGCCGCCACCGCGGCATGTCCCTTCGCCGCGTCGGCGCGCTGCCAGAGCCGCTTCCCGGTCCGCAGGTCGACGGCGCTGGCCTGGCTGGCACTGGTCACCACGAGCAGTCTCTCCCGCCACAGCGCGGTGGTGAGCGGGGCGGACTCGGAGGCCGGGTGCCGGTAGACCCAGCGCGGCTCGGGGGCCTGCCCGGGGAGCGTGCGGCGGGGCTTCGGCGCGGGCTTGTCGTCGGTCGCCGCCGCCGTGTCCCCGGAACCGAGCGCGGCGACGGCACCCCCGCCGACGACCAGTCCGCCGACCGCCGCGGCCGCGATGGTCAGCACGGTGCGGCGGCCCGCGCCCGGGTCGGGCGCGGGGGCCGGTGAGGGAGGCAGGGGCAGCGACACCATGGGGCCCCCGCCGGAGCCGCCCGGGGCTGCGGGGCCCGCCGGGCCCGTCGGCGGCGCGGACAGTGCGGGCAGCACCGCTGGGGCGTACGGTGCGGGGCTGCCCTGCGTGTGGGCGTGGATGTGGGGGTGCGGGGGCTGCTGATGCCCGGCGGCGGCGAGATCCGCGCCCGCGTCGGTGCCGCTGCTGCTGTCGCCGTCGTGGCCGTTGCTCCTCGCGCCGGGCGCGACGAGTGCCCGCACCCGCGCCTCCTGGTCCGCGACCGCGGCCCCCAGTCGCTCGGGGAGCCAGCCCTCGCGGGCCAGGGCCGCCGCGCCCTCCAGGGCCAGTTGGGCGGCCACCGTGCCGGCGGCGGGGCGGTCGGCCGGGTCCTTCGCCAGACAGGCCGCGACCAGCTCGCGCAACCCCTCAGGTACGGCGTCCAGTTGTGGTTCGGCCTGCGCGATCCGGCGTGCCGCCTCGTCGGGCGGGCCCGCCGCGAACGGCGTCGTCCCGGTCGCCGCGTACGCCAGCAGCAGCCCCAGCACGAACAGGTCGGAGGCGCCGGACACCTCCCTGCCCTCGATCTGCTCGGGCGTCAGATAACCGAGCTGGACGGAGAGCTGGCCGCCCGGCCGGGCCTCCGCCGAGGCCGCCGCGCCGAGCGGGCCGAACGCGGTGAGGCGGGGGCCGTCCTCGGCGAGCAGCACCGTGCCCGGGGCGAGGCCCTGGAGCACCGACCCGGCCGCGTGCACCCGGGAGAGGATCTCGGCGATGCCCGCGCCCAGGACCCGCAGGGCCCGATCGGGCAGGGGGCCGGTGATCCCGACCGCCTCGGCCAGTGGCAGCGCCGGGACGTAACGCGTGGCGGTCCAGAGGAGTTCGGGGGTGTCATCCTCTTTTCCGTCCTCGCCGGTCTCCAGGGGCGGTGTCACCCAGCCGCCCGCGAGACGTTCGGCGGTGCGCGCCTCGGCCTGGAAGCGCCGCCCGAAGGCGGGGACGGCGGCGAGCGCGGGGCGTGCGGCGGTGATCACGGCGGGCTCGCCGGTCGCGGTGTCCCGCGCCACGTACCGTACGGCGCTGGCGCTCTCGTGGAGGCGCGCCAGCGCGGTGAAGCGGCCGAAACGGCGTGGATCGTCCTGACGCAGCGCCTCCATGGCGCACCCCCTAGCTGGCCGTCCCTCGGCACCTGACCGTCGATCCTAGGGCCTGTCGCCCAACCGCCGTCGTGGCACCGAGGGTGGCCGAGCAGGCGAGCCAAGCGTCGGGCGGCAGGCGGCAGTTCGGCGGCAGGCCCCAGGGCCTGCCGGGTGGGGCGGACCGGCTCTCAGGGGGTCTCGTCGCGGCTCGGCGGCTTCGACCAGGGCCACTTGAGCCCGCGGCGCTCGCGGCCCTCGGGCGCGTACGCGTAGACCCAGCCGCGCTGGAGGCCGAGCCGCCTGGTGTAGCCGGCCGGGACGCGCTGGTAGGCGTACACGGTGGCGGGGCCGCCGTCGGAGGACGGCACCGGGACCTCGTACCACTTCGGCGGATGGCCCGTCGGGCCCAGCAGGACCGGCAGCACCCGGCCGTCCAGGGGCCCGCCGCGGAAGGGGGTGTTCTCGCTCTTCACCGGGTCAGTCTGACGCAGGAGGCGCGGGCAGCAGGTGCGCCGCCTCGGCGACCACCGGAATCACCCGCACCGCGAGCCGCCCCGCCGGTCCCTCCGAGGTCTCCAGCGCCAGCAGGTCGCTCACCACCGACGCGGTCTCCGGGTCGGTGGCGGCGGTGGCCGCGAGGAGCGCGACGAGGTGGTCGACCAGCCAGCCGCGCAGTTCGGCGGCGGCGGGCCGCTTCCCGTCGTCCAGCCAGATCAGTGAGGCCGCCTCGACGGCCGCTATCCAGCTGCGCACCATCATCCGCAGTCGCGGCCCGGGGGGCTGCTGTCCTTCCCCGTCGTCGCCGCCGATCCGCCCGAGGTGGCGCAGGATCTCGTCGGCGGCCGCCCGGCGCACCCCGTCCACGATCGTCGTCGTCCGCGAGGTCTCCACGACCCCGCCGCCGCGCAGCAGGGCGCTGAAACCGGTGTCGTGCTCGTCGACGAAGCGCAGATAGCGGTCCAGGACCCGGGCGACCCGCTCGGTGGGCGGGCCCTCGGGCGGTTCGGTGAAGCACAGCTTCAGCTCGTCGGCCGCCGAGCCGAGCGCGGCCTCGTACAACTGCTGCCGCCCACCGGGGAAGTAGCGGTAGACCAGCGGCCGGGACACCCCGGCCGCCACCGCGACGTCGTCGAGCGAGACCTCGTCGGGGGCCCGGTGCGCGAAGAGGCCGAGCGCGGCCAGCAGCAGCTGGGCGCGGCGCTCCTCGACACTGAGCCTGCGGTACGTCGCCCGGGGCGGCGGGACTGCGGCGGTGGACGTCATGCCATCGAGCCTAAGCCCCCCGGCCCCGGGCCCGAGAGGCCCGCGTCCAGGGGGGGCGCGGGACGTGCGGGCCCGTACCGTCTCAGGCCAGCAGCCCGGAGCTCCGCCACAGCCTGCGGCCGACACCGTTCAACAGCCCGACGTCGTCGAAGAAGTCGGTCAGCCGCTTCGCGCCGGTGCGCATGACCTCGGCGCGGTGGCCGCTCGCCCGCACCTGGGCCACGGCAGCCCGGCGGTCCAGGCCGACGTTCTCGTAGACCTGCGGGTTGACGAAGCAGACGGAGAAGACGCGGGCCGCCTCGCCGCAGCTGACCTTGGTCAGTTCGCGTTCCCAGCGCGGGGCGGTCACCATCTGGCGGCGCAGCTCCTCACGGGCGTACCGCACGTGCCGCGCCTCCTCGATCACATGGATGCGGGTCACGCCGCGCACCAGGGTCTGCACCCGGTCGTCCGGGAACGTCAGACGCTGCATCCAGTCGAGGATCTCCTCGCCGAGCAGGGTCGCCGCGAACGAACCAGGCGTGGTCGAGACGGACTTCAGGACCCGGGCCAGGTTGTGGTAGACGCGCGGCACCGGGTACGTCGGGGCGCCGCCCCAGTCGATCATGCGGCCGAACATCATCGAGTGGCGGCACTCGTCGGCTATCTCGGTGAGGGCGTAGCGGACGTGGTTGCTGGTGACGGGCTTGTCGTAGATGTGCCGGACCAGCAGCTGCATCAGGATGATCTCGAACCAGATGCCGAGCGAGGCGAGTGCCGCCCCCTCGTGCCGGGAGAGGTCGAGCCGCTGCTCCTCGGACATGCGGTCCCACATCGGGGTCCCGTAGAGCGAGAGCAGCTCCGGCGGCCAGAACCACCTGCCCTCCTCGACCGCCGCGTTCCAGTCGAGTTCGGTGTCCGGGTCGAAGGAATGCCTGGCCGAGGACGCGAGCAGCCGGGCGGCGGTCTGCTCCCGGTCGCGGAGCGGCCCGAGGGCGTCACGGAGCAGCGTCATGTCGCGGTCGGACACGGTCGTCATGGCGAGTACCTCACGCTGGGGGTTACCGGCGGTCACTCCTTATGAGACTGCCCGTCAGCAAGGGCGTCAATCCCCTGTACGCGATCGGCGGTTGCCGGACGTCCACCTGGCGGCCGGACGCGGTCGGTCGCGGTCGGCGTCGACCGGGGCCGGCTGTGCGCGACTTGTTGACCCGCTGTCTACCAACGTGTGAACCTGCGGGGGAGGCGGTGGGCGCACGCACTCAACTGCCTTCGGTGTCACGGGACATGCCAGACCGTCCGAGTCCGTCGAGGCGAAGGAGCCGTCCGTGTCCACTCATGACCTCTACACCACCCCGCCGTCCGAACCGATCTGGCAGGTCCCCGCCACCGGCGCCGCCCGGTTCAGCTGGGACTACGACGACGGCCGTGAACGCCTCCTCGCCCTCTACCAGAAGGGTAAGGACAAGCAGTGGGACGGCGACAAGCGCATCGACTGGTCCCTGGAGGTCGACCCCGCCGACCCGCTCGGCACCCCCGACGAGGCGCTGACGCTGTACGGAACCCCGCACTGGGCGAAGATGACCGACCGGGACCGGGGTCAACTGCGTCAGCACTACACCTCCTGGCAGTTCAGCCAGTTCCTCCACGGCGAGCAGGGCGCGATGGTCTGCGCGGCGCGCATCGTGGAATCCGTACCCGACCTGGACGCCAAGTTCTACTCCGCCACCCAGACCATGGACGAGGCCCGGCACGCGGAGATCTACGGCCGCTTCCTCCACGACAAGATCGGCATGCTCTACCCGGTCAACGACAACCTCCAGGGGCTGCTCGGCGACACCCTGCGCGACTCCCGCTGGGACATGCCGTACCTCGGGATGCAGGTGCTGATAGAGGGCCTGGCGCTGGCCGCCTTCGGGATGATCCGCGACACCACCACCAAGCCGCTGCCCAAGCAGATCCTCGCCTACGTCATGCAGGACGAGGCCCGGCACGTCGCCTTCGGCAGGATGGCCCTGCGCGACTACTACCGGCAGCTCAGCGACGCCGAACTGCGCGAGCGCGAGGAGTTCGTCATCGAGGGCTGCTACCTGATGCGCGACCGGCTCAGCGGCGTCGAGGTCCTGGAGAACTTCGGCATCGGCAAGCAGGAGGCGAAGGAGCTCTCCGAGCACTCCGAGTTCCTCCAGCTCTTCCGCAAACTCCTGTTCAGCCGCATCGTCCCGTGCGTCAAGGACATCGGCCTCTGGGGTGAACGGCTCCAGAAGGCGTACGTGGACATGGGCGTCCTCGAACTCGGTGACTCCAACCTCGATCTGCTGATGTCGCAGGACGAGGAGATAGCCGAGGAACTGGACCGTCAGCGCTTCGCCGAGGAGGAGCGGGCCCGGGTGGCGGAGGTGTCGGAGGCCATCGAGCAGGGGACGCCGTCCGACGCGGCCTGAGAGCCGGGTCGGCGCGGCGGGGCGTCCGGTCGGCGCGTCCGGGTTGAGAGCCGGGCCGCCTCGGCCGGGGCCTGAGAGCCGGGCCGCCTCGGCGGGGGCTTGAGGGGCGGGCCGTCTCTGCCTGCGCGTCCGGGTTGAGGGCTGGGCCGCGTCCGGGCTGCGCGCCCGGCGTACCTGGCGGATCCGCCCCGGTCCTCCCGGTGCGTCGGCGGGCAGCTCCGGCTCGCTCGGGCACGCCGGGCGCGGCTGCCCGGCCGGTCCCGTTCTCTCGGTCTGATACCGATATCGCCTGTATCGAAATCCCGTTCGCCAAGCTGCCGTACGGTGAGCCCATGACCACCCCGCCGCCCCCGCAGAACCCGCCGCAGGGCCCCTTCGGACCCCCGCCCCCGCAGAACCCCTACGGCGCCCCCGCCGCGCCGGGACCCGTACCGAACCAGTCGCCCTACGGCTACCCGCAGCAGCCCCCCGCCCCTCCGCAGCAGGGCGGCTGGGGGCAGCCCGGGATACCCGGCGGCGGCGCCCCGGGCGCGGGCGGCTGGCCGCCGCCCGGGCCGCAGCCGCGCACGAAGCGGACCGGGCTGATCGTCGGGATCGCGGTCGGCGCGCTGCTGGTGGCGGGCGGCATCGTCTTCGGCGTCACCCAGCTCGCGGACAAGGGCTCCGACCTGGTCTATCCGGAGGCCAAGCATGAGCTTCTGGTGCAGAAGCAGCTGCTGGACGGCGAGTTCAGCCTGACCCAGGACCTGTCGGACACCGAGGGCAAGGAGATCGAGGACACCCCCGACCCCAGCATCCGGGACGGCAAGGCGGTCGTCGCCCAGTACGGCTCGGGCGGGGGAGCGGTCCTGGTGCTCTCCGGGATGCACGGGCGGCTGGCCAGCCCCGCGTTCATGCGCGGCACGATCCTGGAGGGCGCGGCGGACGCGGACGGCGCGAAGCTCGTCGTGCCGCCGAAGAAGTTCACGCCCGACGGGCACGACGTCACCATCGAGTGCCAGGTCGTCCAGTCGAGGGAGGGCGGCGGCGTCGCCAACATGCCGATGTGCGCCTGGGGCGACGACAACACCGCCGCGATGGTCGCGCTCATCCGGCCGGACAGCATCCTGAAGTCCCCGGGATCCATCGACCTGGCGGAGGTGGCGGCGGAGACCGCCGAGGTCCGCGCGGAGGCCCGCAAGCCGATCGGCTGAGCCCGGGGTCCGGTCAGGTGAGCCTGGAGTCCGGTCGGCTGGGCCCGGGGTCCGGCCGGGTGCGTCCCGCACGCGGGTCGGCCTGACCGCACTCCTCATCGGCCTGACCGCCGTCCTTATACGCCGGGGGGCCACCCCGCCCCCGGCAGTACGTCCTGCACCGCGCGGGCGGCGGCGAGCAGCCAGGCGTCCGCGCCGCGCGCCGCCACCAACTGGAGCCCCACCGGGCAGCCGTCCCCGGTGAACCCGGCGGGCAGGCTCGCCGCCGGGTGGCCGCTGAGGTTGAACGCCCAGGTGAGCGCCGTGGAGTAGCGGGAACCGGGGCCCTCGTGCCCGTGGGGACGGTTCGGCGTCGCCGGGGTCAGCAACAGGGACGCACCGGCGAACAGCGCGTCCAGCCGCGCGTCGTTCGTCCGCCGGACCCTCACCGCCTCCGCGTCGTCCGGCGCCCCGCCCCTGATGGCCGTCCACGCCCGTACCGGGTCGAGCAGCGAGCAGTCCGCGTTCGCCAGGCGTACCGTCCCCGCCGCCACGAGCCGCTCCACCGCCGCCCGGACGACCGCCGCCACCTCCGGGTCCACCTCCGCGAAGCCGAGGTCGTCGCTGTACACGGCGGAGAGCGGCGCGGACGCGGCCGCCGAAGGCACCGCCGCAAGAGGCACGGCGGCAGGAGGCACCGCCGCAAGAGGCACCGCCGGGGAGCAGGACGCGGCATCGACACCACGCGGCCCGGCGGAACCGCCCACACCCCCGCCTGCCGGACCCCGGCCACCCACCGGATCACCGCCACCAACCAGCCCCTCACCGACCGGGCCACCGCCCACCGGACCCCCGCCTGCCGGACCCCCGCCACCAACCAGACCCTCACCGCCCACCGGACCCCCGCCACCCAGCAAGCCCCCGGCGCCCAGCAAACCCCCGCCGACGCCCAGCACATGGCGCACATACCCCTCCGCGTCCGCCGCCGACCGGGCCAGCACCCCCGCCGAGGCGAGCCCCGTGCGGTCGGGCGAGGGCAGCAGCCCGTTCGTCGTCTTCAGCCCGAACACCCCGCACCAGGCGGCCGGGACGCGGACCGACCCGGCCCCGTCGCTGCCCGTCGCCAACCGGGCCATGCCCGTCGCGACCGCCACCGCCGACCCCGCCGACGAACCGCCCGGCGTCCGGTCCGCGCGCCACGGGTTGACCGTACGGCCGTACCTGCCCTGCCCCCAGGTCTGCCAGTACGTCCCGGGGCCGGGCACGGAGGTCGCGCCGACCGGGACCCCGCCCGCCGCGACCAGCCGGCGGGCCGCGTACGAGCGGATACCGGCCGGGCCCTTCACGGCGAACGGCAGCCCGCGCAGCGGCAGTTCGCGCGCCTCGGGCTCCCGGGCGAGGGCCTCGTCGGGCCAGACCTCGATGAAGGCGCGCAGCACCGGGTCCAGCCGCTCGATCCGTTCCAGAGCCCGTGCCACGGGTGTCGTCCGCCTCATGGCCCCAGTCTCCTGGACCCGCCCGCGCCGTCGCTCGCGCTCCGCGCCACGGCCGCCCGGCCCCGCCCCTCACTTCACCAGCGCCGCCTCCATCACCGCCCGTGCGATCGGGGCCGCGCTGCCGCCTCCGCTGATGTCGGCCCGCTCGGCGGTGGCGTCCTCCACGACCACGGCCACCGCGACGGCCGGGCGGCCGGAGTCCGGGTCCTCGGCCCAGGAGATGAACCAGGCGTACGGGATACCGGAGTTGTCGACGCCGTGCTGGGCGGTGCCGGTCTTGCCGCCGACCCGTACCCCGTCGATCGCCGCGTTGCCGCCGGTGCCGCTCTCCACCACGTCGACCATCATCTGCTGGAGCTGTACGGCCGTCGCCGGGTTCATCGGCCGCTCGTAGGGCCCGGAGCCGCCCTGCCGGACGGTGTCCCCGTCGTGCGTGGTCACCCGGTCCACCAGATACGGGCGGCGCAGATCGCCGCCGTTGGCCACCGCCGAGGCGACCATCGCCATCTGGAGCGGGGTGGCGGTCGTGTTGAACTGGCCGATCGAGGACAGGGCCAGCTGGTCCTCGCTCATGTCCGTGTCGAAGTTGCTCCGCGCCACCCCGGACGGGATGCGGAGCCCGGAGTCGTTGAAGCCGAACCGCCGCGCCGTGTCCACCATCCCGTCGAGGCCGACCCGCGTCCCCAGGTGCGCCATCACCGTGTTGCAGGAGACCCGGACGGCGTCGGCCAGCGACGCCTTCTCACAGCCGCGCGACTCGTCGGGCAGCGTGGTCCTGGTGTTCGGCAGGACGTAGGGCGACGGGGTGTCCGTCGCCGCGCCGGGGTCGGTCACCACCCGGGCGTCCAGGGCCGCCGCCGCTGTCACGATCTTGAAGGTGGAGCCCGGCGGGTAGGTCTGCCGGATGGCCCGGTTGAGCATCGGCAGGCTCTTCGACGCGTTCAGCCGGGCCCACGCCCCGGTGACCGCCGAGCCGGTGCCGGAGAGCCGTTCGGGGTCGTACGACGGGGTCGAGACCAGCGCCAGGATCTTCCCCGTCGACGGTTCCAGGGCGGCCACCGCGCCCCGCCGCCCGCGCAGCCCGTCGTAGGCGGCCCGCTGCATCGAGGCCTTCACGGTGGTGACCACATCGCCGCCCGGCTGTCTGCCGCGGGTGAACTCGTTCCACAGGGGCAGCGGCGCCAGCAGCGCATCCGTACCGGACAGGACGGAGTCCTCGGCGTTCTCCAGCAGCGTGGTGCCGTACGTCTGCGAGGCGTACCCGGTGACGGGGGCGTACAGCGGGCCGTGCCGGTAGGTGCGCTCGTAGTCGAGCTGTTCGCCGGTGCGCCGGTCGCCGGTCACGGACCGGCCGTCGACCAGGATGTCGCCGCGTGGCTGCTCGTAACGGGCGATGGAGAGGCGCCGGTTGGCGGGGTTGGCGTCCAGCTCGTCGGCTTCGAAGAGCTGGACCCGGGCCGCGTTGGCGAGCAGCGCCACCAGCAGCACCAGACAGAAGGCGGCGGCCCGCCGGATGTAGCGGATCACCTCCCGCCCTCCGCCCCGGCCGCCGCCACGACCCCGGTCTCCGCCTGTTCCGGGTGGGGTCTGCGGGAGACGTCGCTGACCCGGATCAGCAGGGCGACGATGATCCAGTTGGTGACGACGGAGGAGCCGCCCTGGGCGAGGAACGGCATCGCCATCCCGGTCAGCGGGATCAGCCCCATCACCCCGCCGCCGATCACGAACACCTGGAGCGCCAGGATCGAGGCGAGTCCGACCGCGAGCAGCCGCCCGAACGGGTCGCGCAGCGCGAGCCCGGCCCGGTAGCCGCGCGCCACGAGCAGCGCGTACAGCAGGAAGATCGCGGTCAGGCCGCTCAGCCCCAGCTCCTCGCCCGCCGTCGCCAGGATGAAGTCGGACTTGGCGGCGAAACCGATGAGGACGGACCGGCCCGCGCCGAGCCCGGTCCCCAGCATGCCGCCCGCCGCGAACGAGAACAGCGACTGGGCGAGCTGACCGGGTCCCCGCCCGGCGTCGATCGAGGCGAACGGGTCCAGCCAGTCCTGCACCCGGCCGTGCACATGCGGTTCGAAGGAGCCGACGACGAACGCCCCGACGGCGGCCAGCAGCAGCCCGACCGCGATCCAGCCGGTCCGGCCGGTCGCCACGTACAGCATGATCACGAAGAGGGCGAAGAAGAGCAGCGAGGTGCCGAGATCGCGCTCCAGCACCAGGACGCCGACGCTGAGCAGCCAGATCGCCACGATGGGCCCGAGCACCCGCCCGGCGGGCAGTTCCAGCTTCCAGAACCTGCGTCCGGTGTGGGCCAGCGCGGTGTGGTTGGCGGCCAGATAGGCGGCGAAGAACACCGCCAGCAGGATCTTGGCGAACTCGCCGGGCTGGAAGGAGAGCCCACCGATCCGGATCCAGATCTTCGCCCCGTTCACCGCGGGGAAGAAGATCGGCACGATCAGCAGCGCCAGCGCTGCGGCCACCGAGAGGTACGCGTAGCGCTGGAGCACCCGGTGGTCGCGCAGCAGCACCACCACCGCGGTGAACAGCGCGACGCCGAGCGTGGACCAGATGAGCTGGGCGGGCGCGGCCTGGTCCTTCGGGGTCTCCAGGTCGAGCCGGTAGATCAGCACCAGGCCCAGCCCGTTCAGCAGCACCGCGATCGGCAGCGGCAGCGGATCGGCGTACGGGGCGCGGAAGCGGACCGCCACATGGGCGAGCAGCGCGAGGGCCCCGAGCCCGGCGCCGTAACCGGCGACGTCGGGGGGCACCGCGCCGTTACGGGTCAGGCCCACCGCCGCGTAGCCGTAGACGGAGATGAGGACGGCCGCGACGAGAAGGGCGAGCTCCACCCCGCGCCGCTTGGGCAGGCGTAGCTCGGGCGGGGGAGCGTCCGCCGTCGTTGCGGTCATGCCCCGCAACGTAGCAAGAGGTGCGCCTTATTTCCCTTATGTCACACCTTTGACCACCACGCGCTGAGCCGACGTACCCGGAGCGGCACCGTCGCGCGCCACCACGGGCGTCCGCCCGCGCACCCTCGGCCGGGGGCCGGGCTGCACGGGCGGACGGCTGTGCGGGTGAGGGTGCGTCAGCACCACTTCGGCGCGGTGCCGATGTTCTCGATGTAGCGGGCCGAGCCCCAGGCCCAGGTGCCGTCGGTCAGCAGGTACCAGCGGTTGTTGCCGTCGACGTTGTCGCCCCGGGTCTTGCAGAAGATGTTGACGACCGTGCCGTACTTGACCGAGCCCACGACCCGGCTGCTGCGGGTCGGCTTGTCGCGGAGCAGCAGGTGGGGCTTGGCGACGACCCGGCCCTTGTAGGTCCGCTTGGGCGCCTGGGGCTTGGTCTGCCCCTGCGTCTGCGCCTCCTGGCGAGCCTCGTGCTCGCGCTGCATGGCCGAGGCGGAGAGCTCGTCGGACATCGGGTCCACGGCGGTGGCCTCGGCGTGCTGCCCGACGGGCTGCGGGTCCGCGGCCAGGGCGGCGGGGGCACCGGCCGTCAGCGCCGCGAGAGTGCCGGCGGCCACGCACAGGCCGAGCCGACGGAAGCGCGGGGGGCGGGACAGGGGGGACATGCTGCCTCCATACGAAAGCGAAAGGGACCATGGGGGACGCGAGCTGAGCTCGCCCTGGTCACGCTAAATTCGCCACCCAGGGTCCGCAACGCGTCACCCTCCGTCAGAAGGGCTTTCGCGCGGGCCCGGTTGTGAGCCGTCCGGGTCACCCTGGGCGCCGCCGCCCGGGGAATCACCGCCCCATCGCGTGCCGTCGCCGCGCTCGCCGTTCTCGTCGAGGCCCGCGTACTCCGGCAGGGTCAGCCGGGCCAGCGCGCCGCCGTCCGGCGGATTGCCGAACTCCAGCCGGGCCCCGATGACCTGGGCCTGGCCCAGGGCGATGGTCAGCCCGAGCCCGTGGCCCCTGCCCGCCCCGTCCGTACGGAACCGCTGCGGGCCGCCGTCCAGCAGATACGCCGGGAAGCCGGGCCCGTGATCCCGTACGGTCACCACCGCGCCGTCCACGCCCAGCACCACCGGAGGGGCCCCGTGCCGGTGGGCGTTGGCCACCAGGTTGCCGATCACCCGCTCCAGCCGCCGCCGGTCCGTCTCCACCCGGGCCGCACCTCTGACCCGCACCTCGGTCCCGGCGCCGGAGGCCCGCACGGCCCGCTCCGCCAGCGGCGCGAGATCGTGCACGGCCAGGTCGACCCGCTCCGTACGGGCGTCGAGGCGCGAGATCTCCAGCAGGTCCTCGGTCAGCGCCCGCATCGCCCGCACCCGGTCGCGGACCAGCTCCGCCGGGCGGCCGGGCGGCAGCAGCTCGGCGGCGGCCGAGAGGCCGGTGAGCGGGGTGCGCAGCTCGTGCGCCACATCGGCGGTGAACCGCTGCTCGGTCTGGAGCTTGCGCTGCAACGTCGAGGCCATCGTGTCCAGCGCGCCCGCCACGATCGCCACCTCGTCCTGCGCCCGGACGGGCCGGGCGGTACGCGGGTCGGCCACCCGGGCGTCGAGGTCGCCCGCGCTGATCCGGCGGGCCACCCGGGCGCTCTGGTGGAGTCTGCGGGTGACCCGGCCCACCGCGAACAGCCCGACGAGCAGCGTCGCCGCGATGGCCAGCAGCGAGGAGCCGAGGATCGCCCGGTCGAGTCCGGCGATGGTGCGGGCGCTGTGGCTGTAGTCCGACCAGGTGGCCAGCGCCCGCCCGTCCGCCGGACCGGCCGCCCACATGGCGGGGCCGCCGGGCCCGTCCGGGTCGCCCGGCCGGTGCGGACCGTCCGCCACGACGGTGCCGTGTTCCCCGCCCGCGGCCAGGGCGCGCAGCGAGGCGGGCAGCCCCGGCGGGTCGATGCCGGAGCCCCGCGGCAGCGGCTCCCCGGCCTCGTACGCGTCGGTCACCACCTCCAGCCGCTCCAGCGCCTTCTCCCGGGCGTGGCCGACCGTCTGCCGCGTCACGGCGGTGTGCACCAGCACGCCGAGGAGGGCCGCCAGGGTGCAGCACATGGCGGTCAGGAAGACCGCGGACTTCCAGGTGAGGCTCGCGGTCCAGGCGGGGGAGCGGAGCCCGCGCCGCCTCATCGCGTCTCCGTGGGAGCGGCCGACGGGACCGTGCCGTCGGGGGCCGCCCCTCCGGGGGCTGGGGCCGTCCCTCCCGGGGCAGGGGGCCTCTCTCCAGGGCCACCGGTGGAGGTCGGTGACGGTGTCCGGGTGCCGGTCGGGGCCGGTGAGGGCGTGCGGGTGGGGGACGGGGAGGCCCTGCGGTGTCCGGGCGTCCGCAGGATCTCGTCCCGGGTGGGCAGCATCGCGCGCTGCCGCTCGTCCCAGGACCAGGCGGTGCGGTACTCGTACCCCGGGATCACCGAGGGGGCCCGCATGATCACGTCCCGCCCCGCCAGTTCCACGCTGATGACGGCGTCGTAGGTGGACATGATCCGGGTCAGCCCGCCCCGGTCCGGCATGTAGACGCGGACGGCGAGCTGCTGGTCGGGCATGCGGAGACCGAGCACCAGTTCGTCCCTGCCGTCTCCGGTCAGGTCGCGGTAGTACGGCGGGAGGACCGGGCATCCGCCGGGCGCCGTGCGGCAGGCCCGGACCTTCCGGACGGTCTCGTCCGGCAGCGCGTCCAGACCGCTGTGCCGGTCGGTCTTCGCCCGCAGCCCGGCCTGCGCCACGGCGACCGGGTCCAGCCTGCGCACATCGCCGTCCCGCACCCGGATCCCGGGGATACGGGCGGTCTCGCCCTCGCCGTAGTCGTACGGGGCCGACGAGGCGGGCGGCAGATCCGGCCACAGGTGCCGGGGCTCGACGGCCGACGGCGCGTCCCCGGCGCTCTCCAGACCACCCGCCGCGCCGCACCCGGACAGCCCGGCCAGCGCGACGACGGCACACGCGGCGGCGGAGGCGGACCGGAGAGCGCCGGGAAGACGGTGCGGGCGCACGGACGCGGCTCCTCTCCGACGGCGGGGGCGGGGCGTCCGCCGGAGGCGCGCGGACGACAGGGCCTCACACCCTAATCGGAGGAGCGTACGCAATGCCCACTTCGTACCCCTACGTGACGCATCGGGTGCTGGTACGGCGGTGCGGGCCCGAGCCGCCGCCGCCCGATGCGGGCGGAGCGAACGGTGCCGGTGCCGGGGCGGACGAGGCCGGAACGGGGGCGGGCGACGTCGGTGCCGGGGCGGGCGGGCTCAGCGCTGGTAGGGGTTCTGGCCCTGGCCGGGCGGGGTGAAGCCGGGCTGACGCGGTGCCTGGCCGTACGCCTGCCCGTCCTGGCCCGCCGCGTGCTGCGCGAGCAACTGGTCGGCCTCCTCCTTGGGTATCTGCCGCTCCCCGCCGCAGAACGTGCACTGTGTGGCGAACTTCGTCGAGAACGGGAACAGCGGCACGAAGAACAGGGTGAACTTCGTGACCCGCTTGCGCACGGTGTGCGCCGCCGGATTGCCGCACCAGCCGCACACCATCGTCAGGACGGCCAGCTGCTGGAGGTAGCCCTTGGTACCGAAAATGATCATGTCGTGGTCCCTTTCGCCGTCCCCCGCAGTGCCCGTCGGCACAGCGCCAGGAGCTTCTCGTCCTCGTGGATGTCATGGCTGCCGTACCCGCCGTCCATCGCGTTGTGACGGCGTACGGAGGCCACCTCGCCGCGCAGGGCCCGCGCCGCCGCCGACCCCTCGGGGACCGGACCCATCCGCGTCAGGCATTCTGCCACCCGGACCCGCACATGCCGGTTGAGCTCCCAGGCCGCCAGCAGCACCTCGGTGCTCTCCCGCGACCGGCCGGACACCTCCCACAGCGCGATCGCCGCGTCCACCCGCAGCCACAGCTCCTCGTGGTCCAGCAGCCCGCGCAGCCGGGGCGCGACCACCCCGGCGCGCGGCCCGAGCGCGCCCAGCGCCACCGCCGCCGCCCGCCGGTCGTGCACCTGGTCCGACTGGAGCCCCTCGATCAGCACCGGCAGCACCGCCTCGGCGTCCCCGGAGATCGCCCACAGCGCCTCGGCGGCCTCCGTCGCCGCCGCCGTCCCCGGGCGGCGGATCAGCGCCCGCAGCTCCGGGACGGCCTCCCGGGCCGCGGGCCCGAACGAACCCAGCGCCCGAAGCGCCGCCGTCCGCAGCCACTCGCCCCGGTACTCCGGCGCCCCGCGCAGCACCCGCAGCACCTCGGGGGCCGCCTCGGCCGCGCGCAACCCGGTCAGCCCCGCCAGCAGCGGGCTCGCCCGGTCGTAGGCGCCCTCGTCCAGCTCCACCTCGGCGAGTCTGCGCCGCAGCGGTCCGGCCAGCGGCCGGGCCACCGCCCCGAGATGGCCCACCGCGAACCCCACGTCGTGCGCCACCTGGGGCCGCGCCAGAGCCGCCGCGAGGGCGGGCACCGCACGGGGGTCACCGAGGCGGGCCAGCGCTTTCACGGCGGAGCCGAGGCCGGGCGGGCCACTGGCCCAGGACCTCACCCAAGCGTCCGGGGAGGCGGCCAGCCGGGCCGCCAGCGCGTCGGCGGCCGGCGCCGCGAGGCCGAACAGCTCCTCCAGCACATGGGACGCCGCCTCCGCCAGCCGGGGCTCCGGGTCGGCCAGCTGGTCGCCCACGAGGGCCACCAGCTCCTCGTACGAGCCGCGCCAGGCCCGTATCAGCCCGCCGCTCATCCGTACGGCGTCGAGCCGCTGCCGGGGGTCCGGGCTGCGCAACTGGTCGACGAGCAGCGCGGTGCGGTCGCCCACCCGGTCGTCGAGCCCGACGTGCAGTGTCCGCAGCAGGTCGGCGGCCCAGGGCGCGCCGTGCCCCGCGTCCTCCTGGGCGGCGAGGGCCCGCAGCTGCCCGACGAGCGTCGGCGCCGCGACCTGCTCACCCCGGGCCCCGTCCGCGGCGGCCACCGG
Source organism: Streptomyces sp. NPDC101181 (assembly GCF_044767975.1). Taxonomy (NCBI): domain Bacteria; kingdom Bacillati; phylum Actinomycetota; class Actinomycetes; order Kitasatosporales; family Streptomycetaceae; genus Streptomyces; species Streptomyces sp. NPDC101181. The sequence goes on along the minus strand of NZ_JBIWOX010000001.1, from coordinate 456,782 downwards.
CTCGGCGTCGGGATCCCGGTCGGGGACCGCGTCCGCCTCCGGCGCCTGCGCCTGGGCCGGGTCCGCGTCCAGGTCCGGGGCAGCGCCGCCCTCGGCCGTGTCGTCCCGGACCGGGGCGGGGCACCGCGCAGGTGCCGCGCGCATCTCGCGCAGCAGCCCCGACACCACCGGCACCACATCACCGGGCAGACCGTCGGGCGAGCAGCGCGCCAGCTGGGCCAGGGCCGCGAGCCGCAGCCCCGGCGTACGGGCGCGGGAGGCCAGCCCGTTCAGCCACTGCGCCACTGGGCCCGCCAGCGGCCGGTGGCGCAGCGCGACCCGACCGGCGGCCTCGACGAGGGCCAGCCGCACCTCCTCGTCGCACTCCACCAAGAGCCGCTCCCGCAGCAGCGCGAGGACCCGCACGGGGTGACGGTGCAGCGTGGCGAGGGCCAGCGGGGCGGCCAGCCGCACCCCGGGGTCCTCGTCGGCGATCAGCTCGAAGAAGATCCCGGCGCCCGCGGTCACCGCGGCCGCGGCCATGGCGTAGTTCGCCGCGCCCTCGATCTCGTCCTCGTCGATCTCGGCCTCGTCGTCCTCGTCGAGGTCGAAACCGCCGATGCTGGTGAGCAGTTCGACGACGGAGCCCCGGTCCTGCACACCCGGGTCCGCGACCAGCTCGAAGAGGAACGGGATACAGGCGAGCGTGCAGGCGTACACATCGCCCTGGTGGTGCACCGCGCCGTACATGCCGTCCAGGGCCGTCTCCCGCTCCGCCGGATCCTCGGACGCGAGCCCTCTCAGCAGCTCCGGCACATCGTCGGCAGGCCCGTAGGCATGCTCCATCGAGGCCCAGTCGACCTCATCGATCCCCGAGAACACGCCATCCCCTCCCCACGACCACGACAGCGCCCGGACGGGCACGCCCTCGCGGCGTCCCCGACCGTCACACCCCTCCGGCGCGCCCCGTAGAAAGCGCCTGCGCAGAGTGTGCACCACGGGTCCGACAATCAACCCGTCACTTGTGGCCTTTCCTCGCGCCGTGACGAGGTCATGACCCGGTCAAGACGGTTCGGCCGTGCGGCGCCGGACTTGACCGGCCCGGCGCGTCCGCCGCGGGCCGGTCAGGGGAGCGGACGTCCCTGATCCGGATCGTTCAGGGGGGCGAGCAGATCCCCGTACCGGTCCAGCCGGCCGCCCATGTCCCCGGCGCGGAACACCAGGTCCCCGGCTTCGCGGCAGTCGGCGATCTCGTCCCAGGTGACCGGGGCGGACACGGTGGGCTCGGCCCTGGCCCGCAGGGTGTAGGGGGTCGCCGTCGTCTTCGACGCGGAGTTCTGGCTGAAGTCGAGGAAGACCTTCCCCGGCCGCAGGGTGCGCTTCATCCGGTGCAGGGCCAGCTCCGGAAGGGCCGCCTCCGCCTCCATGGCGAGCCGTTTCGCGTACCCGGACACCGCGTCGGAGGGGGTCGGGGCGAGCGGGACCAGCAGGTGCAGTCCCTTGGAGCCCGACGTCTTCCCGTACGCGACCAGCCCATCGGCCGCGAGCCGCTCCCGCAGCCAGAGAGCCACCGCGCAGCACTCCACGACGGTGGCGGGGGAGCCGGGGTCCAGGTCGACCACCAGCCGGTCGGCGGTCTCCGGGGCCTCCGTCCGCCACTGCGGAGTGTGGAACTCCACCACCAGGTTCGCCGCCCACACCAGCGAGGCCAGGTCCTGCACCACCACCTGCCGGGCGGCCGGATCCTCGCTGTGCGGAACTGCGGCGGTGGCCACCCAGGCGGGCGTACCGGGCGGCGGATTCTTGGTGACGAACAGCTGCCCGTCCGGGCCGTCCGGGTAGCGGAGGAAGGACACGGGGCGATCGCGCAGCTGGGGCAGGATCACCGCCGCCACGGTGGCCGCGTAGTAGTGCAGCACCTCACCTTTGGTCGTCCCGGTGGCCGGATACAGCACCTTGTCGAGGTTGCTGAGTGCGACCCGTCGCCCCGCCACCTCGGTGATCGGCGTCATACGATAAGAATCACACGAAAAGCCTCCTGAGTTTCTTTAACCGCCAAAAGGGGTGAACGGTGAGGTCCATATGGAACGGCGCGATCTCCTTCGGGCTGGTCAGCATCCCGATCAAGCTGGTCAACGCCACCGAGAACCACTCGATCCACTTCCGGCAGATCCACCTCGCCGACGGCGGCCGCATCCGCTACCGCAAGGTCTGTGAACTGGACGAGGAGGAGGTGACGGGCGCCGAGATCGGCAAGGCCTACGAGGACGCCGACGGCACGATGATCCCGATCACCGACGAGGACCTCGCCCAGCTTCCGCTGCCCACCGCCAAGACCATCGAGATCGTCGCCTTCGTCCCCGCCGACCAGATCGATCCGCTCCAGATGGACGCGGCCTACTACCTCTCCGCCAACGGCGTCCCCGCCGCCAAGCCGTACACCCTGCTGCGCGAGGCCCTCAAACGCAGCAACAAGGTCGCCGTCGCCAAGTACGCGCTGCGCGGCCGCGAACGACTCGGCATGCTCCGGGTCGTCGACGACGTGATCGCGATGCACGGCCTGCTCTGGCCCGACGAGATCCGGGCCCCCGAAGGCGTCGCCCCGGACACCGAGGTCACCGTCCGCGACGCCGAACTCGACCTGGCCGACGCCCTGATGGACACCCTCGGCGAGGTCGACATGGACAGCCTCCACGACGACTACCGCGAGGCGGTGGAGGAGCTGATCGCCGCGAAGGCCTCCGGCGGGACGGTGAGCCCGGCCGCGTCCGACGACGCCGGCGGCGGCAAGGTCATCGACCTGATCGCGGCACTGGAGAACAGCGTCCGCGCGGCGAAGGAATCACGCGGCGAGGCCGAGGACGGGGAAGGTGCGGGCGGGCAGGCCGAGGACGGGGAGGCCGGGACCGACATGGCCGACGTCCACCCCATCAAGAAGACGGCGGCGAAGAGGACCACGCACCGCACCCCCACGGGCAAGACGGTCACCCGCTCCGGCTCCGGCGGCTCCACGACGGCGAAGAAGTCCGCCCCCAAGTCCACCGGCGGGAAGAAGTCCACGGCGACGTCGAAGACGGCGGCGAAGAAGACCGGAGAAAGCCGGGCGGGCGGCGGAAGCGGAACGTCCGCGAAGAAGAGCACGGCGAAGAGCGCCACGGCGAAGAAGACCACCGGGAAGAAGAGCGCGGCGAAGAAGACGACGACCGCGAGGACGACAGCGAAGAAGCAGCCCTCCGCCTCCTCCCACGGACGCGCTTCGGCCTGACGGGGCGCGTCGATTGACGGGTCTCCCGGCCTGACGAGCTCGGCGGCTGATCGGGTTCCGGCCCGACCGGGCGCGCGGTCCGACGCGCTGTCCGGCCTGCCGAACCTCCCCGCCCGTCCGCCCCACCGGCCCGCTGTCACCGGCTCCCCGTACGCTACGGCGCATGAGCGCAGAGGCTCCCTCGGGACGGGTGATCGACGGCCGCTTCACGCTGGTGGAGCGGCTCGGCAGTGGCGGCATGGGGATGGTCTGGCGGGCCCGTGACATGGCCCTGCACCGGGACGTCGCGCTCAAGGAGGTGCGGCCCCCGGACCCGGCGCTCGCCGAGTACGACCCCGAGGGCGCCCGCAACCTGCGCGCCCGGGTGCTGCGCGAGGCCCGTGCCCTGGCCCGCCTGGACCACCCCAACGTGGTCACCGTCCACCACATCGTCGATCCGGGCGAGGAGGGCTACCCCTGGATCGTGATGGAACTGGTGGCGGGCTGCTCGCTCCAGGACCGCCTCGCCGCCGGGCCCATGGCGCCCGCCGAGGCCGCCGGACTGGGCCGCGGCATCCTCTCCGCCCTGCGCGCCGCCCACGCCTCCGGCATCCACCACCGCGACGTGAAGCCGGCCAACGTGCTCCTGCGCACCGACGGCCGCCCCGTCCTCACCGACTTCGGCATCGCCGCCATCCGGGAGTCCACCAGCCTCACGGCCACCGGCGCCCTCATCGGCTCGCCGGACTACATAGCCCCCGAGCGCATCCGGGGCACCGAGGGCGACCCGTCCTCGGACCTCTGGTCGCTCGGCATGATGCTGTACGTCGCCGTCGAGGGCCGCCACCCGCTGCGCCGGGCCACCACCCTGGCCACCCTGGCCGCCGTGCTCGACGAGGAGATCCCGCCCCCGGCACGGGCCGGTGCCCTCACCCCGGTCCTGACCGCGCTGCTGACCCGGGACATCCCGGCCCGCCCGGACGCCGGCACCCTGGACGCCCTGCTGGCCGAGGCCGCCCGCACCGACGGGCCCCGCACCCCGGCACCCGCACCCACGGAACCGACGGGGAAGCGACCGACGCCGGACGGCATCGCACCCACGCCCCGTGCCCCCGAGCCCGCAGACCGCACACCCACGGCCACCCGCCCCACGCCCTCCGGCCCCGCGCCCTCCGGCCCCGCGCCCTCCGGCCCCACGCCCTCCGGCCTCAGGCACTCCGGCTCCGCGCCCGGAGACCCCTGGCTCGCGCCCACCGGCCCCGCGCCCGGGGACCCCAGAGCCGCGCGTTCCGCCGCGGAAACGCCCACCGGCTTCGGAGCCCCCGCCGACCGGACCCCGACCGGCTACGGCTTCCCGCCCGCACCGGCTTCCGGCTCGGCACCCACCCCACCCGGCGGCTCCGCACCCGTACCGAACAACCCCTACAACCCGTACCAGCAGCAGCCGTACGCCCCACCCCCACCCCTCGCGCCCGCGCCGACCGTCACCGAGGACGAACACCGACGGCAGACCGCGCGCCGCACCCGAAGGCTCACCGTCGCCTCGTCCGTCGTCTCCGCGCTGGTGCTCGCGGGCGTCGTCCTGTGGACGACCGACGTCCTGCCTTTCGGGCGGTCCGGCTCCGGGGGCGGCGAGCGGCCCCGCGACTCCGCGAGCGCCCCGGCAGACGGCGGGCAGGCCACGCCCCCGGCGTCCGGCTCCACCCCGGAACCGGCCGCGGACCGGGGCGACGGGGCGGACGAGGGAGCGGCGGGAGCGCCCGCGAACCTGCTCACCCCGGACGGAGCGCGGGCGGCGATCACCGCGCTGAAGCCGCTGATGGGCGGCACGAAGGTCACCGACTTCACCCTCTACGGCGAACACGCCTCCGCCCAGGCCCCGTTGAAGTCCAACGCCCGCCTCTACGACCGGTTCAGCTACCGCGACGGGCAGGCGAAGAACGACGAGATGGGCGGCACGCTGATGTCCGGGGACACCACCGTCGACCTGGGAACCGTCGACTGGGACCAGCTGCCCGCCCTCCTGCGCACCGCGGAACGGACCCTCAACATCCCCGAACCGGAGAGCAGTTACGTCATCGTCGACCCGTCGTCCCCCTTCCACGAGGACCGCCCGGTCCTGCGCGTCTACGTCTCCGACTCGCACGGCGGCGCCTACCTCACCGCGCACCTGGACGGCCGCGTCATCGAGAAGAACCCCCGCCCGAAGGGCTGAACCCGCACGGGCCGCAGCGTGGACACACCTCGACGGAAAGTCCACCGACGTAACGCTGTACGGCTTCCACAACGTGCGCGTGCCAGCGCAGAGCACCTCCATCATGTCGGCACGCCATTGCGATCACCAGCTCCATCAGGACCCCGCGGAGGCGATCCGATGACGACAATCACCGGCCCGCCGACCGCTGTCGCGGCGGTGTTCCGCGCCTGCCAGACCCGGTCGCCGCTACGGCCCTTCCGGGCGGCATCCGCCATGGTTTTCGTCGCGTGACCGACCTGCCTCGTCTCGAACTGCTCAAATCTGCGGGCGGTAGGAGCCACCAGAGACAGTGCGGCACGCATCGGCCACCATTTCTTCGGATCACCTGCAGGTGGTTCTGGCCTCTGTGCTCCTCTGGTACTTCTTGCTTCATCGGGAGGCGAGTAGACGAGGCTTCCGGCTACATCGCCGTTCTGCCAGGAGCATGCCGTCAGGTGAACCGCACTGGTTCAGCGAGTGCCGCCGCCGCCCCCTCAAGGTCCGCCATCCGCGCTGAGAGCGTGGCTTCGGCGAGTCGGTGAGGGAGAGCGGCGCTGAACTTCAGCCCACTGAGGGCGCGGGGATCCACCGAGGGGAGACAAAGACGCTCCTGGGCATCGGACTTCGCCTGACTCCATTCCGCGAGAGTGAGATTTTCACGGAGCCGCACATACATGTCAGTCGGCTGTTGGCGGGGGTCGGAGACCGACGCCAGTGTCGCTGCCAGCGTTGCGTTGGCTTTGTAACCTGCCCAGGTCCACCAGCGCACGATGGTGCCGCGACCGCCGCGCAGGATCACTGTGCCGGTAGAGTCCACCAACTCATTTGCTTTGGTACGGAGCTGATCAAGCGCACTGGTCGCGCGACGGGTGAACCTCACGCGAGGTGTCGCCCCGAGGATGATCTCGCGTGCCGCTCGCGTCAGCGTGTAGGACGACGTACGCGAGAGCCCACCGCCGCCCCAGCGTGCCTTCCCCCCACCTGCGGCCGGTTCGACGAAGCAACGGCGACGCGACCAGTCGATATAGGACACCTGCCAACTGCGCCCGGCGAGCAGGAGGCGACGTGGGGCCACGACCCGTTCGGTCAGCAAAGCGGGGTCCGTCGTTCCGATCTCGGTGCGTCCGCTGAGAACAGTGAACTCCGGCGCTGCGGTGAAAACGGCGGTCAGATCCATGAAATGTCGGTATCCGAAGCGTTGCTCTGCTTCAGGGCCGATGAAGATCAAACCAGCGTCGTCGTTCAGGAATCCGGCCTCCACCAGGTGCTGTACGAGAGGTCTGGACGCGGGACCGAACGGACTCAACCCACCCCACCATTCTTGCCACAACCGGCCACCGACCTGGTGTTCCTGAAGACAGAGCGCAAGAATCTGCTGGGCGACGATGTGGCGGGGTTCGGGCGGAGCGACGACAGGCTCGACCCAGCCGCGTGTCCACATCAGCAGGAGGGCGGAGGCCGACAGCAGAGCCGCCTCGTCGAGAGCCAGGAACAGGCAGTTACGCTGAGACCCGGGTCTGCGGCCGGTACGTCCGAGGCGTTGCAGGAAGGACGCTACTGTGCCTGGAGCATCGATCTGAATAACGCGGTCGAGATCTCCCACATCGATCCCGAGCTCGAGCGTGCTTGTGGAGACGATCACGCAGTCGCGGGAGTAGCTGAAGGCTTCCTCTGCGCGCCTCCGCTCGTCGGCGGACAGTGATGCGTGCGACAGGAAGGCGTTGACTCCCTTGGCGCGCAGGCTCTGCCCCAGCTCCTCCACCTGCTTGCGTGACTCGCAGAACACCAGGCGCTTCTCGCCCCGGTGGAGCGCGGCGATCACGGTGGCTGCGTTGGCCAGGGAGCCCACGTAATCCAGTTGGACATCACCGGAAGGAGCCGGCTCCGTGGAGCCCGTAGGCCGCACGACCGCAGTGGTCAGCCCGGGGGCGATCACCCGCGCGTTACCAGCACCCTTGGTTTCACCACCGCGTGCTCCCCGCAGCCACGCCAGCAACTGCTCAGGATTTCCCACGGTCGCCGAAAGTCCTACTCGCTGAACAGACCGGCCTGCCACGCGCTCCAGCCGTTCCAGTACGGCCAGTAGATGCCAGCCTCTGTCGTCGCCGGCGAAAGCGTGTACCTCGTCCACCACGATGCCGCGCAAGCCGGAGAAGAAGGCCGTATGGTCCACGTTCACGCTGACCAGCATGGCCTCAAGCGACTCGGGAGTGGTCAGCAATACATCAGGCCGTTCGCGCAGGATGCGCTTCCGACGGTTCTGGGCCACATCTCCGTGCCAGAGGGCTGCGGTGCGTCCCAGCCAGGAGGTGTATGCCTCCAGCCGTGGCAACAGGTTGTTCAGGAGGGCTTTGAGAGGACAGACGTACAGGACGGACGTGCCGGTCCACCTCTCCCGTTCCATGCGGGAGAGAAGAGGGAAGCACGCGGCCTCGGTCTTGCCTCCGGCGGTGGGCGCGAGCAGGAGGGCGTCGGCACCGCCGGTCAGGGGCGCGATGGCCTCCTCCTGGAGAGGCCGCAGGCCGGACCAGCCGAGGGTGTTCACGATGTGATGGACGAGGCCCGGATGCAGGAGATCGAGAGGGGCGGTGGCGTCGTCACGTCCGGAGTGCTCGCTCATGGAAGGTCCAGCTCGATCTCGTCGATGTCGTCCACCGCCGCGTTGCGTTCGATGTCGCTCATCTCGCCGGCGCTCATGGTCAAGGCGTAATGCTGACGCGGATCGAAGTCGTCGAACTGATCGACCCTGTCCAGGACGTCACCGACGAGCTTCTTGAGGAACAGCCTGGGCGCGACACCTACCCGGCCTCCCAGGGCCCCGCCCACCGCTGATGCCAGCTCCGCGACGTACGCGTCGTTCACGACGGCTCTGATCCGCTCGGGGGCGTTGGCCCCGTCCGCGTACAGGTCGCGGATGGTGATTCCGAGATCGACGAGGGACGCGTGGGTGAAGCCCGGAAGCCGCACCTGTACGGCCCGCGGATTGTCGAAGCGGGGGTCGGTGGTGAAGTCGGTGGCCAGCCGCTGCGCCAGCGGTGCCAGTCGTTGCACGCCCTGTTGGCCTTCGAAGAACGCTGGAGTACCTGTGATCAGCAGGTAAAGGCCCGGGAAGCGCCCGGAGTGCACCTCGTCGATGAGTTGGCGCAGCGCGTTGAGTGCCTTGTCCCGTGCGTCCGAACGGATCCGCTGGAGTGTTTCCACCTCGTCCAGCACGACAAGGAGCCCCTTGTGCCCGGAGTCGCGCAGCACGGTGAGCAGGCCCTGGAGAAAGCCGAAGGCACCGAAGTGGTCGAGGTCGCCGCGGACTCCGACGGCTCTGCGGGCCGAGGCGGCGACATGCGGTTGGCCCCCGAGCCAAGCCATCACGGCCGCCGCGGTGCCCTCGTCGCCCGAGGTGAGTGCCGTACGGTATCCGCGCAGCGCGGTGGCGAAGGACGGGGCATGCCGCGACACCTTGCTGAGCCGCGCCGCCAGTAGGCGTTCCACTCCGACCGCGAGATGCTCCTCGGTGACGCCTGCAGCCAAAGCGTCCTCCTCCAGAGTGTAGAACCAGGTGTCCACAACTGGGCGTAGCGCACTGGGGGGGAATCCAGGGGTGGTCAGCCGCTCGGTGAGACGGCGGTAGACGGTCTCCAGTCTGTGCAGGGGAGTCTCGGTCTCCGAGATCTGGATCTCGGCGACGGCGAAGCTGCGACGCTTGGCCCGCTCGCCGAGCCACCGGGTGAAGAAGGTCTTACCGGACCCGTACTCGCCGCGCACTGCCTTGAACACCGAACCACCTGATGCAGCCGTGTCCAGCTCCGCGTCGAGTGCCTCCTCGAACCTGCTCAGGCCGGTCGCGAGCAGATCGAGTCCACTCTCGGGGACGGCGCCCCGGCGGAGGGCGTCGATCACCTCTCGGCGGCGGGCGGCGCTGACTGAACCACTTCGTTCGAGGCGTTCGTTACTCACACAGTCAGTCTCGCATCCACTCGCTGGCGAAGAATGCGCGGCCGAATTTCGCTCGAGTCGGAGATGGGTCCGTCGATCGGTTGACACCGACGGCATGCCTTGCTCAAATATCCAGTTGCACAGTTTACTGAAAGATGGGGGGCAGTTCGCGTGGCGCTCGACAATCCGGACCTGAAGGACGTGCTCAAGGACGTCGCATCCGGCGCACTTCAGCTGCCTGACTTCCAGCGGGAGTGGAAGTGGGACGACGAGCGAATCAGAGCGCTTGTCGCGACGGTCACGCTGAAGTATCCGCTCGGTGTGGTGATGGCGTTGCACACCGGCGGTATGCCCCAGTTCAAGGCCCGGGCTCTCAAAGGTGCCGAGGACGGCGAAGCTCAGGTGCCGGACCTGCTGCTGTTGGACGGGCAGCAGCGGCTCACCTCGCTTTTCCAGGCACTCCATCAGGACAAACCGGTAGAAACCGTCGATGCTCGGGGGAAGAACCTCAAGCGCTGGTACTACGTGAACATCGCCAAAGCGGTCGGTGCGCCGACAGACCGGGACGAGGCGATCGTCTCCGTCCCGGAGGACCGTATTCTGAAACGGGACTTCGCTCGCAAGGTAGTGCTCGATCTGAGTACGCGAGAGCTGGAATGCAAGGCTGGCTACTTCCCCCTTCACTACGTCTTCGATACACAGCGGGTGGGTGCCTGGCAACAGGAGTTCGTACGTGACCCGGCCAATTGGCCGGTCTGGATGAAATTTCAGGACCAAGTCCTGAACAACATGCTGTCCTTCGACGTGCCGATGATCAAGCTGTCCGCATCGACCACGATGGACGCCGTGTGCGCGGTTTTCGAGCGAGTGAACACCGGTGGCGTACCGCTCAATGTCTTCGAGCTCCTCACCGCGACCTACGCCGGCAACCAGGCCCATGCGGCGCAGTTCGGCGACTACTACCGCCTCCCGGACGAGTGGCACCACATCAAGAAGGGCCTCACCTCCGCCTATCCGGTGTTCGGCAAGCCGGACGCCGGGTCGGATGACGGCCTGAGCAGCAGTGACTTTCTCCAGGCAGTTGCCCTGGTCCGCACCTGGGAGGCGAAGCGGTCGGGCCGAAGTATCTCGGTGTCCTGCAAGCGTCGAGATCTGCTGGAGCTTCCGTTGGAGGACTTCCGCCGACTCGCGCCGAGAGTGGCGGAGGCATTCGCATGGGTAGGGGGATTTCTGCAGCGGCAGTGCATCGTCCGCACGGCGGATCTGCCCTATCGAACGCAGCTGGTGCCCCTCGCGGCCGTTCGAGCCCTCATCGGGGACGAGACGGACACCCTGGGGGCGGATGACCGGATCACGCAGTGGTACTGGTGCGGTGTGATGGGAGAGATGTACGGCGGTTCGACCGAGAGCCGCTTCACCCGTGATGTCGAACAGTTGATCAGCTGCATTCGCGGGGACGGCAGCGTCCTTGTGCCCGACACTGTTGCCGAGGCCGCTTTCCTGTCCGACCGCCTTGATACGCTGACCACGCGCAACAGCGCCGCCTACAAGGGCATCTACGCCCTCCTCATCAAGCAGGGAGCGGTGGACTGGTACTTCACCGACGGTCCGCTCGTCCCTGACCGGCTGGTGGAACAGGCCGTGGATGTACGACCGATCTTTCCCAAGGAATGGGTCGCGAAGAACCACCCCCGTCGGGCCGCGCATGCCAACTCGATGGTGAACAAGACCCCCCTCTCCTTGCGCGCCAGCAAGAGCATGACGGGTCCTCCCCGCGCCTATCTCAAAACACTGACACTGGAGTCGGGCATGCGACCCGAGTGGTTCGGTGACGTCATGGCTACGCATCTCGTTGATCTGGCCGCTCTCGAGACCGACGACTTCGAGGCGTTCTACGCCCACCGCGCCAAGCAACTGCTCGAATTGGTGGACTCGGCCATGGGTAAGCGGACCGTCTTCCGCGATGCACGGGACCGGTGAGCCCAGACATGTCCCAGCGGCACCCCACCGAGGCCGAGCTGCTCGCTCTCAAGGGCAAGCAGATCCCCGTCCTGGAGCTTTTGGCGCTCTTCGGCGCCCGTCTGCGGAACGACCTCACCGTTCCGCTCATTGAGCAGGCCCTCAGGGACGTCGGCCTGTCGACCCTGCCGGACTTCGCCACGTGCAACAGCAATGCCGATGTCCAGATCGTCACCCGCGAGGCAGCTCCGCACTCCGAGGAGTCACCGCAGGAGGACGCGGAGGAGCTGCCCACTGGCGGACTGCCCCAGAACCCCATCAGAGTCGGTGACATCCCATCGGCTGTGAGTGGTCTGTACTCGGTGACTCCGGACAAGAAACTGTCCGAGATCACCTACTTGATGAGCAACATGAACTACTCGCAGATCCCCGTCATCGAAGGCGGGGTGCTTCTGCACGGTGTCATCACCTGGCGGTCGGTGGTGAAGGCGTACGAGCGGGCCGCTCAGCCCGACTTGACGGAGGCACTCGTCGATCCACCCGTCGTGGAGTCGCATCATGACTTCTTCTCGCTGCTACCACGGGTCAGCGAGGAGGGATATCTGCTGGTCAGGGCCAACAATGGTTCGTTCTGCGGCATCGTCACCGCGGCGGACATCACCGAGAGGTTCGGTGCGACCGCCTGGCCGTTCTTCGTCATCGGCGAGATCGAGTTCCGGTTGCGCAAGTGTCTCGGCGCCAAGATCGGCCCGGACGCGATCCGAGCCGTTCAGCCGAACCAGCCACGGATGCAGACGGGACTCATCACGGACCTGATGTTCAACGGGTACGTGAAACTGCTGAACGGGGAGCAGCAGAATCCGGCCCTACGTGTGAAAGCTGACGAGAACTGGAAGGCGCTCGACTGGCGCATGGACCGGACTCAGTTCGTACGGCAACTCGACCGCGTAAGGCTCATTCGCAACAGCATCGCGCACTTCGACGCCGAGCCCCTCACTCCGAAGCTGAGCGACGAACTGCGTGGCTTTCTCCGCATTCTGCGCGAACTGACCTGACGGGCGGGTGCCGGGCGCTGCCATGGCCCGGCACCCGGCCAGTTCACTCCAGCTCGAACTGCTCCCGCAGGAGTGCCTCATCCAGCCGTAGGGTCCGTCCGTCGGGCAGAGCGTCGAGCACCTGCGCGCCGTCGAAGTTCAGCAACTGTCGAAGGACGGCGCCGAATCCGTCCGCTCCGGTGGCGCGCACACCTGCTCGTTGAGCCAGCGCTGTGACCGGCAGCGTGCCACCGGCGTCCAGGAGCGCCCGTACGGCCTTCTCCACGTGGAGCAGGTTGGGTTTGCGGGCCAGCACAGCCACCTGAGTGCCGAAGAGTTCGGACGCGAGGAGTTCGTCGACGAGCGCGTCCTGGGGAGCCACCAGAGCCATGGAGAGCAGGGAGTCTCCATCCGCGGACACGTTCGGCGCGAGCGATACGTCGAACAACGCATCCGTGTCGTTCACGGCCTGCGGCTTGGCCTTCCGGCGTTGGGTGGGCTCAGGGGCAGGCATGACGGTCGCCGGTGGGCTCGCGGCCCGCCGAGTGTCGAGCGACCACCATGACGGTTGCTGACTTCCCAGCTCCCGCCACCCCGCCGGGGGCTCAGCACCGAACGGCAGGAACGCCAGCACCGGAATGGTGACCTCGGCAGGCGACGCGCCGCCGTGATAGCCAGCCCGCCGGACGGTGTAGCGGGAGTCGGCATCCCACAGCGCAACGATCGCGCCGTCCGGCTCCGGTGCGACCACCCGCGGCCCGGCCAGCAGGATCTCCGTGTCCCCCACCGGGCCCCCGGCCGTCCGGTGCCGGGCCGAGAGCGGGCTGTCTACCTCGGTCCGCACTCCGTGCCGGTCCACCACATGGCCGTGGTCACTGGTGAGGACCACCGCGCGGCCCTGCTCGGCGGCCCGACGCAGCAACTGCCGCAACCGCCCTATGTCGTTGAGCCGCCAGCTTCCGTCTCCCAGCTTCTGTTCGCCGGCCAGCCGGTCGTCGATCGTGTTGAGCACCACCGCGACATGGGTGTGATCCGAGTCCAGGGCGTCACGCAGTGCTCCCCCGACGCCGCTTCCGCTGCTCTCGCCCCGCAGATCCTCCTTGTGGAACACCGCGACGTCCGCGCCGCCCCAGAATCGGTGGCTGGGAAACAGCCGCTTCTCGTCGGCCTGGGTACCCGACATCAGCCGTGCTGCGAACAGTGAGGTACGGGAGACAGACGTCACGGTCGGAAGCGCCGCAGCCATGCCTCGGCGCTGTGGCAAGCCCTTCGCCTTGGGGAGCGGGTCGTATTCAACCCAGTGCTCGCGCAGCTCTTCCGCCATTTCGGCGGCGATCGCCGCGCTCATGCCGTCCAGGACGAGCAGCAGGACACGACGCTCCCCGCCCTTCACCACCGGTGCGACGACGATCGGCAGGAACGTCTCCACGGTCAGCATCGAGCCTGGGCCGGTGCCGTTGGCCGTCCAGGTGGCGAGCAGTCCGGCGAAGTGCCGGTCGATAGCGCGGCGCTTTTCACGCACAGAGGCACAGAGGGTGTCGTAGGCCGACGCGAGGGAGGGGATGGGGTCGCCGCCTGCCTCTATATGGTCAAGAGCGAGGTCGACCCAGCCGGTCTCCGCCACGTGCCGGGCGATCCCCGCTTCCAGGTGGGGACTTTCCGGCACGGGCTCGGTGGCCAGCCACCGGGCCAGGCGCTGGGCCATCACGACACGGTGGATACGGGTCCGGGCATCCGGGTCCACCGCCTGGCGGTGCGCCTCCAGGTTGGACACAGCCCGGCTGATGACCTTAGGGTCGCCGCCGGACAGCGCCCGGCCCGCCGCGTCGAACCGAGCCTCCAGACCTTCCGCGAGTACGGGACTGGTACGGGCGGCACGTTCGGCTCCGAATTGGCGGACCAGCGAGGAGGCCCGGTCGAGCGTGGTCGCGGTCAGGCGCCGGGCCCGCGCCGCCGGGTCAGGGGCACCGGTGCGCCCGGTCAACAGGAGGCCGGCGACGAACTCCTCACAGCACCGCCCGAAGGCCGACGCGAGCGCGTCCAGTGCCTCTCCGCGGACGGGCGGCTCCTCGCCGAACCAGCGTTCGGCCCGCCCGCGGGCTCGGTAGTCCTCTGCCTCAGCGTCGGGGCTCGCCCACAGGGCGGCGCAGGCCAGCCCGAACGCCACGGCGTCCGGCCCGTGTCCGGCGTCAACCAGGGCGATCAGGGCCTGTCCGGCCAGACCGGTCCTGTCGTCCTTGCCCAGGAAACTCGCCAGCCCCTCCCGCTCGGGCCTGCGCAAGGCCAGCAGCCGCTCGGGCCCGCCGGGCGTCAGCGACCATCGGAGCAGGGTATGCACATCGAGGGTGTCACTGCCTGTGAGGGCCTCTGGCCGTCGCTCGGTGCCCAGGGCGCCACCGGACCCCGACTCTGCCGGAACGGTGGCGTATTCGCCCTGGTTCCGGTCGGGGTCATACCGGCCCATCCCGAGCCTCCGCAGAGCCAGCGAGGTCAGGGCCGTGGTACGAGTCAGTATGCCGCCCCCCAGCCGTGGCCACCCGCCCGGCGGTGTGGCGTCCAGCAGTGCTTCCGCTGCCCAGTTGTCCTGCTCGAGCCGTGGGTCCCTCTCCACGGCCCCGAACGCCTCCCGCACGACGTCCCAGGTGTCGACCGAGTTCACACGCTGCCGGTGGACCCTTGCCAGCAGGTCGGGTCCGAGCTCTGCCTCCTCCTGGTCGGTCAGGACGACCATGACGTCAGGTCCGGTGGCCGTCGGCAGCTGATGGGTCAGGACCAGTTCGTACGCGGCCAGCGGCGACGGGGCACCTACCACCACGGCCCGACGCTGATCGTCCCACGCCAGTGTGGGCGGGCCGTCCCATACAGGCTCGGCCCGCAGCAGCACCGCTCGCCGCTTCCCCGGGGTGAGCCCTGCGGACTGCGAGGCCAGGTACTGGGTCACGGTCGCCGTGTTGAGCCGTACGGCGCTCGCCGCGGTGTCCGTCGGTCCTGCCGTGCCGCTCGTCGCCCGGCTCATTCCACCACCCGCCACGTGATCTCGACCGTCGCGTCGGGTTCCACCGCAGTCAGCCCGGCGAGCTCGGCCTGCAGCTCGTCGATGGCGCGGGCCGCAGTGGTCCGCCCTCCTCCCGACCTGCGGGGAGCACGCCCCGACTGCGGATGGGACGTCGGAACTTGCGGACTGCTCGTACCGGCGCCGAGGCCGATGTCATCGGGACCGGTGGGCTTTTCGGGCACAGCGATGTCCACCGGAGGGGAAGCCAACGGAACGGCCGGCTGACTGCGGTCGATCACCGTCACGAGTGCGCTCCGCGCCTCGCCGAGCGCACCCTTCAAGTCAGTGGTGCGCTGGTCTGCGCGAGCAGCCCCCCGCAGCGACTCCAGGACCGCCTCACCCGCAGCACCGTAGTTCGGAGCGAGCCTGAGCATGTCCCAGGCAGCCACGGCCAGAGCCGAGGCCACCGCCTCTGCCTGCTTGACCGACGCCCCGTACCGTCCCGCCGGTACCTCGCCGAGGTCGAAGGCGGCGAAGCCGGTGATGATTTGTTTGGCGCCCGTCGACCCTCCGGACGATTCCCACTCCAGTGCCACAAGCCTATCGAGCAGGTCGCGTGAGCGGCGGGCCAGTGCGAGCCGACCGCCTTCGTCGGCCTCGTCCAGGCCGAGCAGAGAGGAGCGCTTCTCCAGCTCGCGTACGAGGTCGGCCGCATGCGGCTGGAAAGCTCTGGCCTGGTGACCGATTCGCCGCGCGAACAGGCCGACCATCCGGCCGCGCCGCAGCTTCGGCGGCTGCTCTCCGAAGATCTCCCAGAACCTCTGCCCTGCCTCCTCCCAGACCTCTTCGTCCGGGAGCGGCTGGGAGCGCAGAGCGTAGACCGGCTTGACGGCGGACGGCTCGGGCGCCGGGTCGAGCAGCGATCCGCCTTGCACCCATACCCGGTCGTCCATCTCCGCGTAAGCGGCGATCACCAGATGCGCCAGCAGCGGGTCCAGACCCATGGGCGCAGGCCGGTCGATCCACTCGGTGAGCTGGACGACGCTCAGGTCACCCGGGCCGCCTTCGGCGCGGGCCTGGAGACCGAAGTGGTCCACCCACCGGTTGGAGAGCCTGAAGTACGCCTCCTTCTGTTGCCCCAGGCCGAGTGGCGTACCGATCCGCCGCATCGCGGCCCGGTCCTTGGCCGGGATCTCGGCCTGCCGGTCCCCGGCCTCCGTCGCTGCCCGGATGTGCCCGAAGACCGTGCGCACATCGGAGGCGCGTACTGCCGTGCCGGTGTTCTCCGGGTCCAGATCGGGGTGGGCGGGGAACTGGTGGGCCAGCAGCTTGTCCAGGATGTGGCGGATCGCTGCGTGAAGCGACATCCCGATGGACACCCGCAGCTCGGAGACGTCCGGCAGCGGCTCGAAGTGTTCGTTGAACGACACGTCGACATCGCTCGGCTTCTTGTCCGCGCAGCCGTACGCCTGCTTGAACGCGGCCTTCACCGTCTTGGTGAGCGACTCCCGCTGCCCCTCGAGGAGGCTCTTGGCGCGGGCTCGGTTGTCGGCGTTGAGGTGCCGTGCGTACACGGTGTCGAAGCGCCGTTGGTCCGCCAGCGCGTAGTCGATCACGACCAGCCGCTGGAAGTCCTTGAACCGGGCGGCGGACAGATGGGTCGGAATCCAGGCCACGGTACGGGGCCGGGTACCGGGCAGCGTGCGTAGGGCACCCACCCGGTTGGCGTCCTCGACGGGCCCCGACTCACCCTCGTGGAAGGGCAGGTCGAGGACGATCCGCCACAGCCCGTCCTGGCTGGGTGAGAACTCGTGGTCGGGGAAGTCGTCGGTGTCCGCGATGTTGCCGAAGACAACCTCCGCGTTGCGCTGCGAGCCGCGCCACACGAGCTGCAGCTCGTCCGCGACCAGCCGCTCCTGGAGCGACAGCCCCAGCTCCTCGGCGAGCAGCCGCTTGGCGAGGGCCCGCCTGTTGGACGCGCTGTTGTTCACGTCGGCGTTAGCGATGACGGAGTCGACGTCCACCCCGGCCAGCTCGAGCCGCACACCGGGGTTGGCGTCCGTTCCCGTCGCCTTGATCTCGGCGAACCGCGAGGCCCACTCGTCGACCTTCGTCCTGATCACCCCGACCTCGGCACCGGGAATGGGGGAGAGGACCGACCCGTGGTTCAGGGCCCCGAGCCGCCGGATGGTCAGGTCCCGCAGGGCGGGCACACTGGGCGCCAGCGCGGAGAGCAGCAGCGTGCACATGAGCCGGTCGTCGCCGATGAAGCCCCGGCACCGGTTGGCCAGCTGCGGATCGGTGACGGAGTCGCGCCGGTGCCGGTACCGCTCGATGTCCTCCTCGGTGATCTCGTACGTGGCCAGCAGATGCGGGCGGAGTTTGGAGCGGTACAGCTTGTCCGCCGCTTGGAACTCCACCTTCAGACTGTCCACGAACGGCTTGTCCCCGCCGTCCGCGATCACGGGGTACAGATCGCCGAGGGGGATCAGGCTGTCCAGGGTCGCGTCGTCGCGGTGATCGGCCAGGAGCTGTCCCATCAGCTTCAGACCGGTACGGGACCGCTGGAGCGCCGAGGAGATGTGCACCAGCGTGTCCATGAACGCGGGGGCGAAGGGGTACGTCAGCCGGAACGACTCCTCGTCCGCGCCCGTCGTGCCCTCGTCCGAGCCCAGCAGAACGTCCCACACCTGGGGCCCGACCCGCTTGATCTTGGCGAACGCCGCGTCCAGCTTCGCGGCGGCCTCCTCGTCCTTGGGCTGGAGCAGTCGGGCATGGGCGACCTGGGGCAGGTTGCGATCCTCCAGCGTGATCGTGTCGAAGCGCCCCGAGGCCAGCCGCAGGCTGTCCTGGATCGCGGCCTCGGCGGCGCCGGAGATCTCCTCGCCGACCAGTTCCCGCAGGTCACGCTGGCGGGCGATGAACGACACGATCGGGACCGCGCGGCGGGAGTCCGCGCCTTCCACGAAGTTGGTGATCTTGTCAGCCTCGCGGGAGACGAACTTCTGGTCGTGGACCCGGTTGGCGAGCCAGAGGATCAGCTCGTCCATGAAGAGGATCAGTCCGTGGTAGCCGAGCGACTTGGCATGCTCGGCGATCACCGCGAGGCCGGCGTCCAGTGAGATGAATCCGTGCTCGTCCTCGGCTGCGTTCCGGGCGAAGCCGGGGAACCAGGTGGCGCACGCGTCGTGCACGAGCTTGGCCCGCAGTTCGGCCGGGGTGGTCGGGTTGACCAGGTCGAGAGAGACCTCGCCGCCGTCCAGCTCTTCGGCCGCGAGGGCGGTGGACAGCAGCTCAGACGTCCACGCGAACTCGTCGCCCCAGTCGTCACCGTCCCCGTCGGCACCCTCGGAACCGGCTTCGTCCGCCCCGGCGAGCCCCTTGATAAAGGCCGCGTCGCCCATCCGCTCCCGGTGGGAGCGGATGTCCTGGAAGAGGGAGTCGGTCCGGTAGACCTGTGGGATCGGAACCTGCGGATGCAGCGCCTTGACATGACTGACATACCCGCCGAGTACCCGCTGCTCCAGCGACTTCGCCCCGAGCATGTGGTAGGGCACCAACAGGAATTTCTTCCTGTCGGCTGCCAGCCACTCATGCCTGCCCAGGACCGGGTCGAAAGCCTTCCGTCCCCGGGCGGCCTCGTCGCCACGCAGGAGGGCATGCAACACGGCCATGAAGTGTGATTTACCGGAACCGAACGACCCGTGAAGATACGCGGCCTTCGAAGTGTGCCCGTCGAGCGCTGCCTTGATCAGCCCGAGGGCCTCGTCGAAGTTCTCCAGCAGCCGCTCGGTGACGACGTAGTCCCGTAGCGCCTGCGCCGCGCCCTCCTCGGTGACCGCCTCGGCGAGCTTGAGCACGTAGTCGGAGGTCGAGATGGACGTCTTGATGT
This sequence comes from Streptomyces sp. NPDC101181, assembly GCF_044767975.1. Taxonomy (NCBI): domain Bacteria; kingdom Bacillati; phylum Actinomycetota; class Actinomycetes; order Kitasatosporales; family Streptomycetaceae; genus Streptomyces; species Streptomyces sp. NPDC101181. Next base: position 437,513 of record NZ_JBIWOX010000001.1, on the reverse strand, counting down.
GGAAGACATCCCGGAGGAGGGGGGCTGTGGCGGCTGTCGGGGCCATCTCTGTCTCGCTTCTCCTGGATCTCGTGCGCCTACGACAATCGGGCTTTCCGGCTCGGACGGCTGCGCGCACGCCTGCGGGCCCGGCCTCGATCGTATCCGGCTGGGAGGGCCGTGCGGCGGGGGTGGGCGGGAGAGACGAGGGGGTGGGGGAGAGGTCTCCCCCACGTTCAGGACATGCGTGTCGAGGATGAGGGTCAAGATGCGTCGTTCGAGGGAGGGGGTGTCACGGACGGTTCGATGGTCGACCGGATGTAGATCCGCGTCGTACCGGCCGTGAACTCGTGGGCGAAGAGGTCGACGCAGCGTTGGAGGTACGTGCCTTCGGGCGACGTGAGGTCGTCCGGGCACAGGCTGGTCATGCGCAGTCCCTGGACGAAAGTCTCCGGTTCGGGCAGTCCGAGGTGACCGAAGGCGGCCGCGGGACGGTACCCCTTCTCCTTGGGGTGGGAGTTCCCGATCATCACTGTGCCCTTCTCGATGAGCCGGCCGGTGTACGTCTCCGCTTCCTCGCTCGGCAGGACGAAGGACAGCAGACCGGTGTCGAAGCGCTGCCCTACCTTGTAGCCGGCCCGGCGGTCCGATGCCCCCTCCGGGATCCGGATGCCGAGCTGGCCGCTCATCCAGGCGGGCGTGGCCTCGTCCTCCCAGCAACAGGTCATCTCCTTCTCCGCCAGGTCCGACGACACGTCGTCGGCGGCGCAGGAGACCACACCGATCGTGGCGGCGACGCAGGCGAAGAGCGCCAGCGCGATGACAGAGACCACCGAGGTACGACGGCGTCGCACCGGTTGTTCGCCGTCGGCGCTCCTGCTGGAACTGCTCATCGGTCCTTCACCGCGCTTCCTGTTGCTCGCGGCCCGGGTCTGTGCGACCGCCCTCGCGCCCGGGCTCGTCCGGCGCGGGCAGCGGGCTCTGGTTCGGGGCCGATCCGCCCAGATCGTAGTGCTTGACGGAACTACTGCCTGCCATGTCGAACTCCTGGGCGATTCCGGTCGTGTGCAGACGGGCCATCCGGCCATCCGGAATGTCGATGCCGCCGCCCCAAGGAAAGCCGATGTTCACTCCCTTGTTCTCGTCCCAGTTGTAGCGGTCCCATGCATTGGCCTGGTAGTCGAGACCGACCTTGGGTTCGCCGTGGGCATCGGGGACCACGGTGACCACTCCGGTCACATTCGACCTGGTCGATCCGACCGCGAAGAACCAGTTCTCGTTGACGTCTTGGTTGAAACTGAAGTCGCGGTTGCTGGTCTCCACCGGTATTGAGACGGGCTGGCCCCCGTTGCGTCGGAATTCCGCGAGAGCCTCTTCGCGCCATGTGTCCTTGTGCGCTGTGATGCTGCCCTCGATGTGTGCGTGGAAGTCCGCTACGTCCGACATCATCTTGTCGACCGGCAGCTCCATGCCCGTCCCGCTGTTCGCCAGGTAGTGAGCCATGTGGCGTGAGGCGTCGTTGTCACCCTTCCAGTCGGCGGCCTCGGCGATCAAGTTCATCTTCTCCCGGACCCTTCGGTCCTCTGCCCCTGGTTTCTCGATGCCGTGCGGCCCCGAGCCACGATCGGGAGCGGCTTGTTTCACGGTGGGCGTGAGGAGCCCCGCCGCGAGAAGACTGTCCTTGTGCCCGGTCCACAGCTCCGCGCGGGCTTGAGGGCTGAGCGACGTCCATAGACGCTGAAGCTCGGCCCGCTGTGCCGTGTTCGCGTCGCCTCCGAGCGAGGCGAGCTTGGTCGCGCGGGGCAGTTGGTCCTCATCGAGCGAGGTGTACGTCGCGTGACCCGCGTTGTGCGGGTCGCCGCCATGGCTCCGCTTCAGGGCCCGGGTCACGGCCGCGTCGATCTCCGCCGCGTGCGCCACCAGGCCCGTGAGGGTGTCGACGTACCACTGCATCAGGTCCTTGGTCCGCTGTGACGTGCCCTCCACACCACAGAAAGCCTCGATCACCTTCACGGTGCCGTTGGGGCCGTCCGACACCACCAGCCCCGGATCAGGGCCTGCCGCCCGGTCAGGATCGCCCTTGCGCGCTTCCGCCGAGAGTTTCCGGGCTTGCTTCTGCACGTGGGTCAGTTCGTCATGGGCGTCCTGGAGGACGGCCGCGATGCTCTGGGCCTCCACCTGGAGATCCACGACCTCCTTGACCGTCTTGCGGATGAACTCCCTGGTGACAGTCGCGTTCAAGCCTGCCCAGTCGGCCCCGTCGGACAGTCGGAGAAGACCCTTTTGCACGTCGGCCCTGAGCTCCTTCAGCCCGGCCGCCGTCGAGGCCCAGTCTTCGGCGGCCGAATTCAACTTCCCCAGGTCGACTTCCATGAGATCCGTGTACGAGAACGCCCCCACGTCTTCCGCTCCCCCTGATTACTTCACGTACTTCAGCAGTTCCGATACCGGTACGGCGGAGCCGTTGCGCCCCATGAGCGTGGCGGCGATTTCCACCTCGTCGTTGACGGCCGACTTCTTCGAGTAGTCCAGGTGGTTGGAGATGTGCGCACACATCTGCAGGACGGTCTTCACCTGAGAGGTCCAGACTTCGAGAGTGGTGTACAGCTCACTTCCCGCGCTGAAGTTCCGGCCCCGCAACTCCGCCGCCGCCCGAGCGGTGGTCCCCGCGCCGGCCTTGTCAGCACCAGCCCCCGCCAGGTCGGCGCGCTTCCGCAGTTCCCCGTGGACGCGGAACGCCTCGCTGCCGACCGCCCCGAGGTCGTCCTGATGGACCACGAGGTCGGGATCGGTTCTCGACCCCGGCGCGCCTGGCTGGGGCCCGGCGGTGTTGAGGCTCATCCGCACGGATTGCCGGTTCTGCGCGTCAGCTTTGAGTGCGGCCCACTCGTCGTCGAACGTCATGGGTCCCCCGCCCTTGATGGATGCCAACGGTTCACCCTAGCAACGCGGTTGCCGGTCGCTAGCGGGGTTTCACCGCATAGGTCATCCGCGTCGCCTCGACGGGGGAGCAGCTCACTGCCAAACGCGCGCCCAGCGTCGAGGCCGATGGCGATGGCGATGGCGATGGCGATGGCGTAGAGCGTAGATCGCATGCCGTCCCATACGGGGATGAGGAACTGCACATCGACCCCTTCAACCGGATACTGGTCGCGCAGGCGCAGGCCGAAGGGCCGGCCGTGGTCACCCGGAACAGCTACATCCCGCAGTACGACGTACAAACCGTGCTGGCCTGATCTGCACGCCGTACTCGGGATCAGACGAGTCAGCCGCCCGCCGGGCGTCTCCCGCGACGCGTGGCCGGGGCTGGCCGCCAGGCGCGCAGATCTTCGTCGGTCAGGCCGTGCTGGCCCTGTTGAGTGGCACGGTATCCGGCGAAGAAGGCGGCAGGACTGCTGCCGTACAGCGGGTCGAGCTCGTTGTGCCACTGGTCGAGCCAGGGCTGGAGTTCCAGCACGCCCGCCAGAAGGGGTGTCATCTCCTCGGTGGACAGACCGTGTTCGTTGGTGAAGTACGTCGTCAGCGCCAGGGCCTGCTCACGGTGGTCCCAGCCCATCCAGCCGAACAGTTCGGGGGTGTCGGAGATCGGGCCCGTGGCGTACGAGATGAACCGCTCCTTCGGGACGTCAAGCTTGCCCCGGGCCCGCCAGTAGGACGGCTTGAGGAAGTCGGCCGAGGTGTACTTGGGGGGTACGGGGATCGAGTCCCGGATCTTCCGCTTGGCCGGCTCGTCCGGGGCGGCGTCCTCCAGCCGTTGGAGCTCCCATACGTGTTCCCAGTCGGCGCGCCTCTTCAGGCCGGAGGGCTTGTAGCGCAGCGCGGCGAGGAAGGGCACGTGCTCCTCGGAGAGAAGATCGGCGACGACGGTCGCCAACTCCTTGCGGGGGGCGTACAGCTGGGCGACGGACACGAAGTCCTCGTCGAGGGAGAGCGCGGAGGTGAGCTGGCTGCGGGTGAGGATGGTCGGTTGGCCGTCTTGGAACCACAAGTCGCGGTTCTCGATCCGGTCGAGCAGCCAGGACTTGAGGGCCCGCTCCTGGAGAACGTCCCACCCCTCGGTGGCCCAGCGCCGTTTGTACTCGGGGCGCTCGATCATGCCGATGGCGCGGGACGTCTCGATGACGTCGATGCGCTTCTGGACGACGGCCTTGTAGGCGTCGGACCAGTGGTCAGGCATCTCGGTGATGGGGGTGGAGTTGTGCCGCTTGAACCACTCGCCGGATGCCTCGCCCTTCTCGACCCGCCGCGCGAGGACAATCTCGAAGGCGCGCTCACCGAGGGCGAGTTCGAGGACCTCGGATTCGGGGGCGCGGAGATCTTCGGAGTGCAGCTTGTAGAGGGAGTAGACCTGCCAGTCGAGTTCTTCTTGCAGAGAGATCATTCGAGAGCGGATTGAGTGCCATGCGGTCCGCTGTTCGCTGATTGATTCTTTGGTTGGAACGGCATGGCTGTCTTGTTTCATCGTTGTTGTAAGCGCCGACTCGTGAGCCAATGTGTCTAGAGAGGATGCGAGTGACGCAGGGCCAGTCGAAGGCAGCGGGATTTTCTCTACATTTCCGCTATTAAATTCATATCGGTCTGACCAGGGGTGGATGCTCACCCTCGCTCCAGATCCACCCACAGGGTCACCGCCCTTCGGATAGCAAACCTGCTTTAGCCAGAAGCAGGCAGTGGAGCTTCCCAAGAGTCCTAGAATGCTGAGGTGATCGGTCTCCGTTGCTCCTTGCGGCAATTTAATTACTGGAGCAGTTTGCTTGAATGATTGCTTTCCTCGATCTAGGGCGAATTGGCTATGAGTTGACACGAAGGCGAAGGGGATGGACCAAGCGTGAGCCCCATCGTCTTTGGGGAGCTGGTGCCATTCCCACCACTTTCGGCCAGCGTGAAAATAGGTTTTACCAGAGAACGTTGCACGGCTTCCAAGGTCCGTTTTGTATGGCCAAAGATTTCGGCTGCCCAGAATTGCACTTGGGACTTCCTTGATTTCATGTTTATCGGAATACGGAAAGAAGGCGCAGTTATCGCTTCTGGCGATCCAGTCGCGAACCTCTTCGCCAACCACGATGGGTGTCAGTAGGTCTTTCATGTCGATAGGCCAGGACCGTTTGGGGCGCAGCATTACGTCGTCGGCAGCAGTCATGCCGAAGTAGCCGACGCGATGGGATCTGTTGCGCAGCTGTTCCACGGAGGATGAATGAATGGTTTCGTTCATCTCTAGCCCGCCATCCGCAAGAATCCATGGCCGCTTCCCGAAGAATCGCTGGCGCTCCAAGTCCTCGACTGAGACCCATTTGCTATGTGATCCCGGTTTGTCGATTTGCTCTACGATTGCACTCCAAACGAATCCGTAGTTCCCGCTTGACGGGACGGAAGGTTCACCTTGGACGCTCCGCACGGTGCGAACGTATTCACTTCGTGAATTTCCGCTTCGGCGGCGCCCCACAAGGATTACGGTAGGTGTGCCATGGCCGGGAATATAGGCTCCTGAGGTGTCGATTACCTCGGTCAATTCGACTTTGTGTGCGAAGTACTCCTCGATCAGTCGAGTTCCGAACTCCCGCTTGGTGAACGAGTTCGATGTGATCTGACCGACCATGCCGTAGATTCGTTCGCCAGGGTAGCCTGTTTTCGCTAGTTGGAAGAATCGTTCGGCGAACGGCACGGAAAGTGCGTATGTCCCAGCGCAAGAAGCGTAGAGGTTGCGGTAAATTGAATTTAGATTTTTATCCTTTACTGTAATATAGGGCGGATTCCCCACTACCACGTCATACCTCCCCCGCTCCAAAATCCCCGGATAATCATTCAGGTCTTCTGTCGCATAAGAGAAATCCACCAACCGCTTCCCGGTGTCCTCACTGACCAGATCCAACTCCTGCTGCCGGTCCTCGATCAACGAGTCACCCACCGCCAAGTGCACCGGCCAGTCGTACCGCCCCGCCTCCTCCAGCGTCCGCACGTTCGCCGCCGCCATAGCCGCCAGCAGCAGCCGGAACCGGGCGATGGCCACCGCGAACGGGTTGATGTCCACCCCGTGCACCGCGTTCAGTGCGTCCCGCACCCGCTCATGCACATCACGGCCCGGGTGCCGCTCCGCCCACAGCTTCACCATCCGGCGGAACGCGCCCAGCACGAAGTGCCCCGAACCGCACGTCGGGTCGATCATCTTCAGCTCGCCGAACCGGCCGCCCAGCTCCCGCACCACCGGGCTCATCGTCCGGTCGAGGATGAACTCCTCCACGAACTCCGGTGTCTGGAGCAGCGCGTACGTCTTCCGCGCAGCCTCCGACAGGTCCTGGTACAGGTCGCCCAGAAAGCGGGTGTCCCACCCCTCCGTACCGTCCTCGTTCAGCGGGTCTGTGAAATTGTGGACCAGCGGCGGAAGCTTGCTTTCCGAGCCGGAGGCGGCGTCGGTACCAGCTGTGCTCGCCGCCCCCGCGTCACCCTCCTCGCGCTCCCGCCAGAACTCCACCAGCGCGCGGGCTCCGTCGTGCGAGATCGGGATCTGGTAGAGCGGATTGCGCTCCCGGTCGAACAGGAGCTTGCCGGCCTGTCCCGCGCCCAGTTCCGCAAACGCCTTCTCCAGCCATCCCCGGTATGTGGGGTTGTCGGTCTCCTCGACGTACTGGGCGAACCGAGCCTCGGCCAAGTCGCGGCGCTCGGCGCCCGGCCCCGTGATGTACGGCTCCGGGACGAGCCGGTTGTCCTCGCAGAAGCGGACGAACACCGTGCCCAGCACCCACGCCACGGCCACCTGCGTGACCCGTTCGCCCAGCCAGGCGTTCCAGGTCGCCGCAGTGCGTCCCAGCTTCCGGGCCTCCTCGTGCTCCGCCCGCAGGCGGCCCGCGACCGCCTCCGCGTCCCGTACGGTCTGCGCTCGCTCCGCAGGCAGCTCCGCGATGTGCTGCTCCAGCCAGGTGGCCCAGCGAGGGGCCTGAGCGGGGACTGCGAAGGTGGCACACACCTTTCCGTGCTCCGTGCGCAGTGGCTTGAGGTTTTTGTCGCCCTCCGCTACCTGCTGGTCGAGATCGGCCTCGACCGCCTTCACCTGCTTGATCAGGTCGGTCAGCAGCGCCTTGCTCTCGCGGTCGATCACTTCTGCACGTCTCCCGATGTCACGTTCGCGTTCACTGCTGGCGCACTTCGTACGCCGTTCTTCTGTTCGTTGCCGCGGTGGACGTTCCGCGTCCAGCCGTCGGGCAGGGGGATCCACTCGCCCAGCCCCGCCTGGTGCGGTACCGCTGTCCGGCCCAGCCGCGGCGGTCGGGCCGGGTCGCTCTGCGGGCAGAGCAGCCACAGCCCGGCTCCGCCCCCGCGCGCTTGCTCCGCCAACCGGTCAAGCACGCCCATCGCGTCGTAGCGTGCGAGCACCCCGGCATCTGCGAGGAGGACGGGGGAGCCGGCATGCGCCGGGGTCAGCAACTCGCCCACATATGGCTCGACCGCCGCCCATGCGGTGCGCGCGTACTCCGCGAACTTCATCGCGCCCTTCGAGCCAGGCTGAGCCACATCCGCGCGCAGGATCGTCTCCCAGGTGGGCTTGGGGCGCGCGTCGACCAGGTCGTGCAGGGCGTCAAGGAACAGCTCGGTCACCGATATGGGCCGGGCGCCGAAGCGTTCGCTCGCCAGTTCCTGTACGGCAGGCCGCATGCGGCCTGTCCGTACTGTCAGTACGCGGAAGCCGTCCCGCCGCGCTGAAGCCAGCAGACGCTCCTCGGTGGCCCAGGCGGCTGCCATCTCCCCGTCGTCCGAGTAGCGCCGAGCAGAGATGGTGGCGGTCGCCTGACGCTGCCCGTCGGAGGAGACGAAGCTGGAGACGGCATCAGATCTGCGGGGAAGGTAGCGCAGCGTGCCTGTTCTCTGGCGCGTGGACAGCACCAGGTCGAATCCGGCGTCGCGCAGTGCTTTGGTCAGCGGGCCGCCGATCGGCAGCGTGCGCTCGCCCCGCCCGTTGAGCAGCTCCGGAAAGCGGGCTCGGACCCGTTCGTGGACCTCGGCAGGAGGCAGGCCGGGCTGGTCGGCGGCCGGTACGCCCGGAATCCACCGGACCAGCCCCGCCTGGGTGAGCCGCAGAGCCCGGACGAGCGGCAGGTCGCGCGGGTAGATTTCCAGACGGGGCGTCGCGCCCGCGTTACGGGACGCTGCGGCGGCCACCATGACCAACCTGCGCTCGTCCCATTCGACGGTGGCGCTCGGAGGGGGGACCGCCGTGAGGTCCGTGAGGACTGTCGTCGCGGTCGGCAGGGTGTCCAGCTTCGCCAGCCGGTCGGCGACCCGCCCCAGCTGCTGCGCGTAGTACAAAAGCCCGGGCGCGGACGGAGTCTGGGGCGCGTCGTTCTCGCCGACCTCCAGGGCCAGCAGGCCCGCGCCCATCGCCTCGTCCGCCGCGTCCCGGTTCGGTGCGTGTCGGAACTCGCTTTCCTGCGGCAGGAGTTGTTCGGTCTCTACCACGGCCCGTACCGCCGCCAAGGCCAGTGCGCGGCGCTGCTCGCGCTCCAGAAGCGTGGTGCCCCGACGGACGGCGAGGGCGTCCGCCACCTCCGCCGCGGACGCCAGTCGCCCCGAGGTGCGCAGCAGGTCCAGTACCTCCGCGCGGAGCGCCCGCACCGTGGGGTGCCTCTTCCACCGGGTGCGCTGCGTCTTGAGCATCTGCGGGATACGGCCCGCGGACAGGCCCAGACCCTCGGCGACGTCCTTCTGCTTCGGCCAGACACCGACCTCGGACGGCAGCTCACCGCGCTCGTTCGGCAGGCGCAGCAGCAGCCGGACCATCTCGCACTCGTTGCGGTTCGAGCCGTCCTTCTTGAGCTCCGGTACGAAGATGGTGGCCAGGGTGTCCAGGCTGACCCCGCGCAGTGCGCGCTGGGGCAGCGAATCCGCAGCCGTCGCCCCGGCGTCGGCCATGGCGCCGGCCACGGCCTCCTCGGCGGCCGAAAGCTCGGCCTTTGCCTCCTTGCGGCCCTGCGGGGTCAGGGGGGCGGCCGGCAGTTCGGCGAGTCGCCGCCGCCACTCCTTGATCCGGCCCAGCACCTCACGGCGGGTCTTGGCGCCGAGGCCCGGTGCGTTTACCAACTGCCGCTGGCTGTAGTCCAGCAGCTCGCCGACCGTGTCGACCTTCAGTCCGTACACGAAGGAGACCGCCGCCGGGCCGAGCCCCGATGCGGAGATCGCCGTGGTGCGGTCCGCCTGCGCGGCCTGTCGGTCACGCAGCCGCTCCGCACTGTCCTCCTCGGCGTCCGCGATACCCGACTCTGGCGTACGCGGACCGGCCGACGCCCCCTCGTCGGCCTTCGGGACGGTCCGGGAGCGGCGGGTGGAGGGCTTGGCCTCGTCCATGGCCAGGAAGATCTTCTTCCAGGCGTCCCGCATCGGCTTGAGATCGCGGAAGCGCTGAGAGGTGTCGCGGTGAAGCGCCTTACGGAAGAAGGCGACCAGTCCGTCCTTGACCGCCGGGTCGAAAGCATCGCCCGCGATGGTCGGGTACGGCTCCTGCTCGGGGTCGGTTTGCCGCGCGGACACCTTTCCGTCGCCCCACACCGGAAGCTCGCGCGAGGCCATCTCGTGGAGCGTCACCGCCAGGGCGTACCGCTCGGCGTGCGCGTCGTAGACCGAGCGGTCGGTGAGCGTACCGATGAACGGGTCGAGATAGCCGTCCGTACCCGCGCCGGTCTCGTGCACCGGGTAGCCGGCGAGCGAGAAGTCGATCAGGACCAGCTCACGGGTCCGGTTCGGGCGGATGCGGATCGCGATGTTGTCCGGCTTGATGTCCCGGTGCCAGACCCCCTCACCCTCCAGGAAGTCCACCGCGCCGAAGAGATAGTCGCCGTACGCCTCCAGCTGGTCCACCGACAGACGGCCCGAGTCGCGCAGCTGACGGGCCACGGTCTCCTCGCGGCGTCTGGTCCAGGTTGAGCCCGACGCGCCGGCGGAGTCGGGGTCGGCGGCGCGCTCGTCGCCGACGTACTCCAGGACCAGCACAGTGCGGTTGGCGATGCGCTGAGGCTCGGGCTCGACGAGACGGATGATCCGGGAGTCGGCGCGCAGCCGCCCCATGACCTCGGCCTCGCGCACCAGCACCTCGGCCCTGCTGTCGGACAGCGCCACCTTCAGGACCGCCAGCGTTTTGGAGAACCGCACCTCCGGCCCGGCACGGAGGTCCCGCACCAGGAAAGCGCGGCTCGTGGACCCCGTGCCCAGTCGGCGGCGGACTTCCCAGCGCCCGGCCAGCACGTCGCCCGCCACGGCGTCCAGCGGGTCCTTTTCCGGAACGGGCGCCGGAATGGCGGCCGGGGTGACGGGATCGGCGGACACCGGCTCGGTCAGGTCTGCTTCGACGACCTCCAGCATCTCCAGGAACTCGTCCACCGACGACAGCCGGGCGTCGACGTCGTACGCGGTGGCGGCCTGCACCAGCTCGTCGATGTATCCCGACAGCCCGTCGACGACCGCACTGGGGCGAAGCCCCTCACCGGCCTCGAACCGGGCCAGCAGCTCGGCCTGGCTTGCAGCCGGTGCCTTGAGCGTCGCCAGCAGGTAGGTCAGTACGCCCAGCCCGTACACGTCCAGGCCGACAGGATCGGGCTTCAGCGCGGTCAGCTCAGGGGCCAGGTAGGGGTCGGCGCCCTCGGCGAGGTGAGCACCCGCGCGGGAGAGCGTCGTGGGCGCCAGGCGGTCGCCTCCGCCCGGGCCGCCCTGCTCCGAGCCGCGCTGAACGGCGATCTGCCAGTCGGAGATCTGCAGGAACGGGCTGAGCCAGCCCCCCTCCTCGCTGTCGGTGCCGTCCGTACCCCGAGGGCGCGGAATCAGATGGATGGCGTGCGCCGCCAGACTGCGGTGGTAGATGCGACGGCTGTGCGCCGATCGCACCGTCTCGGCGAGCTGGCGTACCAGCGCCATCCGGCTCAGGATGTCCAGCTTGGGGCCGTACTGGAGCAGGTACTCGTCCAACCGCAGGGTTCGCGGGTCGTACTCGAAGATCAGTGCGGGGCCCGCCGAGTGCCCGGAGGGGTCGTACTGTTTCAGCTGTACGACTCCCGGGTGCCGGAAGCGTCGGAGCACCGCGGCCTCCCGCCGTGCCGCGTGTTCCACCGAGGCGCGCAGGCCGGCATCCGCCCCTCGTTCGCGCAGGTAGACCCGGACTCGCGCGGCCTCCGGTAGATCGGTGTGCTTGGCCAGGTAGTCGGCCCAGGTGGGGCCTGAGTCGAAGGACTTGCGGTTGAGGAGGTAAGGGCCGACCTTGTACTCGGCGTCGCTGGGGGCGATGCCGACCTTCTTGAGTGCCGCGGCCACGGCACGCGAACGCACCGCGTCGATCCGGCGCTGCTCGTAGGCCGGTGGCTCCTTCAGCACCGTGATGAGCTGGGGGACGGTGTGGACGCCGTGCCGGTCGTGGGCCGGCAGCCGGTTCTTCAGGGAGGAGTCGGTGAAGCACACCGCTTCAGAGACCCAGACCCTTACTCCCTGGCTCTCCAGCAGCCCCGCGAGCTCCTTGGCCTTCTTGTTCGTCAGGTGGAGGGGGTTGCCGTGCGAGACCGCCCGGCCGCCGGGCTGGGTCTGCAGCCAGGAGCCGTTGCGGGACTCCACGGAGCCGTGCCAGTCCTTCAGCTCGATCAGATACACCCCACCAGGAGCGATGACCAGGAGGTCCACCTCGCGGACGTGGCCGGTGTTGGCGGTGAAGGTGAAGTTCGACCAGGCCCGCCAGGGGTCGTTGTCCGGCAGCTCGGCGCGGATGGACTCCAGCCCTCGCCGTTCGTGCGGGAACTCGGATTCCGTGACCGTTTCCCAGCGACCTTCCCGCATGGTGCCGTCCCCGCTTCGCTTCCGTGATCTTCGAGGGCTCGTGGCGCGTCGTCCGTTTCGGGCACAGAGCCCCCGGTCGATCGTATCGGCTGCACGTGATCGCCCGTGCCTGCTGCGGGAGGGCCGGAACCGTGCGGGGAGCCGGCGGCAGGGGCGGGACGCCGCGTGCCCACGTCGGTCCGGAATGCGAGGCGGCGATCACAAGGCGTGAATCCTCCACCGCCCGCGAGAGGTAAGAAGATCAAACGGACTGCTGCTAATTCCAAACGGACTGCTGCATGAGATATGGTGACGGAGTGGCCGGTCGAGAGGCGCGCGTTCTCGTCCGCTTTGTGGTTTTCCGTCATTTTTGGGTCAACGGGAGGGCAGATGGACGAGCGGAAGGTCATGGCGATGTTCGCCCTGGCGGTCGGGGTGATCTGCGCGCTGGCGGTGGCGTTCTGGCATCTGGCCCGCACCGCCAGCGTGGACGAGGCGCTTAAGGCCGCAGGGGTGGTGTTCATCGCCGTGGCGACTCTGGCGTTCATCGTCCTGGGCTACGTGAGATCCGGCTGAGCGCCGACAGGCATGATGGTGCGGGCCCGGCGTACGTACCCGGGTGGCACGAGACGGACAGGAGCCGAAGGTGGAGAAGGCGTCGAAAGCGTCGCTGTCGCACGCGCTGGACGCCGTGCGCGGCGTGCTGGCGCAACCGGACGCCGTTCGCCTCGTCATGCTGCTGGTACTCCTGCGCTACGAGGCTCAGCACGACGAGGCGCGGAGATCGCGGGCAGAGCACGCCTGGGCCGACATTCAGGGCCGGGGCCTGTGGACGCGGGACGGACACGATGTCTTGCGGGAGATCCTGCTGGGCCTGGATGAGTGGCAGTCGGGCCACGTCGAGTTGCGGGACCTGCCGCCCGTCCTCAAAGACGTTCGGGGTAGCGCCCTCGAGCCACTCGTCCACTGTGTGTCCGAGGCTCGAGAAGCGGCGACGCTGTTCGAGGAGTGCCTGGAGCGCGTGCAGAGGTCGGCGAAGGGGGGCGACTACTACACCCCCATGTACATCGCCGACCTCCTTTCCGATCTGGTGGAACCATGTCCGGGCGAGAGTGTCTACGACCCGGCGTGCGGCTCCGGCGGCTTCCTGCTCAAGGCAGTGGAGCACGCGCGAGCGCAGGGTGGACGACCAGGGGACGCGGCCCTGTACGGACAGGACTTCAGCCGGACCGCGGTCGAGACGGCCGCGATCAACCTCACCGTGCACGGCGTTTCCGGTTCCTTGCGCGGACCCGCGTCCAGCCTGACCAAGGACGGGTTCCCGGACTCGACCTTCGACGTGGTCCTGGCCAACCCGCCCTTCAACCAGACCGCGTGGTCGCAGCAGGGCTGGGAACTTCATCACGCCTGGCGCTACGGGGTCCCACCCGCGGGAAACGCGAACTTCGCCTGGGCGCAGCACGTGGTGAGCAAGATGTCACCCGGGAAGGCCGGGCGCGCAGCGTTGCTCCTGCCCACTGCCGCCGCCTCCACCACGAGGCCCGCGGAACTCCGGATCCGCGCCGGGCTGATCGAGCACGACGCCCTGAGCTGCGTGATCGAGCTTCCCGCAGGTCTGCTCCCACACGTACGCAACCCGGTGACCCTGTGGCTTTTTCACAGCAGCAAAAAGGACCGGACGTCCTGGGGGGAGACCGACCGGTCGGGGCACCTGCTGCTGATCGACGCCAGTGACACCGCGGTCAAGGTCGCACGTGGGCGCCGAGTTCTGCCCGAGGACTCCAGGGATCGCATCGCGGCCACCTTCGCTGCGTGGCGCGGCGTGCGGGGGCAAGGGCCCTACGAGGACGTGCCCGGATGGTGCCGGTCGCTGGCAGTCACGGAGATCGCCGCTCAGGACTACGACGTTCTGCCGTCCCGAGGTGTCGGCGGGCCTGAAGGCCAGGCGGAGCGCGGCGACGATAAGGAAAAGGTGGGAGAGTTGGCCCGCGAGTTGTACGCCCTCTTCGGTGCGTCCCGTCGGCTGGAAGACGAACTGCGCGATCTGCTGGACCAATGGTGAGCCAGGACCCACTGGAGGAACGGCTGAGCCGAGTGCCCCGGGGCTGGCAAGTCGCCCCCTTGGAGCATCTGCCATGGGTTCAGCACATCCGCTACGGCATCACCCGGCCCGGCGCGCACGACGACGGCGGCGTGGGGATGGTCCGAGCCTCCGACATTCAGGAGGGTCACCTCCGCAGCGAGGGGCCGAGGAGGATCAGTTTCCGCACCCACCAGGCGCACGCCCGCAGTGAAGTGAGAACGGGGGATGTGCTTGTCGTTCTCGTGGGGCGGGTCGGTGAAGCGGCTCTGGCCACCGAGGATTACGACGGCTGGAACGTCGCCCGCACAATCGCGGTGATCCGGACGACGGGCCCGGACGAGGCAGCCTGGCTCAGGTTGTGGCTCAACTCGTCGTACGTACGTGAGTGGTGTGCCAGGCGTGCGACCGGCTCGACGCTGCAGCGCACCCTCAACCTGAAGGACCTGCGTGGACTTCCCGTCCTGCTGCCGACCGCGGGGGCCAAGGCCGTCCTGGTCCGCACCGTGAGAGCCGTCGAAGAGAAAGCTGCGGTGAACGGACGTATCGCGGACTGCGCGATGTCGTTGACCGACGCGCTGTTCGCTGTCGAGACGAGGGACCGGCCGGCATGGCCCGAACGACCCCTGGGGTCTGTGGCCCATCTATGGGTAGGGCACCAGTCGCGCCCCCAGGAGGACACACCTGCCGGGCCGGAACACAGAGCGCCTTTCGTCACGCCTGCGGATGTGTTGCGCAAGGGCCTTCCATACGTTTCCCGGACAGACAACTGGATGGCCACCGCCGATGAGGACACGCTGTGCGAGGCCAGGTCCCTGCTTCTGGCCGCCAGGGAGGACGGTGTGCACGCAGTATTGAACGCTGTGCCAGTCGTTCCCGGCCGAGGTGTGCTTGTTATCCGGGCCGCCACATTGGCGGACACGTACTGGCTGCTGTACGAAGTCAGGTCGCGGAGCAGGGAACTCACGGCTGCGGCCCAAGGGCCGGGTGGGCGCGAACTGAGCAGGAAGTCGGTAGCTGCCACCGCCCTTCGTTGGCCCGCGCAGTCCGTGCGGGAACGGTTCGCTCGGGATACCGATGTGCTCCACGCGAGGGCGCAGGCGGCTCTCGCGGAGAACGAGGTTCTCCGCAGGCTGACCGACGGTCTCCTGGAGAGCTATCTCTCCAGTGACGAGAAGTGACGGCAGGACGATTACTTACTGACTGCACATGGTGTTGCGATGGGCAGGGCGGGCAGGTCACAGCCGCGAACGCCGATCTCATCGGAAGGGCCGATCTGCTACCGCCTGCGGTCGGCTGATGCGAAGAACTGAGGAAGCGTGAGTAGCTTGATGCCCGGCCTCTCCCACGACGGCTGCCTCGCAGCAGTGTCGATGGTTGTGTCCTGGCTAGTCTGTCGATCATGAGCATAGAAGCAGTTGGCGATTCTCCTCGAAAGGGGCGTAGGTATGGAAACGGCCAGGGCGAGCGCAGCACCAGCCGAGCGATGAGGCCGTCGGTCCAGTGGGTTCTTCAGCCGCGTGGCACCACACGAGTAAGGGGGCCCCAGCACTTTCGACACTCGGTACGGGACGGAGTCCGACTCTCCGCCTACGAATCCGTCCTGGGAGCCGACGGGAACGCCCTCAGGAATCTCTTCCCCGACGGCGTGGCACGTTTCTGGGGATCGACACCTCCGGTTCGGGAGAGATCCGAGAAGGTGACCGCACTGGCCGGACGCAAGGTCGGCGACGAAGTGCTCTTCTACGCCGGGAAGAAGTTCGTCGCCAGGGCCAGGATCATCGGTCTCTTCGACAACCGCCCCCTTGCCGAAGCTGTTTGGGGGACGGACGAGAACCAGAAGACCTGGCAGCACATCATGGCCCTGGACGAGGTGGCCGAGTTCGAGGTCCCGGCGGAGCCTGTTCTCCGTGGGCTCGGAGTCCCGGTGCCCTTGCGGTCGCTGACTCTGGTCGGTGCCGAAGAGCGCCTGCGCTTTCTGGACATGGCCGATCCGGCGGCACCCGCGCGGTCGAAGGCGAATCCGCCGTCCACCGGCCCCGGCACCCGGCTGGGCCGGAACGACCTCCTGCAGGCCCTCGCGAAGCTGAAGACCCATATCCGGGAGCAGCGCCCCTCGCGGCACAAGCCGATCACCCTCCTCTGGGCCATCGGGCGTCTGACCGCCGAGCAGAAGCGCATGGTCGAGTGGCAGACGTTCCGCGAGGAGGTCGAGCCGTTGCTGCGGGACTTTGGCCTCGCGGACTCGCGAGTCACTCCAGAATATCCGTTCTGGCACCTGCGGAGCAGTGGCCTGTGGGACGTCGAGGGCATCGAGGACTCGAAGGGGACACCGACTCCGTCGCGCTTGGCCGAGGCGGGGGCGAGCGCCGGCTTCAGCCGGGACGCGGCCAACGTCCTCCGTCGCCCGCTGGCACGGGCCGAGGCCATCGGCCTGATCTGCTCCACCTACCTCAGCGAGGTGGACCGGGAGGCGCTCCTGGGCCGGGTCGGCCTCGCCGGATACGCGAGCGCCAGCGGTGACTTCCCTGATGGAGAAGGAGAGGAGGGAAGGGCACCCCGCCGCTCACGCACCTCGTCGGAGCCGGTCCGGGACCCCAAACTCGTCGAGCGCATAAAGGTGATGTACGGGCACGCATGCCAGGTGTGTGGAGCCCGCGTCGAGACGCAGCACAGCCACTACAGCGAGGCGGCCCACATCCGAGGGCTGGGCGGGCCTCATTACGGCCCCGACCGGCTGTCCAATCTGCTGTGCCTGTGCCCCAACCACCATGTCGAGTTCGACAGGCTCGCCATCTACATCGACGAGCACTGGGCGGTGCGGCGGAATTCGACCGGAAACGTCGAGTATGAGCTGAAGCGGCATGCCGAGCACGTCATCGAGCAGGAGTACCTCGAATACCACCGGGGGCTGTGCGGGCGCGGGTGAATCTTGTGCCCGCCCGGCGCGGCAGCCGTCCGGAACTGGCCTCCGGGCTGCCACGTTGCCCAAGATGGTGAAGAGGGATCTGGATACGCGAAGACCCCGCTGTCAGCGTCAACGCTGATGGCGGGGTCTTGTCGGCACTTCCTGAGAAGTGCCCCCGGCAGGATTCGAACCTGCGCACCCGGCTCCGGAGGCCGATGCTCTATCCCCTGAGCTACGGGGGCGTGTCGCTGTCCTGCTCTGCGACGGGTGAAACACTACCAGCTCCGGCGGGGTGTCCGTGAACAGGTATTCTGCGGCGCCGAGGACGCGCGTGCGGGCCACTCGTCCGGGGCGGAAGTGGGCGAAAGCCGGACGCGGTCGCTCCGGCCGTCCTACCCTCGAAGGGTGTCAGGGGCGTACGGCCGCGTGCTTGTTGTCGACGACAACAAGGTCATCCGGCAGCTGATCAGGGTCAATCTCGAACTTGAGGGCTTCGAGGTCGTGACCGCGGCCGACGGTGTCGAATGCCTGGAGCTGGTCCACCAGATCCGTCCCGACGCCATCACCCTCGATGTCGTGATGCCCCGGCTGGGCGGTCTGGAGACCGCGGCCCGCCTGCGCTCCGACCCCCGGACCCGCCGTCTTCCCATCGCCGTCATCAGCGCCTGCACCCCGTCCGAGGCCGACGCGGGCCCGGCGGCCGGGATCGACGCGTTCCTGGCCAAGCCGTTCGAGCCGAGCGAGCTGGTGCGGATCATGCACCGCCTGGTGACCGGCGAGGACCATCCCCCGGTGGACAAGCGCCGGGGCGTCGGCCGGGCGGGCAGCACCGCGGGCTGACGCGGGCGGCCCGTCCGCGCCCGGGGGCCGCCCTCCGTCGCCGCCTCGTCCGACCCCGGGGGCCGACCTCCGCCGCCTCTCTCCGCCCCCAGGGGTTCGACCTCCGCCGCCACCTCATCCGCCCCCGGAACCACCCCCGCCGACGCGCACCCGCCGACACGCCCCGGCGCGTCCCAGCCAGGTGTGACCGGATGGCGAAACGGGTTCGCGTAGTGCCCCCCGGTCTCCCCTACGCTTGTCCCGTGACCCCCGCCGACCTCTCCCGGACCGTGCTGCACGCCGTGCGCCGCGCGGTCGACGAGGACGCGTTGCGCGCGCCCGTTCCCGCGCGTGTGCGGGTGGAGAGGACCCGGCCCGGCGGCAGCGGGGACTACGCCTGCGCCGTCGCGCTCCAGCTGGCCGGGCCCGCCGCCCTGCCCGCGCTGGAGGTCGCCCGCATCCTGCGCGAACGCGTCGCCGCCGAGCCCGGCATCGGGCGGGTGGAGATCACCGGGCCGGGGTTCTTGAGCTTCACCCTGGACACCCCCGCCGACCGCCGTGGCGCCCTGCTCGACGCCGTACGGGAGCAGGGTCTCGCCTACGGGCACGGGGACGCGCTCCGGGGCGAGGTGATCCGGCTCCACCACGCGTCCGAGGTGCGCGCGGCCGTCACCGTCGATGCCGTACGACGCCTCCTGACGGCCCAGGGCGCGGATGTCCGGATCAGCCGCGACGGGGGTGGCGACCGGGCGTGGAGCCGTCTCGGCGTCACCGCGGACGCGCGCGAGACGACCCCGGACGCCCTCGCCGCCACGGTCCGCCCCGTGCCCGCCGGGGCCACCGCCGCCGAGCTGCTGGAGCGGCTGGGCGCGGACGCGACCCGCTGGGGGCTGCTGCGGCCCGCCGGGCACGATCGCGCCCCGCTCGGTGACGACCTGCTCGTCCAGGGCGAGGCCAATGCGCTCTTCCGGGTCCGGTACGCCCACGCCAGGACCCGCGCCCTCACCCGGGGCGCCGCCGCCCTGGGCTTCGCCTCCGCACCCGGCGCGGGCCCCGGGGAACCCGCTGCCCGCCCTCTGCTCGACCTCCTCGCCGACCACCCCGCCGTGCTGCTCGCCGCGGCCCGGCACCGTGCGCCCGACCGGCTCGCCCGGCAGCTGGAAGCCGTCGCGCACGCGTTCTTCGTCCTCCACGACACCTGCCCGCCGCTCCCCGCCGGCGACGAGAAACCCTCGGCCGCCCACCGTGCCCGGCTGGCTCTCGCCGAAGCCGCCGGGACGGTGCTGGCAGGCGGCCTGTCCCTGCTCGGCATCCGTGCGCCCGAACATCTCTGACGAGATCAGAAGAGACCCGAGAGAACGAACACGATGAGCCGCTCCGCACACCCCGCAGGCCCCCGTCACGCCGACGTGCTGACCGAGGGGCACTACTCCGCGCCCCCCGCCGACCTCAACGTCCTGGACGAGAAGGTCTGGTCCCGTACCGTCACCCGCGACGCCGACGGCGCCCTCACCGTCGGCGGGATCGCCGTGGCCCGGCTCGCCGAGGAGTTCGGGACCCCCGCCTACTTCCTCGACGAGAGCGACTTCCGCGCCCGCTGCCGGGCCTGGGCCGACGCCTTCGGGCCGGACGCCGACGTCTTCTACGCGGGGAAGGCCTTCCTCTCCCGCGCGGTCGTCCGCTGGCTCCACGAAGAAGGACTCAACCTCGACGTGTGCTCCGGGGGCGAGCTGGCCACCGCCCTCGACGCGGGCATGCCCGCCGGGCGCATCGCCTTCCACGGCAACAACAAGACGGTCGCCGAGATCGAGCGGGCCGTCGGGGCCGGGGTCGGGCGCATCGTGCTCGACTCCTTCCAGGAGATCGCCCGCGTCGCCCACGTCGCCCGCCGACTCGGCGTCCGCCAGCGGGTGCAGATCCGCGTCACCGTCGGAGTCGAGGCGCACACCCACGAGTTCATCGCCACCGCGCACGAGGACCAGAAGTTCGGCATCGCGCTCGCGGACGGGCAGGCCGCCGAAGCCGTACGCCGGGTCCTCGCCCTGGACGGGCTCGAACTCGCCGGTGTCCACTCCCACATCGGCTCGCAGATCTTCGACATGGCCGGTTTCGAGGTCTCCGCCCGGCGGGTGGTGCGACTGCTCGCCGAGATCCGCGACGAACACGGCGTCGAACTGCCCGAGATCGACCTCGGCGGCGGCCTCGGCATCGCGTACACCCGCGAGGACGACCCCCGCGAGCCGCACGAGATCGCCAAGGCGCTCAACGACATCGTCACGCGCGAGTGCGAGGCCGCGAAGCTGCGCACACCGCGGATCTCCGTCGAGCCGGGCCGCGCCATCGTCGGGCCCACCGCGTTCACGCTGTACGAGGTCGGCACCATCAAGCCCCTGGAGGGGCTGCGGACGTACGTCAGCGTCGACGGCGGCATGTCGGACAACATCCGCACCGCGCTGTACGACGCCGAGTACAGCGTCGCGCTCGTCTCCCGCACCTCCGACGCCGAACCGATGCTGGTCCGGGTCGTCGGCAAGCACTGCGAGAGCGGGGACATCGTGGTCAAGGACGCGTTCCTCCCCGCCGACCTGGCCCCCGGCGACCTGATCGCCGTACCCGCCACCGGCGCGTACTGCCGCTCCATGGCCAGCAACTACAACCACGCCCTGCGGCCCCCGGTCGTCGCCGTGGGCGACGGAGCGGCCCGCGTCATCGTCCGGCGCGAGACGGAGGAAGATCTTCTGCGTCTCGATGTCGGCTGATGAAATAGTCATCTCAGAATCCGGACGGGTGGCAGAATCGCCCGTCCGGTGAGTGAGACTGGTCCCCGATGAGCACGGATGAGAAACGAGGTCGGATGATGCGTACGCGTCCGCTGAAGGTGGCGCTGCTGGGCTGTGGAGTGGTCGGCTCCGAGGTGGCGCGCATCATGACGACGCACGCCGACGACCTCGCCGCCCGCATCGGCGCGCCGGTCGAGCTCGCCGGGGTGGCCGTCCGCCGCCCCTCGAAGGTGCGTGAGGGCGTGGACCCCGCACTGATCACCACCGACGCCCCGGCGCTCGTGCGGCGCGGCGACATCGACGTCGTCGTCGAGGTCATCGGGGGCATCGAGCCCGCCCGTACGCTCATCACCACCGCGTTCGAGAACGGCGCGAGCGTCGTCTCCGCCAACAAGGCGCTGCTCGCCGAGGACGGCGCGGCCCTGCACGCCGCCGCCGAGAAGTACGGCCGCGACCTGTACTACGAGGCCGCCGTCGCCGGGGCCATCCCGCTGGTGCGGCCGCTGCGCGAGTCGCTCGCCGGGGACAAGGTCAACCGGGTGCTCGGCATCGTCAACGGCACCACCAACTTCATCCTCGACAAGATGGACACCAGCGGGGCGGGCTACTCCGAGGCGCTCGACGAGGCCACCGCCCTCGGGTACGCCGAGGCCGACCCGACGGCCGACGTCGAGGGCTTCGATGCCGCCGCCAAGGCCGCGATCCTCGCCGGGATCGCCTTCCACACCCGGGTGAGGATCGGCGACGTGCACCGCGAGGGCATCACCGAGGTCACCGCCGCCGACATCGCCTCCGCCCGCCGGATGGGCTGCACCGTCAAGCTCCTCGCCATCTGCGAACGCGCCGCCGACGGCGCCTCCGTCACCGCCCGGGTCCACCCCGCGATGATCCCGCTGAGCCACCCGCTGGCCTCCGTCCGCGAGGCGTACAACGCGGTGTTCGTCGAGGCCGAGGCCGCCGGACAGCTGATGTTCTACGGGCCCGGCGCCGGGGGTTCCCCGACCGCCTCCGCGGTCCTCGGCGACCTCGTCGCGGTCTGCCGCAACACCCTGGGCGGGGCCACCGGACCCGGTGAGTCCGCCTACACGCGCCTGCCGGTCAGCCCCATGGGCGAGGTCGTCACGCGCTACCACATCAGCCTCGACGTGGCCGACAAACCGGGCGTGCTCGCCCAGGTGGCGACGGTCTTCGCCGAGCAGGGCGTATCGATCGACACCGTCCGCCAGCAAGGACGCGGTTCAGGCAGCGGCGACGACGGAGCCATCGAGCAGGGTGGCGGCGGGCGACGGGCGGGCACGGACGGCGAGGCCTCCCTCGTCGTCGTCACCCACCGCGCGCCCGACGCCGCCCTCTCCGGGACCGTCGAAGCGCTGCGCAAGCTCGACACCGTGCGCGGTGTCGCCAGCATCATGCGTGTTGAAGGGGAGTAGGAACCCATGACCACCCAGGGCACCCACCAGTGGCGCGGCATCATCGAGGAGTACCGGGACCGCCTCCCGGTCACGGCGTCGACGCCGGTCGTCACGCTCCGTGAGGGTGGTACGCCGCTCGTCCCGGCGCAGGTCCTCTCCGAGCGCACGGGCTGCGAGGTGCACCTCAAGGTCGAGGGCGCCAACCCCACCGGTTCCTTCAAGGACCGCGGCATGACCATGGCCATCACCCGCGCCAAGGAGGAGGGCGCCCAGGCGGTCATCTGCGCCTCCACCGGCAACACCTCGGCCTCGGCCGCCGCGTACGCGGTCCGCGCGGGAATGGTCTGCGCCGTCCTCGTACCGCAGGGCAAGATCGCGCTCGGCAAGATGGGGCAGGCCCTCGTCCACGGCGCGAAGATCCTCCAGGTCGACGGCAACTTCGACGACTGCCTGACCCTGGCCCGCGCGCTCTCCGACAACTACCCGGTGGCGCTGGTCAATTCGGTCAACCCGGTCCGCATCGAGGGCCAGAAGACCGCCGCCTTCGAGATCGTCGACGCGCTCGGCGACGCCCCCGACATCCACGTCCTGCCGGTCGGCAACGCGGGCAACATCACCGCGTACTGGAAGGGGTACGCCGAGTACGCCGGCGACGGCGTCGCCACCCACGCCCCCCGCATGTGGGGCTTCCAGGCCTCCGGCTCCGCGCCCATCGTGCGCGGCGAGATCGTCAAGGACCCCTCCACCGTCGCCACCGCGATCCGCATCGGCAACCCGGCCTCCTGGGACTACGCGCTCGCCGCGCGCGACGAGTCGGGCGGCTTCATCGATGAGGTGACGGACCGACAGATCCTGTCCGCCTACCGCCTGTTGGCCTCCCAGGAGGGCGTCTTCGTGGAGCCCGCCTCGGCCGCATCGGTCGCCGGTCTGCTCAAGGCCGCCGACGAGGGCAAGGTCGACCCCGGCCAGCGCGTCGTCTGTACGGTCACCGGCAACGGCCTCAAGGACCCCGACTGGGCCGTCGCGGGCGCGCCGCAGCCGGTCACCGTCCCGGTCGACGCGGCCACCGCCGCGCGGAAGCTGGGACTTCTCTGACCGTCCCGGCCGACCGGGACAACCCAGCTCAACCGCCCGCCTTCCGGGGCGGAGAGCGCAGAGGAGGCGGGCGACACGCATCGTGCGCCTCCTGTGCGCCCTATGTCGCGACAGAACCTTCCTTCGATAAGCTGTCCTCATCCGCCCGACATCCGCCCGACGGTCCGCTGCGGTGCGGCCGCCGTCGTACGGCGCGTACGGGTCGGTCCACCGGATCCCCGTACGGCCCGGTGCGCACCTCCGCACACCCATCCCCGCAGCACACCCCCGCCGCAGAACCACCCGTACCGCCTCCCCGCCTGACAAGGAGTCGTCCGACCGATGGCCGGTCCCGCGTTCCGAGCCGCCGCCGTCAGGGTGCGCGTCCCCGCAACCAGCGCCAACCTGGGCCCGGGGTTCGACTCCCTGGGCCTCTCGCTCGGGCTGTACGACGACGTCGTCGTCCGGGTCGCCGACTCCGGGCTGCACATCGACATCGCGGGTGAGGGCGGCGACACGCTGCCCCGCGACGAGAGCCACCTGCTCGTACGCTCCCTGCGCACCGCGTTCGACCTGCTCGGCGGGCAGCCCCGCGGCCTGGAGATCGTCTGCGCCAACCGCATTCCGCACGGCCGCGGTCTCGGCTCCTCCTCCGCCGCCATCTGCGCCGGAATCGTCGCCGCCCGCGCGGTGACCACGGGCGGCGACGCCCGCCTCGACGACGCGGCCCTGCTGGAACTGGCCACCGAGATCGAGGGGCACCCCGACAACGTCGCGGCCTGTCTGCTCGGCGGATTCACCCTCGCCTGGATGGAGGGCGGAGCGGCCCGCGCGATCAGGATGGACCCCGCCGATTCCGTCGTTCCGGTGGTTTTCGTGCCCGGCCGGCCGGTGCTCACCGAGACGGCCCGCGGCCTGCTCCCGCGCACGGTTCCGCACGTCGACGCGGCTCTGAACGCGGGCCGGGCGGCCCTGCTCGTCGAGGCCCTGACCCGGCGCCCGGAACTGCTCCTCGCCGCCACCGAGGACCGGATCCATCAGGAGTACCGGGGCCCCGCCATGCCGGAGAGCGTGGAACTGGTCGGCCGGCTGCGCGCCGACGGAGTGCCCGCGGTGATCTCCGGCGCGGGACCCACGGTCCTCGCGCTGACGGAGGAGGGATCGGCCGACAAGGTCGCCCGTCTGGCGGGGGAGGGCTGGGCGGCCAACCGGCTGGCCCTCGACGCGCCGGGCGCCAGTGTGCTGCCGCTGGCCGCATAACCGCATGTGATTACCGGTGAGCGAGAGGGGGAATGTTTGTTGGAGCCGGTAGTGTTAACCTCAAGTCTGCAACCGACGTCTTCAAGGCGCGTTGCTTCGTGTCCCCTTCCGGGACCACCATTCTTCCGGGAGCCTCCCCAACTGCCTGAGCAGCCTGCCTGAGCAGTTTCGAGCACGCTCCGGAACCGGCACGACACCCCTCGCTCGTCCAGGAGTGGGCCGAGCAGGGGGATCTCGCGCCGGACCCCGCACGTTTCGTCTCTCCGCCGTACCCGGCGGACCATCGCCCCGGCAAGGTCCGCGATCCAGCAAGATCAACAGACCGCAGTCGGACAGCACAACCGGTCGCCGAGCCAGAAGGCCGACGTCCGCTCCAGGGAAGGACCCTTCGTGAGCGACACCACCGATCTGATGGGCGTCACTGCCGACAAGAACGTCGACAGCGCCGCGCCCGCCGAAGGTGCTGCCACTGGCACCACCGCACGGCGCCGCCGCTCCGGCACCGGCCTTGAGGGCATGGTCCTGGCCGAGCTGCAGCAGGTCGCGTCCGGCCTCGGCATCAGGGGTACCGCGCGGATGCGCAAGAGCCAGCTGATCGAGGTCATCAAGGAGGCGCAGGCGGGTGGCGGATCCGCCGCCCCCAAGGCCGCAGAGGCCCCCGCCGAGGCGGAGAGCAAGCCGAAGCGCCGCGCGACCTCCAAGGCGCGCACCGGGGACGAGAGCGCCGCTGCCGCCCCCGCCGACCAGTCCTCGGCCCAGCAGCAGATCGACATCCCCGGTCAGCCGGCCAGCGACGACCAGCCCGCGGGCGAGCGCCGTCGCCGCCGCGCCACCGCGCAGGCGGGCAGCCCCGACACCAAGACCGAGGCGAAGGCCGAGGGCAAGGCCAAGGCGGAGCCGTCGGCCGAGCAGAAGACCGAGGACCGCGGCGAGCCCAAGGGCGACGCCAAGGCCGAGGCCGCCGCCGACAACGCCGAGGGCCGCCGCGGCGACCGCCAGGGCCGGGACCGCGGCGACCGCGAGGGCCGCCGCGAGCGCCAGCGCGACCGGCGCGGCAAGGGCGACGACCAGGGCCAGCAGCAGGGCGGCGGCGGACAGCAGCGCCAGCAGCGCCAGGGCCAGGGCCAGCAGAACCGCGACAACGGTCCGCAGGACGACTTCGACGACGAGGCGGGCGGCCGCCGCGGCCGCCGCGGCCGCTACCGCGACCGCCGGGGCCGCCGCGGCCGCGACGACTTCGCCGGGGACGTGCAGGTGGCCGACGACGACGTCCTGATCCCCGTCGCGGGCATCCTGGACATCCTCGACAACTACGCGTTCATCCGGACCTCCGGCTACCTCCCGGGCCCGAACGACGTGTACGTCTCGCTCGCCCAGGTCCGCAAGAACGGCCTGCGCAAGGGCGACCACGTCACCGGCGCGGTGCGTCAGCCCAAGGACGGCGAGCGGCGCGAGAAGTTCAACGCGCTGGTCCGTCTCGACTCGGTCAACGGCATGGCGCCGGAGTCCGGCCGCGGCCGCCCCGAGTTCCAGAAGCTGACCCCGCTCTACCCGCAGGACCGGCTCCGTCTGGAGACCGACTCCAACATCCTGACCACGCGGATCATCGACCTGGTCGCCCCGATCGGCAAGGGCCAGCGCGGGCTGATCGTGGCCCCGCCGAAGACCGGCAAGACCATGATCCTCCAGTCGATCGCCAACGCGATCACGGTCAACAGCCCCGAGTGCCACCTGATGGTCGTCCTGGTCGACGAGCGTCCGGAGGAGGTCACCGACATGCAGCGGTCGGTGAAGGGCGAGGTCATCTCCTCGACCTTCGACCGCCCCGCCGAGGACCACACCACCGTCGCCGAGCTGGCCATCGAGCGCGCCAAGCGCCTCGTGGAGCTGGGCCACGACGTGGTCGTCCTGCTCGACTCGATCACCCGCCTGGGCCGCGCGTACAACCTCGCGGCACCGGCCTCCGGCCGCATCCTGTCCGGTGGTGTCGACTCGACCGCGCTCTACCCCCCGAAGCGCTTCTTCGGCGCCGCGCGCAACATCGAGGACGGCGGCTCGCTGACCATTCTGGCCACCGCGCTCGTCGAGACCGGCTCGCGCATGGACGAGGTGATCTTCGAGGAGTTCAAGGGCACCGGCAACATGGAGCTCAAGCTCGACCGGAAGCTCTCGGACAAGCGCATCTTCCCGGCGGTGGACGTCGACGCGTCCTCCACCCGCAAGGAGGAGATCCTGCTCGGCACCGACGAGCTGGCGGTCGTCTGGAAGCTGCGCCGGGTGCTGCACGCACTCGACCAGCAGCAGGCCATCGAGCTCCTCCTGGACCGGATGAAGAAGACCCAGTCCAACGCGGAGTTCCTGCTCCAGATCCAGAAGACGACGCCGGGCAGCGGAAACGGCAACGACTGACGCGGCCCCTCGGCGGTTTCGTCAACCGCCCCGTGAATCCGCCCCGTTACTCCGGTGACGGGGCGGAGCCTTTCCGTCGTACGGCCGGTTCCCGCCCGACGGATCGCCGTGCCCCCTTAGGCGCCCCGGGTGCGGGCACCGGCAAGGCCGACGCGGAGATCTTCGCCACACAGGTCAAGCTCGGCAGCGGCTGGAACAGCTACTACACCGTCGGCTGAAACCCCAGGTGAGCGACTGATCGCCCGCCGGCACCAGCAGGGCTGTGGCCCCCGTCCTCCGACGGGGGCCACAGCCCTGTGTGCAACCCTTCGTGGTGCTTCGGCCGTCCTCACCGATGAGGCCGGCCACGTGGACCACCACGGCAGGGGGCAGCGGAGCAGCAGGAGCGACGAGGGAGACGTGTGAGCGAGCAGAGCAGGAGCACGGGCCGCATACGCGGCACCGGCAGCCGTCGGAAGCAGCGCTCCCGCCGGCACCGGGCCAAGGTCGTCGCGGCCTGGTCGGTGGCGGGGATCGTGGTCGTCGGCGGCGCCGGGCTCGGGTACGCGTACATGAAGCTCGACGGCAACCTCTCCAGCGTCGACATCGACGCCAAGCTGGGCACCGACCGCCCCGCCAACGTGGACGACGGCTCCCAGGACATCCTGGTGCTGGGCTCCGACTCGCGCTCCGGTGCCAACGGGGAGTACGGCGCCGACGAGGGCGGGGCCCGCTCGGACAGCGCGATGGTCGTGCACGTCGACAAGGGACACCGGTCCGCGAGCGTCGTCTCGATACCGCGCGACACCCTGATCGAACGGCCCGTCTGCGAGAGCGACACCGGCGGCGAGCAGGTCCCGGCCGAACACCGGGCCATGTTCAACACCGCCTACGAGGTCGGCGGGCCCGCCTGCGCGGTGAAGACCGTCGAGTCGATGTCCGGCATCCGCATGGACCACTACGTCGAGGTTGACTTCACCGGCTTCAAGAAGCTCATCGACGAACTCGGCGGCGTCGAGATCACCACGAGGACCGCGATCGACGACTCCAAGAGCCACCTGCACCTCGATCCCGGCACCCACACCCTCGACGGCGAGGAGTCCCTCGGCCTCGTCCGTACCCGCAAGAGCGTCGGCGACGGCAGCGACCTGGGCCGCATCCAGCTCCAGCAGGCCTTCATCAAGGCGCTGATGACCCAGGCGAAGAGCGTCGGGGTGTTCTCCAGCCCGCAGAAGCTCTACGGGCTCGCCGACGCCGCCACCAAGGCCGTCACCACCGACTCCGGCCTCGGGTCGGTCAGGAAGCTCAGCGAGTTCGCGAACGGTCTCAAGGGGCTCGGCTCCGACAACGTGCACATGGTGACCCTGCCGGTGGAGTACGACCCCGCCGACCCCAACCGGGTCCTCCCGCAGGAGAAGGCCGGAAAGCAGGTCTGGGCGGCGCTCCAGCACGACCGGCCGATCCCCGCATCCGCCACCGCGAAGTCGGCCGGGGACAAGGGCGACGCCGGGAAGGTCGTGGAGTAGCGCACGCGCGGTCACGCAGCGTACGCGGGCGCGCGGGGGAGCGGCGGGGAATACCTGAGGCCCGCCCCCGGTTTTGGGAGATACGAACAGTCCTGGCAGACTGGTACGTCGGCCCCGGTTCACGGCCCCGCAATCCGCGAGACCGACCCGGAGCCCTCCCGAAACTAGGAGACACCTTGAAGCGCGACATCCACCCCGAGTACGTCGAGACGCAGGTCAGCTGCACCTGCGGTGCCTCGTTCACCACCCGGAGCACCATCGACAGCGGCACCATCCGTGCCGACGTCTGCTCCGCGTGCCACCCGTTCTACACGGGCAAGCAGAAGATCCTCGACACCGGCGGCCGCGTGGCCCGCTTCGAGGCCCGCTTCGGCAAGGCTGCCGGCTCCGCCAGCAAGTAGCGAGCCACTGCGCCGGTTCCTGGCGCCCCTCTCACGGGGCGCCGGAACCGGCGTTTTTTCCGGTCGGGTCGTCCAGGGCCCGCCCCGCCGCCCCGAACCGGCCGGACGCCGTCCAGCAGGCCCGTAGACGTAAACCCACCAGGAGCCCCCGCATGTTCGAGGCGGTCGAGGAACTGATCGGTGAGCACACCGGTCTTGAGAAGAAGCTCGCCGACCCGTCGGTCCACGCCGACCAGGCCAACGCGCGCAAGCTGAACAAGCGCTACGCGGAGCTGACCCCGATCGTCGCCACGTACCGCAGCTGGAAGCAGACCGGCGACGACATCGAGACCGCCCGCGAGTTCGCCGCGGACGACCCCGACTTCGCCGCCGAGGTCAAGGAGCTGGAGAGGCAGCGCGAGGAGATCACGGAGAAGCTCCGCCTCCTGCTGGTCCCGCGCGACCCCAGCGACGACAAGGACGTGCTCCTGGAGATCAAGGCGGGCGCGGGCGGCGACGAGTCCGCCCTGTTCGCCGGTGACCTGCTGCGCATGTATCTGCGCTACGCCGAGCGCGTCGGCTGGAAGACCGAGATCATCGACTCCACCGAATCCGAACTCGGCGGCTACAAGGACGTCCAGGTCGCCGTCAAGACCAAGGGCGGCAACGGCGCCACCGAGCCCGGCCAGGGCGTCTGGGCCCGGATGAAGTACGAGGGCGGCGTGCACCGCGTGCAGCGCGTGCCCTCCACCGAGTCCCAGGGCCGCATCCACACCTCCGCCGCGGGCGTGCTCGTCACCCCCGAGGCCGAGGAGGTCGACGTCGAGATCCACGCCAACGACCTGCGGATCGACGTCTACCGCTCTTCCGGACCCGGCGGCCAGTCCGTCAACACGACCGACTCCGCCGTCCGCATCACGCACCTGCCGACCGGCGTCGTCGCCTCCTGCCAGAACGAGAAGAGCCAGCTCCAGAACAAGGAGCAGGCCATGCGCATCCTGCGCTCCCGGCTGCTGGCCGCCGCCCAGGAGGCCGCCGAGCAGGAGGCCTCCGACGTGCGCCGCAGCCAGGTGCGCACGGTCGACCGCTCCGAGAAGATCCGGACGTACAACTTCCCGGAAAACCGGATCTCGGACCACCGCGTCGGCTTCAAGGCGTACAACTTGGACCAGGTCCTCGACGGCGACCTGGACGCGGTGATCCAGGCCTGCGTCGACGCCGACTCCGCCGCCAAGCTCGCCAACGCGTAACCGCCCCGCCCGCACACCCCGTAACCCGTACGGAGAACCGCGATGAACCTGCTGCTCGCCGAGGTGGCCCAGGCCACCCAGCGGCTGGCCGACGCCGGTGTCCCCTCACCGCGATTCGACGCCGAGGAACTCGCGGCCTTCGTCCACGGGGTGAAGCGGGGCGAGCTGCATCAGGTGCCCGACGGGGACTTCGACGCCCGCTACTGGGAGACCATCGCCCGCCGCGAGGCCCGCGAACCCCTCCAGCACATCACCGGCCGCGCCTTCTTCCGCTACCTGGAACTCCAGGTCGGCCCCGGTGTCTTCGTGCCCCGGCCGGAGACCGAGTCCGTGGTCGGCTGGGCCATAGACGCCGTCCGCGCGATGGATGTCGTGGAGCCCGTCGTGGTCGACCTGTGCACCGGCTCCGGCGCCATCGCGCTGGCCATGGCCCAGGAGGTCCCGCGCTCCCGGGTGCACGCCGTGGAGCTGTCCGAGGACGCCCTGAGGTGGACCCGGAAGAACGCCGAGGGATCCCGGGTCACCGTCCACAAGGGAGACGCCCTGAGCGCGCTGCCCGAACTCGACGGCCAGGTCGACCTGGTGATCTCCAACCCGCCGTACATCCCGCTCACCGAGTGGGAGTACGTCGCCCCCGAAGCCCGCGACCACGACCCGGAGATGGCCCTGTTCTCCGGCGAGGACGGCCTCGACACGATCCGCGGCATCGAACGCACCGCCCACCGGCTGCTCCGCCCCGGCGGCCTCGTCGTCATCGAGCACGCCGACACCCAGGGCGGCCAGGTGCCGTGGATCTTCACCGAGGAACGGGGCTGGGCCGACGCGGCCGACCACCCCGACCTGAACAAGCGCCCCCGGTTCGCCACCGCCCGCAAGGCCATGCCGTGACCCGCCCCCGGCGCCACCACCCGTATCCGTACACGCTTGAGGAGGCCGGCTGATGGCACGGCGATACGACTGCAACGACGCCACCGACCGGGCCACGGGCCTGCGCGAGGCGGCATCCGCCGTCCGCCGCGGTGAACTGGTCGTGCTGCCCACCGACACCGTGTACGGGATCGGGGCCGACGCCTTCTCCTCCGAGGCCGTCAACGACCTGCTGGACGCCAAGGGGCGGGGCCGCAACATGCCCACCCCCGTGCTCATCGGCTCCCCGAACACGCTGCACGGGCTGGTCACCGACTTCTCCGAGCAGGCCTGGGAACTCGTGGACGCCTTCTGGCCCGGCGCGCTCACCCTGGTCGCCAAGCACCAGCCCTCCCTCCAGTGGGACCTCGGCGACACCCGGGGGACCGTCGCCATCCGGATGCCGCTGCACCCCGTCGCCATCGAGCTGCTGACCGAGGTCGGCCCGATGGCCGTCTCCAGCGCCAACCTCACCGGACACCCCTCGCCCGAGGACTGCGACGCCGCCCAGGGCATGCTCGGCGACTCCGTCTCCGTCTACCTCGACGGCGGCCCGACGCCGGGCATCGTGCCGTCCTCGATCGTCGACGTCACCGGCGGCGTCCCCGTGCTGCTGCGGGCCGGCGCGGTCTCCGCCGAGGAGCTGCGCAAGGTGGTCCCCGACCTCGAGGTGGCCAATTGACCGCCCCCGAGGGGCGTGGCATAGCGGGGCAAACCGATACCTTCCGCATTCTCCACGTCAGCACCGGCAACGTCTGCCGCTCGCCCATCACCGAGCGGCTGACCCGCCATGCCCTCACCGACCGCCTCGGTGACCCGCTCAGCGGCGGCCTGATCGTGGAGAGCGCGGGCACCTGGGGCCACGAGGGCGCCCCGATGGAGGCCAACGCCGAGGTGGTCCTCGCCGACTTCGGCGCGGACGCCAGCGGCTTCGTCGGCCGGGAACTGCTGGACGAGCACGTCATCCGCGCCGACCTGGTCCTCACCGCCACCCGCGACCATCGCGCCCAGGTCATCTCCATGGGTCACTCCGCGGGTCTGCGGACCTTCACGCTCAAGGAGTTCACCCGGCTGGTGCGGGCCATAGACCCCGCCACCCTGCCCGACCCGCGCGACGAGGGCGTTGTCGAACGCGCCCGCGCCCTGGTCCGCGCCGCCGCCGCGCTGCGCGGCTGGCTGCTGGCCCCGACCGCCGAGGCGGACGAGGTCTACGACCCCTACGGCGCCCCCATCACCTTCTTCCGCTCCATCGGCGACGAGATCAACCAGGCGCTCGACCCGGTCGTCACGGCGCTCACCGGCGTCCGCGCCCCGCACTGAGCACCGGCGCGCCCCCCCGGTGCACGGCCCCCGCGACAGGGGCCCGCCCCCCCGTCCCGGGCCGCAGGGTGGACACCGGCGACTCCCGCCGCCACCGCTCCCCGGGTCCGGAGCCCGCCGTGCCGGCCACCTCTCCCAACGCCCCGCGCCATCCGCCCGCATCCGCCGTATCCGGGGCGGCCGGGGGCTGTGCAACCATCACCCGTACCGTTGAGTCCTTGCTCGTGAGACTAGGGTGAGGGTTCTGGATGGCCGGCGAACTCTGTGGGGCAGCCTGTGCGTGATTACCTGCTGACGCTCTGTGTCACGGCAGCGGTGACTTATCTGCTGACCGGACCGGTGCGTAAGTTCGCCATCGCGATCGGGGCGATGCCCGCGATCCGCGCACGCGACGTGCACCGGGAGCCGACCCCGCGGCTCGGCGGCATCGCGATGTTCGGCGGGCTGTGCGCGGGACTGATCGTCGCCGACCACCTCTTCAACCTGAACGGCGTCTTCGAGCTGTCCAACGAGCCCCGGGCGCTGCTCTCCGGCGCCGCCCTGATCTGGCTGATCGGCGTGCTCGACGACAAGTTCGAGATCGACGCGCTGATCAAGCTCGGCGGCCAGATGATCGCCGCCGCCGTCATGGTCATCCAGGGGCTCACGATCCTGTGGCTGCCGATCCCGGGCGTGGGCACGGTGGCCCTCACCCAGTGGCAGGGCACGCTGCTGACCGTGGCGCTGGTCGTGATCACGATCAACGCGGTCAACTTCGTGGACGGCCTCGACGGGCTCGCCGCGGGCATGGTGTGCATCGCCTCGACGGCGTTCTTCCTCTACGCCTACCGCCTGTGGATGGGGTACGGGATCGAGGCGGCGGCCCCCGCGACGCTCTTCGCGGCGATCCTGATGGGCATGTGCCTGGGCTTCCTGCCGCACAACATGCACCCGGCGCGGATCTTCATGGGCGACTCCGGCTCGATGCTGATCGGCCTGGTGCTGGCCGCGGGCGCGATCTCGATCACGGGCCAGGTCGACCCGGACAACCTGAAGATCTTCTTCGAGGGCAGTGAACGCGGGGCCACCCACGCGATGTTCCCGGTCTTCATCCCGCTGGTGCTGCCGCTGACGATCATCGCGATCCCGGCCGCCGACCTGATCCTCGCCATCGTCCGGCGCACCTGGAACGGCCAGTCCCCGTTCGCCGCCGACCGGGGCCACCTCCACCACCGGCTGCTGGAAGTGGGCCACTCGCACAGCCGGGCCGTGCTGATCATGTACTTCTGGTCGGCGCTCATCGCCTTCGGCACCGTCGGCTACTCGGTGCACTCGGCCTCGATGTGGATCATCTTCGTGATCGTCGGCGCGAGCGCGATCGGTCTGATCCTGCTGCTGATGCCGCGCTTCACCCCGCGGACCCCGCGCTGGGCCAACCGCTTCGTCCCCCCGCGCTATCGCCGCACGGAGGAGCAGGAGCCTCCGGTTCCCGCGTACGGGGAGGAGCGGCCGCTCGTGCCCTCCGGGGCCCAACAGGGCGCGGACGAGCCTCAGATGGGCGAGGAGGAGGCCGAACGGGCCCCGGTGGCGGTCGGGGTGTCCGGCGTCAACGGCGCGACAGCGATCGGCGCTCGATCGCGTTTTCCCGAGCGCCGGTCCATCGACTCCAGGCGCTGACGATTCGGAACTCGCGGTGCAATACCAGACATCGCGCCGCCTTGTCGCGCACACACGCGCGAGCTAACCCTCATGTGTGACAGGTGGCACACTTTCTAGGTAAAGACCTCATCAAATAGTTTGTGATACCGTTCACGAAACCCGGTGACGGAGCCGAAGGACCCTGATGAGACGGTCCATCGGCCCGGAACTCCGCCTCGCGGACCGGGCCTACGCTCGTCCATGACGACGCCTCATTCCTCTCCCAGCCCTGTGGAGCCGCCGCCATGCAGTCCGACATGCGCGAAGTACTGCGCATCGCCACCCCCACCGCCGCGGTGGGAGCCGTCGCCACGCTCGTCGGCGGCCTCGTCGCGGGCGGCGAGGGGGCGATCGGTGCCGCGGTCGGCTGCGTGGTCGTGATCGTCTTCATGGCGCTCGGACTGCTCGCGCTCAACTGGGTCGGCAAGACCATGCCCCACCTGTTCCAGGGCATGGGGCTGATGATCTACTCGGCCCAGCTCGTGCTCCTGCTCATCTTCATCCTGAGCATCCGGAACACCACCCTCTTCGACCTCCAGGTCTTCGCCCTCTCGCTGGTCGCAGCCGTGATCGCGTGGATCACCACGCAGGCCGTGCTGCACGCGCGGAGCAAGACCCCTTACGTCGATCCCGACGCCGGCACCCACGACCGGCCGGGTGGAGCGGGGGGAGATCGTGGCGAGTAGGGCCGGGATAAAGCCGTGTTCGACGTGCTGCTATCGTCCGGTCTCGGTTGCGGTAGTGCGAGCGCGGGCAACAGGGCGGTCGTCTGATTCATCGCGAGGCTTCGGGCCCGGCCGCCGCCTCCTCACCGTAAGAACCAGTCCGGTGCCGACCTGCGGCCACCCGCCGCTCCGACACAACGAGGTAGCCGCATCCATGCGCCATGCAGAAGGAGCTCTTGGTGACTGACGCCCAGACGCTCGCTTTCGAGACTGACTGCCACTTGTTCCAGGGATGCGGATTCCAGGCTCCCAGCGTGTGGTCGTTCATCTTCGAGCCGCTCTTCACCATCGGGCCTGTCGAGTTCAACAAGCCCATGCTGCTCGCGATCATCGGAACCTTCGCGATCCTGGCCTTCTTCTGGGCGGGCTTCTCGAAGCCGAAGGTCGTTCCCGGCAAGCTCCAGATGGTCGCCGAGGCGCTGTACGACTTCGTCCACCGCGGCATCGCCAAGGAGGTCATCGGCAAGAAGGGCGAGCCCTTCGTCCCGCTGCTGGTCTCCCTGTTCTTCTTCGTCTGGATCCTGAACCTCTGGGCGCTCATCCCGCTCGCCCAGTTCCCGGTCAGCTCCGTCATCGCCTACCCGGTCGGCCTGGCCCTCGTGGTCTGGGTGACGTACATGACGGTGACGTTCCGGTCGAACGGATTCGTCGGGGGCATCCGCAACCTCTGCGTGCCGAGCGGTCTGCCCAAGCCGATCTACGTACTGCTGACGCCGCTGGAGTTCATCTCCAACGTCTTCGTCCGGCCGTTCACGCTGGCGGTGCGACTCTTCGCGAACATGTTCGCGGGCCACATCCTGATCCTGATCTTCACGATCGCCACCTGGTACATGCTCGGCACCGTCCTGGGCACGGTCTACGCCTCCGCGTCGTTCGTCATGACGCTGGTCATCACCGTGTTCGAGATGTTCATCCAGGCCCTCCAGGCCTACGTGTTCACCGTGCTGACCGCCACGTACCTCTCCCAGGCGCTCGAAGAAGCCCACTGAGGACCAGCCAAGCCCCCCGGCTTGAGCCCTCACCCACCCCAGACGCCCGGTGCGAAGACACTTTCCACCGGTCCCACAAAGAGAAGGAACCACGGACATGTCTGCTGCTTTCGAGACCCTCGCGGCCGTGAACGGCAACGTCGGCACCATCGGCTACGGCCTCGCCGCGATCGGCCCCGGTATCGGCATCGGCATCATCTTCGGTAACGGTGTGCAGGCCATCGCCCGCCAGCCCGAGGCTGCCGGCCTCATCCGTCAGAACATGCTGCTCGGCTTCGCCGTCGTCGAGGCCCTCGCCCTGATCGGCTTCGTCGTCCCGTTCATCGTCAAGTGACGTTGTGCCTGTAGCTCCATTCGACGAAAGGTCCACCATGATGTACCTGGCAGCTGAGGAAGCGCAGAGCCCTCTGCTCCCGGTGTGGCCCGAGATCGTCATCGGCTTGATCTGCTTCGGCATCGTCTTCTTCGTCTTCTCGAAGAAGCTGCTTCCGGTGATCAACAAGACCCTGGAAGAGCGCCGCGAGGCGATCGAGGGTGGCATCGAGAAGGCCGAAGCGGCTCAGACCGAGGCCCAGAGCGTTCTTGAGCAGTACAAGGCTCAGCTCGCCGAGGCCCGTCACGAGGCCGCTCGTCTGCGCCAGGAGGCGCAGGAGCAGGGCGCCGTCATCATCCAGGAGATGAAGGCGGAAGGTCAGCGGCAGCGCGAGGAGATCATCGCCGCCGGCCACGCCCAGATCGAGGCCGACCGCAAGTCCGCGGCCTCCGCGCTGCGTCAGGACGTGGGCAAGCTCGCCACCGACCTGGCCGGCAAGCTCGTCGGCGAGTCCCTCCAGGACCACGCCCGGCAGAGCGGCACCGTCGACCGTTTCCTCGACGAGCTCGAGGCGAAGGCCGAGGCCGCCCGATGAACGGCGCGAGCCGCGAGGCACTGGCTGCCGCACGTGAGCGTCTCGACGCGCTGACCGACAACACGTCGGTCGACGCGGCGAAGCTCGCCGACGAGCTGGCTTCGGTCACCGCGCTGCTCGACCGCGAAGTATCGCTGCGCCGGGTCCTCACCGACCCGGCCCAGAGCGGCGAGAGCAAGGCCGAGCTGGCCGCGCGCCTGCTCGGCGGGCAGGTCGGCGGCGAGACCGTGGACCTGGTCTCCGGTCTCGTCCGGTCCCGCTGGTCGCAGTCCCGTGACCTGGTGGACGCGGTCGAGGAGCTGGCGAACACCGCCGACCTCACCGCCGCCCAGCGCGGCGGCGTCCTGGACGACGTCGAGGACGAGCTGTTCCGGTTCGGCCGGATCGTCGGCTCCGACCAGGAGCTGCGGTCCGCGCTCACCAGCCGTACGGCCACGGCGTCCGCCAAGGGCGAGCTGCTGCGCGGCCTGCTCGGCGGCAGGGCGCGGCCGGTCACCGAGCGGATCGTCCTGCGCCTCGTCACCCAGCCGCGTGGACGTAGCCTGGAAGCAGGGCTGGACTCGCTGTCCAAGCTCGCCGCGGAGCGCCGGGACCGCATGGTCGCCGTCGTCACCTCGGCGGTGCCGCTCAGCGACCGGCAGAAGCAGCGCCTCGGCGCCGCCCTGGCGAAGCTCTACGGCCGTGAGATGCACCTGAACCTGGACGTGGACCCCGAGGTCCTCGGCGGGGTCTCGGTGCGGGTCGGCGACGAGGTCATCAACGGCACCGTCGCGGACCGTCTCGACGAGGCGACCCGTCGCATCGCCGGCTGACACAGCGCGGCGCGGAAGAACAAGCAAGACCAGCGGCCCGGTTGGGCCGTGCAGAAACTGCAGAAGATTCCTGGGGGTCGGCCCCCAGACCCCCTTAAGAAACTTCGGGCCCAACAAGGAGAGCAGGGAACCCAGATGGCGGAGCTCACGATCCGGCCGGAGGAGATCCGGGACGCACTGGAGAACTTTGTCCAGTCGTACCAGCCGGACGCGGCCTCGCGCGAGGAGGTCGGTACGGTCAGCGTTGCCGGCGACGGCATCGCGAAGGTGGAGGGTCTGCCCTCCGCCATGGCGAACGAGCTGCTGAAGTTCGAGGACGGAACCCTCGGTCTCGCCCTCAACCTCGAGGAGCGCGAGATCGGTGCCATCGTCCTCGGCGAGTTCAGCGGTATCGAGGAGGGCCAGCCGGTGCAGCGCACCGGTGAGGTGCTCTCCGTCGGCGTCGGCGAGGGATACCTCGGCCGTGTCGTCGACCCGCTCGGCAACCCGATCGACGGTCTCGGCGAGATCGAGACCGACAGCCGTCGCGCCCTCGAGCTGCAGGCCCCTGGCGTCATGGTCCGCAAGTCGGTGCACGAGCCGATGCAGACCGGCTACAAGGCCGTCGACGCCATGGTGCCGATCGGCCGCGGCCAGCGTCAGCTGATCATCGGCGACCGTCAGACGGGCAAGACCGCCCTGGCCGTCGACACGATCATCAACCAGCGCGACAACTGGCGCTCGGGCGACGTGAACAAGCAGGTCC
Source organism: Streptomyces sp. NPDC101181 (assembly GCF_044767975.1). Taxonomy (NCBI): domain Bacteria; kingdom Bacillati; phylum Actinomycetota; class Actinomycetes; order Kitasatosporales; family Streptomycetaceae; genus Streptomyces; species Streptomyces sp. NPDC101181. Next base: position 399,797 of record NZ_JBIWOX010000001.1, on the reverse strand, counting down.
GCTGCATCTACGTCGCCATCGGTCAGAAGGGTTCCACCATCGCCTCCGTGCGTGGTGCGCTCGAAGAGGCCGGTGCGCTGGAGTACACGACCATCGTCGCCGCCCCGGCGTCCGACCCGGCCGGCTTCAAGTACCTGGCGCCGTACACCGGTTCGGCCATCGGCCAGCACTGGATGTACCAGGGCAAGCACGTCCTGATCATCTTCGACGACCTCTCGAAGCAGGCCGACGCCTACCGCGCCGTGTCCCTGCTGCTGCGCCGCCCGCCGGGCCGTGAGGCCTACCCGGGTGACGTCTTCTACCTGCACTCGCGTCTGCTGGAGCGCTGCGCCAAGCTCTCCGACGAGATGGGCGCCGGTTCGATGACGGGCCTCCCGATCGTCGAGACCAAGGCGAACGACGTGTCGGCGTTCATCCCGACCAACGTCATCTCCATCACCGACGGCCAGTGCTTCCTGGAGTCCGACCTGTTCAACGCGGGTCAGCGTCCGGCGCTCAACGTCGGTATCTCGGTCTCCCGAGTCGGTGGCTCCGCCCAGCACAAGGCCATGAAGCAGGTCTCCGGCCGGCTCCGCGTGGACCTCGCCCAGTTCCGTGAGCTGGAGGCGTTCGCCGCCTTCGGTTCCGACCTGGACGCGGCCTCGAAGGCCTCGCTGGAGCGCGGTAAGCGCATGGTCGAGCTGCTGAAGCAGCCGCAGTACGCCCCGTTCCCGATGGAGGAGCAGGTCGTCTCGGTCTGGGCCGGCACCACGGGCAAGATGGACGACGTCCCGGTCGAGGACATCCGCCGCTTCGAGTCCGAGCTGCTGGAGTTCCTGCGCCGCGAGCGCAAGGACCTGCTGACCAGCATCGCCGAGGGCGGCAAGATGTCCGACGACACGCTGCAGTCGGTCGCCGACGCGATCGCCTCCTTCAAGCAGCAGTTCGAGACCTCGGACGGCAAGCTCCTGGGCGAGGGCTGATCGATGGGCGCTCAGCTTCGCGTTTACAAGCGCCGCATCCAAGCCGTCACCGCGACCAAGAAGATCACCAAGGCGATGGAGATGATCGCCGCCTCGCGCATCGTCAAGGCGCAGCGCAAGGTGGCGGCGTCGATGCCGTACGCGACCGAGCTCACCCGCGCGGTGACCGCGGTGGCGACCGGCTCCAACGCCAAGCACCCGCTCACCACCGAGGTCGAGTCCCCGACCCGGGCCGCGGTCCTGCTCGTCACGAGCGACCGCGGTCTGGCCGGGGGCTACTCCTCCAACGCCATCAAGGCCGCGGAGCGGCTGCGGGAGCGCCTTGCCTCCGAGGGCAAGGAGGTCGACACGTACATCGTCGGCCGCAAGGGTGTCGCGTACTACGGCTTCCGCGAGCGCAAGGTCGAGGACTCCTGGACCGGCTTCACCGACAACCCGGCGTACTCCGATGCCAAGCGCGTCGCCGCCCCGTTGATCGAGGCCATCCAGAAGGAGACGGCCGAGGGCGGCGTCGACGAACTGCACATCGTCTTCACGGAGTTCGTGTCGATGATGACGCAGAACGCGATCGACGACCGGATGCTGCCGCTTTCGCTCGACGAGGTCGCCGAGGAGAGCACCCGCAAGGGTGAGATCCTCCCGCTGTTCGACTTCGAGCCGTCGGCCGAGGACGTCCTGGACGCCCTTCTGCCGCGCTACGTCGAGAGCCGGATCTACAACGCACTGCTCCAGGCGGCCGCTTCCGAGCACGCCGCCCGCCGCCGCGCGATGAAGTCGGCGACCGACAACGCCGGGGATCTCATCAAGAGCCTCTCCCGGCTTGCCAACGCGGCCCGCCAGGCCGAAATCACCCAGGAAATCAGCGAGATCGTCGGCGGTGCCAGTGCCCTGGCCGACGCGACCGCGGGGAGTGACAAGTAATGACGACGACAGTTGAGACGGCCGCTGCCACGGGCCGCGTCGCCCGGGTCATCGGCCCGGTCGTCGACGTGGAGTTCCCCGTCGACGCGATGCCCGACATCTACAACGCCCTTCACGTCGAGGTGGCCGACCCGGCCGAGGCCGGCGCCCGCAAGACGCTGACCCTCGAAGTCGCCCAGCACCTGGGTGACGGCGTGGTCCGCGCGATCTCGATGCAGCCCACCGACGGCCTGATCCGTCAGGCCCCGGTGACCGACACGGGCACGGGCATCACCGTCCCGGTCGGCGACGTGACCAAGGGCAAGGTGTTCAACACCCTCGGTCAGATCCTGAACGAGCCGGAGGCCGAGGCGCAGATCACCGAGCGCTGGCCGATCCACCGCAAGGCCCCGGCCTTCGACCAGCTCGAGTCGAAGACCGAGATGTTCGAGACCGGCCTGAAGGTCGTCGACCTGCTGACCCCGTACGTCAAGGGCGGCAAGATCGGTCTGTTCGGTGGTGCGGGCGTCGGCAAGACGGTCCTCATCCAGGAAATGATCATGCGTGTGGCGAAGCTGCACGACGGTGTGTCGGTGTTCGCCGGTGTCGGTGAGCGCACCCGTGAGGGCAACGACCTCATCGACGAGATGACCGAGTCGGGCGTGCTGGACAAGACCGCGCTCGTCTTCGGCCAGATGGACGAGCCGCCGGGGACGCGTCTGCGCGTGGCCCTGTCCGCCCTGACCATGGCGGAGTACTTCCGCGATGTGCAGAAGCAGGACGTGCTGCTCTTCATCGACAACATCTTCCGCTTCACGCAGGCCGGTTCCGAGGTCTCCACGCTGCTCGGCCGTATGCCGTCCGCGGTGGGCTACCAGCCGACCCTGGCCGACGAGATGGGTGTGCTCCAGGAGCGCATCACCTCGACGCGTGGTCACTCGATCACCTCGATGCAGGCGATCTACGTCCCCGCGGACGACCTGACCGACCCGGCCCCGGCCACCACGTTCGCCCACCTCGACGCGACGACGGTGCTCTCCCGTCCGATCTCGGAGAAGGGCATCTACCCGGCCGTGGACCCGCTGGACTCCACGTCCCGCATCCTGGACCCGCGCTACATCTCGCAGGACCACTACGCCGCGGCCAGCCGCGTCAAGGGGATCCTCCAGAAGTACAAGGACCTCCAGGACATCATCGCGATCCTCGGCATCGACGAGCTGGGCGAGGAGGACAAGCTCGTCGTCCACCGTGCCCGTCGCGTCGAGCGCTTCCTGTCGCAGAACACCCACGCCGCCAAGCAGTTCACCGGCCTGGACGGTTCGGACGTGCCGCTCGACGAGTCGATCGCCGCGTTCAACGCGATCTGCGACGGGGAGTACGACCACTTCCCCGAGCAGGCGTTCTTCATGTGCGGTGGCCTGGACGACCTCAAGGCCAAGGCCAAGGAGCTCGGCGTCTCCTGAGCCTCCGGCTCACCGAGGGGGGTGGGGTGTGTCCCGCCCCCCTCTCCACGCCCCGTAGAATTGAACCGACACCCGGCCGGACGGCCGGGTGGTGACCCGAGGAGTCTCCTTGGCTGCTGAGCTGCATGTCGAGCTGGTCGCCGCGGACCGCAGCGTCTGGTCCGGCGAGGCCACGCTGGTCGTGGCGCGCACCACGTCCGGCGACATCGGCATCATGCCCGGTCACCAGCCGCTTCTCGGTGTGCTGGAGTCGGGCCCGGTGACGATCCGCACGAGCGAGGGCGGCACTGTCATCGCCGCCGTGCACGGTGGTTTCATCTCGTTCGCGGACGACAAGCTGTCGCTGCTGGCCGAGATCGTCGAGCTGGCGGACGAGATCGATGTCCAGCGCGCCGAGCGTGCGCTGGAGCGTGCGAAGTCCGAGACGGACAGCGCCGCCGAGCGGCGTGCCGAGATCCGGCTGCGTGCGGTGGCGGTGCGCTAGCACCCCCGCCGACCGATGTTTTTACTCAGCCGCGGCCCGCGCTGGAGCGATCCAGCCGTGTCGCGGCTGAGGCGATGCAGGTGCATGACGGTGTTCGTTACTCGACGATGCGAGGAGGTCGGTGGAGATGGTCCTCGCGTTGTGGGTGGGCGTGTCCGTCATCGTGCTGGTCCTGGTGGGACTGTTCGTCTTCGGTCTGCGCCGACGGCTGATCCAGCGGTCCGGCGGTACCTTCGACTGCAGTCTGCGCTGGGACGTGTCCGATGAGCCCGGCTCCCTGGGCAAAGGCTGGGTGTACGGGGTCGCCCGCTACAGCGGGGACCGCGTCGACTGGTTCCGGGTCTTCTCCTACGCTCCACGCCCCCGCCGGGGCCTGGAGCGTTCCGCTATCGAGGTGACCGCCCGCCGGATGCCGGAGGGGGAGGAGGAGCTGGCGCTCCTGTCCGACTCCGTCGTGCTCGGCTGTCTCCACCGGGGGACGCGCCTGGAGCTGGCGATGAGCGAGGACGCCCTGACCGGTTTCCTGGCCTGGCTGGAGGCGGCGCCGCCCGGCCAGAGGGTGAACGTGGCGTAGTGGGCTAGTACGCACCGCCGTACGCAGCGGAAAACCGGGGAGACGGGGGGCGGACCCGTCTCCCCGGCGCTTTTTCCGGGGTCGTGCTTCTCGTGCTGCCTCGCGCTACGGTGTGGGGATCACTTGAGACCGCTTGCGATCGCGGTCACGAGTTCGCCGTTGGTGGTGTCACCGGAGAACTCCCAGGAGAACGCGCCTCCCAGGCCCTGGTTCTTCGCCCAGGTCATCTTCGAGCCGATGGTGGCCGGGGTGTCGTAGCTCCACCAGTTGGTGCCGCAGTGGGCGTACGCGGTGCCGGCGATGGTGCCGTTCGCCGGGCAGGTGTTCTTCAGGACCTTGTAGTCCTCGATGCCCGCCTCGTAAGTGCCCGGGGCCGCGCCGGTCGCCGTGCCGCCGGGGGCGGACTGGGTGACGCCGGTCCAGCCGCGGCCGTAGAAGCCGATGCCCAGGAGCAGCTTCTTGGCCGGGACGCCCTTCGCCTTGAGCTTGGCGATGGCGTCGGCGGAGGTGAAGCCCTGCTGCGGGATGCCGGTGTACGAGGTCAGCGGGGAGTGCGGGGCCGTCGGACCCTGCGCCGCCCAGGCGCCGAAGAAGTCGTACGTCATCACGTTGTACCAGTCGAAGGACTGGGCCGCGCCCCCGTAGTCGGCGGCGTCGATCTTGCCGCCGCTGGAACCGTCGGCGGTGATGGCGGCGGTGACCAGGTTCTTGGAGCCGAACTTGGCCCGCATGGCGTCGGCCATGGTCTTGATGGCGGCCGGGCCGCTGGTGTCGCAGGTCAGACCGCAGGCGTTGGGGTACTCCCAGTCCAGGTCGATGCCGTCGAAGACGTCGGCCCAGCGCGGGTCCTCGACCAGGTCGTAGCAGGACTGGGCGAAGGCGGCGGGGTTCTGGACGGCCTGGCCGAAGCCGCCGGACCAGGTCCAGCCGCCGAAGGACCAGAGGATCTTGATGTGCGGGTACTGCGCCTTCAGCTTGCGCAACTGGTTGAAGTTGCCGCGCAGCGGCTGGTCCCAGGTGTCGGCCTTGCCGTCGACGGCCTGGTCGGCGGTGTAGGCGCGCTCGTAGTCGGCGTAGGAGTCACCGATGGTGCACTTGCCGTTCTGCACGTTGCCGAAGGCGTAGTTGATGTGCGTGATCTTCGCCGCGGAGCCGGACGTCACCAGGTTCTTGACGTGGTAGTTGCGCCCGTAGGTGCCCCAGTTGGTGAAGTAGCCCAGGTTGACCCTGTCGCCGACGGGCGGCTCGCCGCCGCCTCCGCCGGTGGTGCGCACCGCGGTCGCCGCGGAGGCCGGGCCGGTCTGGTCGGCGGTGTCCCGGGCGACCACGGTGTAGGAGTAGTCGGTGCCCGCGGTCAGGCCGGTGTTGGTGTACGTGGTGCCGGTGACCGTGGCGACCTTCGTACCGCCGCGCAGTACGTCGTAGTTCTTGACGCCCTTGTCGTCGGTGGCGGCGGACCAGCTCAGCTTCACCGAGGTGTTGGTGATGTCGCTGGCGGTGGGCTTGCCGGGGGCGGAGGGCGGGTTGTCGCCGGGGACGGTCGAGCCGTCACAGGCTGCGCCGTTCAGCTTGCAGCCCGACGGGGAGCCGGAGCCCGAGCCGTTGAAGCCGAAGCTGACGCTGGCGCCGGGCGCTATGGAGCCGTTCCAGCCGAGGTTCTTGGCGGTCCAGCGGTTGCCTGAGCTGGTGACGGTGGCGTCCCAGGCGGAGGTGACCTTGGTGCTCGCGGGGAAGTCCCACTCGACGGTCCAGGAGGAGAGCGCGGTGGTGCCGGTGTTCTTCACCGTCCACTGGCCCTCGAAGCCGCTGCCCCAGTCGGACTTCTTGGTGTACGTGGCGGTCGCCGAGGCGGCTGCCGCGGCCGGGGTGGCGAGACCCACCATCGCGGCGAACGGCACGGCCAGCGCGGTCAGCCCCGCGATGACCCTGGACCTGCCGCTGCGCAGGGGAATCCATCTGAACCGGGCACGGCGTGGGGGAGTTTCAGTGCTCAACGGAGCTCCTCGGGTGAGGTCCAGCAAACGGAGATGATTCGTGGACTGCAAACCCTGCGCCGCCCTGAGTACGGGTGCTCTCGTACTCACCGCAGTGTGTGTTCGGTGACAGTAGAAAGGTCTGGACCAACCGTCAAGAGGTCTGGACCAAAGATCGGTTACCGGCTCAGACCCCCAACTCCTGTGCCAGAACGGCCGCCTGGACCCGGCTGCGCAGCTCCAGCTTCCCCAGCAGCCGACTGACGTGGGTCTTCACCGTGGCCTCCGCCATCGACAGCCGCACCGCGATCTCCGCGTTCGACAGCCCCTCGCCCAGGCACCCCAGCACCTCCCGCTCCCGGCGGGTGAGCGCCTCCAGGACCGCTGGGTCCGCCGCCCTGTCGCGTACCGGCGCGGCCCCGGCGAACTCCGCGATCAGCCGGCGGGTCACGGCCGGGGCGATCAGCCCTTCGCCGCGCGCCACCGTCCGCACCGCCGTCAGCAGGTCGCGGGCGTCGGTGTTCTTCAGCAGGAAGCCCGAGGCCCCGGCCCGCAGCGCCCCGAAGACGTACTCGTCGAGGTCGAACGTGGTCAGGACCAGGACGTCCGCCAGCTCCTCCGCGACCACCTGCCGGGTCGCCGAGACTCCGTCGAGCCGGGGCATCTGCACATCCATCAGGACGAGATCCGGCCGCAGTTCACGCGCCAGACGGACCGCCGTCTCACCGTCCCCGGCCTCCCCGACGACCTCGATGTCCGGCGCGCTGGAGAGGATGAGGACCAGCCCCGCGCGCACCGCCGACTGGTCCTCCGCGACCAGCACCCGGATCGTCATTCCCGCATCTCCCTTTCGTTCAGCGGCAGTTCGGCCCGCACCCGCCAGACCTTCGCGTCCCTGCCGCCCTGTTCCGCCCGTGCCTCGAACGTCCCGCCGAGCAGCGCCACCCGCTCCCGCATCCCGACGATCCCGGCGCCCGAACCGGGTGCCGTGGGTCCGGGCCGCTCCCCGTACACACTGGTCACCTCGACCGTCAGCAGCTCTCCGGCCCGGCCCAGACGCACCACCACCGGACCCGGCGCCGCGTGCTTGAGGGCGTTGGTGAGGGACTCCTGCGCGATCCGGTAGGCCGCCAGCTCCACCGGCGTCGGCAGCGCCCGCGGCTCCGGGCCCCGGTCGTCCTCCAGGGTGCAGACGAGCCCGGCGGACGCCCCGTTGACGTTCGTCTGCCGGATCAGGGTGTCCACTGCCGCGAGCGTCGGGGCCGCCGCGGGGGGTTCGTCCTCGCCGCCCGCGCGCAGCAGTCCGATCAGCCGGCGCATCTCCGCCAGCCCCTCGACACTGTTCTCCCGGATCACCTTCAGGGCGCTGCGCGAGGTCTCCGGGTCGTCGATGGACAGCGCCGCTGTCGAGTGGATCGCCACGGCCGAGAGGTGGTTGGCGACCATGTCGTGCAACTCCCGCGCCATGCGGGCCCGTTCGGCGATCACCGCCTGCGTGCGGTCCATCTCGGCCAGCCGCGCGGTCTGGGCGGCGGCCAGCCGGGCGCTGTCGGCGGCGGCGCGGTGGCTGCGGACGCTCACCCCGGTGAGGGCCGGGACGAAGGAGACCAGCCCGACGACCAGGCCGATCAGCAGCGCCTCGGGTTCGCGGAACCACGCCAGGAATCCGATCGTCGACGCGACGGTGATCAGGAGGGTGGCCACCGGGAGGCGGCGGGCGGCGGCCGGGGGGCCGTACAGCACGGCCGCGTACAGGACGTCCGTGAACATCAGGACCGTGGCGAGGCTGCCCCAGGTGAACTGGTCCGCCACCAGCGCGAGCGTGCCGATCGCCAGCGCCGTGCGCGGGGCGGCGCGGCGCAGCAGCTCGGCCCCGGCCATGGCGGTCAGCGGGACGAGGGTGACCCAGGGCGCGAGGGGCGAGCGGCCGCCCTGGGTGTGGAGGCCCAGCCACCACAGGAGCAGCCCCCCGAGCAGGCCGGAGACGGCGAGGGCCACCGCGTCGCGGTCGGGACGGATCGAGGTGAGCACCCCTCCATCCAACACGCACCGCCGCCCCCGGACCTCCCTTCGCGGACCGATCCGTCAGTACATCGAAGGATGCAGTCGCTTTTCGTCACCGCCGACGACGTATCCGCGCCCGGCGGCCGGGAGGCTGGAGGGGAACGGGAGGAGAGCGTCGTGATCGCCCTGCTGATCGTGGCCTGCGAGGTCGCATTCTGGGTGCTGCTGGCCGCCGGACTGGCCCTGCGGTACGTCGCGAGGAAACCGCGGCTCGGCGCGGCCGTGCTGCTGTGCGAGCCGCTGCTGGAGGTCGTGCTGCTGGTGGTGACCGCCATCGACCTGAGGAACGGGGCCGAGCCGGACTGGAAGCACGGTCTGGCCGCCGTCTACATCGGCTTCACGGTGGGCCTCGGCCACCACACCGTCAAGAAGGTCGACGCCTGGGTCGCCCACCGCTGGTTCGGGGGCCCGCCGCCGGTGAAGCCGCCGAAGTACGGCACGGCCCGCGCGATCCACGAGTGGCGCACGGCCGCCCGCTGGACCCTCGCCGCGGTGGTCGCGCTGGGGCTGCTCCAGGCGGCGATCTGGTACGTCGGCCCGGACGGGGCGATCAGCTCGCTGCGAAGCTGGCAGCAGAAGATGGGCCTCGTGATCGGGATCAACCTGATCATCGCCGGAAGCTACACGCTGTTCCCCAAGCGGCCGCCCAAGGACGCGGTGCCGGAACGCGAACCGGCCGACCGGTCCTAACGCTCGCCGCCCGGCACCCACAGCACGTCCCCGACCTCCTTGTTCGCGCTCCGCGCCAGGATGAACAGGAGGTCGGAGAGCCGGTTGAGGTAGGTGGCGGCGAGGGCGTTCATCGACTCCCCGTGCACCTCCAGCGCCGCCCAGGTGGACCGCTCGGCGCGCCGGACCACCGTGCACGCCTGGTGCAGCAGCGCCGCCCCCGGGGTACCGCCCGGAAGGATGAAGCTGCGCAGCTTCTCCAGCTCCTCCAGGAAGCGGTCGCAGTCCGCCTCCAGCTTGTCGACGTAGGACTGCTCGACCCGCAGCGGCGGGTACTTCGGGTCCTCGACCACCGGGGTGGAGAGGTCCGCGCCCACGTCGAAGAGGTCGTTCTGGACGCGTACGAGGACCTTCACCATGTCCTCGGGCAGCCGCCCCAATGCGATGGCCGTGCCGATCGCCGCGTTGGCCTCGTTGGCGTCCGCGTACGCCGCGATCCGCAGATCGGTCTTGGCGGTGCGGCTCATGTCGCCGAGGGCCGTCGTGCCCTGGTCGCCGGTGCGGGTGTAGATGCGCGTCAGATTGACCATGGGGTCAGCGTAATGACGCCCGGACCTCAACTGCGCGCGGCGGGCGGCCGAATGACGCGTCCCGGTGTGATGTCCGTCATTCGAGACGTGACGCGCATCTCTTCACCGCCCCAGCGCGCCCGACGGGTACTAACCTCCGCCGGAGAGCATGTGAACCGCCGTGAACAAGTGCGCACGGGCGAACTAGAGACCAAGGGGTGCGAACGTGGCCAGGAAGCTCGCCGTCATCGGGGCCGGACTCATGGGGTCCGGGATCGCGCAGGTCTCCGCCCAGGCGGGCTGGGACGTCGTGCTGCGGGATGTCACCGACGCCGCGCTGACCCGGGGCCGCGACGGCATCAACGCCTCCTACGACAAGTTCGTCTCCAAGGGCAAGCTGGAGGCCGCCGACGCCGAGGCCGCGCTCGCCCGCATCACCACCACCACCGACCTCGACGCCGTCGCGGACGCGGACGTCGTCGTGGAGGCCGTCTTCGAGAAGCTGGAGGTCAAGCACGAGATCTTCCGCGCCCTGGACAAGGTCGTGGGCGAGAACACCGTGCTGGCCTCCAACACCTCCGCCATCCCGATCACCAAGATCGCGGCCGTGACGGAGCGTCCGGAGCGCGTCGTCGGCGTGCACTTCTTCTCACCGGTCCCGATGATGCGGCTCTGCGAGCTGGTGCGCGGCTACAAGACCAGCGACGAAACCCTGGCCACCGCCCGGGAGTTCGCCGAGTCGGTCGGCAAGACCTGCATCGTCGTCAACCGCGACGTGGCGGGCTTCGTCACCACCCGGCTCATCTCGGCGCTCGTCGTCGAGGCCGCCAAGCTGTACGAGTCGGGCGTGGCGACGGCCGAGGACATCGACACCGCCTGCAAGCTCGGGTTCGGCCACGCCATGGGCCCGCTCGCCACGGCCGACCTCACCGGCGTCGACATCCTGCTGCACGCCACGGGCAACATCTACACCGAGTCCCAGGACGAGAAGTTCGCCGCCCCGGAGCTGATGCGCCGGATGGTCGACGCAGGTGACATCGGGCGCAAGAGCGGGCAGGGCTTCTACTCGTACTGACCCTCTCCCGCACCTCCGGCCCGTCGCGCGACCGCCGTCCGGACCGGGGAAACCGGCGACCTTATCCGGCGGCCACCCTCCGCCGGAAATCCGGCATCACTCCACCGAGTGAATTCCGTACCGGTTCGCTTACAGACGGCAACTTCCCTGTCGCCGCGGCAGTCAGTTGTGACAGAGACATAAGAGACAGACAACAAGAACAGACAGACCGACCTTCGACGGACCACGACCCGGGGAGCGCATATGCATATCAGGGGCGACCACGCCGAGCTGGTCGTCGGGGGCCGCCTCGACGTCCGAAGCGCGGCGGACGCCCGTACGGTCCTGCACTCGGCCGTCGACGACGGCGTCGGCGACCTCGTGCTGGACCTGACCGAGCTGGACTCCTGGGACGCCACCGGACTCGGCGTCATCATGGGGGCCCACCGCCGGGCCGGACGGGCCGGACGCCGCCTCGTCCTGCGCGGCGTGCCGCCGCAGATGCAGCGCCTCCTGGTGGCCACCCGGCTGCACCGCATCCTCGCCATCGAGGGCGGGATCGCCGCCGACGCGCTGCCGCGCGTCTGAGACCCGGCGGTTGCGGACAGCGGACACAGAACTCACGCAATCCTCACCGGAACGTGACGTCCTGGACGGCGTGGCACCCCGGCGCTTCGTAGATACTGTGCCAAGGTCTAAGGTTCGGCCGTCCGCCGAACCACACCGAGACCCATGGCGGACACCGGACCGGAAGCGACAGCGGGGCGTGTGAGGCCGGAGGGGCGACCGCGCACGACGCGTCTGGGAGACTGAGCGATGGACCCGACACACCGGGCACCCGATGAGCACGGGCAGGGCCACGACCGCTCCGGCGGCGACCCGGGCCACCGGCGGCCGTCACGCGACGCCGCCGCCGACTTCGGCCAGCAGACACCGCAGCAGGTGCGCGTCGTCCAGCTGACCGCGGGGGACCTGCTCGTCACGGTCAACCCCGTCGACGGCAGCGAGGTCGAGGCCTGCCCGCCCGGCTCGGAGCCCGCCGCCCCCGTCCGCCGCACCCCCGCCGAGCGCGCCGACCACGAGCGCGCGGGCGCACCCCCCGTCCCACCGGGCCCGCCCGCCCCGCGGCCGCCCCTGCTGGAGCGTCAGGAGGAGCGCCGACGCCTGGCCGGGCTGCTCGCGCGCGGCCGCAGCGTACGGCTGACGGGCCAGGCCGGATCGGGCCGCACCGCCCTGCTGGACGCCGTCGCCGCCGACTGCGCCGACCTCGCCCCCGACGGCGTCGTCCGGCTGAACGGCCGCGGACGCACCACGAACGACCTGCTCCACGCCCTCTTCGACGCGGTCTACCGTGCTCCGTTGCACCGCCCCGACCGCGAGGAGCTGCTGCGGCTCGTGCGGTCCATCGGCGCGGTCGTCACCGTGGACGACCTGGAGGTGGCCGGGGCCGCCCTGGACGAACTGCTGGAAGCCACCCCCGAGTGCGCCTTCCTGCTCGCCGCCGCCCCCGAGAGCGCTGTCCCCGGCATGGACGCCCACCTGGAGGAGGTCCTCCTCGCGGGCCTCGGCCGCGGCGCCTCGCTGGAGCTGCTGGAGCAGGTCGTCGAGCGCCCCCTCGCCGAGGACGAGCGGAACTGGGCGGGCGACCTCTGGTTCGAGTCCGAGGGCCTGCCGCTCCGCTTCGTCCAGGCCGGGGCGCTGCTGCGCCAGCGCGACCGGCTGCGCGCGGACCCCACCGCCTTCGACGAGTACGACTACTTCGAGCCACGCGCGGAGGGCGCCCCTCCGGCCCCCGAGACGCCCACCGCGGAAGCCCTGGACGTGCCGCTGCCCAGCCTCGGGGAGGGCGCCGCGCCCGCCGTGCTGCTGGCCTCCCGGCTCAGCGAGGCCGCCCGCGCCACCCTGCGCTTCGCCGTCGCCCTCGGCGGCGAGGTGCCCCACCAGGCGCATCTGCCGGCCCTGGTGGGCGACACCCACGCGGACGCCGCGCTCGGCGAGCTCGCCCTCTGCGGGCTGCTCTCCCCGGCCGGACCACGCTACCGCCTCGCCGCCGGGGTCCTCGCCCAGCTGGAGGCGGGCGGCTACGCGGACGAGGCCGCCACCCACGCCCGTACCGCCGCCCAGCACTACGCCTGGTGGACCGCGCACCCCTCGGTCACCCCGCAGCGGGCCGTCGCCGAGTCCGACGGGATCATCGCCGCCCTGGGCCGGCTGGTCCCCGGCGACGAGGCGGGCGCGGCCAGTGCTGCCGTCCTGCTCGCCCGCGGCGCCGCCCCGGCCTTCGCCGCGGGCCTGGGCTGGGGCGCCTGGGAGCGGGCCCTCAGGATCGGCCAGGAGGCCGCGCGCAACGCCGGTGAGGTCGCCGAGGAGGCCTACTTCCACCACGAGTTGGGCATCCTCGCGCTCTGCACCGGCAACCCGGAGCGGGCCCGGACCGAGCTGGAGACCTCGATCGGGATGCGCGGCGCGCTCGCCGACAAGGCCGGGGCGGTCGCCGGACGCCGGGCGCTCGCCCTGGTCGCGGACCGCTCCGGCGAGTTCGCCCCCCTCGGCCTCACCCCCGCGGAGGACGAGGCGCCCGTCGTGCGCCGGGACACCCCCGGGACCCCGCCCGGCGGCTTCCCCGGCCCGGCGGTGTTCGCCCGGCCCGACCGGCCGGAGGGCCACGGCGCCGACCCGCGCCCGACCCTGGTCTCCTCGCTGCCGCCCGGACCCGTCACGCAGTCCAGGAACGGCGGACGCGCACTGGTGGGCGGAGCCCGGCGCAACCTGGCCGCCGCGGGAGCGGGCGCCCTGCTGATCGCGGTGCTGGGCACCGTGGTCACCCTCGGCGTCACCTCGGGCAGCGAGGAACCGGACAGCCGCAACGTCACCACCGAGCAGTCGGCCTCCGAGGACGGCACCGACGACGGTCTGCCCGCCGACGAACCGCAGGACGGCTCGGAGCCGGACCGGGAGAAGAGCGGCGGCGAGGCCCCGGCGAGCCCCGGCTCCTCGGCACCCCCCGGCCCCAGCACCTCCGGCACCCCGTCCCCGAGCGCCTCCACGAGCAACGGCACCTCCCCGACGGGCGGGCCCACACAGAGCGGGAGCGGCAGCCCGTCCGACGACCCGTCACCCAGCGGAAAGCCGACCCGGCCCACCAAGCCGCCGACGACGCCGCCCACCTCCCCGCCGACGACTCCGCCGACCGAGACGCCGACGACCCCGCCCACCGAGACGCCCACCGAGGAGCCGCCGCCGCCCCCGCCGGAGAACTCCTCCTCCGCCACCGGCCCGGTGGAGTCGGCGAGCGCCCCGGGCCCCGAGCCGGACTCGGACACCACCCCGACGGCCGTCTGACCGCTCCCGGGGCGTTGTGGGAGGCTCCGGGCCGTACGCCGGAGACCCCTGGACACACGGACGGAGGCCGGGCGGCTAGAAGAGCCGCAGCTTGTCGTCCTCGATGCCGCGCATCGCGTCGTAGTCCAGGACCACGCAGGCGATGCCCCGGTCCGTCGCCAGCACCCGGGCCTGCGGCTTGATCTCCTGCGCCGCGAAGACGCCCCGCACCGGCGCCAGATGCGGATCGCGGTTCAGCAGCTCCAGATAGCGGGTCAGCTGCTCCACGCCGTCGATGTCCCCGCGCCGCTTCAGCTCCACGGCCACCGTCCGCCCGTCCGCGTCCCGGCACAGGATGTCCACCGGGCCGATCGCGGTCGGGTACTCACGGCGGATCAGGGTGTGGCCCTCGCCCAGGATCTCGATCCGGTCGGCCAGCAGCTCCTGGAGATGCGCCTCCACGCCGTCCTTGATGAGCCCCGGGTCGACGCCCAGCTCGTAGGAGGAGTCGTGAAGGATTTCCTCCATCGTGATGATCAGTTTTTCGCCCGCCTTGTTCACCACGGTCCACACGCCCGCCTCGGCGTCGACGCCCTCCTTCAGGGTGCACGGCGGGGACATCCAGTTGAGCGGTTTGTACGCGCGGTCGTCCGCGTGGATGGAGACACTGCCGTCCGCCTTCACCAGGATCAGACGGGGGGCGGAGGGCAGGTGGGCTGTGAGCCGGCCCGCGTAGTCCACGGAGCAACGGGCGATGACGAGACGCATGGTCGGCAACGCTACTCGACAAGCGGGGCCCGACGCGATTTCCCCATCCGTAGCCTCCTGTCACTCGGTGCGCGCGGCGTCGCGACGGCGCGGGCTTGCCCCTCTTTGCGCACCTTCGACAGTGGCCGGTTGTGTTCCCAATCTCCTGGTGCGGCCCCGACCGCGCGCTTACCGTGGAAGACAGGAGGTCGCCGCCCGTGCACGCTGCGTCGTCGCCCTTCTTCCCTGCCCGTAAGGCCCCGGCCACTGCCCGGGGTCGCGAGAGGAGAACCCATGTCGCTCGACGTCTCACCGGCGCTGTTGGAACAGGCCGAGCGAGGCGAGGTCGACGAAGCCGACTTCGTCGACTGCGTCCGGACCTCCCTGCCCTACGCATGGGAGATGATCAGCTCGCTGGTGGCTCAGCTGAAGGTGGACGGCGGACAGTTCGCCGACAACCAGACGCCGCCGCCGGACGAGCAGGCACGTGGTCAGCTGCTGCGCGCGCTCGCGAGTGATGCGATACGCGGCGCGCTCCAGCGGCACTTCGGAGTGCGTCTCGCATTCCAGAACTGCCACCGCGTCGCGGTGTTCCCGCTGGACGCCTCGGTCGACGACCGACTGGCCAAGTTCACTTCGGTGAGGGGCCAGTTGCTCAACCAGTCGCCCGAACTACGGGACTGCTGAACGCTTCTGCTGCCGTTCCGGGCCGCGGGAGGTGCAACTGGCTCCGGGGCGGCAGCTCCCGTACCACCGCACCACGTTCCACGCGAGGTCCTCACCCCCGCGCACACGGATCAGGTGAGCAGCGGCAACACGTCGGCGCCCAGCCGCCGGACGTTCTCCTCGGTCGACGCGAGATCCCCCGACCCCTCCACCAGGAGCGCGAAGCGGGTGATGCCGGTCCGCTCGGCGGTGGCCGCGAGGCGGTCGGCGGCCAGCTCCGGCGTACCCACCGGATGCAGCCCGCACAGCAACTCCGTGTACGCCAAAGGGTCGCGCATCGCGCGGCGCCTGCCGTCCACCGTGACATGGGCGTCCAGCCCCTGCCGGAGCCACCCGGGCATCGTCTTCACCAGGGTCTCCACCGCGTCCCCGGCACGGTCCGCGATCTGGACCACCCCGGCGGACACATGTGCGGCCCCCGCCACCACCTCGGGCGGATGGCCCGCCTCCCGGGCGGCCGTACGCCACAGGGCGACCATCTCCGCCTTCTCCTCGTCCCCGCAGTGCATCCCCAGCAGCATCGGGAGCGCCCGGCGCGCCGCCAGCCGCACGCTCGACGGCGAGGTGCACGCCACGACGACCTCGGGACCCGCGCCGCCCGCCGCCTCGTCCTGCCCGGTCAGCAGCTCGTCCGCGCGCGGCACCACGGCCACCTCGCGGAAGCCGAACCGCTCGCCGCGCCCCGCGACCCGCGGCTCCCGCAGCCAGTCCAGCAGCAGCCCCAGCGCCTCGGGGAAGCCGTTCTCGTACGCCTCCAGGCCGCCGCCGAAGACTTCCAGGTCCACCCACGGCCCACCCCGGCCCACCCCCAGGGAGAAGCGGCCGCCGCTGGTCAGATGCAGCAGCGCGGCCTGCTCGCCGAGCGCGACCGGGTGGTGGCTGGGCAGCACGCTGACCGCCGTGCCGACCCGGATCCGGTGCGTACGGCCCAGCAGCAGCGCGGCCAGCGTGGTGGCGGAGGGGCAGGCGCCGTACGGCACGAAGTGGTGCTCGGCCAGCCAGACGGAGTCGAGCCCCGACTCCTCCGCGGCCTCGGCGGACCGGACGGCCCGGTGCAGGGCCTCACCCGCCCCCTGGCCCGGGAACTGGGCTGCCAGAACGAACGTTCCGATGCGCATCGCGTGTTGCCTCCTTGCGGCCGACGCGTATGTCCCCCACGGGAAACAACGTCTGACACGTGCCAAAGGCACGGTCCAGCGGGAAGTTGTTGCGATTTTCCGCTAACTCACCCCACTGCGCGGCGGAGGCCGTCCGGCCAGACGCGCCGGGCATCGGCCGGACACCCTAGGGTGGGAACCACCGTCCCCGTTCCCGCCCTCGTGAGGTGTCCCGTGTCCCCGCGCCGCAACCGCCCCCGTGGCGGCGAGAGTCCCGACGACCGGCCCGGCACGGCGCCCGGACGGTACGGCGGGGGAGGGGCCACCGAGAGCTGGCAGGGGGAGGACTGGTCGGTGCGCCCGGTCAGCGGCGCGAGCGCCCAGGGCAAGCGCTACCGCTGCCCCGGCTGCGACCAGGAGATCCCCTCCGGCGTCCCGCACCTGGTGGCCTGGCCCGAGTTCGGCGGGATCGACGACCGCAGGCACTGGCACAAGGCGTGCTGGAACGCGAAGGACCGCCGCACCACCCGGGTGCAGCGGTCCAGGAACGCGCCACGCCACTGAGCCCACCGCCGGGCCCGCCTCAGACGTCGCGCCGGCTGAGCGCCAGATACGCCCCGCCCAGCGCCACGGCGGCCAGACCCGCCATCAGCGTCACCGGGGTCCACCCGGACGGACCGGTCGAGGTCATGGTCACGCCGTACAGGGAGCTGAGCTGGCTGGGGACCGAGTAGTCGACCAGGAAGCGCTGAAGGGTCCGCAGGCTGTCGGCGAACATGAACAGGGACACCACCAGGGGCAGCAGCACCACGCCGATCATGATCGTGACGGAGCCCGCCGTGTGCCGGACGATCGCGCCGACGCCCACGGACAGCAGACCGAGCAGCGCCATGAACAGCCCGACCCCGGCGGTGGAGCGCAGCCACAGGTCGGCCGAGGGCATCGCCACGTCCAGGATCAGCAGCTGGAACCACGCGACGACCGCGGCGGTCACCGTCGTGACCACGAAGGTCAGCGCGGAGAAGACGGCCGACTTCGCCGCCAGCACCCGCCCCCGGCTCGGGCACGCCGTCAGCGTCGCGCGGATCATGCCCGTGCCGTACTCCGAGCCGATGGTCAGCACGCCCAGGGTGATCACGCAGATCGAGCCCAGCAGCACCCCGAAGAAGCCGAGGCTCAGGACCGGCTCACCGGCCAGCTCCGTCTCGGCGGAGGACATCAGCAGGGCGGCGCCCACCCCGATCGTCAGC
Source organism: Streptomyces sp. NPDC101181 (assembly GCF_044767975.1). NCBI lineage: Bacteria > Bacillati > Actinomycetota > Actinomycetes > Kitasatosporales > Streptomycetaceae > Streptomyces > Streptomyces sp. NPDC101181. Next base: position 381,944 of record NZ_JBIWOX010000001.1, on the reverse strand, counting down.
ATCAGCACGATCAGCACGCCCAGCGTCCAGACCGTCGAGCGCACCGAGCGGATCTTCGTCCACTCCGAGGCGATCGCGTCGGAGAACGTCGCGGGGCGGATCGGGATCGGCGAGGTGTAGGACGCCACCGGGCCGGGGCCCGGCGGCTGCTGCCGGTGGGCGGACGTCGTCATCGGGGGTCCTCGCTGGTCGGCTGTACGACCGGGGCGGCGGGAGGGGGCTCGGCGGCCGCCGCGGGGGGCACCGGCCCCGGCGCGCCTGGGCCGGTGGGCGTCGCGTACGGGTTCCGGCCGGGCGGCGGCGGGGCGTACCAGCCGTCCTGCGGGACCTCCACCGGCTGCGGGGCCGGGGGGCCGGGCGCGGCCCCGTAGCCGCGCGCGAAGTCCCCGTACGGGTCCGGCTGCGGCTCGGGCTCGAGGAGGCCCGCCCTGGCGTCGTCCGTGGAGCGGTAGTCCACGACGCCCTGCGTCAGCCGCATGTACGCCTCCTCCAGGGAGGCCTGGTGCGGGGACAGCTCCCACAGCCGCACGTCGCCGGCGTGCGCCACGTCGCTGATCCCCGGCAGCGTCAGCCCGGTGACCCGCAGCGCCCCGTCCGGCTCCGACATGACCCGGCCGCCCGCCTCGATGAGCGAGGCCGTCAGCTTCTCGCGCGCCTGAGGGGCGTCCGAGGACACCCGCACCCGGGCGAAGTCGGCGGAGTTGGCCGAGATGAAGTCCTTGACGCTCATGTCGGACAGCAGCCTGCCGCGCCCGATCACGATCAGATGGTCGGCGGTGAGCGCCATCTCGCTCATCAGATGGGACGAGACGAAGACCGTGCGCCCCTCGGCGGCCAGCATCTTCATCAGGTTGCGGACCCAGTGGATGCCCTCCGGGTCGAGACCGTTGACCGGTTCGTCGAAGAGCAGCACCTGCGGATCGCCCAGCAGCGCGGCCGCGATTCCCAGCCGCTGGCCCATCCCGAGCGAGAAGCCGCTGGAGCGCCGCTTGGCGACGTCCCGCAGCCCGACGACGCCCAGCACCTCGTCGACCCGGGCCGCGGGGATGCCCGCGAGCTGGGCCAGGGACAGCAGGTGGTTGCGGGCGGTGCGGCCCCCGTGCACGGCCTTGGCGTCCAGCAGCGCGCCCACCTGGCGCGGCGCGTTCGGCAGGTCGCGGTAGGGGTGGCCGCAGATCGTGACGTGCCCGGCGGTGGGGCGGTCCAGACCGAGGACCATGCGCATGGTCGTCGACTTGCCCGACCCGTTGGGACCGAGAAAGCCGGTGACGGCGCCCGGCCGCACCTGGAAGGAAAGGTCGTCCACGGCCGTCTTCGCGCCGTAGCGCTTGGTCAGCCCGACTGCCTCGATCATTCTCCAGCCCCATCGACTCACTCGGTCATCGGGGCTCGGGCCGCCCGGCCGCGCACCCCCGTAGGAGTTAGGAGGATAACCAGGCGCTGACGGTTCCGGCCAAGTTCCGCACAGCGTGCGAGCGGGCCGTCACGCGTCCCGGTTCTTCAGGACCAGATAGCCGCCGAGCAGCGCGGCCAGGACCCACAGCACCATGATGCCGAGCCCGGCCCACGGCCCGTAGGGCGCCGTGTCGCTGCCCATCGCGTCCGGGACGACCTGCATGATCCGCGATCCGGCCTGGTCGGGGAAGTAGCGGATGACGTCCTTGGCGTACGGCACCGCGATCAGGATGTTCGAGATCAGCAGGAAGAACGGGATCAGGATGCCCAGCGACAGCATCGAGCTGCGCAGCATCGCCGCGACGCCCATGGAGAAGATCGCGATCAGCCCCATGTAGAGCCCGGCGCCGACGACCGCGCGCAGCACGTTCTCCGCTCCGAGGTCGGTACCCCGGTCGCCCAGCACGGCCTGGCCGAGGAAGAACGAGACGAAGCTGGTGAGCAGGCCGACCACCAGGGCCAGGACCCCGGCCACGGTGATCTTGCTGAAGAGGAGCGTCCCGCGCTGCGGCACGGCCGCCAGCGAGGTCCGGATCATCCCGGAGCTGTACTCCGTGCCGACGACGAGCACCCCGAACACGATCATGGCGAGCTGGCCGAGGACCGTCCCGGAGAAGCTGATGAGCGTCGGGTCGAAGGTGAGCCGGTCGGCCTCGGAGAGGTCGTCGTAGGTGGAGTTCACCAGGGCGCTCACGCCCAGCCCCATGGCGGCCGTGACGCCGAACGCGCAGACGAGCGTCCAAGTGGTCGAGGAGACCGACCGGATCTTGGTCCACTCCGAGGTGAGAACCGCGGGTACCGATGCCATCGTCGTCACGCCCCCTCGTTGCCGGTGCTGCCCGGCTTGTTCCAGTTCTCGCCCCAGCCCTCGCCCACCGCGGGAGGCGGCGCCGCGGCGGCCGGATCCCGCTCGGAGTGGGCGTGGTACTCCACGGAACCGGCCGTCATCTGCATGAACGCCTCCTCCAGCGAGGCCCGCTGAGCGCTCAGCTCGTGCAGGACCACCTGGTGCCGGGCCGCCAGCTCGCCCAGCTCCTCGGTGGTCGCGCCGTCGATCTCCAGCACCCCGCCCGTCGCCTCGACCGCGGTGAAGCCCCCCTGGTGGAGCACGTCGCGCAGCCGCTCCTGCTGGGGCGAGCGCAGCCGGACATAGCTGCGGGAGTTCTCCTGGATGAAGTCCGCCATCGAGGTGTCCGCGAGCAGCCTTCCCTGGCCGATCACGATCAGATGGTCGGCGGTGAGGGCCATCTCGCTCATCAGGTGGGACGAGACGAAGATCGTCCGCCCCTCGGCGGCGAGCGCCTTCATCAGGTTGCGGATCCAGTGGATGCCCTCGGGGTCCAGTCCGTTGACCGGCTCGTCGAACATCAGGATCTCGGGGTCGCCGAGCAGCGCCGACGCGATCCCGAGCCGCTGACCCATCCCGAGGGAGAAGCCCTTGGACTTCTTCTTCGCCACGGCGGTCAGCCCGACCATGTCGAGCACCTCGTCGACCCGGCCGCGCGGGATGCGGTTGCTCTGCGCCAGGCACAGCAGGTTGTTGTACGCGCTGCGGCCGCCGTTCATCGCCTTCGCGTCGAGCAGGGCCCCGATGTACTTCAACGGCTCCTGGAGCTCGCGGTAGTGCTTGCCGTCGATGCGCACCGAGCCGCTGGTGGGATTGTCGAGATCGAGCATCATCCGCATCGTGGTGGACTTGCCCGCCCCGTTGGGGCCCAGAAAGCCGGTCACGATGCCCGGCCTGACCTGACACGTCAGCCGGTCGACGGCGACCTTGCTGCCGTACCGCTTGGTAAGTCCCTCGAGCTCGATCATGCGCTCACGCTAGAACGCCTGAGCGCCCGGCGCCACCACAAAGGCGGAACCGGGCGCACACGGGGCACTGACGGGTCGTGCGACAGACGTCAGCGGGTCTGCTGGGCCGGGACGCCGCGGGGAGCGGGCTCGTCCTCGGCCGGGGTGCCGGCGGCGGCCACCGCGGCACCGGTCAGCGTCGCCAGCATCTCGCGGACGTTGGTCAGCTGCGCGTTGATGGAGTCGCGGCGGTTGGTGAGCGCCGCCAGCTCGCGCTCCGATTCGCTGCGGATCCGGTCCGCCTTGGCGTTGGCGTCGGCGACGATGTCCTCGGCCTGGCGCTGCGCGGTCTCCACCGTCTGACGGGCCCGGCGCTCGGCGTCGGTACGGAGCTTCTCGGCCTCCAGGCGGAGCTGCTCGGCGCGGTGCTCGATCTCGGCGAGGCGCTTCTCGGCCTTGGCCTGACGGGACGCCAGGTCGCGCTCCGACTGCTCGCGGCGCTTGGCGAGGTTCGTCTCGAAGTCGGCCGCGGCCTGGGCGGCCTTGGCGCGGGTCTCCTCGAAGAGGGCGTCGGCCTCCTCGCGCTTCTGCTGGGCGTCCTTCTGGGCGTCCGAGCGCAGGGTGTTGGCCTCGCCCTGCGCCTTCTCGACGATCCGGACGCCCTCGTCCTCGGCCTTCGCCTTGCGCTCGGCGGCGAACGACTCGGCGTCGTTGCGCACCTGCTGGGCGGCCGACTCGGCGAGCTCGCGGTGCTGCTCGGCCGCGCGGCGGGCCTCCTCGCGCAGGTCCTTCGCCTCCTCCTCGGCGAGGCGGAGGATCTTCTCGACGCGTGCGCCGAGGCCGGCGTACGACGGCTCCGCGTCGTTGACCTGGGCCTGGGCGTTCTGCGTTTCGAGGTGCAGTTCCTCGATGCGCTTTTCCAGAGAGGTGATGCGGGCCAGAGCACTGTCACGGTCGGCGACGAGCTTGGTAATGCGGTCGTCCACCTGACCGCGGTCGTAACCACGTCGCACGAGCTCGAAGCCGAAGGGGGAAGAGGGGTCGCTCATGGGGTTCCTGTCGAATGAGACCGGTGAGGTGATAGGGGGAATCCTAGGGGCCATAACGGCGTGTCAGCGTGAAGATGCCGGTTTGATCTGGAGAATGACACCCCTTTTGAGTGGCTGACCCCCGGAGTGCTTGCCACTCGAAGGGTTGAATGTCCATGACGAGTTACGGCCCCCGTAGATCGCTGCCGGACAGATCTACCGCTCGGACGGCTTGCCCCCCGACCGGCTGCCCGCCGCCGCCGGAGCCTTGCCGCCTCCCGCGGAGCCGCCCGCCGGTTTCCCGCCCCCGGTCGGAGCCTCGAAAGACTCCAACGCTTCCAGCACGTCCTGGACACGGGAGATCTCCGCATTGATGTCCTCGCGTCTGCGCACCAGTACATCCAGCTCGCGCCGGCCCTCGTCGACCGTCTGCCGGGCCTCGGCCTCCGCGTCGGCCCGCAGCTTCTCCGCCTCGCGGACCAGCCCGGCCTTCTTGGTCTCGGCCTCCTTCAGCAGCGCCTCGGCCCGCTTCACCGCGGCGATCCGGACCTTGCTCGCCTCCGAACTGGCCTCCGACAGCAGCGCCTTGGCCTTCGTCTCGGCCTCCTCGCGCTGCTCGGTCGCCACCTTCATCAGGTTGTCGACGCGCTCGCCCGCAGTCTTCATCTGCTCCGACGTCTCACGGCGGGCCCGCTCGTGCAGCTCCTCGATCTCGTTCTCCAGCCGGGTCCGCTGCGCCTCGGCGCGCTCCCGGATCTGGGTCGCGTCGCGCCGGGCGCCGACCAGCAGTTCGTCGGCGTCGGTGCGGGCGCGCTCCACCAGGCCGTTGCCCTCGACGGTCGCCTCCGAGGTGATCCGCCCGGCCTCCTTGCGGGCCGCGCCGACCATCGTGTCGGCCTGCGCCTCGGCCTCGGTCGCCGCACGCAGCGCCTCTTCCCGCGCCTTGTTGATGAGCTGGTCCGCCTGCTCGGCCGCGTCCGCCCGGCGCTTGGCGGCCGCCTCGCGGGCCTCGTCCAGCACCCGGTCCGCCTCCTGGCGGGCCTCCGAACGCAGCTCCTCGGCCGCCGACTCCGCCTCCGTACGCAGCCGTGCCGACTCCTCGTGGGTACGGGCCGCGTGCTCCTGCGCGGAGCCGAGCCGCTCGGCCGCCTCGGTGCGCAGCCGCTCCGCCTCGGCGCTCGCCTCGGTCAGCGTCCGGTCCGCCTGCTCGGTGGACTCCGCCCGGCGGCGGTTGGCCTCCGTGGTGGCCTCGACGACGAGCGCCTCGGCCGCCCGGTCCGCCTCGGTCCGCACCCGCTCGCTCTCGGCCGTCGACTCCCGGACCAGCAGATCGGCCTGGGCGGCCGCCTCCGAACGGATGCGGTTGGCGTCCTGACGGGCCTCGGCCCTCGCCTTGGAGGCGTCCTGCTCCGCCGACGCGAGCGCGTCGGAGGCCTCCGTACGCATCCGCTGGCTGTACTCGGAGCTGTCCGCGCGCAGCCGCTCGGACTCGGTGATCGCCTCGCCCAACGTCCGCTCGGCCAGCGCCTTCGCCGCCTCGGCCTCCCCGTGCGCCTCCTGCCGGAGCCGGGCGGCCTCCTCGTTCGCCTCCTGCCGCAGGCGGCTCGCGTCCTCGGAGGCGCGGTCCCGCTCGGCGTGCGCGTCGGAGCGGACCCGGTCCGCCTCCTCCTGCGCCTCGCCGCGGGTGCGCTCCGCCGCGTGCTCGGCGGCCTGGCGCAGCCCGGCGATCTCCTCCTCGGCCTGCTCCTGGAGCCCGGAGACGGAGTCCCGTACCTGCTGGGCGGTCTGCTCCGCCGCCGCGACCAGCTCGCCGGCCCGGGTGTCCGCCTCCTCGACCAGCCGCTGCGCCTCGGCCTGGGCCTCCTCGACCCGCTTGCGGGCGGAGGCCAGCAGCTCCTCGCTCTGCTCGCGGGCCCGCTCGCGCTCCTGCTCCGCCTCCGTACGGGCGGCGCCCAGGATCTCCTCGGCCTCCCGGCGGCGGCGCGTGGCCTCCTCCTGGGCGGCCTCCAGCGCCTCCGCGGCCTCCGCGCCGACCCGCTCGGCGGCCGCGGCCGCCTCGGCCCGCACCCGGTCGGCGCTCTCCCGCGCCTCGGTCTTCAACCGCTCCGCCTCGGCGGCGGCCTCACCGCGCAGCCGTACGGCGATGTTCTCGCCCTCGGCACGGGACTGCGAGGCGTCCGCGGCGGCCTCGTCGCGCAGCCGCTCCGCCTCCGCCTCGGCCTGCTCGGTCAGGTTCCGGACCCGCTCGGCGGTCTCCGTCCGCTGCCGCTCGGTCTCCTCGGCCGCCTCGCGGCGGACGCGCTCCGCCTCCGTCCGCGCCTCGCCCAGCGCCTCCTCGGCGGCCGCGAGCCTGGACTCGGCCTCGGTGTGCAGCCGGGTCAGCTCGTCGGCGGCCTCGGCCTGCCGGGCGGTCACACCGCGCTCGGTCTCCTCGCGCAGCTCGGCCGCGGCCCGCTCGGCCGCCGCCGTGGTCGCCGCCGCCTGCTCCTCGGCCTCGGCCCGCAGCTTGTCGGCCTCGGCGCGGGTGCGCTCCAGAGCCTCCTCGGCCTGCTTGCGCAGGGCCGCGCCCCGCTCGGCGGCCTCGGCGCGGACGCGTTCGCTCTCGCCGTTCGCCTTGGTCCGCAGCTCGTCGGCGTCGGAACGGGCCTGGGTCAGCAGCTCCTCGGCGGTGCGGGCGCCCTCTTCCAGCTGCTGGACCGCCTCGCGGCGGGCCTCGCCCCGGATGCGCTCGCCCTCGGCGACCGCCTCGGAGCGCAGCTGCTCGGCCTCGCCGCGCAGCCGCCGGGCCTCCTCCTGGAGCTCGACCGTCTTGGCCCGGTACTCCTTGGTGTCGTCCTTGGCCGCGCCCTTCAGCTCGTCGGCCTGCTCGGCCGCCTCGCCGCGCAGCCGGTCCGCCTCGGCCTCCGCCTCCCGGCGGATGCGCTCGGCCTCCTCGCGCGCCGCCCTCGTGGTCGACTCCGCGTCCTCGGAGGCCTTGGTCAGCACCTCCTCGGCGCTGCGGGCGGCCTTCGCGAGCTGGGCCGCGGCGTCCTCGGCGGCCGCCGTACCGGCCTTCTCGGCCGCCTCGGCGGTCAGCCGTTCGGCCTCGGCACGGGCGTCCGCGAGGGCCTGCTCGGCCTCCTCCTTGAGGGTCTCGGCGGTCTTGGTGGCCTCCCCGACCAGCCGGGCGATCTCCGACTTGGCCGTACGGGTGCGCTGCTCGTTCTGCGACTCGGCGGCGGCCAGCTGCTTGGCGGCCGCCTCCTTCGCCTCGGCGAGGACCTTCTCGGACTCCAGCCGGGATTCCCGCAGCCGGGTCTCGGCCTCCGCGAGGCGCTGCTCGGCGGTGCGGCTCAGCTCGGCCGTCCGCTGGCGGGCCTGGTCGGTCTCGGCGCTCGTGCTGGAACGCAGCTGCTCCGCGTGGCTGGTGGCCTCCTGGGCCTGCGCGGAGGCGGCCCCCAGCAGCCGCTCGGCGTCCTTGCGGGCGCGCAGCAGGATCGCCTCGGCCTCGCCCCGGGCCGCCTCGGTGTCCGAGCCGACCCGCTGGCGGGTCTCCTCGGCCAGCCGGGCGGCCTCGCCCCGGGCGGCGGTCAGCGCCTGCTCGGCCTCGGCCCGGGACTCGTCCATGAGCCGGCGGGCCTGCGCCTCGGTGCGGGCCCGCAGCTGCTCGGCCCAGGCCACGTTCTCGTTGACGTGCGACTCGACGGTCTGGCGCCGCTCGGCCAGCTCCTGGTCGAGCCGCTGCCTGCGCTGGACGGCCTCGGTGTGCAACTCCGCCTGGAGACGCGCCTGGTGCTCGGCGTGCTCCTGGAGGATGCGCTGGGTCTGGGCCCGCGCCTCGCGCAGCTCGCGCTCGGCGTCGCTGCGCATCTGCTCGGCCTGGACCTGCGCGTTCCGCAGCATCTGCTCGGCCTGGTAGCCGATGTCCGCGCTGTCGTAGGCGGGACGGGAGGCGAGATTGCGCCGGGCCTCGTGCAGCTTGGCGCGCAAGACCTCGACCTGGTAACCGAGGTCCTCGGCGTGCTGGACGGCCTTCTCCCGGTCGGTCTTCAGCCGGTCCATCTCGGCTTCGAACCGCGAGAGATGGTCGTCTTCAGCTCGGTGGCTCTCCTGGCGTTCGTAGCCCCGCACTGCGCGGTCCCATCCTTCCCCGAGCTCTCAACTTCTTCCCCGGGGTCTCAACTTCTTCCCCAAGCTCTCAACGTCGTTCGAGCAGGGGAGGCCCCATGGAGCGGGGGACACCCCCCTTGAGCAGGGAAGACCCCAACCCTGGTCGCAACGAGCACCGCTCGCGCGCGAGCGGTCCCCGGGGAATGGTGACAGACAAACGACGAGGACGCGGTACGGCCCCGGCCCTGCCCCGGCCCGGAGCCGCCCACTCTACCGGGCCAGGTATCCGGAGGTCAGTGCTCCGCCCGGCTCGTGACCAGTTCGGTGAGGACGCCGTGGCAGTCCTTGGGGTGCAGGAACGTGATCCGGGAACCCATCGAACCCGTCCTGGGCTCGTCGTACAGCACCCGGACCCCCTTCTCCCGGATGTCCGCGGCGTCCCCGTCGACGTCCGCGGTACCGAAGGCGATGTGGTGGACACCCTCGCCGTTCTTCGCCAGCCACTTGCCCACGGCGGAGTCTTCCCGGGTCGGCTCCAGCAGCTGGAGGTAGGAGGCCCCGCCGTCCGAGGTCCCGTTGATCCGCAGCATGGCCTCCCGGACGCCCTGCTCCTCGTTGATCTCGCTGTGGAACACCTCGAATCCGTACGTGGCACGGTAGAACTCCACCGTCGTGTCCAGGTCGAAGCAGGCGATCCCGATGTGGTCGATGCGCGTCAGCATGGAGCCAGCATGGCTGCGCGCCCTGTGTCCCGCCACGGTTACGCGACGTGCGCGCGATCACACCGGCAGCCGGATGACGGGCGCCGTACCGCTCAGTACATTCAGGTAAACCCTCGTTCACATCCGACCCCAAGGGGCGCCGCCCATGCCAGCAACGACCGGTACCACCACCTCAGTGATCGTCGCGGGCGCCCGGACGCCCATGGGCCGCCTCCTGGGCTCCCTCAAGGGCTTCTCCGCCGCCGACCTCGGCGCGGTGGCGATCCGGGCCGCCCTGGACCGGGCGGGCATCGGCGGCGACCAGGTCCAGTACGTGATCATGGGCCAGGTGCTCCAGGCGGGCGCCGGCCAGATCCCCGCCCGGCAGGCCGCCGTCAAGGCCGGCATCCCCATGGACGTGCCCGCGCTCACGGTCAACAAGGTGTGCCTGTCCGGGCTGGACGCCGTCGCCCTGGCCGACCAGCTCATCCGCGCCGGAGAGTTCGACGTGATCGTCGCGGGCGGCCAGGAGTCCATGACCAACGCCCCGCACCTGCTCCCGGGATCCCGCGCGGGCCACAAGTACGGCGCGATCGAGATGCTGGACTCGATGGCGTACGACGGTCTCACCGACGCCTACGAGAACATCCCCATGGGCGAGTCCACCGAGAAGCACAACGGCCGCCTCGGGATCGACCGCGCCGTCCAGGACGAGATCGGCGCGCTGTCCCACCAGCGGGCCGCCGCCGCCCGCGAGAGCGGTCTCTTCGACGCCGAGATCACCCCGGTCGAGATCCCGCAGCGCAAGGGCGAGCCGGTCCTCTTCGCCCAGGACGAGGGCATCCGCCCCGAGACCACCGCCGAGTCCCTCGGCAAGCTGCGCCCGGCCTTCGCCGAGGACGGCACGATCACCGCGGGCACCGCCTCGCAGATCTCCGACGGGGCCGCTGCACTCGTCGTCATGAGCAGGGCCAGGGCCGAGGAGCTGGGCCTGGAGTGGATCGCCGAGATCGGGGCCCACGGCAACGTCGCGGGCCCCGACAACTCCCTCCAGTCACAGCCCTCCAACGCCATCCGGCACGCTCTGAAGAAGGACGGCCTGAGCGTCGACGACCTCGACCTGATCGAGATCAACGAGGCGTTCGCGGCGGTCGCCGTCCAGTCCATGAAGGACCTCGGCGTCACCTCGGACAAGGTCAACGTCAACGGCGGCGCCATCGCGCTCGGTCACCCCATCGGGATGTCCGGCGCCCGCCTCGTCCTGCACCTGGCGCTGGAGCTCAAGCGCCGCGGCGGCGGTACGGGCGCGGCCGCGCTGTGCGGCGGCGGCGGCCAGGGCGACGCGTTGATCATCCGCGTCCCGGGCAAGTAACCCCCGACGGTACCCGGCACGAGATACGGAGCGGTGAACGTGGACGTGGACGTCCCCACGCTGGTCGAGCAGGCGCGAGCAGGCAGGCCGCGTGCGGTGGCCCGGCTGATCTCGCTGGTGGAGGGGGCGTCCCCGCAGCTGCGCGAGGTGATGGCCGCGCTGGCCCCGCTGGCGGGGCACGCGTACGTCGTCGGCCTGACGGGCTCGCCGGGCGTGGGCAAGTCCACCTCCACCTCGGCCCTGGTCTCCGCCTACCGCCGGGCGGGCAAGCGGGTCGGCGTGCTCGCCGTCGACCCGTCCTCGCCGTTCTCCGGCGGGGCGCTGCTCGGCGACCGGGTGCGGATGTCGGACCACGCCTCCGACCCGGGCGTCTACATCCGCTCCATGGCCACCCGGGGCCACCTCGGCGGCCTCGCCTGGGCGGCCCCGCAGGCGATCCGGGTGCTGGACGCGGCGGGCTGCGACGTGGTCCTGGTCGAGACGGTGGGCGTCGGCCAGTCCGAGGTGGAGATCGCCTCCCAGGCCGACACCTCCGTGGTGCTGCTCGCCCCCGGCATGGGCGACGGCATCCAGGCGGCGAAGGCCGGAATCCTGGAGATCGGCGACGTCTACGTGGTCAACAAGGCCGACCGCGACGGCGCCGACGCCACCGCCCGCGAGCTGAACCACATGCTGGGCCTCGGGGAGTCCCGCGCCCCCGGCGACTGGCGCCCCCCGATCGTCAGGACGGTCGCGGCCCGGGGCCAGGGCACCGACGAGCTGGTGGAGGCGCTGGAGAAGCACCGCGCCTGGATGGAGGAGCACGGCGCCCTGACCGAGCGCCGCACCGCCCGCGCCGCCCACGAGGTCGAGACGATCGCGGTCACGGCTCTCCGCGAGCGGATCGCCGACCTCCGCGGCGACCGCCGCCTCCACGCCCTGGCCGAACGCATCGTGGCCGGGGACCTGGACCCGTACGCGGCGGCGGACGAGCTGGTGGCGGGGGTGACGGGGAGCGGCTGACCGTACGCGAGGAGGCTCCCCGGAGCGGCGAGTGCGGCCCCGAGGCGCCCGGCCGTCCTGGGACGACCGGGCGCCGCCGGAGATCGTCAGTCGGCCAGGGCCGGCGGCCCGGGAACGTCGACGCCCGCCGCCTCGACCACCGTGCGGCAGAATCTCCCGGGTGGTGACCAGGGCGTTCCCCACCCGCCGGAGGTCGGCCGGAACGCGCTTCCGTCGGCGCGGGACCGGCGGCCAGCAGTCCGCGATGCCCCGGTGAACGACGGGGGCCGGGCTCGCGTCGCCTGAGCGATGCGGGCCCGGCCCGTTCCGTACCGGAGGAGCGGTGCTCCCGTCAGTCGTCGTCGCCGTCGCGGTCGTCGTCCCGGTCGTCGCGGTCCTCCGCGCGGTCGTCCCGGTCGTCGGCGTCGTCGTCGCGGTCCGCCGTGACCTTGCCGGTCTTGGCGTCCACGTGCAGTTCGTGCTGCTTGCCGTCCTTGCCCGCGATGTCGACGTCCCAGTGCGGGGCGCCCCGGCGGCTGTCGTCGTCATCGCCCCGGGTGTCCAGGTCGATGGCGGTGACGCTGCCCGGCGCGGTCTTCAGGGCCGCCTCGGCCGCCTGCTTCAGCGAGACGGCGAAGGAGCCGGAATCGCGGCGGTCGTCGTTCCTGTCCTCGTGTGCCGTGAGGACCTTGCCGGAGGCGGCGTCCACGGTCACGTCGTACCACTTCTTGTCGGAGCCGCGGACGTCCAGCTCCCAGACGGTCCGGCCGCCGTGGTCGTCGTCGTCCCGGTCCAGCCCGGCCTCGGTGACCGTGCCGGGGGTGCTCCTCAGGGCGGCGGCGACGGCCTGGTCCAGGGTGATCCGGGTGTCCTTGGCGGCGGCCGGGGCGTCCGTGCGGTCGTCGGACGCGTCGTCCCTACGGTCGTCGGAGGCGGAGGCGGAGGCGGAGGCGTCGGCGAGGTTCACGGTGCCCGCGCTCCTGGCCGGCGTGCGGTCGCGGTCGCCGTCGCTGTCCGCGAAGGCGACGGTGGCGGCGGTGGTGCCGCCGACCAGGACGGCCGCGGTGATCGCTGCGATGGTGACGTTGCGCTTCATGAGGTTCCTCCCCGAGGGCTGCTGTGCTGGTTGACGGGCTCCACACTGCCGACCCGATGCTGAACGCAGCCTGAAGCCACCTGAAGGCGTCTTCAGGTGGAGTTTGCGAGGCTGTGCGCATGCGCCTGTTGATCGTGGAGGACGAGAAGCGGCTCGCGGTGTCCCTGGCCCGGGGGCTCACCGCCGAGGGCTTCGCCGTGGACGTCGTGCACGACGGCCTGGAGGGGCTGCACCGGGCGGGCGAGGGCGGCTACGACCTGGTGATCCTGGACATCATGCTGCCCGGCATGAACGGCTACCGGGTCTGCGCCGCCCTGCGCGCCGCCGGACACGAGGTGCCGATCCTCATGCTGACCGCCAAGGACGGCGAGTACGACGAGGCCGAGGGGCTGGACACCGGGGCCGACGACTACCTGACCAAGCCCTTCAGCTACGTCGTCCTCGTCGCCCGGGTCCGCGCCCTGCTGCGCCGCCGGGGCGCCGGAAGCGCCGCGCCCGTCCTGACCGTCGGAGCCCTGCGCATCGACACCGCCGCCCGCCGGGTGGTCCGCGACGAGGACGAGATCACCCTCACCGCCAAGGAGTTCGCGGTGCTGGAGCAACTGGCCCTGCGCGCCGGGCAGGTGGTCAGCAAGGCCGAGATCCTGGAGCACGTCTGGGACTTCGCCTACGACGGCGACCCGAACATCGTGGAGGTCTACATCTCCACCCTGCGCCGCAAGTTGGGCGCGGCCGTCATCCGTACGGTGCGCGGCGCGGGCTACCGGCTGGAGGCGGGATGAGGTCGGTACGGGCCAGGGCCGCGATCGGCGCCACCCTGGTCGTCGCCGTCGCCCTGGTCGGGGCCGGGCTCGCCGTCCTCCTCGTCCTGCGGGGCAACCTGATCGACCAGACGGACCTCCAGGCCGAGGTGGCCGCGCGCGAGGCGGCCGGACAGCTCGCCACGGGCACCCCGTACGAGGACGTCGAACTGGACGACGCGGAGGACCACCCGGTCCAGGCCGTCGACGAGGACGGCCGGGTCGTGCTGGCGTCGGAGGGGCTGCGGGCGATCTCCGGCACGGAGTCCCGGCGCGTCGCCCCGGAGCCCCCGGCCTCCCCGGTGCCGGGCGAGGACGACGATTCCGCCGCCGACGACGACGATGCCGCCGACGACGGAGGCGGGCCCGGCCGGGGTGAGGTCTCCTCCGACTCTCCGGCCTTCTCCGACGGCACCGCCACCGTGGACCGCGCCACCGCCGACTACCGGTTCGCCGCCGTCGAGGCGACCACCCCCGACGGGGTCACCCTCACCGTGTACGCGGGCGCCCCGCTCGCCGCCGAGCAGGAGGCGGTGAAGACCGTCCGCGGGGCCATGCTGACCGGGCTGCCGGTGCTGCTGGTGGTCGTCGCCGGGGTGACCTGGCTGGTGACCCGCAGGGCGCTGCGGCCGGTCGAGGGCATCCGCCGCGAGCTGGCCGCGATCACCGCGTCGGAGGATCTCGCCCGGCGGGTGCCGGAGCCCGGCTCGCGCGACGAGATCGCCGCCCTGGCCCGGACCACCAACGAGACGCTCACCGTTCTGGAGGCGTCCGTGGAGCGGCAGCGCAGGTTCGTCGCGGACGCCTCGCACGAACTGCGCTCCCCGATCGCCTCGCTGCGCACCCAGCTGGAGGTGGCCGAGGCCCACCCGGACCTGCTGGACCTGCCGGGGGCGGTGGCCGACACCGTACGGCTCCAGGCGCTGGCGGCGGACCTGCTGCTGCTGGCCCGGCTGGACGCGGGGGAGAAGCCCGGGGGCGGGACGGTGGAGCTGGGCGCGCTGGTGCGCGAGGAGGTGTCGCAGCGCACCGGGGACCGGATCGCGGTGGCGGTGGAGGTGCCGGAGGGCGGCGCGTTCGAGGTGAACGGGTCGCGCGGGCAGCTGGCCCGGGTGATCGGCAACCTGCTGGACAACGCGCAGCGGCACGCCGACACGGCCGTCGCCGTGTCGGTGGCGGCCGACGGGCGCGGGGTGCGGGTGGAGGTCCGGGACGACGGGGCGGGCGTCCCGGAGGACGAGCGGGAGCGGATCTTCGAACGGTTCGTCCGGCTGGACGACGCCCGCAGCCGCGACGACGGCGGCGCGGGCCTGGGCCTCGCCATCGCCCGGGACGTCGCCGCGCGCCACGGCGGGACGCTCGGTGTGCACCGGGCCCCGGAGGGCGGCGCGGCCTTCCGGCTCCGGCTGCCCCGCCCGTCCTGAGGGGGGCTCCCCGTCCGGCTACGCCTTGGCGCGCTTGCCCCGCAGATGCTCCGCGATCGGGGTGAGGGCGGCGTGCAGCTCGGCGAGGGCTTCGGGGGACAGCAGGTCGATGAAGTGCTGCCGCACCGAGGCGACGTGGTGCGGGGCGACCTCGCGCATGGTCTGCGCGCCGTGGTCGGTGAGGACGGCGAACAGGCCGCGGCGGTCCGACTCGCAGTGCGTACGGCGCACCAGGCCGGCGGTCTCCATCCGGGTGATCTGGTGCGAGAGCCGGCTCTTGGACTGGAGCGTGGCGGCGGCGAGGTCGCTCATCCGCATCCGCTGGTCGTCCGACTCGGAGAGGTTGACCAGGATCTCGTAGTCGTTCATGGTCAGGCCGAACGGCTGGAGGTCCTTCTCCAGCTGGTGGGTCAGCAGCCTGCTGACGTCCAGGTGGGTGCGCCAGGCGCACTGCTCCGCGTCGCTCAGCCAGCGGGTGTCCGTCTCGGTCTCCATATATGCATTCTACCTAAGAAGTTGAAAGCCGAACGAAATGGATGGGTGTGACGACGGGCACGCGGACCCGCTTACGCGGCGACGGGCCCGCCCGCAAGCACCGACAGCTGCGCGCAGACGTTCGACGTCACACTCCGCAGCCTACCGCTCACAAACCGAAGCGACGCTGGAGGTCCCCCAGCTGGCCGGGCATCCTGGGTCCGGCACCGGGTTGACCCCCGCCGCCCGGAACCCCCTGGGCGTCCGGCACCACCCCGGTCGCCTGCTCCGCCATCAGCGCCTCGCTGGACTGCAACAGCACGGTGCCCGCCCCGACGAACTCGAACTGGTGCTCCTCGCCCGACGTCCCGCCGATCCCCGTCAGCGACCGGATCCCGCCCATCACACCCGTCATGTACCCGTGGTCGTAGTGGTGGCAGGGCGAGGGGCAGTCGGCCCACCCCACCAGCGCCTGCGGATCGACCCGCAGCGGCGGCTCCATGAACACCACCGGACCGTTCGACGCGGCCACGAACTTCCCCGTGCCGATCAGCGTCACGAACCCGGGCACGATCGACTGCTTGAGCGCGAGCGACGGATCGAACGCCAGCAGGTTCCCCGAGCGGATCGTCAGGTTCCCCTCGTCCAGGTCGAAGGAGTTCACGTCGAAGGCCCGGTCCGCCAGCAGCATCTTCCCGCTGCCCTCGGCCACCACCCAGTCGCTCGCGTGCAGCGGCGAGTGGAAGCTGGAGCGCACCAGCCGGTCGAACCGGCCGTGCCCGATGCCGTCGAAGCTGATCTGCCCGTAGTAGGCGATCATCTTCCCCTTCTGGAGGAACCAGCGGCTTCCCGTGAGCTCCACGCAGAAGGTGTAGGAGTTGACGTTGTCGTCGGACGGCAGCGTCATCGGATCGAAGACCACGGGCGTGCTCACAGCTTCTCCTCCGATGCCTGGACGTACACCGCGCCGCTCCCGCTCAGCTCCAGCTGGAACGCCTCGCCGGAACCGCGCCCCACCATGTCCCGCCAGCCCAGCGCGGTGGAGAGCTTGTTCGTCACGTTGCCGTGGTGGGCGACGTAGGCCTGCGGGTCCACCCGGATCTCCCGGCCGGGGCCGATCGGCAGCTCGATCACCCCGCCGTGCGCCATCACCGCGACCGCGCCGTGCCCCTGGAGCGTGGTGGTGAACAGGCCCTGGCCGGTGACCTGGCCGCGCACCATGCCCATCACCCCGCCCTGCGAGCCCATGAACATGGTGCCCTGCTGGAGGGTCCCGTCGAACGCGAGAAGGCGGTCGGCCTCCACGTACAGGGTGTCGCCGGACAGGTTGATCACCTGGATGTGGTGGCCGCCGTGGCCGAACATCACCGTGCCCGAGCCCTCCACCGTCATCAGCGGTGTCGCCTCGCCCGCCACCCGCCGGCCGATCATCGAGGCGAGGCCGCCCTGACCGCCCTGGATGTTCGGGGTGAAGGACACCTCGCCCCGGTAGGCGAGCATCGCGCCGCGCTGGCTGAACAGCTTCTGGCCCGGGGCCACCGTGGCCTCGACCATCTTGGAGTTGATCTCCCGGAACGGCATCAGACATCGCCCCCGACCGTGTTGCGCTCGCTCGGCTGGACGTAGACCAGCCCCTCGCCCTCGAAGCGCATCTGGAACGCCTCGCCCGAGCCCTCGCCCATCAGCGTCCGGAAGTTCACCCCGCTCTGGAGCTGCTGGCGCAGGTCGCCCTGGTGGGCGATGTAGGCCCCGGGGTCGACCGTCAGCGGATACTGCCGGGACACCCGCAGCAGTACCGCCGCTCCGTCCGACATGATCGCCGCCTGCCCGGTGCCCTCCACCGTGGTGGTGAAGAGCCCGTTGCCGCCGGCCCCGCCGCGCAGCCCGGTGAACGTCGTGCCCGTGCGCAGCCCGGCGTCGGTGGCCAGCAGGTTGCTCGCCTCCACGTAGAGCTTGTCGCCGTGCAGGGAGACCAGGTTGATCTCGCTAGCCCGGTCCGCGAAGTAGCAGGTGCCCTGCCCGGAGACCTCCATCACGGTCATCTGCTCGCCGGTGAGACGGCGGGTCACCATGCCCCGCAGTCCCT
Organism: Streptomyces sp. NPDC101181; assembly: GCF_044767975.1. Classification (NCBI taxonomy): domain Bacteria; kingdom Bacillati; phylum Actinomycetota; class Actinomycetes; order Kitasatosporales; family Streptomycetaceae; genus Streptomyces; species Streptomyces sp. NPDC101181. Next base: position 364,644 of record NZ_JBIWOX010000001.1, on the reverse strand, counting down.
CGCCGCCGCCGCTCATCTTCTTGAAGGTCATCCGGCCGTCGTACGCGACCATCGAACCGTTCTTCGCCTTGACGGCATCGCCCGTCAGATCGACGGCGAGCGTCTTGCTGCCTTGGAGTCGGAACATCGCCACGGGACGACGGTAGCCGCCCGCCCGTCGCCCGGACCAGCTCCTACAGAACCGTTACGCCCTTAGGGCTGTCCCGTAATCCCTGGTGGGCGCACGACGACAGCTACGGCACCTCGCCGCGTTGTCGGAACGCCCGAATACATCCAGTATTCGGACGTCCCTCCGCCTTGCGATGCACCGCATCTGACGCCGCACGCTGATCCACCAGGGACTACGGGACAGCCCTTTGATGCTCCCCTGATGCACCCCCGGACCGGCCCTGATATGCGGCGATACGCGCGCCCGGCCGAGGGGAGGCCCCCGGCGGCCGGGGCGGCCGGGCGCGATGCCACAATGGGGGCGGCTTGTGCTCGCGTTCACAAGCCCGTACGGACCTTCCCGCCCACACGACCCCTCCCACGAAGGTGCCCCCGTGGACATCAAGACCGCCTCCGCCCTGCACCGGCTGCGCCTCATCTCGATTCCCGAGGCGCTCTCCTTCCCGGCCCTGATCCTCTTCGGCTCGGTCCTCAGCCGGGTCTCGGACATCGACTTCCTGATGATGCCGCTCGGCATGATCCACGGCATCCTCTTCGTGCTCTACGCCGTCTTCCTGCTGGACGTCTGGATGAAGGCGAAGTGGCCGCTGGGACGCGTCGCCCTCTTCTTCGTCCTGTCCCTGATCCCCTTCGGCGGGCTGTACGGCGACAAGCTCCTCAAGAAGTACGAGGCCGACGGTGTCATCGCCGCCCGCGCCCGCCGCGAAGGCACGGTCAGCGCATGATCGTCGCGTTCTCGGTCTCCCCGGTCGGCGTCGGTGAGGATGTCGGGGAGTACGTCGCCGACGCGGTGCGCGTGGTCCGCGAGTCCGGCCTGCCCAACCGCACCGATGCCATGTTCACCTCCGTCGAGGGAGAGTGGGACGAGGTCATGGACGTCGTCAAGCGCGCCGTCGCCGCCGTCGAGGCCCGCGCCGGCCGTGTCTCCCTGGTACTGAAGGCCGACATCCGGCCCGGCGTCACCGACGGCCTCACCTCCAAGGTCGAGACCGTGGAGCGTCACCTCGCCTCCTGACGACCCGTCCGCGCGGGCCCGTCCCGCGTTCACCCGATGAGCCCTCGGCGCCACACGGCCGGGGGCTTTTCCGGCGCCGGACGAAAAACCCCTCACTCGGACCTGCCAAGTCGACACGCCGCTGACCGTCCCCTTCTGTGGGGATATCAACCCGTTCGACAGTGGGAGGTACGGTGCGGTCGGAGGGCTACGACTACGACACCTACAGCCGGCTCGCGGGTCCGCTCACCGAGCCGGACCCGACGGGCTACCGCGTGCGGTACAAGAGCCTGCTCTCGACGGAGAAGCACCGAATAAGGGCCGTCCTGCTGATGACCCTCGCCCCGGTGCTCACCGGGGTCCTGCTGCTCTACCTGGTCTGGCCCACCCACTGGACCGAGCGGGAGAACGGCGAGAGCTGGCTCGTCGCCGCCGACACGGTGATGCTGGTGTCCATCGGCCTGATCGAGCTGTTCATGCTGGTCAACGTCGTCTCCATCGCCCACGCCACACTGGTGGCGCGCGACCCGGTCCCGGTGACGCCCGAGCCCGGCACCCGGGTCGCCTTCCTCACCACGTACGTCCCCGGCAAGGAACCGCTCGCCATGGTCCGCGCCACCCTCCGGGGCGCCGTGGAGATGACCCACTCCGGTCCGCTGGACGTCTGGCTGCTCGACGAGGGCGACGACCCCGGGGCCCGGACGCTCTGCGCCGAACTCGGGGTGCGCCACTTCACCCGGCGCGGGGTCCCCGAGTGGAACCGCGACAAGGGCGTCCACAAGGCGAGGACGAAGCACGGCAACTACAACGCTTGGATCGCCCTGCACGGCGGCGACTACGACTTCCTCGCCTCCGTCGACACCGACCACGTGCCCACGCCCAACTTCCTGGAACGGATGATGGGCTACTTCCGCGACCCGGACATCGCCTTCGTCGTCGGGCCGCAGGTCTACGGGAACTACGACACGGCCGTCACCAAGGCCGCCGAATCGCAGCAGTTCCTCTTCCACGCGCTGATCCAGCGCGCGGGCAACCGCTACGGCGCCCCCATGTTCGTCGGCACCAACAACGTCCTCCGCATCGCCGCGCTGCGCCAGGTCGGCGGGCTGTACGACTCGATCACCGAGGACATGGCCACCGGCTTCGAGATCCACCGCCGCCGCAACCCGCGCACCGGGCGGTTCTGGCGCTCGGTCTACACCCCCGACGTGCTGGCTGTCGGCGAGGGCCCCTCCTCCTGGACGGACTTCTTCACCCAGCAGCTGCGCTGGTCGCGGGGGACCTACGAGACGCTGTTCACGCAGTACTTCCGGATGCCGTTCCGGGTGCCGCCCGGCCGGATGCTCAGCTACTCGCTGATGCTCGTCTACTACCCGATGGCCGCGGTGAACTGGCTGCTCGGCATCCTCAGCTGTGTGCTGTTCCTCTGGTTCGGGGCGTCCGGCACCCAGGTCGCCGCCTCCGTCTGGCTGATGCTCTACAGCGACGCCGCCGCCCTCCAGATCGGCCTCTACCTCTGGAACCGCCGGCACAACGTCTCCCCGCACGAACCCGAGGGCTCCGGCGGGCTCGCCGGCATGGCCATGTCCGCGCTCTCCGCGCCGGTCTACCTCAAGTCGCTGGGCTCCGCCGTGCTGCGCACCGACGGCCGGTTCGTCGTCACCCCCAAGGGCGGCCGGACCTCCCCGGACCGGCTGTTCACCTTCCGTATCCACCTCTTCTGGGCGGCGGTCCTGCTGTCCTCGCTCGCCGCGTCCCTCTACCTCGACCACACCCACGCGGCGATGCGGACCTGGGCCGTCCTGGGCCTGGCGATATCGCTGGCCCCGGTCGCCGTCTGGGCCTGGACCGGCCGGCGGGAGCGGCGCGCCGCCGCCCCCGGCGGGATCCTCGCCCCGGCGCCCCCGCTGCCCGAACCGGCGTTCGCCACCACCGCCCCGGCCCCGTCGGTGCCCGCCACCACCGCGACGGCGGGCACCACCGCCACCACGACCGCAGGAGGGAACTGAGCCATGGCCTACCGGCCCTCGAAGAAGATGAAGAAGACAGTCCTGGGCGGCGGCGCGGTGGTGCTGCTCGCCGGGCTCAACGCCCCCGCCGCACTCTCCTTCGCCGAGGACAGGTACCACGCGTACAAGATCGACCAGCCCGGCTACAAGGCGGAGTACGGCTCCTGGGAGCGGGTGGACATCCCGGAGGACTACCGCACCAACGCCATCCACGCGGCGCTGCTGCACACCGGGAAGGTGCTGATCGTCGCGGGCTCCGGGAACGACGAGAAGCACTTCGACGAGGGCACCTTCGACACGGTGCTGTGGGACCCGGCCGAGAACACCTTCCAGAAGATCCCCACCCCGGAGGACTTCTTCTGCGGCGGCCACGCCCAGCTCCCCGACGGCCGCCTCCTCATCGCGGGCGGCACCGCACGCTACGAGGTGCTGGACGACAAGGTGCAGCGGGCCGGCGGCGGGATGCGGGTCAAGAACGAGAACCCGGACAAGCCGCTGAAGCTGAAGAAGGGCACGGTCTTCCGCTCGCCCTCCGGGGTCGAGTACGCCGCCAAGTTCGACGTCACCGTGCCCAGGGCGAAGCGCGAGTTCGATGTCACGTACTCCGAGAGCGGCCGGATGAAGCCGTGGAAGACGAAGGTGACCGCGGCGGAGCAGCGGGTCTTCGTGGAGGCGGTGGACGACGGCCCCGACGCGGTGGCGACCGACGCCGCCCAGTACGAGATCGTCGGCCTCAAGGGCAAGGAGGCGGACAACTCCTACGGCCTCGCCGAGAAGCTCACCATGGACAAGCAGGACTTCCAGGGGATCCGGGCCGCCTACGAGTTCGACCCGACGGCCGAGAAGTACATCCGGGTCGACCCGATGAAGGAGGCCCGCTGGTATCCCACGCTGGTCGGCCTGGCGGACGGCAGGGTGCTCTCCGTCTCGGGTCTCGACGACGTCGGCGCGATCCTGCCGGGCGACAACGAGATCTACGACCCGAAGACCAAGAAGTGGGGCAAGGGCCCGTTCCACTATTTCCCGACCTACCCGGCACTCTTCCTCACCAAGGGCGGCAAGCTCTTCTACCCGGGGGCCAACGCCGGTTACGGCCCGGCCGACAAGGGCCGCGAGCCCGGAATCTGGGACATCAAAAAGAACACCTTCACCAAGGTGCCCGGACTGACCGACACCGACCAGCTGGAGACGGCGGCCTCGCTGATGCTGCCGCCCGTGCAGGACCAGAAGGTGATGGTCCTCGGCGGCGGCGGGGTCGGCGAGTCCAGGCAGTCCACCGCCCGCACGGCCGTCATCGACCTCAAGCAGGACAGCCCGGCCTTCCGGCCCGGTCCCGACCTGCCGCAGGGCACGCGCTATCTGAACAGCGTGATCATGCCGGACGACACCGTCTTCACCAGCGGCGGTTCGCAGGACTACCGGGGCCGCGGGGCCAGCAACATCCTCAAGGCGCAGTCCTACGACCCGAGGAGCAACTCCTTCACGGAGGCGGCCGAGCCCACTGTGGGCCGCAACTACCACTCCGAGGCGCTCCTGCTGCCCGACGGGCGGGTCGCCACCTTCGGCTCCGACTCGCTCTACGGGGACAAGGACAACACCAAGCTCGGCAAGTTCGAGCAGCGCATGGAGGTCTACACCCCGCCCGCCCTGCACCGGGGCAAGGGCAAGCGCCCGGTGATCGGGGACGGCCCGAAGGACGCCGAGCGCGGCGCGACGGTCACCTTCGCGAGCGCCGACGCCGACCGGGTCGCCACCGCCCGGCTGATGCGGCCGAGCGCCGTCACCCACAGCACCGACGTGGAGCAGCGCTCCATCGAACTGGGCCTGAAGAAGGGCAAGGGGCGGCTGAGCGTGACGGTGCCGGACGACCCCACGCTGGTGCCGCCCGGCTGGTACATGCTCTTCGTCACCGACGCCGACGGTGTCCCCTCCGAGGCGAAGTGGGTCAAGGTCGGCTGAACGGGCCGGTGTTCAGGGGCTGGCCGGATCGACCCCGTAGCGCAGGGGCTCGCTCTCCACGTGCGGGTCGCGCCGGTAGACGAAGAGCGCGTCGACCCGCGCGCCGCCCGTCGGCCCCTCCGGCTCGCAGGGGTAGGTGACCTGGACGACGGCCGGGCGGCCGACGACCCGCAGCCGGGTCCCGTCCGCGGGGCCGCCGACGAGCAGGGCGCTCTCCGCCGCCGTCTCCGGTGTCATGGGTGATCCTGGTATGTGCCGCGGTCCTCGCTCGGCGGTGTCCGCCCTGGCTTCGTATCCCATGGCAACACTTTAAAGGTTGCGCAATCTTTGAACTGGATGCGGTACGGGCCGCCGGGCGCGGGACGGATCAGGTCTTCGCGCGCTTCGCCAGGCCGAGCGCGTACTCCGGCCACCACGCGCCCGCCCGCGGGCCGCCCCGGCAGGTGCCGTCGGACTCGCCCGGCCGCTTGATCCACAGGTAGGCGTCCAGCCGGTCGTCCCCGGTGTCCGTGGTCGGCGGGGTGCCGAGCCCCCGGCCCGGCGGGTTGCACCATGCCTCGTCGCGGCCCCCGGAGAGCGGCCCGTTGCCGTTGCGGCTGGTGTCGATCACGTAGTGCGCGTCGCCCACGGTGCCGGAGAGCAGCGCCGCGTACTCCTTGACGCTCTCGTTCGACTGGAAGTTGGAGACGTTCAGCGAGAAGCCGTCGGCTCCGTCGATGCCCGCCCGCTTCAGCGGCTCGCCGATCTTGGCGGGCTCCTTGATCCAGTCCGGGTTGCCCGCGTCGAGGTAGACCTTGGTGTTCGGCCGCGCCTTCAGCGCCTTCACCGCCTCGGAGAGCAACTGGTAGCGCTCGGCGTGGTGCTCGGGCGGGGTGCAGCCGTCCGCGATGTGGGGGAGCGCGTCGGGCTCCAGCACCACGGTCGCCGGGGCGTCCCCGACGGCGTCGGCGAACTCCCCGATCCAGGACCGGTAGGCGTCCGCGTCCTTGGCGCCGCCGGCGGAGTAGAGCCCGCAGTCACGGTGCGGGATGTTGTACGCGACGAGCAGGACCGTCTTCCCGGTGCGCGCCGCGGACCTGGCGGCGGCCCGGATCTGCGGGGCCGGGTCGTCCCACGCGGGCCAGGCGGCCACCGGGCGGTCGGCGATCCGGCGCAGCATCTTCGCGTCGGCCTCCCGGCCCTCCCGCTCCCAGGCCCGCACCTGGCGGGCCGCGTCGCTGTCCGGGTCGACCCAGTACGGGGACGCGGCGCCCGGAGCGGGTTCGCCGCGGACGGACCCGTGGGTCTCCTCGGCGGTCCGGGTGACACGCGGCTCCGGCGTCGAGCAGCCCGCGGTGAGCGCGGCCGCCACGGCGATGGCGGACAGGGCGGGAGCGGTACGGGGGAGAGCGCGGGGGACGATTCTGCGGCCGGACATCCAGACCCCTCGGACGGCGGTGACTCACGGATTCGGAACACGGCGAAGCACGGGTGCGGATCGCCGCTGGACACGGTGACGGAACACGGCGAAGCGCGGGTGCGGAACGCGCGTGCGAGAAGGGCGAAACGCGGTCAATCGTGACATGACGCTCACCGCCCGTCGCGGTGCGACACCGCCCCTGATCCGTACGGCCGCCTCGCGCGCGGCTCAGTCGGCGGCGGCCAGGGCGATTCCCAGCGGGGTGCGCTCGTAGAGCACCTGGTGCCCGTACCGCCGCGAGGTCAGCAGTCCCGCCCCGCGCAGCACGGACAGATGCGCCGAGACGGACGAGGGGGCCAGGTCCAGCAACCGGGCCAGGGTGCTCGTGCCCGCCGGTTCGTCCAGCGCGCACAGCACGTCGGCGCGGACCCGGCCCAGCAGCCGGGCGAGGGTCTCCGGCGTCCGCTCACCGGCCTCGCTCCACAGTCCGCCGATCCCGCGCGCCGGATAGATCAGTCCGGGCTGCCACGGCTCCAGGTGGCCGCCCACCACCTCGGGCCAGACGAAGACGCTCGGCATCAGCACCAGGCCCTGCCCGCCCAGGACCTGTTCGTGGTCGCCGCGCGTCCCCTTCACGGTGAGCGTCGAGCCGTTCCAGCTCAACTGGGCGCTCACCTCGCCCAGCAGCCGCTCCAGCCCGCTGTCCGCGAGCCGCCGCGAGTGGTAGGCGATGTCCGCCTCCAGCAGGGCCCGTAGCCGGGGCCAGTACGGCTCGATCAGCACCTGCCAGGCCCGCTCCAGCAGACCGGCCAGCTCGTGGACGGCCCGCGCCGGATCGGCCAGCAGGCGTCGGCCCGTCACCGACTCCCGGGCGCCGGGCCGTTCCGACAGGGCCAGCTCCATGTCGGCGCGCGCCACCTCCGGGTCGACCGCCCGGACCCCCGCGATCTCCTCCTCGAAGGAGGCGAACGGGCCGGTCGGCGGCGGGCAGATGAAGTCCGGGTTGTGGCCGCCGTCCGGCATCAGCAGCCACAGCGGTTCGAGGTCGAGCGCCGCGGCCCCCTCCCGGATGTGCCGCAGCCAGGGCAGGTGGTAGCCGTGCCGGTGGCGGCGGGCCAGGGTGCGGACGGCCTCCTGGGTCTCGAACAGCGGCGAGAGCGCGAACCGGCAGCGCAGCAGGTCGCTCTCGTCGAAGTGGAACTGGAACGGCACGCCGTCGCCCTCCCGTGACCGGCCGCGGAGATTCGGCCCCAGCCGAAAGTCTACGGGTGCGGTGCGTCCCGGGCCCACGCTCGTCCCATGCCGAACGACAGCCCCGCGCCGCACGACGCCCCCGCCCCGAACGACAGCCCCACGCCGCACGACGCCCCCGCCCCGGCCGGTCCGGCCGTCCCCGGCGTCCTGCCCGCCCCCGCTCCCGGGGCCCTGGCGGGCGCCGCCCCGCGCGGCTACCGCGCCGTGTTCGCCGTCAGGGAGTTCCGGGCCGTCTTCGCCGCGCACCTGCTCTCGCTGCTCGGCGTCGTCGTCAGCGAACTGGCGCTCACCGTGCTCGTCTACGACCTCACCGGCTCCCCGCTGCTCAGCGCGCTGACGTTCGCGCTGGGGCTGCTCCCGTACCTGATCGGCGGCACCCTGTTCGCCGGGGTCGCCGACCGCTACCCGGCCCGCCGGGTCCTGGTCGTCTGCGACCTGCTCTGCGCCGCCTGCGTCGCCGTGATGCTGGTGCCCGCCACCCCGGTCGCCGGGCTCCTCGCCCTGCGCTGTCTGGTCGCGGCGATCGCCCCCGTCTTCACCGGGACCCGGATGGCCGCCCTCACCGACATCCTGGGCGAGGGCGACCTCTACGTCCTCGGCCGCTCCCTGCTGCGGATCGTCTCGCAGAGCGCCATGCTCATCGGCTTCGGCGCCGGCGGGGTGCTGCTGACCGTGGTCTCCCCGCGCGGGGCGATCGCCGTCACCGTGGTGACCTTCCTCTGCTCGGCCGCCCTGCTCCGCTTCGGCACCCGTGACCGCCCGGCCCGGGGCGGTGGCGGTGGCGGTGGCTCCACGCTGCTCCGGGAGTCGTTGTCCGGGGCCCGCCTGGTGCTGGGCGACCGCCGCATCCGTGCCCTGCTGCTGCTGTTCTGGCTGCCCCCGATGTTCGTGGTGGCCCCGGAGGCGCTGGCCGCCCCGTACGCCGACGCGATCGGGGCCTCGCCCGCCGCTCTGGGGCTGCTGCTCTGCGCGATGGCCGTCGGGCACATCGGGGCCGAGCTGTACGTCGGGTCCGCGCTCAGCTCCCGTAACCGCTCCCGGATCGTCCTCCCGGTCGCCGCCCTCGGGCTGCTGCCGCTCGTCGGGTACGCGGTCCTCCCCGGGCTGCCGCTGGCCCTGGTCCTCCTCGCGCTGGCGGGGGCGGGCGCGGCGTACGTCATCGGGCTCGACCAGTGGTTCGTCGCCGCCGTGCCCCAGGAGCTGCGCGGCCGGGCGATGACGCTGCTCACCGCCGGGCTGATGACCGTCCAGGGCCTCGGCATGGCGCTGGCGGGGCTCGCGGCGGAGTTCTTCCCGGTGCACCAGGTGGTCGCCGGATCCGGAATCATCGGTACCGTCTGCACGCTGCTTCTCGTCGCCGAGGTCCGCGGGACGGACCCCGCACGGGCGTCCGGTACCGATGGGCGAGACGGGGCTGACCGGCATGTGACCAGTCGGTAAGGTCGTGGCCGTGTCCAAGCCGCTCAGCCTTCCCTTCGACCCCATCGCCCGCGCCGATGAACTCTGGCGGCAGCGCTGGGGTCCGGTGCCCTCGATGGGGGCGATCACCTCGATCATGCGGGCCCAGCAGATCCTGCTCGCCGAGGTCGACGCCGTCGTCAAGCCGTACGGGCTGACCTTCGCGCGGTACGAGGCGCTGGTGCTGCTCACCTTCTCCAAGGCGGGCGAGCTGCCGATGTCCAAGATCGGCGAGCGGCTGATGGTGCACCCCACGTCGGTCACCAACACCGTGGACCGGCTGGTGAGGTCCGGGCTGGTCGCCAAGCGCCCCAACCCCAACGACGGCCGCGGCACGCTCGCCTCCATCACCGGCAAGGGGCGCGAGGTCGTGGAGGCCGCCACCCGGGACCTGGTCGCGGTCGACTTCGGGCTCGGGGTCTACGACGCCGAGGAGTGCGCCGAGATCTTCGCCCTGCTGCGGCCGCTGCGGGTGGCCGCCCAGGACTTCGAGGAGAAGTGAGCGCGCGTCTCCCGTGAGGGGCCCGCCCGAAGATCGCCCCGGGCGCCCGGCTACGCTCGATGCCATGAAACAGAACGTGCTCACCCGCTACCGGGTGATGGCTTACGTCACCGCCGTCTGGCTGCTCGTCTTCACCGTGGCGATCATCGCGAAGTACGGCTTCGAGACCGGCGACACCATGCTGATCTCCCAGATCCACGGCGTGCTGTTCATCGTCTACGTCGTCTTCGCCTTCGACCTCGGCTCCAAGGCGAAGTGGCCGTTCGGCAAGCTGCTGTGGGTGCTGGCCGCGGGCTGCATCCCCTTCGCCTCGTTCTTCGTCGAACCGAAGGTGAGCCGCGAGGCCAGGGAACTGATCGACGCGACCGCTCCGGCGCCCGCGAAAGCCTGATCGGCACGGCACTCCCACCGCCCCGCGCGAAGCGCCGGGCGGTTTGCCATCGACAGGTACTAGGACGTCCTAGTAAATTCGACGGTATGGACGCTGACGCGATCGAGGAGGGCCGCCTCCGCTGGCAGGCCCGCTACGACAAGGCCCGCAAGCGCGACGCCGACTTCACCACGCTCTCCGGGGACCCGGTCGAGCCGGTCTACGGGCCCCGCCCCGGCGACGCGTACGACGGGTTCGAGCGGATCGGCTGGCCGGGGGAGTACCCCTTCACCCGCGGACTGCACGCCACCGGCTACCGGGGCCGGACCTGGACCATCCGCCAGTTCGCCGGGTTCGGCAACGCCGAGCAGACCAACGAGCGCTACAAGATGATCCTCGCCGCGGGCGGCGGCGGGCTCAGCGTCGCCTTCGACATGCCCACCCTCATGGGCCGCGACTCCGACGACCCCCGCTCGCTCGGCGAGGTCGGGCACTGCGGGGTCGCCATCGACTCCGCCGCCGACATGGAGATCCTCTTCGGGGACATCCCGCTCGGTGACGTCACGACGTCCATGACCATCAGCGGCCCCGCCGTTCCGGTCTTCTGCATGTACCTGGTCGCCGCCGAGCGGCAGGGCGTCGACCCCGGCGTCCTCAACGGCACGCTCCAGACGGACATCTTCAAGGAGTACATCGCGCAGAAGGAGTGGCTCTTCCAGCCCGAGCCCCACCTGCGCCTCATCGGCGACCTGATGGAGCACTGCGCCGCCGCCATCCCCGCCTACAAGCCGCTCTCCGTCTCCGGCTACCACATCCGCGAGGCCGGGGCGACGGCCGCCCAGGAGCTGGCGTACACCCTCGCCGACGGCTTCGGCTACGTGGAGCTGGGCCTGTCGCGCGGGCTGGACGTCGACACCTTCGCCCCCGGGCTCTCCTTCTTCTTCGACGCGCACCTCGACTTCTTCGAGGAGATCGCCAAGTTCCGCGCCGCCCGCCGCATCTGGGCCCGCTGGATGAAGGAGACGTACGGCGCGCGGACCGACAAGGCCCAGTGGCTGCGCTTCCACACCCAGACCGCCGGGGTCTCCCTCACCGCGCAGCAGCCGTACAACAACGTCGTCCGCACGGCGGTCGAAGCGCTCTCCGCAGTCCTCGGCGGCACCAACTCGCTCCACACCAACGCCCTGGACGAGACCCTCGCGCTCCCCTCCGAGCAGGCCGCCGAGATCGCCCTGCGCACCCAGCAGGTGCTGATGGAGGAGACCGGCGTCGCCAACGTCGCGGACCCGCTGGGCGGCTCCTGGTACGTGGAGCAGCTCACCGACCGCATCGAGGCCGAGGCCGAGAAGATCTTCGAGCAGATCAAGGAGCGTGGCACCCGCGCCCACCCCGACGGGCAGCACCCCGTCGGGCCCATCACCTCCGGCATCCTGCGCGGCATCGAGGACGGCTGGTTCACCGGCGAGATCGCCGAGTCCGCCTTCCAGTACCAGCGGGCCCTGGAGAAGGGCGACAAGCGGGTCGTCGGCGTCAACGTCCACCACGGTTCGGTCACCGGCGACCTGGAGATCCTCCGGGTCAGCCACGAGGTCGAGCGCGACCAGGTCGGCCGCCTCGCCGACCGCAGGGCCGCCCGCGACGACGCCAGGGTCACCACCGCCCTGGACGCGATGCTGGCGGCCGCCCGCGACGGTTCCAACATGATCGCGCCGATGCTGGAGGCGGTACGGGCCGAGGCCACGCTCGGCGAGATCTGCGGCGTCCTGCGCGACGAATGGGGCGTCTACACCGAGCCGCCGGGCTTCTGAGGACGTGCGGCCGGGACGTGGAAACGCCCCGGCCACCCGGCCCGACCCGGCCTCCTCAGCCGGGCAGCCGACGGCAGTACAGCGCGTCCGGGGTGCCGCCGCGGCCGAGCGCCGTGGAGAAGGCGATCCCCGCCGCGTACTCGTCGGCCCGGCACTGCGCCTTGTGCTGGCCCGTGGCGTAGTCCCCGCCCTCCCCGGAGGCCGGGCGGCTGTCTCCCCGGTCGTCCCACAGGGTGCGGCCCTCCCCGGCGAGCGCGACCCGGGCGGGGGAGCACAGCACCGCCGACACCCGGTCGCCGCGCACGCTGTAGCCGGTCATGAACTGCCCCTGCGCGCACTGGTACTTGGTGAACCCCCGGGCCCAGTCCGTGGTGACGCCCGCCTCCGAGGCGACCTTGGCGAGCGCCCCGGGGGCCCCGAGTCCGACGACCCCGGCGTCGGTGCACAGTCCGCCCTGCCCGCGCCGGCTGATGCCGATGAGGCGCTGGTCGTCCGGGCAGGTCAGCTTCCGCGCCCCGGGGTCCCAGTCCGCCGCCGCCCGCAGGGAGCGGTTGGCGTCGGCGTGGGTGCCCTTCAGCATCGACCAGGTCCGCACCGGCTCCACCACCCCCTGCCGCCCCGGCGCGGTGGTCAGCGCCCGCCAGGCGGTGGAGCGCCAGTCGTCGGGCTCCAGGACGCTGCGCCGCTCGCCGTTGCCGTCGTAGCGGACCAGGCCCCACTGGTTGCCCCGGTCGTTCTCGTGGAAGCCGACGACGGGCCAGTAGGCGAAGTCGAGATCGTGCTCGACCAGGAAGTCCGCGGTGGTGGTGAACCACGCGCGGTCCTTGGCGTCGGCGTCCTTCGCCACCCCGAACTCGCTGATCCAGACGGGCGCGGTGAAGTGCCGGTCCGGGGTGTCGGCCACATAGGCGGAGCTGCGGTGCATCTCGGCGAACAGCTCCGTCCGGCTCAGGTCGCGGTAGCGCGGGTCGCTGGTCTCGCCGATCCCGGTCGCGCCGCTGTGCCGGGGGCCGGTGTACCCGTAGTAGTGGGCGGCGTAGACGAGCTTGTGCGAGCGGACCAGCGTGTGCGACAGCTCCGCCACCGGCTTGAGGTGGGGGCGGTCGCGCCAGAAGCCGTCCACCGGGATCCCGGCCCAGTTGATGCCCTCGATCATGATGAGCAGATCGGGGTTGGCGTCGTTGAGGATGCGGTCGCCCGCGCGCTGTGCGGCGGCGGCCCAGTCGTGCGCGTCCCCGCGCCCCCAGTTGGGGTCGTCCCACACGTCACGGCGGACCTCGTTGCGCAGATCCGCCCCCACCACGCGGGGGTTGGAGCGGTAGCGCCCGGCCAGCAGCACCCAGTCCTCGATCCACTCCTCGGTGCTCTGGCCGCTGTTCCAGCGCTCGCTGCCGTCCACCCCGCAGCACCAACGGGTCGCGGTGCTGTGGTTGTTGAGGATGACCGCGAGTCCGGCGTCCGTCAGCGCCTCGACCGCCCGGTCGAAGACCTCCAGCGGACGCAGGCCGTTCAGTCCCGGATTGGCGGTCAGCCCGGAGACCGGGCGGGTGTCGTCGACCATCTGGTTGGAGAAGGGCAGCCGAACGCTGTTGAGCCCCAACTCTTGGAAATCGGCGATGATCTGATCCATCGGCACCCGGTCGAGCCCGAGCGGCGCGCGGTGCCCCACCTCGCCCGCGTGGTTGGCCGCCGGGTCGTCCTCCGCGCCCGAGCCGTTCCAGGTGCCGCTGGAGCCGTGCCAGTTGCCGGACCTGAGCTTGAAGCGGCGGCCGTCCGCGTCCACGACGTACCGGCCCCGGGTGCTCAGGGGCGGAGTCCAGCCGGGCGCCGCGTCCGGCCCCGCCGCGGCGGCGGGCCCGGGGTGGCCGGGGCGCCCGGGGAGCGCGGCGGCCGGGGTGGGGGAGAGCAGCGCTCCGGTCAGCAGCAGGACGAGCGGGGCCAGTAAGCGCGTACGCACGAGGCGACTCCTCTGGTCGGAAGGATGGGCCCTCAGGCCCTTCATGCCACACCTGAGGTGTCCCTGTCACGCAGTCTGCGCGCCCGACAGACCCAGCAGCAGCAGTGAGGTGAAGCCGCTCGCCCACTCGCTGTCCACCGGCTCCGCGCTCACCAGCGTGCGGTGCACCACCGCACCGGCGATCACGTCGAAGATCAGGTCCGCGTTGCGGGTCGCCGTCGAGTCGTCGTCCTCGTAGCGCAGTTCGCCGCGGGCCTGGGCGCGTTCCCGGCCGAGCAGCACCAGCCGCTTCTGCCGGTCCACGATCGCCGAGCGGATCCGGTGGCGCAGCGAGTCGTCGCGGGTGGACTCGGCGACCACCGCCATCAGCGCGGTCCGGGTCTCCGGCCGGTTCAGCAGCGCGGCGAACTGGAGCACCACCCCCTGCACATCGGCCGCCAGGCTGCCCCGGTCGGGCAGCTCCAGCTCGTCGAAGAGCACCGCCACCGCGTCCACGACCAGCTCGTTCTTGCCCGCCCAGCGCCGGTAGAGGGTCGTCTTGGCGACCCCGGCCCGGCTCGCCACATCGCCCATGGTCAGCTTCGACCAGCCGAGATCGACCAGGGACGCCCGGGTCGCCTCCAGGATCGCCGCATCGGCCGCGGGGCTCCGCGGGCGGCCGGTCCGGGCCGCTCCGGTGTCGCTGTCGCTCATGATGCGGTGACCATACCGGCCGGTAGGGAGAACCGTTCCGCCCCGGCATCCGTGAGACAGATCACCGGGATCACCTGTGCCGACGGCCCGGTCGGCAGTTACGCTACGACCCGTAGCGGAAGGAGGCGGAGCGATCCGCCGCCGGACGTCACGACGAGCGACAGCCACCAGGACCCTCGGCGAGGGTCCTGGCGCCGGGTGGGGACCCGGTGCCGCACGGACCGGCCGGATGGGGATCCGGCGGGTCCACCCCGGACCTCTGGGAGGACCGGGCGCTCCCACCGGGTCTTTCGCGGACCCGGTCGTTCCACCGGGTCTTTCAGGGGCCCTGGGACCGTTCCGTTCCGCAGCCCCGTCAACCGGCCGGGGCCGCGGAACGGCCGGTTCCCGCACTCGCTTTTCCGCAACGGCGTGCTCAGGGGGGAGGATGTACGTATGCAGCCTAGGAACATGTCCATGAGCGGCGTCGTCGACCTCGCCGCTGTCAAGGCGGCCGGCGAGGCCAAGGCCAAGGCGGAGCAGGCCCGCGCGGAGGCCGCCCGTACCGGAGGCACCGGCGCCGTCACGCCCGCCGCCCTGGTGATCGACGTCGACGAAGCAGGCTTCGAGCGCGATGTCCTCCAGCGCTCCGCCGAGGTCCCCGTCGTCATCGACTTCTGGGCCGAGTGGTGCGAGCCGTGCAAGCAGCTGGGCCCCCTGCTGGAGCGCCTGGCCGTCGAGTACAACGGCCGCTTCCTGCTGGCCAAGGTCGACGTCGACGCCAACCAGATGCTGATGCAGCAGTTCGGCATCCAGGGCATCCCGGCGGTCTTCGCCGTCGTCGCCGGGCAGGCCCTCCCGCTCTTCCAGGGCGCCGCCCCCGAGGCCCAGATCCGCGAGACGCTGGACCAGCTGATCCAGGTCGGCGAGGAGCGGTTCGGCCTCACCGGGATCACCGTCGACCCCGACGCCTCCGCCGAGGCCGCCCCGGCGCAGGTCCCTGCCGGGCCCTACGACCACCTGCTGGAGGCCGCCGCCTCGGCGCTCGACGCCAACGACTTCGGCGGCGCGGTCCAGGCGTACAAGAACGTCCTCGCCGACGACCCGGGCAACCCGGAGGCCAAGCTGGGCCTGGCCCAGGCCGAACTGCTGGGCCGGGTGCAGAGCATGGACCCGCAGGCGGTCCGCAAGGACGCCGCGGAGCGGCCGGACGATGTGAACGCCCAGATCGCCGCCGCCGATCTGGACCTGGTCGGCGGTCATGTCGAGGACGCCTTCGGCCGGCTCGTCGAGGCGGTCCGCCGCACCGCGGGCGACGACCGGAACGCCGCCCGGCTCCGGCTGCTGGAGCTCTTCGAGGTGATCGGTCCGGAGGACCCGCGGGTCACCGCGGCGCGCACCTCCCTCGCCCGCGTCCTGTTCTGACGCACGGACTTCCCCCGGCGTTTCTCCGGCTATCGCCCCGACGCGCCATGACGGCCGCACCCTGTCACGGACGGTGCGGCCGTCTTGGCGTACCAGCTCCGATATCCCTCACGGAAAGCCTTCGCTTTACCAAAAATTGATAAAAGGACGAACTGTTACTCGCAGTAAGGCGGGTTGGTTGTTCTGTCCGCTTTCCGGGATTTTCCCGCCTTTTGGATGTCCCTTTCGTTCCACCCTGCGTCGCCGTGCGACGCCGCTTTGTCGCGCCTCGGTTATCGGCCCGTTACTAGCCGGTAACGACCCCCCTTGTGTCAGCGCCGTGAATGCACCACGATCGGCCACGCTCGGTCCAATACCTTCCGCCCGGCCTCCAGCCGGAGCCCGAGGGCCTGTTGGGTCCCCGCCGAGTGGGTCGGCGGCAGTGGCGCCGACCGCGGACAGGGGGGTTCCCGCCGACCGGCGGGGCCTGTCCGGCCGGCCGTGCGGAACGCGCGGCCAGTGGTCAGTCGCTCGGGGGTGAACGCCGGTGGAACGGATACGGGACACGTCTCCGTACGCGGGCGCTCTTCTTCCCGAGGACGTAGCACTTCTCCCATCCCAGGACGGGCACGACGCCCGGCCGGAGATGTACGTCCGAGAAGAAGGAGCAAGTATGAGTTCCCAGGTTCGCGGTGGGACGAGATGGAAGCGATTCGCTCTGGTCATGGTGCCGAGCGTCGTCGCCACGGCGGCGGTGGGCGTCGGTCTCGCGCAGGGCGCGCTCGCCGCGTCCTTCAGCGTGTCCGGTCAGAGCTTCAAGGTCCGCACCGACCGGCTCGTCGGTGAGGACTTCGTCCAGTACGGCAGCGTCGCGGTCGGCAAGGACCTCAACGGCAAGGACGCCGCGCACCCGGTGGCGGTGTCGGGCTTCAGCAAGGCCACCATCACCAACATGTGCCAGTCGGTGGTGACGCCGAACCTGCCGTTCGGCCTCGGCAGCGTCAGCCTGAACCTGAGCGCCGGTACGGACCCGGACAGGCCGGTCGAGGCGACCAACCTGTACCTGGATGTCGCCCAGCTCGACGCGGACGCCCAGTTCGACAACATCGACATCGGTGTCGCGGCGGGCTCCCTCAAGAAGCCGGGCAAGCCCGGGAGCATAGGCATCCAGCCTGGTACCCAGGCCAAGGAGGAGGGCTTCGCGCAGCGCGCCGACAAGGCCGTGCTCACCGACGTGGAGCAGACGGCGTGGGCGACCACCGCCGGCACCTTCAAGCTCAGCAACCTGAGCCTGAAGCTGCACAAGGGCGTCAAGGAGTGCTTCTAGGGCCCTTCGCCCGGAGCGGGCCCGATCGATCCGCGGCCTGATCCGGGCGGGAGGCCTCAGGCTCTCGCCCGGGTGACCGGAACGGCCTCGCCGGGCTCTCCGGTCACCCACCCTTTCTCTTCTCACGGCAGTACCGGTTCCAGGGAGCTGTTTTCCATGAGCCCCGAGTCCACAGGGCAGAACGAGCACCACATCGGCGTCCTTCGGCGACGCTTCCGCGCCTGGCGGGGAAACCGGCCTTTCTGGGCGGGCCTGTTCACCATCCTGGGCGGTCTTCCCATCGCCTACTTCCCCTACGCCAGCCTCAAGCTCGGCAATATGACCCTGGCCATGTCCACCACGGCCGGCGCCGGATCCCTGATCATCGGCGTCCTGCTGGTCACCCTGGGCCTGACCATGTGGTTCCACCACATCGTCCGGGTGTTCGCGGGCGTCGCGGCCATCCTGCTCGCGCTGGTGTCCATACCCGTCGCCAACATCGGCGGCTTCGTCATCGGCTTCCTCTTCTCCCTCGTCGGCGGAGCCCTGTCCATCTCCTGGGCCCCGGGCGAGCCGGAGGACGCCGACGGCACCCCGCCCGCCGAGCGGACGCACGAGGAGCACTCCGCGGACGCGCTCCACGGCCCGGTGACCGTCCCCCAGCAGCAGGGCGCCGCCTTCGGCACGGCGGCCGACGCGGACGGGGGGAGCCATCGTGCGGGGTGACGAGGGACAGCAGACGAACGCGTACCCCGGCGACGGTCTCCGCGAGCGCAGGGGCCCCCGCCACGCGGCCCCCCGCAAGTCGCTGCTCACCAAGCTCAACCTGCCCGGCGGCAAGAAGGCGCTGGCCCTCGCCGCGATGCCCACCGCCGTCTTCGTCGGCATGGGGCTGACGCCCAAGCTCGCCCTGGCCGACGGCCGCGCCGACATCCCCTTCGCCCCGGGCCCCTGCGTGACCCGGTCCGACGAGCCGAGCGCGTCCGCGTCGCCCGGGGCCACCCCGTCGCCGTCCGCCACGGCACAGGACGACGGCAAGGACCAGGGCGGGAAGCCGGACCCGGAAGGCACGCCGTCCACGGACGAGGCGGCCACCCCGAAGCCCTCGGCGAGCGGGTCGGCCGGGACGCCCGCCCCCGCCGGGGCCGGGACGGGCGACGCGCGGCCCGGCGCGGGGGCGGACGGGACGGCCCGGCCCGCCGGGAAGCCCACCGCCTCGCCGACGCCCACCCCGTCGAAGAACCCGCTCGACCCGCTCGGCCTCGGCGACGCCCTCAAGGACCTCTTCGACGGCCCGGACAAGAGCAAGAACAAGGACGGGACCGGCGAGAAGGACGAGGCCGGGACCGGGGCCGGGGAGAAGCCGGAGGCGTCCGCCAGCCCCTCCCCGAGCCCCACGGCCGGCAAGCCCAAGCCCCCGGAGAAGGACACGGCGGGAGACCCGGCGAAGGACACGGCCAAAGACCCGGCGAAGGACACGAGCGAGGACCCGGCCAAGGACGAGGCCGACCCGAGGGCCGACGCCATCCGCGAGGCGGCGAAGAAGGCGGGCGAGGACGTCGAGGAGCTCGACGAGGACGCCAGGGGACTCGACCCCAAGGAGGACGAGGACATCCCGGACGGCGCCAAGCCGCGCTTCCCCTGTCCGGAGGCCGACCCCCAGGCGCTCGCCGCCGCCGAGCTGGAGCCCGGCATCCCGCTGCTCCCGAGCGAGCCGTGGACCCTGGAGTCGACGCTGCTCACGCTGAGCGGCCTGGACTACCAGGGCATCGTCGAGGTGAGGAAGGCGGACGGCAGCGTCAAGAAGGTGCTGAAGTTCACCGCGAGCTCCATCGACATCAAGGACCTGCACCAGCTGACGGTCGGCCCGGCGGGCACCACGGGTCACGTGACGTCGCGTCCCGGCTCCACCTCGACGATCCGGAACGGCGAGGTGACGATGTACACGGAGGAGCTGAAGGGCAACCTCTTCGGCCTCATCCCGATCACCTTCAGCCCCAGCACCCCGCCGCCGCTGAACGTCCCCTTCGCCTTCTTCACCAAGGTGAAGGTGGTCCAGGCAGGCCAGTTCGGCGGCACGCTCACCGTGCCCGGACTGAAGAACTACCTCGAAGGCGGCAACGGCTAGCCGCCCCCCGCGACCCGGTCCGGGAGCCGCACGCGGCGGTGGCCCGCACCCCCTGTCGGGAGGGGGTGCGGGCCACCGTCGTCCGGGCGGGCGTGCCGCCGCGTCAGTTCCCCTCGCCGCCCAGGTGGTGCACCCGCACCATGTTGGTGGTGCCGGGGACGCCGGGGGGCGAACCGGCGGTGATGACCATCGTGTCGCCGGTGGTGTAGCGGTTGAGCTTCAGCAGCTCCGCGTCGACCAGGTCGACCATGGCGTCGGTGTTGTCCGCGTGCGGGACGACGTGCGACTCGACGCCCCAGCTCAGCGCGAGCTGGTTGCGGGTGGCCTCGTCGGTGGTGAAGGCCAGGATCGGCTGGGCCGTGCGATAGCGGGAGAGGCGGCGGGCGGTGTCGCCGGACTGGGTGAAGGCGACCAGCGCCTTGCCGTCCAGGAAGTCCGCGATCTCACAGGCCGCACGGGCCACCGAACCGCCCTGGGTACGGGGCTTCTTGCCCTGGACCAGCGGCTGGAGGCCCTTGGAGAGCAGCTCCTCCTCGGCGGCGCAGACGATCTTCGACATCGTCTTGACCGTCTCGATCGGATACGCGCCCACCGAGGACTCGGCCGACAGCATGACCGCGTCCGCCCCGTCCAGGATCGCGTTGGCGACGTCGGACGCCTCGGCGCGGGTCGGGCGGGAGTTGGTGATCATCGACTCCATCATCTGGGTCGCCACGATCACCGGCTTGGCGTTGCGCCGGCACAGCTCCACCAGGCGCTTCTGCACCATGGGGACCTTTTCCAGCGGGTATTCGACGGCCAGGTCGCCACGGGCCACCATCACCCCGTCGAACGCGGCGACGACGCCCTCCATGTGCTCGACCGCCTGCGGCTTCTCCACCTTGGCGATGACGGGGACCCGGCGGCCCTCCTCGTCCATCACCTTGTGGACGTCCTTGACGTCGTTCGCGTCCCGGACGAAGGAGAGCGCGACCAGGTCGCAGCCCATCCGCAGCGCGAAGCGCAGGTCCTCGACGTCCTTCCCGGACAGGGCCGGGACGTTCACGGCCGCACCGGGGAGGTTGATGCCCTTGTGGTCGGAGATGACACCGCCCTCGATGACGATGGTCCGCACCCGGGGCCCCTCGACCGCGACGACCTTCAGCTCGACGTTGCCGTCGTTGATCAGGATCGGGTCGCCCTTGACGACGTCGCCGGGCAGACCCTTGTAGGTCGTGCCGCAGATCGACTTGTCGCCCGGCACGTCCTCGGAGGTGATGGTGAACTCGTCCCCGCGGACCAGCTCGACCGGGCCCTCGGCGAACTTCGCCAGCCGGATCTTCGGACCCTGGAGGTCGGCGAGCACGCCCACCGCGCGGCCGGTCTCGGCGGCCGCCCTGCGGACACGGTCGTAACGGCCCTGGTGTTCCTCGTGGGTGCCGTGGCTGAAGTTGAAACGGGCCACGCTCATGCCGGCCTCGATCAGAGCGACGAGCTGCTCGTGGGAGTCGACGGCGGGACCGAGGGTACAGACGATTTTGGAACGGCGCATGAGGCGGATCCTATCGGTTTGTTTCACTGCGGAATATTCCGTCTGGTGGAAGATACAAAGGGGCGCGGGGGTGCTCAGTTGTTACCGGGCGCCGGACTGGCCGCTTCGCCCCGGCTGACCAGCGCGAACGTCTGCTCGGCGATCTCCAGCTCCTCGTCCGTCGGCACCACGGCGACCGCCACCCGGGCGTACTCCGGCGAGATCAGCCGCGGCTCGGGCGACCGTACGGCGTTGAGCGAGGCGTCCACCGCCATGCCCAGCTCCGCCAGGCCCGCGATGGCAGCTTCCCGTACCGGTGCCGCGTTCTCACCGACCCCCGCCGTGAAGGCCACCGCGTCCACCCGGCCGAGCACCGCCGTGTAGGCGCCGATGTACTTCTTCAGCCGGTGGATGTAGATGTCGAACGCGAGCGCCGCCCGCTCGTCGCCCTCGTCGATCCGGCGGCGGATCTCCCGCATGTCGTTGTCGCCGCAGAGCCCGACCAGCCCGCTCCGCTTGTTCAGCAGGACGTCGATCTCGTCGGCCGACATCCCCGCCACCCGCTTCAGATGGAAGGTGACCGCCGGGTCGATGTCCCCGGACCGGGTACCCATCACGAGCCCTTCCAGCGGGGTCAGTCCCATGGAGGTCTCCACGCACCGCCCGCCCGCGACCGCGGAGGCCGACGCCCCGTTCCCCAGGTGCAGGACGATCACGTTGACGTCCTCGGGAGCCCTGCCCAGCAGCGCGGCCGTCCTCCGCGAGACGTACGCGTGCGAGGTGCCGTGGAAGCCGTAGCGGCGGATGCGGTGCGCGTCGGCGGTCTCCACGTCGATCGCGTACCGCGCGGCCGCCTCCGGCATCGTCGTGTGGAACGCCGTGTCGAAGACCGCCACCTGCGGCAGGTCCGGGCGCAGCGCCCGCGCGGTGACGATGCCCGTGATGTTCGCGGGGTTGTGCAGCGGGGCCACCGGGACCAGGCGCTCGATCTCCGCCAGCACCTCGTCGGTGATCTCCGTCGGCTCGCTGAACCGCAGCCCGCCGTGCACCACCCGGTGCCCGATCGCGGCGAGTTCGGGGGAGTCGAGGCCGAGGCCGTCCGCCGCCAGCTCCTCGGCCGCCGCCGCGAGCGCCGCCGCGTGGTCCGCGATCCGGCCCGTACGCTCGCGGGGTTCCGCGCCGCCGGCCGACGGGGTGTGCGCGAGCCGCGAGGTCTCCTCGCCGATCCGCTCGACCAGACCCGAGGCGAGCCGGGAGCGGTCACGCATGTCGAGGAGCTGGTACTTCACCGACGAGGAGCCGGAGTTGAGGACGAGGACGCGATGCGGTTCCACAGGGGCTGCCGTGCTTTCGTGATCAGGGGGGGTCGTCGTCATGCGGGGCGCTCCTCGCTCTGCGCCTGGATCGCCGTGATCGCCACCGTGTTGACGATGTCCTGGACGAGCGCGCCGCGCGAGAGGTCGTTGACGGGCTTGCGCAGACCCTGGAGCACCGGGCCCACCGCCACCGCGCCCGCCGAACGCTGCACGGCCTTGTAGGTGTTGTTGCCGGTGTTCAGGTCCGGGAAGATCAGTACCGTGGCCTGGCCCGCGACCTCCGAGTCCGGCAGCTTCGTCGCCGCGACGGACGGCTCGACCGCCGCGTCGTACTGGATCGGCCCTTCCACCCGCAGTTCGGGCCGCGCCGCCCGGACCCGCTCGGTGGCCTCGCGCACCTTGTCGACGTCCGCGCCGGAGCCGGAGGTCCCGGTGGAGTAGGACAGCATCGCGATCCGGGGCTCCACGCCGAAGCGGGCCGCGGTGACCGCCGACTGGACGGCGATGTCCGCGAGCTGCTCGGCGTTCGGGTCCGGGTTGACCGCGCAGTCGCCGTAGACGAGCACCTTGTCGGCCAGGCACATGAAGAAGACCGAGGAGACGATCGAGGCGTCCCCCTTCGTCTTGATGATCTCGAAGGCCGGGCGGATGGTCGCGGCGGTGGAGTGGACCGAGCCCGACACCATGCCGTCGGCCAGCCCCTCCTCCACCATCAGCGTGCCGAAGTAGTTGACGTCCGCGACCACGTCGTACGCCAGCTCCACCGTCACTCCGCGGTGCGCGCGCAGCTGCGCGTACCGCTCGGCGAAGGTCTGTCGCAGCTCGGAGGTGTGCGGGTCGATCAGCTGGGTGTCCGCGAGGTCGATGCCCAGGTCGGCGGCCTTCCTGCGGATCAGGTCCACGTCGCCGAGCAGGGTGAGGTCGCACACGGAGCGGCGCAGCAGCACGTCGGCGGCGCGCAGCACCCGCTCCTCGCCGCCCTCGGGCAGCACCACCCGGCGGCGGTCGGCGCGGGCCTGCTCCAGCAGCTCGTGCTCGAACATCATCGGCGTGACCCGCCCGCTGCGGGCCACCGAGATCCGTTCGAGGAGGGCGGCGGTGTCCACGTGGCGCTCGAACAGGCCGAGCGCGGTCTCCGCCTTACGGGGGGTGGCGGCGTTCAACTTGCCTTCGAGGGACAGCAGTTCCGTCGCGGTCGGGAAGGAGCCGCCGGCCACCGACACCACCGGGGTGCCCGGCGCGAGCCGCGCGGCCAGCGTGAGTATCTCCTCGCCCGGCCGCTCGTCCAGGGTCAGCAGCACGCCCGCGATGGGCGGGGTGCCCGCGCTGTGCGCGGCGAGCGAGCCCACCACCAGGTCGGCCCGGTCCCCGGGGGTGACGACCATGCAGCCGGGGGTCAGCGCGTTCAGCAGGTTCGGCAGCATCGCCCCGCCGAACACGAAGTCCAGCGCGTCCCGCGCCAGCCCCGAGTCGTCGCCGAGCAGCACGGTGCCGTTCAGCGCGGCGGTGATCTGGGCGACCGTGGGCGCCGAGAGCGCCGGGTCGTCGGGCAGCACCGAGACCGGCACGGGCAGCTGGGACCCCAGCCGCTCCGCGATGGCCGCGCGGTCGTCGGCGGCCACCCGGTTCACCACCATGGCCAGCACGTCGCAGCCGAGCCCCGCGTAGGCGCGGTAGGCGTTACGCGTCTCGGCGCGGACGGACTCCGCCGCCTGGCCCTTGCCGCCGACCACCGCGATCACGGACGCGCCGAACTCGTTGGCCAGCCGGGCGTTCAGCGCCAGCTCGTCGGGCAGCTGGGTGGCGGCGAAGTCGGTGCCGAGGACGAGCACTGCCTCGTAGTCCCGGGCCACCTGGTGGAAGCGGTCGACGAGCAGGGAGACCAGCTCGTCGGTGCCCTTCTCCGCCTGCACCGCGGACGCCTCGTGATAGTCCAGCCCGTGGACGGACGCCGGGCTCTGGGAGAGCCGGTAGCGGGCCCGCAGCAGCTCGTAGAGCCGGTCGGGCCCGTCGTGGACCAGCGGACGGAAGACCCCGACCCGGTCGACCTGGCGCGTCAGGAGTTCCATGACACCCAGCTCGACGACCTGACGGCCGTCCCCCCGTTCGATCCCGGTCACGTACACGCTGCGCGCCACGCGAGCTCTCCCGTCGTTGTTCGGTGCCGCGGGGCGTCCGGACGAGCGGTGGTGTTCCGGGCCGTCCCCGTGCTGGGTCCCGGCGGTCCGCCGGGTGCGGCATTGGCCTGTATCGCCTCTTGACGATACTCGGGACAGCCCTTATGCCGCCCGCCGGAGGTCCCGGCCCTCGCGGGCGGAAGTCCCCGGTCCGGGCCCCGGAAGCCCCCGGCCTCGGCCCGGGGCGTCCCGGGCTTCCGGCCGTCGCCGGTCCCGCCGGGCACCCCTGTCCGCCCGCCCGCCCGGCCTGGCCGAAAGCGCGGGGCCCGTGCCGGGCGTGGGACAATCGTCACGGTTCAGGGCACGGGGACCACCTCGGTCGGTCCCCCGGACAGCGCGGCACTCACGAGCAGGAGACTTTTCTCGATGCGCATCGGAATTCTGACCGCGGGCGGCGACTGCCCCGGCCTGAACGCAGTGATCCGGTCGGTCGTGCACCGGGCCGTCGTGGGCCACGGCGACGAGGTCATCGGCTTCGAGGACGGCTTCAAGGGACTCCTCGACGGGTACTTCCGCCCCCTCGACCTCAACGCGGTCAGCGGCATCCTGGCCCGCGGCGGCACCATCCTCGGCTCGGCCCGGCTGGAGCGCGACCGGCTGCGCGAGGCCGCCGAGAACTGCGCGGAGCTCTCCCGCCGCTACGGCATCGACGCGCTCATCCCGATCGGCGGCGAGGGCACGCTCACCGCGGCCCGGATGCTCGCCGACGCGGGCATGCCGGTCGTCGGCGTCCCGAAGACCATCGACAACGACATCTCCGCCACCGACCGCACCTTCGGCTTCGACACGGCGGTGGGCGTCGCGACCGAGGCCATAGACCGTCTGAAGACCACCGCCGAGTCCCACCAGCGGGTGATGGTCGTCGAGGTGATGGGCCGCCACGCGGGCTGGATCGCGCTGGAGTCCGGGATGGCGGGCGGCGCCCACGGCATCTGCCTGCCCGAGCGGCCCTTCCAGGTCGACGACCTGGTCAAGATGGTCGAGGAACGCTTCGCCCGCGGGAAGAAGTTCGCCGTGGTCTGCGTCGCCGAGGGCGCGCACCCGGCCGAGGGCTCCATGCCCTACGCCAAGGGTGCCATCGACCAGTACGGCCACGAGCGCTTCCAGGGCATCGGCAACCGCCTGGCCATGGAGCTGGAGACCCGGCTCGGCAAGGAGGCCCGGCCGGTCATCCTCGGCCACGTCCAGCGCGGCGGCACGCCCACCGCCTACGACCGGGTGCTCGCCACCCGCTTCGGCTGGCACGCCGTGGAGGCCGTGCACCGCGGCGACTTCGGCCGGATGACCGCGCTGCGCGGCACCGAGATCGCCATGGTGCCGCTCGCGGACGCGGTCGCCCGGCTCAAGACGGTCCCGGCGGACCGGATGTACGAGGCGGAGTCGGTCTTCTAGACCCGTACGGGCTCCCACCCCGCACGGGTGCCGGAGGCGTGCGGGGTTCCGGAGCCCTGCGGGTTTTCCGGGCCGTGCGGGGTTTCCGGACCTGTGCGGGTTTTCCGGGGCGTGCGGGGTTCCGGAGCCGTGCCGGGTTCACACCCCGGCGGTCCGCCAGAACTGTTCCACCACGCGGGTAAGGAACGCCCGCCCCGCGTCGCCCGTCGAGCCGGAGCGCTCCCGGCCGGTGCTGCTCCAGCTCAACGTGGACACCATCAGCGCCTGGTAGTCCGAGTGCAGCTGCTCCAGCACGTCCTGGACCAGCGCCCTCTCCAGCGGGACCATCCTGGACACCGGCCGGACGTACGCCTGCCAGCGCGTGGTGACCGCGCTGCTCAGCAGCTCCGCCAGTTCCGTGTCCCGGCCCGTCGCCGTCAGGAACTGCGCCGCCGACAGACCCAGCGCCCGGCACAGGGCCTGGGACTGCTTCTCGTTGCCCCGCCAGCGCCCCGACTCCTCCATCCGCAGATACGAGGCACCGGTCATCCCCAGGTGCCGGGCCAGGTCGTCCACGGTCAGCTCCCGGGTCATCCGGTGCTCGCGCAGGGTGGTGGCGGCGGCGAGCAGCTCGCCGGGGGCGCACCACAGGACGCCCGCGAGAGCGGTCAGCTCCCGTTCCCCGGGGGCGGCGGCGCCGCGCTCCCAGGCGATGACCGTCTCGGGGCTGATCCGGAGTCCGTACTGGGCGGCGAGCCCGTAGGCGACATGGCCCGGAGCCATCCCCAGAGCCTCGCGGAGACGGCGCGCGGCGGGGGCGTTGAACGGCGGGGTGGGGTGCACGGGCCCACCGTAGGAGTCCGGAACCCCCCTGGCTACGGTACGTTCTGCTCAGAACAGGCTTCGGAGGAAGCTCCGAGGGCGAACCGCACGGGCGGTACGCAAAACCCCGCCCCACCAGCCCTTTCCCGGTCGCCCCCGCCACCCGGTCGCCGCGGGGCGGAAACCGACCGGAAAGCGCTTGCCCGGTCCCGCCCCACGTGCCCCGCCCCACGTGCCTTACGCGCCCCGGGTCAGCGGCTCGCGGCCAGCCAGCGATAGTGCAGTTCGGGCCGGCCGACCTGTCCGTAGTGCGGACGTCTCGCGGCGCTGCCCACCGTCACCAGATGCTCCAGATAGCGCCGGGCGGTGATCCGCGAGATCCCCAGCTCCTCCCCGGCGGCCGCCGCCGTCACCCCGTCCGGGGACGCCTTGAGCACCCGGGTCACCGCCTCCAGCGTCGGGCCGCTGAGCCCCTTGGGCAGGGCGGCCGGGTCGGCGACCCGCAGCACGCCCAGCGCCCGGTCCACCTCCTCCTGGCCGCTGGCCTCCCCGGCGGCGCCCCGGAACTCCGCGTACCGCGTCAGCCGGTCCCGCAGCGTGGGGTAGGTGAACGGCTTCAGCACGTACTGCACCACGCCGAGCGACACCCCCTCCCGGACCACCGCGAGGTCCCGTGCCGAGGTCACGGCGATCACGTCCGCCCCGTGCCCGGCCGCCCGCAGCGAGCGCAGCAGCCCGAGCCCGTGCCCGTCCGGGAGGTAGAGGTCGAGCAGCAGCAGGTCCACCGGGGTGCGCTCCAGCGCCCGCACCGCCGCCGCCCGGGTGTGCGCCACCGCCGTCACCGTGAAGCCCTCCACCCGCTCCACGTACATCTGGTGCGCGTCGGCCGCCACCGGATCGTCCTCCACCACCAGCACCCGGATCATGCCGTGACCTCCTTCGCCGTACGGTCCCCGAGCGGCAGCCGTACGGTGAACCGGGCGCCCCCGTCCGGACCGGTGTCCAGCTCCACCGTGCCCCCGTTGCGGTGCGCCGCCTGCCGCACCAGGGCGAGACCGAGACCGCGCCCCGCCCCGTGCGTCGACCAGCCGCGCCGGAACACCTCGTCCGCCGCCCCGGGGTCGATGCCCGCGCCGGTGTCCGCGACCCGCAGCAGCAGCTCCCGCCCGTCCACCCGTGCCGTCACCGTGACCCTGGCCCGGCCCGGGGCCCCGCCGCGCTGCGCGGGCATCTTGCCGTCCGCGTCCTCCGCGCCCTCGGAGGCTGCCTCCACCGCGTTGTCGATCAGATTGCCGAGGATCGTCACCAGGTCCCGTCGGCCCGGCGCGTCCGGCAGCGCCCCGTCGTCGATCAGGCTGTCCTGCGCCAGCTCCAGCTCCACGCCCCGCTCGTTGGCCTGGGCCGCCTTGCCCAGCAGCAGCGCGGCCAGCACCGGCTCCTCCACCGCCCCCACCACCCGGTCGGTCAGCACCTGCGCCAGCTCCAGCTCCGCCGTCGCGAAGTCCACCGCCTCGGCCACCCGGCCCAGCTCGATCAGCGACACCACGGTGTGCAGCCGGTTCGCCGCCTCGTGCGCCTGCGAGCGCAGCGCCTGCGTGAAACCGCGCTCCGAGTCCAGCTCGCCCGCCAGCGCCTGGAGCTCGGTGTGGTCCCGCAGGGTCACCACCGTGCCGCGCCGCTCCCCGCCCACCACCGGACGGGTGTTGACCACGAGCACCCGGTCCGCCGTCAGGTGCAGCTCGTCCACCCGCGCTTCGGACGCCAGCAGCGCACCCGTGAGCGGCGCGGGCAGCCGCAGCTCGTCCACCGTCCGCCCCACCGCCTGCGCCTGCGGGCCGAGGCCCAGCAGCTCCCGGCCCGCGTCGTTGATCAGCGCGATCCGGCGCCGCCCGTCCAGCATCAGCAGCCCCTCGCGCACCGCGTGCAGCGTGGCCTGGTGGTAGTCGTGCAGCCGGCTGAGCTCGGCGGCGTTCATCCCGTGGGTGTGCCGCCGCAGCCGGGCGTTGATCACGTACGTGCCGATCCCGCCCGCCGCCAGCGCTCCGCCCGCCGCCAGCGCGAGGGCGCCGAGCTGCTCGCGTACCTGCGAGGAGACCCTGTCCACGGTGATGCCCGCGCTGACCAGCCCCACGATCCGGCCGCCGTCGCGGATCGGGGTCACCACCCGGATCGAGGGGCCCAGGGTGCCGGTGTAGGTCTCGGTGAAGGTCTCCCCGCGCAGCGCCTCCTCGGTGTGGCCGAGGAAGGACTCGCCGATCAGCGAGGCGTCCGGGTGCGTCCAGCGCTTCCGCTCGGTGTCCATGATCGTGACGAACGCGATGCCGGTGTCCTCGCGGACCTGCTCCGCGTACGGCTGGAGCGCGGCGGACGGGTCCGGGGTGCGGATCGCCTCCCGTACGGAGGGGGAATCGGCCACCGCGACGGCCGCCGCCCGCACCTGCCGGGTGGCCGTCTCCTCGGCCTGCGCGCTGCCGGAGACGTACGCGAAGACGGCGCACCCGGCCACCACGGCGGCGATCAGCACGACCTGCATGGCGAAGAGCTGCCCGGCCAGGCTGCGAGGGCGGGTACGGGGGAGGCGCATCCTCACAGTCTGCCTCGCCGGGACGGGGTGTCACCCGGTGGCCGGAAAGCGACCGTGAACGATATGAACGCAAGGGTGACCGGGGTCACAGGCCGGTGGATAGTCACCGAAGCCCCCAGGGACGGGGGCGCTAGCCGTGACCGAGCCGAGGAGCCCCACCATGGCTGTGGCAGCCAAACAACGGGACCGCACCCACTACCTGTACATCGCCGTGATCGCCGCCGTGGCGCTCGGCATCCTGGTGGGCTTCGCGGCCCCCGGGGTGGCCGTCGAGCTGAAGCCCATCGGCGCCGGTTTCGTGAACCTGATCAAGATGATGATCTCGCCGATCATCTTCTGCACGATCGTGCTGGGCGTCGGCTCGGTCCGCAAGGCGGCCAAGGTCGGCGCCGTGGGCGGTCTGGCGCTCGGCTACTTCCTCGCCATGTCGACCGTGGCCCTCGCCATCGGTCTGCTCGTCGGCAACTTCCTGGAGCCCGGCTCCACCCTCCACATCACCGAGGCCGCCCGGGAGGCGGGCGCGGAGCAGGCCGGAGGAACCGGGGAGTCCACCGCGGACTTCCTGCTCGGCATCATCCCGACCACGATCGTCTCCGCCTTCACCGAGGGCGAGGTCCTCCAGACCCTCCTCGTCGCCCTCCTCGCGGGCTTCGCGCTCCAGGCGATGGGCAAGACCGGTGAGCCGATCATCCGCGGCATCACCCACATCCAGCGCCTCGTCTTCCGCATCCTCGCGATGATCATGTGGGCGGCCCCGGTCGGCGCGTTCGGCGCGATCGCCGCGGTGGTCGGCGAGACCGGGCTCGACGCCCTGAAGTCCCTCGCGATCATCATGATCGGCTTCTACGTCACCTGTGCGCTCTTCGTCTTCGTGGTGCTCGGCGCGATCCTGCGCCTGGTCGCCGGGGTGAACCTGTTCGCTCTGCTGAAGTACCTGGGCCGCGAGTTCCTGCTGATCCTGTCCACCTCCTCCTCCGAGTCGGCCCTGCCCCGGCTCATCGCGAAGATGGAGCACATGGGCGTCAGCAAGCCCGTCGTCGGCATCACCGTCCCGACCGGCTACTCCTTCAACCTCGACGGCACCGCGATCTACCTCACGATGTCCTCGCTGTTCATCGCCAACGCGATGGGCGACCCGCTGAGCGCGGGCGAGCAGATCTCGCTCCTCGTCTTCATGATCATCGCCTCGAAGGGCGCGGCGGGCGTCACCGGCGCCGGCCTGGCCACCCTCGCCGGCGGACTCCAGTCGCACCGCCCCGAACTGGTCGACGGCGTCGGCCTGATCGTCGGCATCGACCGCTTCATGAGCGAGGCCCGCGCCCTGACCAACTTCGCGGGCAACGCGGTCGCCACGGTCCTGGTCGGCCACTGGACCAAGGAGATCGACAAGGAGCGCGTCGGCCAGGTCCTCGCCGGGCAGATCCCGTTCGACGAGCGGACCCTGGTGGACGACGGGCACGGCGACCCGGCCGACTCCGGCGACGTCCCCGACCAGCGCGAGACCGCCGCCGAGCAGCCCGCCAAGGTCTGACCCGCGCCCCTTCCCCGACCACTGCCGCACCCCCCACCCAAGGACACCCGTATCCCCCGGTACGGGT
The DNA here is from genome assembly GCF_044767975.1 of Streptomyces sp. NPDC101181. NCBI lineage: Bacteria > Bacillati > Actinomycetota > Actinomycetes > Kitasatosporales > Streptomycetaceae > Streptomyces > Streptomyces sp. NPDC101181. The sequence goes on along the minus strand of NZ_JBIWOX010000001.1, from coordinate 333,878 downwards.
GTCCTTGCGTTCGCGCCCCGCGCCGGAGCGCGGGAGCGCGTGCAACCCTTCGCCGCAGTAAGCGGTCTCTACCGGCGAAGGACCGCAGTCCGTCGCACGCGCCCCACGACCGAAGGAACTTCATGCGCATCGCACCGCCCTCCCGCCGGACCTCCACCGGGTCCGCGGCCGCCGTCACCGCCGCCGCCCTGGTGGCGCTGGGTGCCGCACCGGCGTTCGCCGCCGGACCGGAGCCGGATCTCGGCGTCGGAACGATCGCTTCCGTCAAGGGAGTCCAGCCGGGAAGTTCCTTCTCCACGCCGCTGACCTTCCTCAACAAGGGGACGGCCCCGGTGACCACCACCTACGTGCGGTACGCGGTGTCGCCGGGCCTGAAGGCGGACGAGACGTACAAGAACTGCACGTACTACACCGTGCCCTCGCACGACGAGATGCCGGAGGCGCAGGTGGCCTCCTGCAAGATCGACCAGCCGCTGAAGCCCGACGTCGTCTACCGCACGGCGAAGCCCCTCGCGCTGCAGGCGCGGCCCACCGCGCTCCACGACGACCTGCGGGTGGCGATCAGCACCCAGGACCTGTCCGGGGACGACGAACCCAGGGACCCGGTCCCCGGCACCGGCGACCCGCTCACCCTTGAGGAGCAGGGCCCGGCCTCGCCCGCCGACCGGGAGAACCACCCGGAGTCGGGCGCGACCGCCGAGGTGACCGCCGCCAACACGGCCGACTTCGCGCTGACCGGCGCCGAGCTCAAGGGCGAGGTGGGCGACAAGGTCACCGCCAAGGTGGTCTTCGCCAACCGGGGCCCGGCCTGGGTGCGGGGTCCCCTGGACCAGAGCGTCACCACCGTCGACGTCCGGATCCCGAAGGGCACCTCGGTGGTGAAGGCGGACGGCTACTGCGACGAGGTCACCAAGACCCACTACCGCTGCGGCACTTCGCAGTCCTGGGTGGACGCGGACGGCGGCGAGGAGTACCCCTTCGTCCTGCGCGTGGACGAGGCGGTCGGCGCCACCACCGGTGAGGTCTCCTTCACCGGACCCGAGCGTCCCTTCGACCGGAACGCCGCCAACGACACCGCGCGGATCGTGATCGACACCGGCGAGAAGACGGAGACGGGCACCTCCGGCTCCTCGGACGGCTCACCGGACGGCTCCTCGGACGGCGCGACCACCGAGGGCTCCGGCTCCACCGGCTCGACGGGCTCCACCGGAGGTACGGACACCTCCGGCGGCTCCGCGGCCACGGGCGGCTCGGCCGCGACCGGCGGCAGCGACCCGCGGCCGCAGAGCGGCGGCAGCCTCGCGGCGACCGGCACGGAGTACGCCGGGCCGGCCGTGGGCATGGCGGCGGCGGCCGTGGCAGCGGGCGGCGGCATCGTCTGGGCCGTCCGCAGGCGGTCGGCGACCCGAGCGCACTGACGAAACGGCCGGGGGCCGGGGGCGCGTCACTTCGGACGCGCCCCCGGCCCCCGGCCGTCTTCACACCGGATCCGCGGGAGCTACGCCGGGCGGAACCACAGCGTCGCCAGCGGCGGCAGCGTCAGCGCGATGCTGGACGGCCTGCCGTGCGCGGGCACCGCCTCCGCCTTCAGCGGCTCCTCGTTGCGCACGTCGCTGCCCCCGTAGCGGGCCGCGTCCGTGTTCAGCACCTCCACCCAGCCCTCCGTCCCGGTCTCCGGGACCCCGACGCGGTAGTCGTGCCGCACCACCGGGGAGAAGTGCGAGACGGCGAGCAGCGGGGAGCCGTCCGCGTCGTAGCGCAGGAACGCGAAGACGTTGTCCTCGGCCGCCCCGCCGTCCACCCAGCCGAACCCCTCCGGCACCGTGTCGCGCTGCCACAGCGCGGGCACCGCCCCGTACACCGCGTTGAGGTCCCCGACCAGGGACCGGACCCCGAGGTGGTCGCCGGAGGCGTCGTAGGCCGGGTCCAGCAGCCACCAGTCCGGGCCGTGCCCCTCGGACCACTCCGTACCCTGGGCGAACTCCTGCCCCATGAAGAGGAGTTGCTTACCGGGGTGGGCCCACATGAAGCCCAGGTAGGCGCGGTGGGTGGCGCGCTGCTGCCACCAGTCGCCGGGCATCTTCGCCACCAGCGCGCCCTTGCCGTGCACCACCTCGTCGTGGGAGATGGGCAGGACGTAGTTCTCGCTGTAGGCGTACACCATCGAGAACGTCATCTCGTTGTGGTGGTACTTGCGGTGCACCGGCTCCTTCGCCACGTACAGCAGCGAGTCGTGCATCCAGCCCATGTTCCACTTCAGCCCGAAGCCCAGGCCCCCGCCGTCGGTGGGGCGGGTGACGCCGTCCCAGGCCGTGGACTCCTCGGCGATGGTCACCACGCCGGGGTTGCGGCGGTAGACCGTCGCGTTCATCTCCTGGAGGAAGGCGACCGCGTCCAGGTTCTCCCGCCCGCCGAACTCGTTGGGCGACCACTGGCCGTCCTCGCGGGAGTAGTCGAGGTAGAGCATCGAGGCGACGGCGTCGACCCGCAGCCCGTCGATGTGGAACTCCTCGCACCAGTACGTCGCGTTGGCGACCAGGAAGTTGCGGACCTCGGCGCGGCCGTAGTCGAACTCCAGCGTCCCCCAGTCCGGGTGGGCGGCCCGCAGCGGGTCGGCCGGCTCGTACAGCGGCCGCCCGTCGAACTCCGCCAGCGCCCACGCGTCGCGCGGGAAGTGGGCCGGGACCCAGTCCATGATCACGCCGATGCCCGCCCGGTGCAGCGCGTCCACCAGGAACCGGAAGTCGTCCGGGGTGCCCATGCGCGAGGTCGGCGCGTAGAAGCCGGTGACCTGGTAGCCCCAGGACCCGCCGAAGGGATGCTCGGCGACCGGCATCAGCTCCACATGCGTGAAGCCCAGCTCCTTGATGTACGCGGGCAGCTGCTCGGCGAGCTGACGATACGTCAGACCCGGCCGCCAGGAGGCGAGATGCAGCTCGTACACCGAGAACGGGGCCTCGTGGACCGGACGGTCGCCCCGGTGCGCCATCCAGTCCGCGTCCTGCCACTCGTGGTGCGCGGCGGTGACGATGGAGGCGGTCGCGGGCGGGACCTCCGTGCGCCGGGCCATCGGGTCGGCCCGCACCGTGTGCGTACCGTCCGGGCGGCAGATGTCGAACTTGTACAGCGCGCCCTCGCCGACACCCGGCAGGAACAGCTCCCACACCCCGGACGAGCCGAGCGAGCGCATCGGCGTGGCGGTGCCGTCCCAGTAGCTGAAATCACCGGTCACCCGCACCCCGCGCGCGTTCGGAGCCCACACGGTGAACCGGGTTCCCCGCACCCCCTGGTGCTCCATCGGCCGTGCGCCCAGCGCCTGCCACAGCTCCTCGTGGCGGCCCTCGCCGATCAGGTGCAGATCCAGCTCGCCGATCGCGGGCCAGAAGCGGTAGGGGTCGTCGATCTCGACGGTGTTGTCGTCGTACACCACCTGGAGCCGGTAGTCCGGCACCTCCGGCACCGGCAGCACCCCGGAGAAGAACCCGTCGCCGTCGTCGTGCAGTTCGGCCCGCCCACCGGTGCTCAGCACCGTGACGGAGCGCGCGAACGGCCGCAGCGCCCGGACCAGCGTCCCGCCCGGGATCGGGTGCGCGCCGAGCACCGCGTGCGGAGCGTGGTGGTCGCCCGCCAGCAGCCTGCCCCGGTCCGCGATGTCCAGCGCGGGCGCCGGACGGGCGGCGGCGGTCGTCTCGCCCGTGCGCGGACGGGGCGGGGCCGCGTCCGCCCGCTTGGCCCGGGGGCGCTTGGCGGGCGCGGCCTTCTTGGCCACGGCCTTCTTGGGCGTGGCCTTCGCGGGCGTGGCCTTCTTGGCGGCGGCCTTCCTGGGCGTGGCCGGTGCGTCGGCGGTGGCGGTCTCGGCGGCCGCGTCGACCGGGGCCTCGGCGGGGGCCGCCGCGGGGGCGTCGGAGGGCTTCCGGTCTGCGGATGCCTTGCGGGAGGGCTTGCGGGCGGTCACGGGGACTGCCTCCTCGGGATCACGGGATGGACACGGGATGAAGATGAAGGGGAGAGGGGCCGGCGGGCGGGGGAGCGGTGGCTCAGGCGGCGGCCGACCGGGCCAGCCGTTCGATGGCGGCCATCGGCACCGGCAGCCAGTCGGGACGGTGGCGGGCCTCGTACAGCACCTCGTACACCGCCTTGTCGGTCTCGTGGGCGCGCAGCAGCTCGGGTTCCCCGCGCGGGTCGGTCCCCCCGGCCTGCGCGTAGCCCTCGCAGTAGGCGGCGCGGCAGCGGGCCGCCCACTCCGGGTGCCAGGGTTGGTGCGAGCGGGCTGCGTAGTCGAAGGATCGCAGCATCCCCGCCACGTCGCGCGCCGGGGGTGCCGGACGGCGGCGCTCGGGAAGCGGCCGGGCCGGTTCGCCCTCGAAGTCGATCAACGACCAGAGGCCGTCGGGGGAGCGCAGCGTCTGGCCGAGATGGAGGTCGCCGTGCACGCGCTGCTGGGCCCAGCCGCTGCCCCGCAGACCGAGGTCGTTCACCGCCTCGAACGCGGCGCGCAGCCCGGGGGCGTGCGGCAGCAGCGCGGGGACCGCCTTGGCGGCTGCCTCCAGCCGCTCGACCATCCCGGCCACCAGCTGCCGGGTCTGGGTGCCGCGCAGCGCCGGGGTGGGCAGGGCGGCGGCGAGCGCGGTGTGCACCTCGGCGGTGGCCCGGCCCAGTGCCCGCGCCTCGGGGAGGAAGTCCCGGCCCGCGGCCAGTGCGGCGAGCGCGAGCTGCCAGCCGTCGCGGGCGCCGTGCAGGAAGGGCTGGAGGATGCCGAGGGTGAGCGGTTCGGCTCCGGGCGCCTCGAACCAGGCGATGGGGGCGGGGACCCGCTCGCACCCTTCGCGGCTGAGCGCGAGGGGCAGTTCGAGATCCGGGTTGGTGCCCGGGAAGACCCGTCGGAAGATCTTGAGGATGTACGCGTCGCCGTAGACGAGCGAGGAGTTGGACTGCTCGGCGTCCAGGACCCGGGGGGCCAGCCCCGACGGGATCTCGGCGGTCCGCTCGAAGCGGAGGGTGCCGAGGGTGCCGGGCCGGCGGAACCGTTCCAGCAGAAGACCGGCCAGCCGTGGATCGTGCGGTGCGTCGTAGACGGTCCGCCCGGCCAGCGGACCCCCCTCGACCCGGCCGACCAGCGCTCCGGCGAGGCTGTCCGGCAGTGATGGCCGTACACCGAGCAGGAGTTGGTAGCAGTCGTCGTCCGGGACCGCGGTCCGTTCGGGCTGCTCGACCCGCAGCAGCAGATGCAGCAGTCCCGGATCGTCCGCGGCGTCCAGTGGCAGCATCTCGGTGGCCGAGACCAGTGAGAAACCGGTGACCGGGTGGTCCTTGCCCGCGAACCACCGCTGCCGGGGCAGCCACTCGTGGAGCAGCGGGGTCAGGGACGCCAGCAGGGCATCGTCCTTCGCGCTGTTCGGGGTCGCGCTGTTCCTTGTGCTCTTCGCCAGGGCGACGTGACTGGATGCAGCCTCCGACATGGCATCGCGTCCTTTCCCCGGGCACACAGGATGCGAAGAGTGTCCCGGATTGCGGCAATGGCTGTCCGGCTGTGCGGGACGTGTCGGGTGAGGATGGTCCTTACGGACTCGAACGGCGGAGCTGCGAAGGCCGTGGCGGGGCCTTCGCTTCGCTCAGAGTGCCCCGTGCGGGGCGGTGGAAACCGCCCCGCACGGACTGACACCACATCAGGCCGGCGGCGCGTCCTTGCGCAGCCGGAACCAGTAGAAGCCGTGTCCGGCCAGGGTCAGCAGGTACGGCAGCTGCCCGATGGCGGGGAAGCGCACCCCGCCGATCAGCTCCACCGGATGGCGTCCGGCGAACGCCCGCAGGTCCAGCTCGGTGGGCTGGGCGAACCGGGAGAAGTTGTGCACGCACAGGACCAAGTCGTCCTTGTACTCACGGGTGAACGCCAGCACCGCCGGGTTGGAGGAGGGCAGTTCGGTGTACTCGCCGAGGCCGAAGGCGGGATTCTGCTTGCGGATCTCGATCATCCGGCGGGTCCAGTGCAGCAGCGAGGACGGCGAGGCCATCGACGCTTCCACGTTGGTGACCTGGTAGCCGTAGACCGGGTCCATGATCGTGGGGAGGTAGAGCCGCCCCGGGTCGCTGGAGGAGAACCCGGCGTTGCGGTCCGGGGTCCACTGCATCGGGGTGCGCACCGCGTCCCGGTCGCCGAGCCAGATGTTGTCGCCCATCCCGATCTCGTCCCCGTAGTAGAGGATCGGGGAGCCCGGCAGCGACAGCAGCAGCGCGGTGAACAGCTCGATCTGGTTGCGGTCGTTGTCCAGCAGCGGGGCGAGCCGGCGGCGGATGCCGATGTTGGCACGCATCCGCGGGTCCTTGGCGTACTCCGCGTACATGTAGTCGCGCTCTTCGTCCGTGACCATCTCGAGCGTCAGCTCGTCGTGGTTGCGCAGGAAGATGCCCCACTGGCAGTTCTTCGGGATCTCCGGCGTCTTCGCCAGGATCTCGGAGACCGGGTAGCGGCTCTCCCGGCGCACCGCCATGAAGATGCGCGGCATCACGGGGAAGTGGAACGCCATGTGGCACTCGTCGCCGCCGGTCTCGTAGTCGCCGAAGTAGTCGACGACGTCCTCCGGCCACTGGTTGGCCTCGGCGAGGAGCACGGTGTCCGGGTAGTTGGCGTCGATCTCCTTGCGGACCCGCTTGAGGAAGTTGTGGGTCTCGGGGAGGTTCTCGCAGTTGGTGCCCTCGCGCTGGTAGAGGTAGGGCACCGCGTCGACCCGGAAGCCGTCGATGCCCAGGTCCAGCCAGAAGCGCAGGGCGGCCAGGATCTCCTCCTGGACGGCCGGGTTCTCGTAGTTGAGGTCCGGCTGGTGGGAGAAGAAACGATGCCAGTAGTACTGCTTGCGCACCGGGTCGAAGGTCCAGTTGGACGTCTCGGTGTCGACGAAGATGATCCGGGCGTCCTGGAACTGCTTGTCGTCGTCGGCCCAGACGTAGTAGTCGCCGTACGGCCCGTCGGGGTCGGAGCGGGACTGCTGGAACCACTCGTGCTGGTCGCTCGTGTGGTTCATGACGAAGTCGATGATGACGCGCATGCCCCGCTGGTGCGAGGCGTCGACGAACTCCACGAAGTCGGCGAGGTCGCCGAACTCGGGCAGCACGGCGGTGTAGTCGGAGACGTCGTAACCGCCGTCGCGCAGCGGGGACTTGAAGAACGGCGGCAGCCAGAGGCAGTCGACGCCGAGCCACTGGAGGTAGTCCAGCTTGGCGGTGATGCCCTTGAGGTCGCCGATTCCGTCCCCGTTGGAGTCCTGGAAGGACCGTACGAGGACCTCGTAGAAGACGGCGCGCTTGAACCAGTCGGGATCGCGGTCCTTGGCGGGAGTGTCCTCGAAGGTGTCGTGGACAGGCTCGTTGACGATCATGGTGTGGGTGACCCTCCGGTCGGCGGGGACGGTCGCAGGACCGCGATGTGCGCGGGCGTGATGCCCGGCTCCAGGCGCACGTAGAAGTTCCTGCCCCAGTGATAGGTGTCGCCGGTGAGCTCGTCGCGCACCGGTACGCGCTCGTGCCCTTCGAGGCCGAGCCGCTCCATGTCCAACGAGACCGTGGCCTCCTGGGTGTGGTGCGGGTCGAGGTTCACGACCACCACAACGGTGTTCGAACCGGAGCGCTTGCTGTAGACGATCAGCGACTCGTTGTCGGCGTGGTGGAAGTGCACCCCGCGCAGCCGCTGGAGCGCGGGGTTACGCCGGCGGATGCGGTTCAGCGAGGTGATCAGGGGCGTCAGGGTGCGGCCCTCGCGCTCCGCCGACTCCCAGTCCCGCGGGCGCAGTTCGTACTTCTCCGAGTGCAGGTACTCCTCGCTCCCCGGCTTGGCCGGGGTGTTCTCGCACAGCTCGAACCCCGCGTACACCCCCCAGGAGGGCGCCAGTGTCGCGGCCAGCACCGCCCGGGTCTCGAAGGCCGGGCGGCCGCCCTCCTGGAGATAGCCGGGCAGGATGTCGGGGGTGTTCACGAAGAAGTTGGGCCGCATGTACGAGGCGGCCTCCCCGGACAGCTCCGTGACGTACTCGGTCAGTTCCCGCTTGGTGTTGCGCCAGGTGAAGTAGGTGTACGACTGCTGGAAGCCGACCGCGCCCAGGGTGTGCATCATCGCCGGGCGGGTGAACGCCTCCGCCAGGAAGATCACGTCGGGATCGGTGCCGTTGATCTCGGCGATCACCTTCTCCCAGAACACCACCGGCTTGGTGTGCGGGTTGTCCACCCGGAAGATCCGCACCCCGTGGTCCATCCAGAACCGCAGGACGCGCACCGTCTCCGCCACCAGACCGCGCATGTCCTTGTCGAAGGCGATCGGATAGATGTCCTGGTACTTCTTCGGCGGGTTCTCGGCGTACGCGATCGAACCGTCGGGGCGGTGGTGGAACCAGTCCGGGTGCTCCTTGACCCACGGGTGGTCCGGCGAGCACTGGAGCGCGAAGTCCAGCGCGATCTCCATCCGCAGATTGCGGGCCACCGACACGAAGTGGTCGAAGTCCTCCAGCGTGCCCAGCTCCGGGTGGACGGTGTCGTGTCCGCCGTCGGCCGACCCGATCGCCCACGGCACCCCCGGGTCGTGCTCCCCGGGGGTCAGCGTGTTGTTGGGGCCCTTGCGGTGGGTCGTTCCGATCGGGTGGACGGGCGGCAGATACACCACGTCGAACCCCATGGCGGCGACGGCGGGCAGCCGCTCCGCCGCCGTCCGGAAGGTGCCGCTCACCAGGCGGGTCGGCGCGTCCGGCGCGCTGTCGGAGGGGTCCACCGGGACCCGCTTCGCACCCTCCGAGCGCGGGAACAGCTCGTACCACGACCCGTACAGCGCCCGCTCGCGCTCCACCCGCACCGCCAGCGGCTTGGAGCGGGTGACCAGCTCACGCAGCGGGTAGCGGGCCAGCACCGCGTCGGCCGCCGGGGTCCGGGCGGCGGCCAGCCGGGCGGCCGGCGGGTGCGCGGTGTCGCGCAGCGCGTCCAGCGCCGCGAGCACCGCCTCGCGGCCGTGCTTCTTCGGCACGCCCGCGGCGGCCCGCTCCAGCAGCGCGGCCCCCTCGGCCAGCACCAGGTCCGTGTCGATGCCCGCCGGGATCTTGATCGCGGCGTGGTGCCGCCAGGTGGAGAGCGGATCGCTCCAGGCCTCCACCGTGTAGGTCCAGCGGCCCTCCGAGGTCGGGGTGATCTCCGCGCCCCACCGGTCCGTCCCCGGGGCCAGCTCCCTCATCGGGGTCCACGGGCCCACCCGTCCGCTCGGATCGCGGAGCACGACATTGGCGGCCACCGCGTCATGGCCTTCACGGAAGACCGTGGCGGTGACCTGGAACGTCTCACCGGCGACGGCCTTCGCCGCCCGTCTGCCGCAGTCGACGAGGGGACGGACGTCGAGGACGGGAATACGACCGATCATGGAATCACCTGAGGGCTGGAGGGGCTCGGCGTGCACGGAGGACGGCCGGGGCGCGGGTGACCGACCGCGTGTGCCGCGTTGACGGGGATCTGTCCTTTGTAGCTGCTCAGCTGGCTGCTGACGGGCTGTGGGCATGGCCGCTCCTGTGCGCGTTCACTCGAATGGCACTCGAATGGATGGGTCGCGGGGGTTTCGCGCATGTTTCGGACACACGGAGAACGTGTGCGGGGCGGATCGTGCGGTGTACCGGAGAAGCCTTCCCCGCGTCCGCGGGTGGGGAATCCCGCGATTGTGTTAACTACTCGGGCGTAGCCGGTCGGCCGGGGACTCCCACGCCCGGCGCGCGCCCCGGCGGCGTACGAAGTTCCAGGCGCCCCCACAGGGTGCGGATACCCGCTCTGCGGCGCCACACGGCAGCTTTCCCTGTGGTGCGGAGATCCACAAGTCCGCGAGCGGGGGTGAATCGGCCAAACCGCCTGCTGAGCCCGGTGACGCGGGAGATCCCTGAGCCCGCTGGGGCGGCTGGGGGAGGCGTACGACCGGCCCTCCCGGACCCCGCGCGCCGTCCGCGCGCCGTGGCATACCGCCGTGGACGGCCGCTACCGTCGGGGGTGATCGAAGGGGCGCACACCGTGGTGCGTCCGCCCGGATGCGCAAGTCCCCTGTAAAGGTGGAGTACGTGAAGGCCATTCGTCGGTTCACCGTGCGCCCTGTCCTCCCCGGACCCCTGCGACCCCTCCACGACCTCGCGCGCAATCTGCGCTGGTCCTGGCATACCGAAACCCTTGAACTCTTCCGGTCCGCCGACCCCGAGGGCTGGCGGACCGCGGACGCCGACCCCGTACGCCTGCTCGGCTCGCTGTCCGCCGGGCGGCTCACCGAACTGGCCCGCGACGAGGACTACCTCGCCCGGCTCGCCGCGGCCTCCGCCGAGCTGGCGGAGTACCTCGACGGCCCCCGCTGGTACCAGGAACAGCGGGCGGCCGGAGCCGAACTCCCCTCCGCCATCGCCTACTTCTCGCCAGAATTCGGCGTCACCGCCGCGCTCCCGCAGTACAGCGGGGGTCTCGGCATCCTGGCCGGCGACCATCTCAAGGCCGCCAGCGACCTCGGCGTCCCGCTCATCGGCGTCGGGCTGCTCTACCGGCACGGCTACTTCCGCCAGACCCTCTCGCGCGAGGGCTGGCAGCAGGAGCACTATCCCGTCCTCGACCCCAACGAACTCCCCCTCGACCTGCTGCGCGAGGCCGACGGCACCCCCGCCCGGGTGGTGCTCGCCCTGCCCGGCGGGCGCTCGCTGCACGCCTGCGTCTGGCTGGCCCGGGTCGGCCGCGTCCCGCTCCTCCTGCTCGACTCCGACGTCGAGGAGAACGCCCCCGGCGAACGCGACGTCACCGACCGGCTCTACGGCGGCGGCAGCGACCACCGGCTGCTCCAGGAGATGCTGCTCGGCATCGGCGGGGTGCGGGCCGTCCGCACCTGGTGCCGCCTCACCGGCACCCCGGAGCCCGAGGTCTTCCACACCAACGAGGGCCACGCCGGTTTCCTCGGCCTGGAACGCATCCGCGAACTGGCCGCCGACGGGCTCGACTTCGAGGCCGCCCTGGAGGTGGTCCGGGCCGGGACCGTGTTCACCACCCACACCCCGGTACCCGCCGGCATAGACCGCTTCGACCGGGGCCTGGTCGCCCGCCACTTCGGCGACGACGGCGAACTGCCCGGCGTCCCCGTGGACAAGGTCCTGCGGCTCGGCACGGAGACCTACCCCGGCGGCGAGCCCGAGCTGTTCAACATGGCCGTGATGGGCCTGCGGCTCGCCCAGCGCGCCAACGGTGTCTCCACCCTGCACGGGGCGGTCAGCCGGGAGATGTTCTCCGGGCTCTGGCCGGGCTTCGACCCCGCCGAGGTGCCCATCACCTCCGTCACCAACGGCGTCCACGCCCCGACCTGGGTCGCCCCCGAGGTCTTCCGGCTCGGCGCGGGCCAGGTCGGCGAGGGCCGCGCCCACCAGGTGCTGGCGGGCGGCCCGGTGGCCGGACGGACCGCCGAGGCGAGCGGCACGCCCCGCCGCTGGGACGCGGTGTCCGGCATCGGGGACCAGGAGATCTGGGACCTGCGCCGGGACCTGCGCGGCCAGCTCGTCACCGAGGTCCGCCGCCGCCTCTACGCCTCCTGGCGCAGGCGCGGTGCGGGCACCGCCGAACTGGGCTGGATCGACGGCGTCCTCGACCCGGACGTCCTCACCATCGGCTTCGCCCGCCGCGTCCCCTCCTACAAGCGGCTCACGCTGATGCTCCGCGACCGCGACCGGCTGCGCGGGCTGCTGCTGCACCCCACGCACCCGATCCAGATCGTCGTCGCGGGCAAGGCGCACCCGGCCGACGACGGCGGCAAGCGGCTGGTGCAGGAGCTGGTGCGCTTCGCCGACGACCCGCGGGTGCGCCACCGCATCGTCTTCCTGCCCGACTACGGCATGGGCATGGCCCAGAAGCTCTACCCGGGCTGCGACGTCTGGCTCAACAACCCGCTGCGCCCGCTGGAGGCGTGCGGCACCAGCGGGATGAAGGCGGCGCTGAACGGCTGCCTCAACCTGTCGGTGCGCGACGGCTGGTGGGACGAGTGGTTCGACGCGGACTTCGGCTGGGAGATCCCCACCGCCGACGGTTCCGCGGTCGACGAGGACCGCCGCGACGAGCTGGAGTCGAACGCGCTGTACGCCCTGATCGAGGACCGGGTCGCCCCGCGCTTCTACGACCGGGGCGCCGAGGGGCTGCCGGACCGGTGGATCGAGATGGTCCGCTCGACCCTGGTCAACCTGGGACCGAAGGTGCTCGCGGGCCGGATGGTGCGGGAGTACGTGGAGCGCCTCTACACCCCGGCCGCCCGGTCCCGCCGGGCCCTGGCGCCCGGGGCGGCCCGGGACCTCGCTGACTGGAAGGCCCGGGTGAGGGCCGCCTGGCCGGGGGTCTCGGTGGACCATGTGGAGACGGTCACCGGGGACGCGGAGGGCGGGTCGGCGGAGCTGGGGGCGACCCTGGCGCTGCGGGTGCGCGTCGCGCTCGGCGGGCTCGACCCGGACGACGTGGAGGTGCAGGTGGTCGCGGGCCGGGTCGACTCCGGCGACGCCATCGCGGAGGCCCAGACCTTCCCGCTGAAGCCGGCGGGCGGCCACGACCTGGAGGGCCGCTGGCTGTACGAGGGCCCGCTGACCCTGGACCGTACCGGGCCCTACGGCTACACCGTGCGGGTCCTGCCCGCCCACGAACGCCTCGCGTCCGCCGCCGAACTGGGCCTGGTCGCGCTGCCGACCGAGGCGACGGGGGAGGGCGCGGGCGTGCTGATGCGCTGAGCGCGCCCCGTACGCGGCACGGCGAACGGCCCGGAGGGGGCGAATCCCTCCGGGCCGTTCGGTCGTCCGTGGTGCGGGTCCGCCCCGCCCGGTGCCGGGCGGGCCGGTACGGTCAGAAGGTGAGCTTGAAGGCGTTGATCCGGCCGGTGTCCTGGCGTGCCACGTCCTGGACCCGCAGCTTCCAGACTCCGTTGGCCACCTTGGACGAGGCGTTGACCGTGTAGGTCGTCACCACGTTGTCCGCGGAGTCGCCTGAGGAGGAGTTCTTCAGCCGGAAGGTGCCGCCGTCCGGGGCCACCAGGTCGATGACCAGGTCACCGCGGTAGGTGTGGGTGATGTCCACGTCCGCCTTGAGCGTGCTCGGGGCGTTGCCCGCCACGCCGGAGACGGTGACCGAGCTGGTGACCGCCGCGCCCGCGTCCGGGATCGTCACCGCGGTCCTGTTCTCGAAGACCTTGCCGCCGGGGTCGCCGCCGCCGGGGCGGGTGCCGACGTTGATGCCCGCCCAGGCGTTCGCCACGGCCGCGTACTCGGGGCTGGTGGCACCGTACAGCTCACCGGCGACCGCGAGCGTGCCGGTGCGGGCGGCGGCGTAGTTGGTCGTCGAGGTGAACTTGGTGGTGAGCGCCTTGAACCAGATCTGCAGCGCCTTGTCCCGGCCGATGCCGGTCACCGGGAGCCCGTCGGAGGTCGGCGAGTCGTAGTTGACGCCGTTGACGGTCTTGGCGCCGCTGCCCTCGGAGAGCAGGTAGAACCAGTGGTTCGCCGGGCCCGAGGAGTAGTGGACGTCGACGTTGCCGATGCCCGAGTACCAGTAGTCCTTGGACGAGCCGTCCTTCGAGGGCTTGTCCATGTAGCGCAGCGGCGTGCCGTCGCCGTTGATGTCGATCTTCTCGCCGACCAGGTAGTCGCCCGGGTCCTGGGTGGTGTTGGAGTAGAACTCCACGCCCGCGGCGAAGATGTCGGAGGTGGCCTCGTTGAGTCCGCCGGACTCGCCGCTGTAGACGAGCTTGGCCGTGACCGAGGTCAGGCCGTGCGTCATCTCGTGGGCGGCCACGTCGAGCGAGGTCAGCGGCTTGACGTTGCCGCTGCCGTCGCCGTACGTCATGCAGAAGCAGCTGTCCTGCCAGAACGCGTTGACGTAGTTGTTGCCGTAGTGGACGCGGGAGTACGCGCCGACGCCGTCACCGCGGATGCCGGAGCGGCCGTGCACGTTCTTGTAGTAGTCCCACGTCTCGGCCGCGCCGTAGTGGGCGTCCGCGCCGGCCGTCTCGGCGTTCTGCGGAGTGCCGTCGCCCCAGATGTCGTCCGGTCCGGAGAACAGCGTGCCGGTGCCGGAGGTGCCCCGGTTCAGGTTGTACGTCTTGTGGTTGCCGCGCGTGGTGTCGGTCAGGGTGTACGAGGGCGCGGTGCCCAGGGTGACCTGGCCGTTGTACTGCGTGTTGCCCGTGCCGTTGTGGACGGCCTGCCACTCGTACAGCTTCTCGCCCGAGGTGGCGTCGGTGAGCACGTGCAGCTCGTTCGGGGTGCCGTCGTGCTGGAGTCCGCCGACCACGGTCTCGTACGCGAGCCGCGGGGAGCCGCCGCCCAGCCAGACCACCTTGCGCGGGGCGTTCTCCGCCTTCCCGGCCTTCGACCCCTCGGCCCTGGCCGCGCCGAGCGCCTGCTTCTCGGCGGCGGCCGGGGCCACGTCGGCGGTGAGGCCGACGGCCTTCAGCTGCGCGCTGGTCGCCTTCGACGCCTTGCTGACGCCCTCGGTCCGCCCGGCGGCGGACTCCTTGACCACGAGGTCGCCGCCGAGGACGGGCAGCCCGTCGAGGGTGCGCTCGTAGCGGGTGTGCGTGGTGCCGTCCCGGTCCTGGACCACGTCACGGACCACGAGCTTCTCGGTGGACCCGAGGCCGAGTTCCTTGGCGGTGGCCGCCTTGGTGGCGTTGGCCTCACTGAGGAGTCCGGCGCGCTGGGCGGGGGAGAGCTTGGCGGGCAGGGCGCCCGGGTCGGCCTTCGTGCCGACGGTGATCCCGCCGGCGGAGGCGGGGGCGGACCCGGCGGCGGTCCCGGACGGGACGGTGACGGCGAGCAGGGCCGCCGCGGCTATCAGAGCGCCGGTCGCGGTGGTGCGACGGCTGGGCGTGGATCTCACGCGGACTCCTTCTGCGAGGGGGGTACCGGCGGCGCTGGATGAGCCGTCCGGACGGTGCAGGCGGTGCGCGGAACGGGGTGAAGAGTGTCAGCAGATGCCCGCACCTGTCAGGAGCGCGTCAATAACTTGGCCGATTCTCGTTCGTTGCTCAGAAGGTCATGTTCGTTAAGCGGACGTTTCGCCGATCATTGCCGGGATGTTTCCTGGCGCCGGGAACGCCTGTGTTCACAGGGTGGTCACAGGTTTCCCGCGCCGCGGTCACGTCAGGGTCACCACGCGGGAGGCGGGTGATGGCCGACGGTCGGGGCGGTGTCGGGTTCTGGCCAGATCCGCGCACGGAATCCGCCCCCCCGCCCCGCCCCGCCCCGCCTCTCCGCCCCGCCCCTCCGGCCCTCTGCTCCGGTACGCGTGCGGCTGCCCGCCGCAGTCCGGACCGCTGGTGCCCTCGCGGTCGGCGGGTCCGCGGGAGGCGGGCGGGCCCGCCTCCCGCTCGCGCTGTGCCGCACGTCACACCGTGCGGCGGTGATCGGGGGCAACCCCGCACGATCTTCACCGGTCGAACACATTGGCCTCACCCGTGTCTCCCTCCACCTCCGAACCCGGACGGCCCTCCCAGCCTTCGTGCCGCCCCGGCGGCACCCAGACGTCACCGAGGACCTCACGCCATGAAGATCCGCCGCGCCCTGGCCGTCGCCGCCGCGACCGCCGTGCTCGCCCCGGTCACGCTCCTGTCCGCCCCCGTCGCCCTTGCGACCCCCGGGCCGACGCCCGAGACCACCGAGAGCTCCCCCGCGCCGGAGGGGTCCGCGACCCCTCCCGCCCCCGAGGGCACCGAGACGTCTCCCGCGCCCGAGGCCACCGCGACCTCCCCGGCGCCCGAGCAGGGCTCGACCTCCCCGGCGCCCGACGAGCCGGAGACCGCCCCGTCCCCCTCGGCCACCACGTCCGCGACCTCACCGGCCCCCTCGCCCTCCAGCACCTCGCCCGAGGACATCTGCGACGGCGACGAGGCCCCCGACGTCGACGAGAACCTGCGGACCTCGCTCTCCGGGCTGCCCGCCAAGGTCGTCGCGGGCAGCGGATTCCACGCGTTCAAGCTGAACGTCACCAACAAGGGCGACCAGGCCTACGACCGCGTCGACGTCGGCGTCTTCGCCGCCAAGATCGACGACAAGACCTGGAACGACTCCAGCGGCCAGCTCACGCTCCAGTTCAAGGACCCGGAGACGGGCGCCTGGACGGACATCGTCCTCGACGAGGAGAACGAGGCCTCCGGCTACCTCGGCTACACCGCGGTCCGGGCCAAGGAGTCCTTCTCCGTCGACCTGCGGGTCAGCGTCGACAAGAAGTCCCCCGCGGGCTCCGCCTTCGTCCTCACCGCCGCCGTCTACGCCGACGCCGACGGCGGCTGCACCCTCGCCGACAGCGCGGGATTCTACGAGTTCGCCGTCCTCGCCGCGGGCGCCGAGGCGGACGGCCCGAACGAGGCCGAGCCCCAGGAGGACGGCAGGAAGCCGCTGCCGGTCAAGCCCGAGGGCGACACCCCGATCAAGCCCGAGGGCACCCTCGCCCAGACCGGCTCGGACTCCCGCCTGCCGCTCATCGCGACCATCGGCGGGGTGGCCGTCCTCGCCGGCGCCGGCGTCGTCTTCACCCTCGGCCGCCGCCGCAAGGGCGACGCGACCGCCTGACGCGCGGTGACCGCGAAGTGGTGCCGCCCGCAGGGCGGCACCCCTTCTCCACGGTCCGACAGCAGACGTCAGACCAGGCTGTCCCGCCACGTCCGGTGCAGCCCCGCGAACCGGCCCGTGCCGCCGATCAGTTCGGCGGGGGAGCCGTCCTCCACGATCCGGCCGTACTCCATCACCAGCACCCGGTCCGCGATCTCCACCGTGGAGAGCCGGTGGGCGATCACCACCGCCGTGCGGCCGTGCAGCACCGTGTCCATGGCCCGCTGCACCGCCCGCTCACCGGGGATGTCCAGGGAGCTGGTCGCTTCGTCCAGGATCAGCACCGACGGGTTCGCCAGCAGGGCGCGGGCGAAGGCCACCAACTGCCGCTGGCCCGCCGAGATCCGGCCGCCCCGCTTGCGTACGTCGGTGTCGTACCCGTCGGGCAGGGCGGCGATGAAGTCGTGCGCCCCGATCGCCTTCGCGGCGTGCTCGATCTCCTCGCGGGTGGCGTCCGGGCGGCCGATCGCGATGTTCTCCGCGACCGTCCCGGAGAACAGGAACGCCTCCTGCGTCACCATCACCACACCCCGCCGCAGCTCCGGCGTGTCCAGGTCGCGCAGGTCCACCCCGTCCAGCAGGACCCGGCCCTCGGTCGGGTCGTAGAACCGGGCCAGCAGCTTGGCCAGCGTCGACTTGCCCGCGCCCGTGGAGCCGACCACCGCCACCGTGCGGCCCGCCGCGATCCGCAGGTCGAACGTCGGCAGCACCTCGCCGCCCGTACGGTAGGCGAACCGCACCCCGTCGAACGTGACGTCCCGGCCCGGGTGTTCGCCGGAGCGGGGCGGCAGCTCCTTCGGGTCCACGGCCTCCGGCACCGTCGGCGTCTGGGCCAGCAGCCCGGCGATCTTCGTCAGCGAGGCCGCCGCCGACTCGTAGTAGTTGAGGAACATCCCCAGCCGGTCGATCGGGTCGTACAGCCGCCGCAGATACAGCACCGCCGCCGCCAGCACCCCCAGCGCCAGCGTCCCCTCGGCCACCCGGTAGGCGCCCCACAGCACCATGCTCGCCACCGCCGTGTTCGCGATCAGCCGGGAGCCGACGACATAGCGGGCCATCTCCAGGATCGCGTCGCCGTTGGCCCGCTCGTGCCGGGTGTTCAGCCCGGTGAACCCGGCGTCGTTGCTCCGCTCCCGGCGGAACGCCTGGACCGGGCGGATGCCGTTCATCGTCTCCGCGAACTTCACGATCACCGCCGCGATCGCCGTCGACCGGGCCGCGAACGCGACGGACGCCCGCCGCCGGTACATCCGGACCATCAGATACAGCGGTACGAAGGAGAGCGTCGCGATCGCCCCGATCCCCAGGTCCAGCCAGAGCAGCACCAGCGCGATCGACACGAACGAGAGGACCACGCCGATCAGCTCCTGGAGCCCCTCGCTCAGCAGCTCCCGCAGCGACTCCACGTCCGTCGTGGAGCGCGAGATCAGCCGCCCCGAGGTGTAGCGCTCGTGGAAGTCGACGCTCAGCGCCTGGGCGTGCCGGAAGATCCGGCCGCGCAGATCCAGCAGCACGTTCTGGTTGATCCGGGCGGCCGCCCGGATGAAGCCGTACTGGAGGACGCCCGCGGCGGCCGCGCAGAGCGCGAAGCCCACCGCGACCGCGATCAGCGGCCCGTAGTCGTGGTCCCGGAACGCCGGGACCCCGCGGTCGATCGCGTACGCCACCAGCAGCGGGCCCGCCTGCACCGCCGCCTGCTGGCCGACCAGCAGCAGCGCCGCCACCGCGACCCGGCCGCGCATCGGCGCCAGCAGCGAGAACAGCAGCGCCCTGGTCGCCCCGGGCGCGGCGGGCAGGTCGTCCTGGTCGAACGGGTCGTCGGCGCGCCGGCGCACGGCTTCGGCCGGGGCCTTCGCCGGGCCGTCGTCCTCGGCCGCGGGGAGCGAGGCGTCGTCGGTGGTCGTGGTCATCGGGCACTGCCCTCCTCGGCGGGGATCTGCTCGGCGGGGACGCGCCCCGGTCCGGCGGGCGGCCGCCGGTCGCGTACGGGAGCGGGCGGCCCGCCGTCGCCCGGTGGCGGGCCGTCCGCGTCGTCGTGCCGAGACGGGCCGTCCGCGTCGTCCGCCGCCGCGCCCGACATCAGCCAGGCGTACTCCGCGTTGCCGCGCAGCAGCTCCTGATGGGTGCCCACCGCGGTGATCCGGCCCCCGGACAGCAGCGCCACCCGGTCCGCCAGCATCACCGTGGACGGGCGGTGCGCCACGACCACCGCGGTGGTGTGCTCCAGGACCCGCCGCAGCGCCGCCTCCACCAGCGTCTCCGTGTGCACGTCCAGCGCGGAGAGCGGGTCGTCCAGGATCAGGAAGCGCGGCTCGCCGACCACCGCGCGGGCCAGCGCGAGACGCTGGCGCTGGCCGCCGGAGAGGCTCAGGCCCTGCTCGCCGACCTCGGTGTCCAGGCCCAGCGGCAGGTCGTGCACGAAGTCCGCCTGCGCCACCGACAGCGCCCGGCGCACCTGGGCCTCGTCCGCGTCGGCCGCGCCCATCCGGACGTTCGCGCCGACGGTCGCGGAGAACAGCGTCGGCTCCTCGAACGCCACCGCCACCAGCTCCCGCAGCCGCGAGCGCTCCATCGTGGCGATGTCCTCGCCGTCCAGCGTGATCCGCCCCCCGGTCACCTCGTGCAGCCGGGGCACCAGCGCGGTGAGTGTCGTCTTGCCGGAGCCCGTACCGCCGACCAGCGCCAGGGTCTCGCCGGGGCGCACCCGCAGATCGATCCGGGCGAGCGTGGGCGGGGAGCCGGGATCCGCGTCCGGATAGCGGAACTCGACGCCCTCGAAGACCAGTCCGGGGGCGGCGGCCCGCGCGTCGTCCCGGGCGGCGGCGGCCCCGGGCTCCTCCGCCACGTCCATCACCTCGAAGTAGCGGTCCGTGGCCGTCGCCGCCTCCTGGCTCATCGCCAGCAGGAAGCCGATCGACTCCACCGGCCAGCGCAGCGCGAGCGCCGTCGACAGGAACGCCACCAGCGTGCCCGCCGACAGCGACCCGTCCGCGACCTGGACCGTCCCGAGCACCAGGGCTGCCCCGATCGCCAGCTCCGGGATGGTGGTGATCAGCGCCCAGATCCCGGCGAGCAGCCGCGCCTTGCCCAGCTCGGTGGTGCGCACCCGCTGCGACAGCGCCCGGAACGCGCGGGCCTGGCTGCGGTGGCGGCCGAAGCCCTTGACGATGCGGATGCCGAGGACGCTCTCCTCGACGACCGTGGTCAGGTCGCCGACCTGGTCCTGGGCCCGGCGCGCGACCACCGAGTACTTCGTCTCGAACAGCGAGCACAGGATGATCAGCGGGACGGCCGGGGCCAGCAGCACCAGCCCCAGCGTCCAGTCCTGGGCGAACAACAGGACGAAGCCGATCAGGATCGTCGCCCCGTTGACGAACAGGAAGGTCAGCGGGAAGGCCAGGAACATCCGCAGCAGGCTCAGGTCCGTCGTGCCGCGCGACAGCAGCTGACCCGAGGCCCAGCGGTCGTGGAAGGCGACCGGCAGCCGTTGCAGATGGCGGAAGAGGTCGAACCGCATGGCCGCCTCGACCCCGGCCAGCGGGCGCGCCACCAGCCACCGCCGGAAGCCGAACAGCACCGCCTCGGCGATGCCGAGCAGCAGCAGATACAGCGCCCCCAGCCACACCCCGCCCGGATCGCGGTCGGCCACCGGGCCGTCCACCATCCACTTCAGCACCAGCGGGATCACCAGGCTCAGGCTGGAGGCCAGAACCGCCACGCAGGCGGCGGTGAACAGACGCACCCGCACGGGTCGGACATAGGGCCACAGGCGCAGGAGGGAGCGCACGGCGGACCGGTCCGTGTGCTCAGCGGGCTTTTCGGGCATCAGGATCGACCCTACGTTTCACCACTGACATCGGTCCTGTGGTTTTCCAGCCTCACCCGATGCCCGATGCCCGTCGGCTGTTGCCCGATGCCCGTCGGCTGTTGCCCGCCGCCCGACGCCGGGGGGCCGCTACTCCACCACCCGCAGCAGCAGCACCGAACGGGCGGGCACCGTCACCTCCGTACCGCCCTCGACCACGGTGCCCGGGGCCTCCGCCTGCTCCTCCCGCGAGGTGTCCAGGACCAGTTCGTACCGGACCGCCCACGGGGCCCCCGGCAGCGCGAAGGGCGTCGGCTCCGCACCCGCGTGCAGCACCGCCAGGAAGCTGTCGTCGGTGACCGGCTCCCCGCGCGCGTCCCGCCCGGGGATGTCCCGGCCCGAGAGGTAGAGCCCGAGTGTGGCGGCGGGGGCGTACCAGTCGCCCTCCGTCATCTCCCGCCCGTCCCGGGTGAACCAGGCCAGGTCGCGCAGTCCGTCCGGGGCCTGCGCCCGCCCGGCGAAGAACGCCCGCCGCCGCAGCACCGGATGCGACTGACGCAGCCTCAGCACCCGGGCGGTCAGCGCGGTCAGCTCCCGCCACCGGGGCTGCTCCAGCAGCGACCAGTCCACCCAGCCGGTCTCGTTGTCCTGGCAGTAGGCGTTGTTGTTGCCGCCCTGCGTGCGGCCCATCTCGTCGCCCGCGGTCAGCATCGGCACCCCGGTGGACAGCAGCAGCGTGGTCAGCAGGTTGCGCAGCTGGCGGCGGCGCAGGGCGTTGATCTCCGCGTCGTCGCTCTCGCCCTCCGCCCCGCAGTTCCACGCCCGGTTGTCGCCCGTCCCGTCCCGGTTGCCCTCGCCGTTCGCCTCGTTGTGCTTGTGCTCGTAGGAGACCAGGTCGCGCAGGGTGAACCCGTCGTGCGCGGTGACGAAGTTGACCGAGGCGTACGGGCGCCGCCCACCCCAGGCGTACAGGTCGCTGGAGCCGGTCAGCCGGTAGCCGAGGTCCCGTACGTCGGGGAGCGCGCCGCGCCAGAAGTCCCGTACGGCGTCGCGGTAGCGGTCGTTCCACTCGGTCCACAGCGGCGGGAACGCGCCCACCTGGTAGCCGCCGCTACCGACGTCCCACGGCTCGGCGATCAGCTTGACCCGGCGCAGCACCGGGTCCTGCGCGATGACCGCGAGGAACGGGGAGAGCATGTCGACGTCGTGCATCGAGCGGGCCAGCGCCGCCGCCAGGTCGAAGCGGAAGCCGTCCACGCCCATCTCGGTGACCCAGTAGCGCAGCGAGTCGGTGATCAGCCGCAGCACCTGGGGCTGCACGACGTGCAGGGTGTTGCCGCAGCCGGTGTAGTCGGCGTAGCGGCGCGGGTCGTGCTGGAGCCGGTAGTAGCCCCGGTTGTCGATGCCGCGCAACGAGAGCGTCGGGCCCAGCTCGCCCGCCTCCGCCGTGTGGTTGTACACCACGTCGAGGATGACCTCGATCCCGGCGCCGTGCAGCGCCCGCACCATCCGCTTGAACTCCCCGACCTGCTGCCCGGCGGTGCCGGAGGCGGAGTAGTCGGCGTGCGGGGCGAAGTAGCCGATGGAGTTGTAGCCCCAGTAGTTGTGCAGTCCGCGCCGCAGCAGATGGTCCTCGTGGGCGAACTGGTGCACCGGCAGCAGCTCCACCGCGGTCACCCCGAGCCGGGTCAGGTGCTCGATCGCGGCCGGGTGCGCGAGCCCGGCGTAGGTGCCGCGCAGCGCGGGCGGGATGTCCGGGTGGAGCTTGGTGAAGCCGCGTACGTGCAGCTCGTAGATGACCGTGTCGGCCCACGGGGTCTTCGGGCGGCGGTCCTCCACCCAGTCGTCGTCATCGTGGACGACGACGCCCTTGGGGACGTACGGAGCCGAGTCCCGGTCGTCGCGCACGGTGTCGGCGACATGCTGGTCGGGCCAGTCCCGCACATGCCCGTAGACCTCCGGCGGCAGACCGAAGGTGCCGTCGACCGCGCGGGCGTACGGGTCCAGCAGCAGCTTGGCCGCGTTCCAGCGGGCCCCGGTCCACGGGTCCCAGCGGCCGTGCACCCGGTAGCCGTAGCGCCGGCCCGGCCGCACCCCGGGGACGAAGCCGTGCCAGATCTCGTGCGTCAGCTCGGTCAGCGGGCAGCGCGTCTCGACGCCCCGCTCGTCGAACAGGCACAGCTCCACCGCCTCGGCCCCGCCCGCCCACAGCGCGAAGTTGGTCCCCGCCACCCCGTCCGGGCCGACCCGGAAGCGGGCCCCCAAGGGCATCGGCGCCCCGGGCCAGACCGCGGGGGCCGGGGTCGCGGCCCGTACCGCCTCGGCGTGCTCGGTGCGCTGTGCCTCGGCGATCTCCGCCCGGACGGCGGCCACCGCGTCCGGATGCGGCACCGCCTCGCGCCCGGGGTCCTGTACTGCCTCCTGCTCGGCTGCGCTCGACACCGTGTAGCCTCCCGCGGCTCGTGGGGACGGGCACCTGCGACGGAGCGCGCGGCGTCCCGGCCGCGGCCCCCCACGGGTAGTCCTCCCCTCTGTTCTGCCCATCAGCGGGCCCGCACTCACGTTTCCCCCGACCGGCCCTGGTCGTTGGGGGAGCGTGAACCAGACAGCGAACAGCGCACGGACCCGCAGGGCCGCCGTGCCGGCCTGGGCGGCACTGCTGGCCGTGCCGGCCCTCCTGACCGGCTGCACCGACACCCCGGAGGGCCTGCTCAACGGCAAGGCGCGCTCCCCGGGCGACGTGATCGGCATCTTCCCCGAGGACGGCGCGAAGGAGGTCGACGAGGAGACCCGTATCGCGGTGAAGGTCCCCGACGGGCGGCTGGAGAGCGTCAAGGTGACGCGGATCGAGGACGCCCAGCAGCAGACCGTGGCCGGGCGCATCGCCGAGGACGGGCGCTCCTGGTCCCCCGACTCCGGCGCGGCCCGGCTCGCCCTGGCCGCGAAGTACAGCGTCGACGCGGTCGCCGTCGACGGGCAGGGCCGCCGCTCGGCCCGGCACGCCACGTTCACCACGCTGGTGCCCGAGCACCGCTTCATCGGCTACTTCAAACCGGAGAACCGGTCCACCGTGGGCACCGGCATGATCGTCTCC
Organism: Streptomyces sp. NPDC101181; assembly: GCF_044767975.1. NCBI lineage: Bacteria > Bacillati > Actinomycetota > Actinomycetes > Kitasatosporales > Streptomycetaceae > Streptomyces > Streptomyces sp. NPDC101181. Next base: position 310,369 of record NZ_JBIWOX010000001.1, on the reverse strand, counting down.
TTCGCCTTCAGCCGCGCGATCGCGGACCGGGCGGCGGTGGAGAGGGCCATCCGGGTGACGTCGGACCCGGCGGTGGAGGTCGTCGGCCACTGGTTCGGCAAGGACCGCCTGGACTTCCGCCCGAAGGCGTACTGGAAACCCGGCACGGAGGTCACCGTCGACATCGGACTGCGGGACGTCGAGGGGGCGCCCGGGGTCTACGGCAGCCAGGACAGGACCGTGGCCTTCACCGTCGGCCGCTCCCAGGTCTCCCGGGTCGACGCGGAGGCCAAGACCATGGAGGTACGCCGGGACGGGGAGCTGGTCAGCACGGTCCCGATCACCGCGGGCGCCCCGAAGACGACCACGTACAACGGGAAGATGGTGGTCACCGAGATGCACGAGGTGACCCGGATGGACGGCGCGACCGTCGGCTTCACGGACAAGGACGGCAAGGGGGAGTACGACATCAAGGACGTCCCCCACGCCATCCGGCTCACCACCTCGGGCACCTTCCTGCACGGCAACTACTGGGCGGACGAGTCCGTCTTCGGCGAGGAGAACGTCAGCCACGGCTGCATCGGGCTGCGCGACGCGAAGGGCGGCAGCGGCGCCACCCCGGGCGGCTGGTTCTTCGACCGGACCCTCATCGGTGACGTCGTCGAGGTGGTCAACTCCAAGGACGAGAAGGTGGCTCCGGACAACGGGCTCAGCGGCTGGAACCTGAGCTGGAAGAAGTGGAAGGCCACCTCCGCGCTGCGCTGAACGCCCGCGGCCCCCGGCCCGCCCCGGCACCCCGCGCCACCTGCACTGCTCCCCGGGCCACTTGGGACCGAACGGTGACATTCCCGGGGGAGTCCGCCCCGCCCGCGGTGTGATTGTCTGGCGACGGGTGCGCAGGTGTAGCGCGCGGGGGAGCGGGCCGCGGCGGGAGCCGGGCCCGGCGAGGGGAGACGAGCACAGTGAACGGGCAGCCGATATCGGGGGCGTCGGCCGGGGCGAGCGGGAAGCGGCACCACGGGGCGGGCCTTCGGGCCAGCGCCCTGGGGGCGCTGCTGGTGCTGCTGACGGCGTGCGGCGGCGGGGGCGGCGACACGGACAGCGGCAAGGGACCGGGCGGGGGGACGAGGGCCGAGGACACCAGCGCCTCGCAGGCGGTGGTGACCATCGCGCCGGAGGACGGCGCCACGTCGGTGGCGACCAGCGGCGTGCTGAAGGTCGGCGCCGCGCAGGGGAAGCTGACCGCGGTGAAGGTCGCCGACCCCAAGGGCAACGCGGTCGAGGGCGAGATCGCCGCCGACGGCGCGAGCTGGACGCCCGAGCGGCATCTCGCCGCCGCCACCAGGTACACGGTGCACGCGGTCGCGAAGGACGCGAAGGGCCGCGCGTCGGCCAAGGACACCGCCTTCACCACGCTGGTGCCCGCGAACACCTTCATCGGGCACTACACACCGGAGGACGGCTCCACCGTCGGGGTCGGGATGCCGGTCTCCGTCAACTTCACCCGGGGCATCACCGACCCGGACGCCGTGGAGAAGGGCATCACGGTCACGGCCGACCCGGCCGTCGAGATCGAGGGCCACTGGTTCGGCAACGACCGCCTCGACTTCCGCCCGGAGACGTACTGGAAACCGGGCACCAAGGTGACCGTCGAACTCAACCTGGACGGCGTCGAGGGGCGGCCGGGCGTCTACGGCAAGCAGGTCAGGACGGTGTCGTTCACCATCGGCCGCAGCCAGGTGTCCACCGTCGACGCCAGCAGCAAGCGGATGAAGGTCGTCCGGGACGGCGAGCAGATCAAGGACATCCCGGTCTCCGCGGGCGCCCCGGCGACGACCACGTACAACGGTCAGATGGTCATCAGCGAGAAGCACCAGGTGACCCGGATGAACGGCGACACCGTCGGCTTCGGCGGTGAGTACGACATCAAGGACGTCCCGCACGCCCTGCGGCTGTCCACCTCGGGCACCTTCCTGCACGGCAACTACTGGGGCGCGTCGTCCATCTTCGGCAGGACCAACACCAGCCACGGCTGTGTCGGTCTGCGCGATGTGCGCGGCGGTCATGACGACGGGACCCCCGCGGCCTGGTTCTACGACAACTCGCTCATCGGCGACGTGGTCGTCGTGAAGAACTCCAAGGACAAGCAGATCGCCCCGGACAACGGTCTCAACGGCTGGAACATGGACTGGGAGGAGTGGAGGAAGTAGCCCTGCTCCGCCTCCGACGACCCGGGCGGGCCCGGTGCTGTGACCGACGGCACCGGGCCCGCCGTCGTTAGCGGTGGTTAACCTCTAGCCATGACTGTGACTCTCGAAGTACGCGACGGTGTCGGCACCATCCAGCTCGACCGGCCGCCCATGAACGCGCTGGACGTCGCGATCCAGGACCGGCTGCGGGAACTGGCCGAGGAGGCGGCCCGGCGCGAGGACGTCCGCACGGTGATCCTCTACGGCGGCGAGAAGGTGTTCGCGGCGGGCGCGGACATCAAGGAGATGCGGGCGATGGACCACGCGGCGATGGTCCTGCGCTCCAAGGGCCTCCAGGACGCGTTCACCGCCGTCGCCCGCATCCCCAAGCCCGTCGTCGCCGCCGTCACCGGCTACGCCCTCGGCGGCGGCTGCGAGCTGGCACTCTGCGCCGACTTCCGGATCGCGGCGGACAACGCCAGGCTGGGCCAGCCGGAGATCCTGCTCGGGCTGATCCCCGGGGCGGGCGGTACCCAGCGCCTGGCCCGGCTGATCGGCCCGTCCCGCGCCAAGGACCTGATCTTCACCGGCCGGATGGTCAAGGCGGAGGAGGCGCTGACGCTCGGTCTGGTGGACCGGGTGGTCCCGGCGGCGGAGGTCTACGACCAGGCGCACGCCTGGGCCGCGAAGCTGGCCAAGGGCCCCGCGCTGGCGCTGCGGGCGGCCAAGGAGTCGGTGGACGCCGGACTGGAGACGGACCTCGACACCGGCCTCACCATCGAGCGGAACTGGTTCTCCGGACTCTTCGCCACCGAGGACCGCGAGCGGGGTATGCGCAGCTTCGTCGAGGAGGGTCCGGGCAAGGCCACGTTTCGCTGATGCACCGTCAGGCGACCGGTGGCCCGTGGCCGGACAGTCCGTGACCTGTAGTCGGGCATGGGGTGATCCGTAGTCAGGCACGGGGTGACGTGTAGTCAGATCGGGCGGCCGGTAGTCGGGTCGGGTGGGCCTCGCGCGGGAGGTTCATCCGTGCGAGCGGATTATCCGGGCCTTAAGGCAGCCTTAAGGCCCGGCACCCCGTCCGGCGCGACGGTCTCCGGCGGGTGAGGGGTCCTCGCAGCTCAGCGAGGCTGTCCGGGGAGCTCTCATGCCTGTGGTATATGCCGGACGCCTGGTTCGGAATGAGCCGTTCCGGGTGGTGGATTCCTCGGGAACCGCCCCGGACGCCGTTGTGTGCGGCCATGATGGTGGACATGGCGGGCCTGGAGGGTGTGGATCAGCCGCGACCGCGCAGCAGCGCGACGGCGGCACGCTGGACGTCGACCATCGATGACGAACAGGCGTTCAAGGCGCTGGAGTTGTTCGGCAATCCGACCGAGGGGGAAGTCCGGCTGCCGTCGCGCCCGGAGTCGGCGGCGACGGCCCGGCGGCTCACCTCCTGCGTGGTGCTCCGCCAGTGGGCGCTCTCGCCGCAGACCGCCGAGTACGCGGTGCTCCTCGTATCCGAACTCGTCGGCAACGCTGTCCGGCACACCGGAGCCCGCGTCTTCGGCTTACGCATGGTACGTCGGCGCGGCTGGATCCGGGCGGAGGTGCGTGACCCCTCGCGCGGGCTGCCGTGTCTGATGCCGGTGCGCGACATGGACGTCAGCGGCCGGGGCCTCTTCCTCGTCGACAAACTCTCCGACCGGTGGGGCGTGGACCTGCTGCCGCGCGGCAAGACCACCTGGTTCGAGATGCGGATCTCCGACCGCTGACGCTCCCGTCCCGGGCGGGGGCGCGGGCACACGCAGAAGCCCCCGGTCGGCCGGGGTGCGGCGCTGCGGGGGCTTCTGCGGGGGCCGCGCCGAGGGGGTGGTCGCGCGGCCGTACGGGACGACCTGAGCCGGGTCGGAGGAGGTCGTGGCTCCGACTATGGCAGACGGGGGACCTCGGTGCCAAAGCGTCATTCCGCTAAATTTGCCTATCAATCGGGCATATCGTAGGTGAATCGCAGGTGTGCTCGGTCACTCGCCTGGCTTTCCGCGCATCGCTATGGGTGCGCGTGAATGATTCATAGACCATTCAGACAATCGATCAATCGCCGTATTCCGCCCTTCTCGCTCCTACTGTGTCCCGGGGGATCCGTGGAACGCGAGGTGGTCGGGCATGGACGGACACAGGGCGTCGGTGCGCCGTCGCGAGGCGCTGGGCGCCGGGGCCGGGCTGCTCGCGGCCACCGCCCTCACCGCAGGGTGCGGCCGGGCGAGCGGCGGCCGGGCCGGGCCCGACGGCGTGCCCGGCGCGACCGGGGCGCCCTCCGGGGCCCTCTCCTCGCCCGGTCACCGGCCCCCGGCCGGCCCCGCCGCCCCGCGCCGCTTCCCCGGGCAGCCCGCGCAGATCGTCCACGGCCCCCGCGACCGGCCCCGGATCGCCCTCACCTTCGACGGGCACGGCGACCCGGACGTCGCCCGCGCCGCGCTCGACCGGATCGAACAGGCCGGGGCCCGCGTCACGGTCCTCGCCGTCGGCAGCTGGCTCGCCCGGTATCCCGGCATGGCCCGCCGCGTCCTCGACGGCGGCCACGAACTCGGCAACCACACCGAGCACCACCTGGACCTCGCGGCGCTGGACGAGGACGCGGCGTACGAGGAGATCGCCGCGTGCGCCCGGCGGCTGCGCCGCCTCACCGGCTCCATCGGCACCTGGTTCCGCCCCTCGCCCACCCCCTACGCCTCCGCGCGCGTGCAGCGCCTCGCCCGGCGGGCGGGCTACCCCCATGTCCTCGCCTGCGACGTGGAGTCGCTCGACCACGAGGCCACCCGCGTCGCGGCCGTCACCCGCAAGGTCGCGGGCGAGCTGCGCAACGGCTCGGTGGTCGGGATGAGCCTCGGCCGCCCGGTCACCGCCGCCGCGCTGCCGCTGCTCCTCGCCGAGATCGGCCGCCGGGGACTGCACGCGGTGACGGCCACCGAACTGCTCAGCCGACCCGCTTCCCGGCCGCACCCGTAGCCGCTCCGCACCCGTCGCCCGGCCGCCGCCGAGGGCACCCGGGCGGCCCGATAATCTGACCCCGACATCCGGTATCACGAAGGGGCGGAAACAGTGGCGGACATCGAGTCGGCGCGCACGGTATTCGAGAGGTTCGACGCGAACGGCGACGGCCTCATCACGGCGGCCGAGTACAAGAGCGCGATGGCCCAGCTGGGCGACCCGTTCGTCACCGAGACGGTGGCGCAGGCGGTCATCAACGCCCACGACGGCAACGGCGACGGTCTGCTCACCTTCGACGAGTTCTGGGCCGCGCAGAACAAGGCGTGAGTCCCGGGCGGCGCCCCGGAACCGGCCCGCGGGCCTCGGGCGCCGCCGGTACGTCCGGGGGTCCGCCTCCGGCGGCTCGCGGGCGGCCCGCGCACCGCGCGCGGCCGACCGGCTTTCCGCCATCCGGCGAGGAGCGGGCCGCGCGGGCCTCAGGTCCGCGCCGACCGGTACGGCTCCCAGCCCCGCAGTTCGTCGTCGCGCGGGGCCAGGACGAGGGCCGGTCCCGCCGGGCCGAAGAGCCGCACCGGCCGTGATGTGTCCCACGAGGGCCAGCCCGGGTCGCCCGTCGCCGCGAACTCCACCCACGCCCGGTGCATCGCGTCCGCCAGTTCCTGCGGGGCGTCCGGGCCGGTCAGGGCGACCGTGTCGGGGTGGGCGAGCGTGTCGAAGACGAAACCCAGCTCCAGCGCGTGACAGGCCCCCAGCCGTTGTACGGGGGAGGGCCAGCCGAACTCGTAGACGTAACTGGCCCCCGGCGCCCCGGCCCGCGCGTCGGCCAGCCGGTTCAGCGGCACCCGCAGCAGCAGGTCCGTCGCGAGAGCGCCCAGGATCTCGCCCGGGGTGGCGTCCGGCCGGTTGGCCCGGTAGGTGCGGGCGGTGGCGTTCGGGATCCTGAACTTCAGCAGGGCCAGGCGGAGTTTCAGGCGGCCGACGCGCTCCGTCAGACCGCCGGGGACGAACCAGAGCCGGTACTCCTCGGTGGTGGCCCCCACCAGCAGGTCCACCTCCGCGGCCGCCCCCGAACGCAGCGCCTCGGCCGGGTCCCGGGGCAGCAGCTCGCCGTCCACCACGAGTTGGAAGGAGGTGCGGCCGGTCAGCGGGTCCCCGCCGCCGGTCACCTCGGTCTGCGCGGTCAGCAGCGCCTCCGGGTCCACGGCGGCGAACGCGGCGGCCGTGGCGGGCACGCCGAGCCGCTTCGCGATCAGCCCGGTCGTCCCCCGCGCCGCCTCCGGAGCCACCGCGGCGGGCACCCCGCTCTGGAGGACCGCCCGCCGGAACAGCCCCGCCGCCCGGGGCGCGGCCAGCAGGGCGGCGACGCTCACCGCCCCCGCCGACTCCCCGGCCACCGTCACCCGGTCCGGGTCGCCGCCGAACGCCGCGATGTTGTCGCGCACCCAGGCGAGAGCGGCCAGCTGGTCCAGCAGCCCCCGGTTGGCGGGCGCGTCCGGGAACACCCCGAAGCCCTCCACGCCCAGGCGGTAGTTGACCGAGACCAGCACCACCCCGTCCCGGGCGAACGCCGTCCCGTCGTACACCGGCACCGCCGATGAGCCGTGCAGCAGCGAACCCCCGTGGATCCACACCAGGACCGGGAGCCCGGCCGGATCCGGCTTCGGCGAGGGCGTCCACACATTCAGGTTCAGGCACCCCTCGCCCGGGACCGCCGGGTCCGGCAGCAGCCGGTCCAGCGGCGGGGCGTAGGGCCGTTTGGGCGCCGTCGGCCCGTACGCGAGCGCGTCGCGCACCCCCGTCCACGGCTCCGGCGGCCCCGGCGCGCGGAACCTGCGGGCGCCGACCGGCGGAGCCGCGTACGGGATGCCCCGGAAGACCGCGACCCCCCGCTCCACCGCACCGCGCACGACCCCGTACGCCGTCGGCACCCGCACGTGCTTCACCCGCGCCGCTGTCACCCGTCCGTCCGTCACGCGCCGCACCCTCCCGTCAGGTCCACCGTCACCGCCCTCTCGCCGCCGGCACAGACGTATGCCTGCCCCGAAGCGGCCGCCCGCGACACCCCCAGGTCCCCCATGTCCCCCGAGAGCCCGTCGGTGCGGTCAGTGCCGTCAGTGCCGTCAGTGCCGTCAGTGGTGTTAGGCGGCGAAGAACTGGGACAGGGATTCCCGCTCGTCCCGTTCCGCCAGGTCCGGGCGGGTGTAGCGCTCGGCGCGCGCGTGGTAGTCGAAGTCACCCCGCACGAGCCCCCGGTAGTCCCGTACGCAGCGCTCCAGGGCCGTCCGGGTGGCGCCGGTGATGTCCGCCGCGTCCATCTCCTCGATCAGTTCCGTCTCGGCCCGGCGTACCCGCTCGGCTATCCGGGCCAGTTGGATTCCGGCCTCGTCGACGGCCTCCTGGAGCGTGCAGCCCCGGTCGCGCTGGATGAGCCGCACGGCGTTGTGCTCGTAGCCCAGGGCCGCCTCCTTCTCGAACGAGCAGATGTCGTTGCAGAGGCCGGAGTGATCGGTCACCGCGTTCCGCAGGGCGATGTACGCGGGGAGGCTGCGGGCGGAGTCGGGGAGGTCGATCCCGGCGGTGATCTCGTGCAGGTCCAGGAACGGCTGCATGGCCACCGAGTCCCGCCGGTGCTTGGCGAACTCGGCCCGGCTCGGCACCTGCCCGGCCGCCCGCTCGACGGCTTCGGCGTAGTACGTCCACAGCCAGGCGGCGGTGTCCCGGCGGAACTGCCGGTTCCACTGCGGCGACCGGCCCCGGCAGGTGCGGTCCCGGAGCCCGGCGAGGGCCCGCTCCATCGGGACGTCCGGCTCGGCCCCGTCGAAGACGTCGACCAGGCGGGCGATCGCCGTCCCGCACATCCGCGGATCGCGTCCGGCCGGTCCGTCGTCGAACTCGTCGTCCACCAGGAAGGCCCAGAACAGCCACTGGCAGAAGAGGTCGAGATCCTGCTGGGAGGCGTTCGGGAAGATGAGGGATATCCACAGTTCGGGGCGGGTCCGGATCATCTTCTTCCGCGCCGGAACGGAGAGATTCAGCTCTTGTGTCCCGGCCCATTCCCAGGCGGCTTCCCGGGTTTTCGCCAGGCCCGGATGGCATCCGGCGCTCTCGAACGGCATGTGGAACGCGGGTAAGGTTATCTGGCTCATTTGCTGCCCCTCGTCAAGAGCGGGAGACGGACGATGCGAACGGCATATTCCACGGGTCCATGCGGGAAGCGGCCGGTGGGAGGCGGTCGCGTCACCTTGTGTGATCCCTAGTCAACCCCGTGTCGAGGCGCCGGGGGAAGGCCGTTCGTGACCGAATTTGCGTGATCGAGGTGAATTACCTGCGCGTTACTGGGCAATTGATGAGCTTCTGAGACTGAACGCAGTTCCTGTGATGCCTGGGTTCTCGCCTTGGCCGCCCCGGGGCCGATCCGGTCTCCCCGGGGCGAAAGGGCGTCAGGAGCGCCGGAAGAACTCGACCTCACCCACCGCGATGGGCGCCTCCCCGCTCCGGCCGGTCGCCTCCCGCACCACCAGCCGGACGGAGACGACATCGCTGACGCCCGTGCGCAGCGTCTGCGGCCCCGGCTTGTCGTTCAGCGTCATCGTCTTCTCGTGGACCGTGCCGTCCGCCGTCTCGATCAGCAGTTCCGCCCGGGTGGGCCGCGCCCCCCGCCGGAACTCCTGGGGCTCCTTCGAGACCCCGCTGTGCACGACGACGCCGACCAGCCGGAACGGTTTGGCGAAGGTGCAGGTGAGCGTGTCACCGAGCGCGGGCGCGCCCCAGTACTTGTTGGTGAGCCCGTCGATGGCCGCGGCCGCCGGATGACCGGGCGCCGCAGCGCTCGCGCTCGCCCCCGAGGGGCTGATCTCCGCCGTGCCGCCGAGCTTGTCCCGTACGTCCTCGAAGACGTAGCGCCCGAACGGCAGCAGCGTGAAGCCCGCGAACAGCAGCCCGACCACCGCGGCCACCAGTAGGAACCGCCGCAGCACCCGGCCGCCGGACCCGCCCCGCACCCGGCGGCGGAACGGCCACACCGTGCGCCACCACGGCAGCTCCGCGGACCCCTCACGCGCCCGCAGCGGGGCGGCGCACCGTCGGCAGAACCGCCGCTCCGGCAGGTTGGGGGTGCCGCAGACCGGGCACGGCGGCCCGTCGGTGGCCTCGTCCGCCGCCACCGGCCGCACGACGGGCCGCCGGGCCACCGGCTTCGCGGGCCGCACCGCCCCCACGGGCTCGTCCACGTCACCGGGGGCTGTCCGGTCGGCCGCGCCGCGCGGCGCGGGCGGACCGTACGCCGGGGCCGGGGCCGGGGCCGGGGCTAGGTTCGGGGCCGGGGCCGGGGCCGGGGCCGAGGGGGCGACCGGCTCCGGGGACGCCTCGCGCTCGGGGGACGCGACCGGTCCCGGCTCCGGGGACGCCTCGCGCTCCGGGGACCTGACCGGCCCCGGGGGCCCGCTCGGCCTCGGCGGAGTGACCGGTCGCGGCGGAGCGGCCGGTTCCGGTGCACCGGCCTGCTCCGGGGCCACGACCGGTCCGGGGCGCGCGGCAGGCTCGGGCGGTGCGACGGGCTCGGGCTCCGGGTCCGGGGCCGGGCGTGACGCCCGGCGCACCGGGGCCGACGACCACCCCAGGTAGGCACCGCAGTTGCCGCAGAAGTCGTCGTCCTCGCCGTTGGCCGTACCGCATGCCGGGCATGCACGCATCGCGTCAGCCTCCACTCTGTCCGGACCCGTCGGCCGCTCCGGCCGCTCCGGGGTCATCGAAGTCCCCGGGCGGGCCCGTCAGGACCTCCACCCGGTGGCCGAGGTGGACGGGGCACGACGCCGCGACCACGTCCCGCACCCGCCGTTCGTCCACCGCGTCCCCGGCGCGCACCGGCCAGACCCGCACCAGCAGCTCGCCGGACGGGGGCGGCGGGAGGGCCGCCCCCGGGGTGGCCGACCAGGTCGCGCCGCCCCCGTCCCGGACCTCCGCGCCCACCCCGCAGCACAGCCGCAGCCGCTCCACCAGACCGCGCCGGGTGCCGCGCCGCCGGTGCAGTTCGACGGCGCGGGCGACCACCGCACGGCGCAGCTCCACCGGCCACGCCGGGTCGAGGTCCATGCCGACCCAGGACGCCAGCCACGGCAGGAAGTCGGCCGGGGCCAGCGCCGGGTCCACGTAGGCGGGCAGGTTGTCCAGGGTGGACAGGACCGGGGCCAGCACGGTGTCCAGGCCCGCCGTGAACCGCTGGGCCAGGTCGTCGTCCGCGTACAGGGCGGGCAGCAGTTCACCGATCGGGTAGCGGCTGGGGAGCCCGGGGACCGAGGCCCGGCTCACGTGCCCTCACCGGTCTCCCGCGCGGCGACGACCACCTGGTGCTGGTGGGAGAAGACCAGGGCCCCCGGGTCCACGTCGATCCGGTCGGCCGCCGCACCGCGCCGTCCGGTGACCGGGTCCGCCGGGAACAGCCGGACGTCCTCCACCAGACCGGCCCCCGGAACGTTCTGGAGCACGGCGAACACCTCCCCGTACTGCACCGGCCTGCCGAACGGCCACCCCTGGCCGTCCGCCCCGCCCCGCAACGGATCGATGTGGCGGAACAGCGCCTCCAGCGCCGCCGCCCGCACCCGGTCCTCGTCACCGGGGGCCACCACCAGCCGCGCCACCACCGTGACGCCCTGGTAGGCGGGCGGCTCCACCACCAGCCGGGTCCCGACCAGGCGGCGTTCGTCCAGCCGGGCCGTGACCGCCTCCAGCACCGGGTCGCCGGGGATCAGCTGCTCGAAGCGGAGCCGCCCGTCCTCCTCGGGCAGCGCGTCCGGCACCACCAGCACCCGCACCGCACCGGCCTCGCCCGCGACGGCGGGCAGACACCGCACCCGGCGCAGCGACGGCGCGGCCTCCCGGGCGATCAGCTCGTAGTCCTCGGCGGTGACCGCCCGCTCCTGCACCCGCAGGATGTTCGGGGCGCGCACCTTCGCGTTCTCCACGCTCTCCCCGTCGACGCCCCCGGTCGCCGCCTCCCGGTTGTTCACCCCCGCGACGTACGGCACCGAGCTGCGCAGCACGGAGATCGCACCCCGGGCCACGTTCCCGGCCGCGCCGCCGCCGGTGCGGTAGCGGGGGACGCGCAGCTGGGCGCCCTTCTCGGGGACCGCGCCGTACGCGCGCATCGTGCCGTCCTCCTCGCGCACCTCGGGCGGGAAGGCGAACTCGCCCGCCACGGCGTCGATCCGGACGTGCCGGTCACCGGGCCCGGACGCCCCGAAGTGCTCGACCGGCGTCCACACCTGCCAGCCGTCGTCGGTCGCCACCTGGACGACGGGCGGATCCCCGTCCAGCAGCAGCGGGACCCGGCTCACCGAGAACCGCTGCCCGGCCACCCCCTCCGACACCCCCAGGGGCACGTCCACGACGGTCTCCGCGTGTTCCACGGCCGCCGTGCCGCCGACGGTGAACACCTCGGCCTCCCGGATCGTCGGCGACTCGGAGTAGAACGGCTGGCCCGGCTCCGGAGCGGTGACCCGGCAGCGCAGCCAGCCCGCCCGGGTCCCCGCGACCACGGACGCGGTGTGCCCGGCCGGGACGAACACCACGACCTCACCGGGCCGGTTGAGCCCGCCGGTGGAGTCGGTGCCGGTCACACAGGTCACCCAGCGCGCCCCGTCCCACGCCTCCCACACCAGCGGCGGCTGCCGGGGGTCCACGCCCACGCCCTCCACCCGGCTGTCCAGGCGGACGGCGACGACGCAGCGCGGTACGGCGGCCGGCAGCCCGAACAGCAGCGCGTCCCCGGGCTCGGGGCGGGCCTGGAAGCACGGGATGTCCTTGCCCGCGCCGAGCGGCGCGGTCCGGTCCGTCTGCTCCCCGGACGCCGGGGCGGTGACCAGCCGGACCAGCGAACTCGGCACGATCGGCAGCTCGTCGGCGGTGGAGAACACCACCGGCTCCTCGGACTCGCCGCGCGCGGTCGCCACCTCCGTGCCGGCGGGCAGCCGCACCGTCTCCGGCTGCGGCGCGGACAGCCAGAAGTCCACCTCGGCGCGGGCCACCGTCGGCGGGAAGAGCGTCACCCCCAGCAGGTCCAGGAAGGCCGCGTAGTTCTTGTCGGGCACCCGGTTCAGCCGGTACAGCAGCTGGTCGACCATGTACGCGAACGTCTCGATCAGCGTGACCCCGGGGTCGGAGACGTTGTGGTCGGTCCACTCCGGGGAGCGCTGCTGGACATACCGCTTGGCCTCGTCGACGAGCTGCTGGAAGCGGCGGTCGTCCAGGTTGGGGGAGGGCAGGGCCATCAGCGCGTCCTCGCTTCCGCGAAGCCCTCGGCGGACGGCTGCGCCGCACCCGCCTCGGACGGGATCGTGTAGAAGGGGAAGACCAGGTTCCGCAGGTCGTTGGTGGCCCGCACGGTGTAGCGCACGTCGATGTAGAGCGTGCCCTCCTCCACCGCGTCGAACGCGATCACCACGTCCGTCACCTCGATGCGCGGCTCCCACCGCTCCAGCGAGGCGCGCACCTCCTGCGCGATCCGCCCGGCCGTCGCCCCGTCGCCCGGCGCGAAGACGTACTCGTGGATGCCGCAGCCGAACTCCGGCCGCATCGGCCGCTCGCCCGGCGCGGTCCCGAGGATCAGCCCGATGGCCTCCTCGATCTCCTTGTCCCGCTCGACCAGGGCGATCCCGCCGGTCGGCCCGGTCCGCAGCGGGAAGCCCCAGCCGCGTCCGACGAATCCGCCGCCGCTCACATCGGGCCCCCGATCAGGACGGTGACCGCGCCACTGACGACGGGCGCCCCGCACGTGGTCCTGTCGCCCATCCGGGCCGCGGGCAGTCCGCCGATCAGCACGGCGCCGCCGATCGCCGCGGCCGGGTTGGGCATGATCACGTTGCCGGGGCCGAGCGCCGCGTGCGGCGGGACGACGCACGCGTGCAGGCTCCCGGTGACGGCCGCCGGACGGCCGCCGATGAGCACGGTGGCCACGGCCACCGCACCCGGGGGCGGGGTGCCGATGAGGCCGCCGTGAGCGGTGCTGTCGCCGGTTCGGGCTGCGGGGGGCATGGCCGGGGTTCTCCTCGCTGTGAAAGGGACTTCGGGGATACGGGCGGGCGGCGCGCGGCACGTGGCGCGCCGGTTCAGTTGATCTTGATGAGCCTGGCCTTCAACACCGCGAGCAGCCCGCCGTCGACGGTGACACCCGTCGTGCCGTTGACGTTCACCGAGCGGCCCGTGATGTTCACGTCCCCCGTGGCGCCCGCGTCGAGCGTGATCCCGGACGCGGAGAGCGTCACCGAACTCAGCTCCCGGACGCCGCCCCGGGCCTTCACCGTCAGCCTGATCTCGCCCTTCTTCTCGTCCAGCACCACGTCCAGCCGCTTGTCGCCGGTGGCCAGCCGCACCCCCGCGGGCCCGCGCGGGGCGTCCAGCAGCTCCAGCCGGTTGCCCGAACGGGACACCAGGGAGCGGCGGTTGACCTTCCCACTGGTCCGGTCCACCAACGGGCCCTCGTGCGGGGAGGGCAGGTCCACCCCGTTGTAGAGCCCCCCGATGACGTACGGGCTGTCCAGCAGCCCCTGCTCGAAGCCGACGAGCACCTCGTCGTTGACCTCCGGGCTGAACACCCCGCCGCCGCCCTGGCCGCCCCACTGGACGGTGCGGACCCAGTCGGTGACGTAGGTGTCGTCCAGCCAGGGGAACTTCAGCCGCACCCAGCCGCGCTGACCCCGGCCCTCCTCGCGGATGTCGGTGACCACACCGATCGCCAGACCCGGCATCCGCGGCCCGCGCGAGGGGGCGCTGCCGCCCATGGCCAGCCCCGCCAGCGAACGGTCCGGGGACGCGCTGACGATCACCGTCGTGCGGTAGCCGGTGTCCGGGTCCAGGACGTGGTGCGCGGCGGTCGCCGTGTAGCGGCCGGAGAACGCGGCCCCCACGTTGCCGAGCGCCACCGGCTGCCCCGCCCGCAGCTGCGGGTTCCCGTAGGCGACCGCCTCGATCTCCCCGAACCCGGAACTGACCGACGCCGCCAGCGCCCCGGCCACCGCGGTCGTCTCCGCCTGGGTGCGGTAGGGGGTGTCCGTGACCGTCGTGCGCGCGTTGGACCCGAACGCCCCCGCCGCCAGCGACGGGCTCATGCCCGGGGTGACCGTCCTACTGCGGATCGCCTGCTCCCGGGCCACCAGACGGGTCTTGGTGTTCACGTTCCAGCCGCGCACCTCGACGCTGTCCGCGCCGTCCGCACCGGTCAGCACCGCCCGCAGCGCCACCAGGTTGTTGCCGTACTCCAGCACCATCGGGTCGCGCGTCGCGGACGTCGTCGGAGCGGGCGCCGAGGAGGCGGGCCGCGGCCGCGTGAACTGGAGCAGCCCCTTGTCGTCCACCCGCACCACCGCGCCGCTCTCGGCCGCGAGGTGCTGGAGGAACTCCCAGTCCGACACGTTCGGCTGGGTCAGCTGCTGGTAGGTGATCGGCGCGGCCTCCACCTTCCCGCAGGCCAGCCCGGCGCCGGCGGCGACCTTGCGGACGATGTCGGCCGCCTTCATGTTCCGGAACGCCTCCACCTTGCGGCCGCGCTGGAGCCGGTGCGCCTTGGAGAACGCCCGCACCACCGTGAACGAACCGGTGGTGTCGCTGTCCAGCTCGACCGCGGTGACCTCCCCGGTGAACAGCCGCTCGCGGGACCGCTCCTTCACGGTGACCACGGAGATCTTCAGCGGGGTGCCGAGGGTGATGCCGGTCGCCGAGAGGAACGTGTGGTCCGGGTCCCGGTACATCAGCACGGCGGCGTCCGGCAGCCCCACGTTCTCGTCGACGACGCAGCTCACCAGCTGGGAGACCCAGGCGGGCGGCAGCTCGACGGGCGCCTCCACGATCGGGTCGGCGGCGAACGAACGGCCCGGCGCGTCCTTCCCGGTCCCGCTCATCGCACGGCCTCCGCCCGCTGGTCCTCCACGCCCGGCACGATCAGCTCCTGGCCCGGGAGCAGCCGCATCGGGTCGTCGATGTCGTTGGCCTCCGCGATGGTGCGCCAGGCGGTCGCGTCGCCGTACTCCCGCCAGGCGAGCAGCGGCAGGCTGTCCCCGGCGACGACCCGGTGCGTACGCCGGGCGTCCTTCGACCCCGAGGTCGGGTTCTGGCCCGCCGGGTCGACGCTCGCCTCCTCGATCGACAGGGAGCAGGTCGCGCGCAGCGGCTTCCCGTCGACGTCGAACAGCGTGTACGACACGGAGAGGTTGGAGAGCACCCCGTCGAACGAGGTCGTCTTCGCCGTCCCCCAGTCGAACCGCACCCACGGGCTCGCGGGCGTCTTGCGGGCCAGGCTCTTCGGCGTGGGCACGCAGGCCGTCATCAGCTGCTCGACCGCCTTCTCCACCGAGTTGTCGTGGGTGGCCGTGGCGTCGAGGAACACCTCCAGCGACAGCGACCGCGGCCCGCTGCCGACGAACTCGGGCAGCGCGGACTGCCCGGCCGTCCGGGACGGGGTGCGCCGCCACTCGGTGCTCTTGCTCAGCGACAGCTGCGCGGGGTTGAACTGCAACGTGAGCCGGGCGAGGGTGCCGCCGGGCTTGCCGCCGACGGACGACGGCGGCTCCATGATGGTCAGCTGGGCGCGAGCACGGCTCGCACGGGCTACGGGTGACATCGCGTTCCTCCTTTCCCTGGTCGGGACGGTCGAGCGGGACAGTGGGGTCGGGGGCGGGGCCGGTGGGGTCCGGGTGGCCGCCGGGGCGCCGCGGCCGTCAGGAGGGCTCCAGCCCCTCGTGCGCGATCTCCAGCGTCTCGATGGCCGCCTGCGAACTGGCCGGGTCGAAGGACGGCCCCTGCCAGCGCACCGGCACGATCCCGTGCACCTGCCAGCTGATGATCCGGCTGAGATCGGGGCGCAGCGCCACGATCTCCCCGTCCTTGGGCTCGACCCGCTGGACCGTCTCGTTCAGCCAGCGCGCGATCTTGAGGGTGTCGGCGGTGACCGGGCGGGTCAGCGTGATGTTGGTCCAGGTGATCCGCCCCGGCAGATGCCAGGTGAACCCGTTGTTGCCGCCCTCGGCGTACGTCTCCATCTCCACCTCGGCTCCCAGCCCCGAGCAGGTGTGGAACGCGCCCAGGTCGCTGCCGCCGATCGCGAGCTGGAAGAACACGCTCGTCGCGAAGATGTTGTCGCTCATGGCCCTGCTTCTCTGTCTCTGCTCGTTCTCGTACGGGGGTGGGGTGGCCGCTGCCGCATCAGCGGCGTCCGTCGTGCGGTCGCCCGGCCCGCTCCCGGCCCCGGCGCAGGTCGGCCCGGATCAGCCGGGACACCGGGTCGATGAGCCGCCGGGCCAGCTCCTCCATGTCCGCTCCGCCGAGCCGGTTCGCGGCGGGCGGCGCCGCCCCGGGTCCGATGGCGCCGCCCTGCGCGACGTCGGCCGCCGGGCCGTGCGCCGTGCCCGCGCCCCGTGCGGCGGACCGCTCCGCGGCCCCGCCCGAGGGTGTGGCCTTCTTCTGGACCGCCCGGACCGGAACTCCGGTGACCCCGGCGGCGGCCGCCCGCTGCACGGCCAGCGCCGTCGCGGCGGCGTCCTCGCGCGTCGCGGGGGCCCGGGGCGGAACCCGTACGGAGAGGCCCGGCGGGCCCGGGTGCGTCGCGGCGCCGGGCGGCCGGGGACCGGTGGCCTGGAGCCCGGCGCTCTCGGGCACCACCGGCAGCGCAGACCGCTGGACGGGCGCGGCGGCGATCCCCGGCGCGGCCGGCCGGGGTCGCTCCGGACGGACGACGGGAACGGCCCGCGAGGACCGGGCGGCGGCCGGAGTCCGCGGAGCCGGTGGACCCGGTGACGACTGGCCCGCCACCGCACCCGGCTCCGCCGAGGACGCCGCTGTTGCGTCGCGTCGCCAGGTGGCCGCCACCACCGGCCGGGCCGGGAGGGCGGTGCCCGTCGTCGCGCGGGGCGCCGAAAAGCCTTCGGCGGAACCGGTGTTCACGGTGAGTGCCCGCCCGGAGAGCAGGGTCCGGGTCCGCTGGACGAGGGGCGGCGCGGCGGAGGGCCGCCCCGCCCGGTGCCCCTGGCCGACCGGCCGCACCCGCACCGGCGGCGGGGGAGCGCCGGGTGCCGACGCGGATGCCGTGCGCGCGGGGGTAGGGGAGGCGACACCGGTGCCGGTCCTGGCCGCACCGTCGGTACGGGCCGCGGGCCGGTCACCGTCCACCGCACGCTTCACCGGGGCGGACGCGCCCCCGGCCCCGGCCGCTGACGTGGTGGCGGCCGCCGAGCGCACGGGCAGCGGGGCGTCCGCTCCCGGGGCTGCCGGAGCCGCCGAGGGGCGGGACCCGGGGCCCGTCGCCCCCGGCGGGACGCCGGGTGACGGGCGGTCGCCCAGGAGCGGGGCGCCGCTGCCCACCCGGGCGGTCGGCGGCAGGCCGGGGAGCGGCGCACCGATTCCGCCCCGCGACCGCCCGCGCGCGGCGGAGGGCGTGGAGGGGGCGGAAGAGCCGGAGGCGTGGGAGGGGCCGGAGGCGTTGGCAGGGCCGACAGGCGTGGCGGGGGCGGGCGCGGGGGAGCCGGGGTGCTCGGGGGGCGCGGTCCGCTGGGCGGGCGACGCGGGGCGCGCGTCCAGGGAGCGTGCCTCCGGTGGTGCCGGGTCGGTGGACCGGCGTTGGAGCACCGGCAACCCCGGTGCGGGCGAGGCCGGTTCCGCTGCCGGCCCGGACGGTACGGCGGGGGCGGGCCCGCCGGCCGGGAACGGCACGGCCCCGGCGGGCAGTTCGCGCAGCGGCCTGCCCAGGGTGGGGCGGGACGCCTCGGCGGACGGCCGACCGTCGGACGCCGGGGCGCTGTCGTCCGCCCCGGCCGGGTCCGTCGTCGCCGGACCGCTCTTCGTCGGCTCGGCCGCCGCCCGCTGCACCACAGGCGCGGGAGCGGGTGCCGGTGCGGCCGGTGCGGCGGTGGGCCCGGCCGGGGCGGTGGTCCCGACGGGCGGCGCGGGCGCGGCGGGGGCCAGCCCGGCGATCTCCCGCAGGGGCATGGCCGGACGCCGGGCGACGATCAGCGGTGGGGCGGTCCGCCGGGGGCGCACGGGGGCGGGGCGCACCGCCCCCTGGTCGCCGGGCGCGCCGGAGTCCTGGGCGGCGCTGACCGGCGCACCGAGCAGGGACCGCTGCACAGCCGCACCGGACCCGGAAGCGCCTTCTGGCTGAACGGAGGTGGAGGGCGGGCGGCCTTGGCCCCCGTCGGAGCGCCGCGACGGTCCCCAGGCTGCGAGGGACCCCGACGTCACGGACGGCCCGGCGGCCCCCGGCGCACCGGAAGCGCCTGACGGCCCCGAGGTGCCCGGTGCGCCCGAGGGCGCCGCCGTACGCGGTGATCCCGCGCCGCCGGAGGAGGCCGGGGCGGCGGAGGGCCCGGAAGTCGCGGGCGTGCGCGAGACAGTGGGACCGCCCGCCGGTGACGTACCCGGTGAGCCCGTCCGGCCGGGAGAGGCGGGCGACCCGGAGGAGGCGGGGGACCCGGGCGAACCCGGTGTGCCCGATGAGCCCGATCGCCCGGCGGTGCCCGGACCTGCCGAGGGGCCCGAGGACGCCGACGTACCCGGCGACCGTCCGGAAGCCGCGCGTGCCCCTGGAGCCGTAGCCCGCGTGGGCGGTCCGGGGCGGTCGGCCGACGTGGCCGACGGCCCGCGTGCGCCCGGGGTGGTGGGGGCGGCCGAGGACGACGGCGTACCGGCGGAGCCCGAGGTTCCGGTGGAGCCCGCTCCGCCGCCCGTCGACCGGTCCGTCGTCCGGCCGGACCGCTGGACCGGTGGCGAACTCGACCGCTGAACCGGTCCAGCGGTCGAGCCGGATGCCGACGGCGTGGTCGGTCCCGGCCCCTGCCCCCGTCCCGTCCTCCGCCCGGCTCCGGTCGAGCTCTTCCCGCCCTTCCCGGTCCGGTGCGCTCCGGCCCCGGCCGTCCCGGAGGCTGCGCGCCCCGTCGGCGGGGTCGCGGTCGGCAGGTCCGCCGCACCCGCCCCCGCGGGGTCCGCGTCCACGGGGCGTACGGCGCGCAGCAGCAGCGGCCCCCCGGAGGAGGCCGTCCGCGCGCCGCCCGGCCGGGCGACTCCGTGGATGAGGCCCACCGGGGCCGAGGGCAGGACGGCGTGGCCGAGTTCACCGCCGAGGCTGGGGTTCTGCCAGGAGGCGAGCTGCGAGCGGAACCGCAGCCCGTCGCTCACGCCGATCGAGGACCGGGCGACCGTCGTCGGCGGCGGGGCCACCCGGCGCCAGCCACCGTCCCAGTCGCCCGCGCCGGACGCCGGGGAAGGCGAGGGCGCCGAGGGCGGGACGGGTACGGCCGCGGCGGCGGACGGACCGCCTACGGCACCGGCGTCCGCTCCCGCACCGCCGTCCGTTCCCGTTCCCGCACCGGCCGCCGGACCGCCGTCCGCACCGGCCCGTGTCACCGCGCCGGGCCGCTGCCGGTCCGCCCGGCGGAACCAGTCGCCGAACCCCACGTGATCACCCGCCTTCGTTGACGCGGGTGTTGATCCGCGCTATCTCCCGCACCCACTGCTGACGCTCCGCGTGGGTGAGGTCGAGAATGTCCTCACGCTGCCAATGGAAGTGGTAGGCGACGTACGCGATCTCCTCCCGCAGCCGGGGAAGCGCGTACGTCACGATTCCCCCAGGCGCCCACCCGAGAGGTCCACCTCGAACGAGCCGTGGCACAGCGGGCAGGTCACCGCCGCGTGCGTGTGGCCCTCGCTGTTGATCCGCCGGTAGAAGTCCTGGAGGAACGCCACGTCGGTGGCGTACATCCGCTCGACGACCCCGACGTGCACATCGGTGACGGTGCCGAGCCGGGTGATCACCTGGCTCAGCAGCACCACGGACAGATACGCCGGGTTCTCCTTGACCCGCAGGTCGATCTGCGGGCGCAGCTCGTCCCGGGCCGTCGCCAGCCGCATGGTGCCGCTGCGGTGCAGCTGCCCCTCGTCGTCGACGTACCCGCGCGGCAGCTCGAAGGGGAACTCCGTCTGGAGCGACTCCCGTTCCCGGCCCCGGGGGCGGGGCGAAGGCGCGGCCGCGGGTGCGGCGGCCTCCTCCCGTCCGGTCGACGTGGCGGCGAGGTTGTCGAGGACCTCTTCGAGGCCGTTGCCCGGCGAAACGGTCCGGCGCCTCATTCGACCACGATCTCCTCGAAGGTGATGGTCACCGTCTCGGTCGCGGCGCTGGACTCCCCGGCCTTGAGGGAGGGGCCCTCCCACTTGGAGGCCCAGCCCTGCATCAGCTGGATGCGGCGCACGGTCTCACCGGTCGAGTCCTTGATCTCGATCGTGAGGTTCTGGCGCGCGGTGTCGACGGCCCCGTTGTTCAGGGTCTCCTTGATCCAGGTGGTGAACTCGCTGCTCTGGTCGAGCCCGCGGGTGATCGTCACCTCGCCCGCCTGGCGCGCGCCCGGCTGCTTGCGGATGATCTGCTTGCCGTCGGAGGTCACCTGACGGACCTCGACGACCTCCTCCTCGACGGTCAGCCCGCTGATCTCCTGGATGGACTCCACGAGATAGCCGCCGAGCTGGACGCCGAAGACGTGGGTGGAAAGAGCGTCGCCCTCTGCCATGGCTCTGTGTCACCTGTTCTGATCGAGGAAGGAAAGGGGTACGGGGTGGGCGGGGACCGGGACGGTCACTCGTCGACGAGGCTGGTGCTGTCGGAGAACTGCGAGAGCCGGAAGACCACGAACTCCGCGGGCTTCACCGGGGCGACGCCGATCTCGCAGACGACCTGACCCCGGTCGATCGACTCCTGCGGGTTGTTGCTCCGGTCGCACCGCACGTAGAACGCCTCGTCGGCGGTCCGGCCGAACAGCGCCCCGCGCCGCCACTCCTCGGTGAGGAACGCGGTGACGTTGCGGCGGATGCTCGACCAGAGGCGGTCGTCGTTCGGCTCGAACACCACCCACTGGGTGCCGATGAGGATCGACTCCTCCAGGTAGTTGAAGAGGCGTCGGACGTTGAGGTAGCGCCACGCCGGGTCGGAGGAGAGCGTGCGCGCGCCCCAGATCCGGATGCCGCGGCCGGGGAAGGCCCGTACGCAGTTCACCCCGATCGGGTTCAGCAGGTCCTGCTCGCCCTTGCTGAGCCGGATCTCCAGGTCCACCGCACCGCGGATGACCTCGTTGGCGGGGGCCTTGTGCACGCCCCGCTCACCGTCGCTGCGCGCCCAGACACCGGCCACGTGACCGCTCGGCGGGACCAGGGAGTTGCGGCCGCTCGCCGGGTCGAAGACCTTGACCCAGGGGTAGTACAGGGTGGCGTACCGCGAGTCGTAACCGGCGTCGTCGTTGCGCCATGTGCGGACCCGCTGGGCGTTCATCCCGGGCGGGGTGTCGAGGACCGCGACCCGGTCGCCCATCTGCTCACAGTGCGAGATGACCGCCAACTGCACGGTCTTGACGCCCTCCGCGTCGATGTCCCCGCGCTGGTAGGCGCTCATCAGGTCCGGGACGGCGACCATGGTGATCTCGTCGATCGCCTCCAGTCCCGCGAACCCGGTCCGGGCGGCGGCGTCGCCCACGTACTCCGAGGGGTCCAGCCGCGCCACGCCGGAGCCGGGCGCGGGGGACGCGGCCGGGGCGAGGGCGACGGTCTGCTTCTCGGGGCGGCTCTGCGCCGTGCCGGGCTGCTCGGTGACCTGGACGAGCTTGGAGTCACGGGCCTGGGTGACCAGATAGCCCTTGACGTTCTTGCGGGTGGAGACGTCGTAGGTCTCGGCGACCTTGCCGCCCTGGCGCACCAGAAGCCGGAAGCGGTCCTCCGGTGGGTTCTCGCCCTCGGCGTCGGCGATCTCGACGGAGAGGTCGGCGCCCGCACCGGGCTTGGCGGAGACCAGGAACCCGCCGAGCGCGAGTGGCGCGGGGGCCTGCGCGACGGCGTCCCGGCCCGCGCTCTCCTCCGGCGCGCCCTGGGCGGGTCCGCCGATGCGCACGATGTAGGCCGCGCCGCCGCCGTTGGCGAAGAAGCCGTAGACGGCGTGCGTGAGATAGGTCTCGGCGGTGAAGGTGCCGAAGGTCTGGACGTACTGGTCCCAGTTGGTCACCAGCGTCGGCTGGTGGAAGGGGCCCGTCCCGGCGAAGCCGACGAAGGCT
This sequence comes from Streptomyces sp. NPDC101181, assembly GCF_044767975.1. NCBI lineage: Bacteria > Bacillati > Actinomycetota > Actinomycetes > Kitasatosporales > Streptomycetaceae > Streptomyces > Streptomyces sp. NPDC101181. The sequence goes on along the minus strand of NZ_JBIWOX010000001.1, from coordinate 288,162 downwards.
GCGACCGCGGTGCCGACTCCCTCGATGGGACGTGCTCCGGACTGCACCTCCTCCACGTAAACACCGGGGGTGAGGTACGACGGCATGCTCGCTCCTTCTCGACGGTCACTCGGTCTCCGTCGCCCAGTGTCGGCGGGCCGAGTGCGCCGCGAGTAGGTCCGGGAGTCCTCGGCGTGGGGCAGTTCCGCTGCCTTTCCGGGCACCCGGACCACCGTGAACGCTGCCCTCGGCGGCCGGTGACCGGTTCTCCGGCGGGGGCCCGGAAGAACAGCGGGTCACGCCGGTGTTTCGCCGTCACTTCCGTACCGGGGGATTGGCCGGAACGGAGATTGCGGAACCGGGATACCGGTGTGTTCGGTATCTCTTTTCCTCCGGTAAACCCCGGAAGGCGTGAAGACGTCCGGGGTGACCGGGGGTATCCCCGCATGCTGATGGGATTCGGACAGAATGTCCCGCGAAAGGGGGGTGATCCGGCCGTGAGGTGCCGGTGAAAGCGGGCGGCGATCCGCTCCGAACGGGCAGAGGGTGCCCGCCCTCGGACCGTCAGGATCTGCTCTGAGCAGGGCTGTTCGTGATCCCATCGGCGGGAAGCCGATATTCTCGTGGTGGTGCGGCCGTCCGGGATGACCGAACTGGTAGGGACCTCTGGCGCATTAGGGGCGGTGAATCCGCCACCCCTCGGCACGCCGGGTTTCTTCCGGACGGGGTTTCTGCTGTTGTCTCAAGTGATAGGCGCGGCAGGGCTCTTCGGGCCGCCGTTTCTGCTGCTTCTACCGTGCGAGATCGCTCAGTACGCCGCTGACATTGAGGACCTGATGACACCCGGAAGCTTGTGTTCCGGTCGCCGGAGTGCCCGGCCTGGCACAGGTGACGGAAGCGGTGATGGTGGCGTTCTCCGGAACCTGAATGGGGGTGACCCAGTGATAATCCTGATTGCGGAAGGTTTCCAGCGCGATGGTCATGATCTTGCGCTCGCCGAAGGAGATGGTCACCAGCCCTTCGTCCCCCTGGAAGTTGGCGACGACGAGGTCGGTGACGTTGAACACCTTCCCGGCCGGGACCTTGTAGGTCCCCGCGTCCTCGGCCCCCGCCCCCGTCTGCACGTCGATGGTCTCGGACGCCTGGCCGCCTCCGCCGCCTCCGCCGCCCACGCCGCCGCCCGGACCCGAACCTCCCGGCCCGGAGCCGCCGTTGCCGCCTCCGCCGTTGCCGCCCGCGCCGTCCGGACCCGAACCCTGCCCCTGACCGCCCGACGGGTTCTCCTGGTTCCCCGGTGTGTTCGTCCCCTGCTCCTGGTCACGGGCGGCCTTCTCCTCCGCCGCCTCGGTGGCCGCCTGCTTGGCCGTGCTCTGCACGGCCGGCCGGACCAGGGCGAACCACGCGAGCAGCAGTGCCAGCAGCGCCGCCAGCACGATCAGCAGCCACTTGGGCAGCAGCGGCAGCTGGGCGAACTCCCCGGGCAGCGGCTCGGGCCGCACGGTGTCCTCGGCCACTGCCACCGCCACTGCGGCCGGTCCGGGCCGTACCGCGGGTTCCGGCTTCGCGTCCGGGACGCCGGGCCCGGTGCCCCGGACGCCCTTTCCGCCCTCGCCGGTCCGACCGGACCCGGTGGCGGTGCCGGCCCCGACGGCCCCGCTGGTCCCGGCCGTCTCGGTGGCCTCCACCGCGAACGGCCAGGTGACGGGCTCCCCGAACCAGATCAGCTTCCGGGCCCGCACCTTGAGCGCCATCTCGGCGGACTCGCCGGGCTCCAGGCGCTTGGTGTCCGGGGTGAACGCCAGCCGCAGATCCTCCCCGTCCTGCCTGCCCGCGAGGGACACCTCGACGGGGACGTTCCCCTTGTTCCGCACGGCGGTACGGAACCGGGCGCCGAGCCAGCCCCGGCGGCGGCGCGGCTCCAGTTCGGTGCGCAGCTCGTGGAACGGCTCCACGCTCACCGTGCCCTCGGGGACCACCACCGACTCCGGGCGCTCCGCGGGCAGCACCCGGACGGCCAGGGGGGTCTCGCCCGCCCGCACCTCGTGCGAACGGGGCGGGGCGAAGGTCAGGGCCACCGTCTCGGAGGTGCCCGGGTACAGCGACACGCGTGCCGGCTCGACCGTGGTCCAGGCGGCACAGTCGCCGACCACCTCAAGTGTGTAGGCCTCGACGATGTCACCGTCGTTGCGCACGGTCAGGGTCGTCGTGGCGGTGGCACCCGGCGACACCGTCACCGTGGAGCTTTCGAGTTCGGCAGTTGTGGTCACGCTGCGACGGTAGGCCGCGCCCGCCGCCCCGCAGCAGAGACGCGAGGGCAACGAGCGGGCAGGGGTGATGCCCCGGCGGCCCACCGGCGCGGTGTCCCCGCGACCCCCCACCGGGCCCGCGCCCCCTGACCGCCGTTCCCGGGTGACACCGGTGGCAGCAGGTCATATCGGTCGCAAGCACCTGAGGAAGACGGGTACGGAACGATGACGACGACAACGGGCACGGGGCGATGACGACGACGACAACGGACACCCACAGCAGCGCCGCCGACCACGGCCACCACCGCAGGTCCGACGCGTCGGGGCGGCGTGCGGCCGCTCCGGGCGGGATACCCGGGGGCCGGGTCACCGTGGCGGTGTACGCGGAGGACCTGATCCTCCAGACCGGCATGATCCACCAACTGCGGGTACGGCCCGAGATAGAGCTGCTGCCGGAGGCGGAGGCGGACCGGGCCCAGGTCTCCCTGGTGGTGGTGGACACGGTGGGCGACTCCACCGTGCAGCTCCTGCACCGCCTCCAGCGCAACACCGCGACCCGCACGGGGCTCGTCGTCGGCTTCTTCGAGTCGGGCGCGCTCCAGACGATGATCGAGTGCGGGGTCGCCGCCGTGCTGCGGCGTGCGGAGGCCGACCAGGACCGGCTCGTCCACCTGGTCAAGGCCATGGCGAACGGCGAGGGCGTCCTGCCGGGCGATCTGCTCGGCAAGCTCCTCGATCACGTCAGCTCGCTCCAGCGCACGGTCCTGGACCCGCGCGGACTGACGCTCTCCACCCTCACGGCACGGGAGGCGGAGATGATCCGGCTGGTGTCGGAGGGCTACGACACGACGGAGATCGCCCAGAAGACCTCGTACTCCGAACGCACCGTCAAGAACGTGCTGCACGAGGTCGCGACCCGCCTCGAACTGCGCAACCGGGCGCATGCGGTGGGCTACGCGATGCGGCACGGACTGATCTGAGGCCGCCCGCCCGGCTTCCGTGAGCCCGGCCCGGCTTCCGTGACGCCCGGCCCCGGCCCCCCTTCTGTGACGCCCGGCCCGGTCGTGGGCCGGGCGTCCCCCGGGCGGCCGCCGCAAAGGGCAGCGGTCGCTTCCCCCGCTCCGGGTACTTACGGCCTGTCCTCGCACCCCGCGCGGGCGCGAGGCTGTCCGGTGGAGAGTCATCGACAGACTGTGAGGTGGGCCGTGACCGGCACCGCTGGCCCGGCACGACAATTCCGGCTGGGCCGACTGACCGCGGCCGCGGTGCTGTTGGCGCCGCTGCTGGTGGCCGGATCGGCGGCGGCCCCCCAGGGGGCGCCCAGGATCGCCCCGGCCGCGGCCGACGTGGACGCGGCGGAGGCCGGACGCATCGCCTTCGCGGGCACCGAACACCGCAGCATGGGCCGGATCGCCACCGAGACCAGCACCGAACCGCTGTTCGGCGACGGTCCCGCCCACTACGACCAGGACCCCTTCGCCCGGGGCGGCACCGTCGTCTTCACCAGCCTCCGCGACAGCCCCCGCCCCCAGGTGTACGTACGCGAGGCGGACGGCACGGTCCGCGCGCTCACCACCGACAAGGACGCCGGAAACCCGGAACTCTCCCCGGACGGCCGGACCGTGGTCTTCGACTCCGCCGAGCCCGGTCCCGGCGGCACCGAGCAGCGCGACCTGTGGGCGGTCGGCGTCGACGGGAGGGACCTGCGGCGGATCACCGACACCCCGGACAACGAGGAGCACCCGACCTTCTCCCCGGACGGCACCCGCATCGCGTACGCCTGCGACGGCGACCTCGTACGGGGGTGGCAGATATACGAACGGGACGTCGCCGGAGGCCCGCAGACCCGGATCAGCGACGGCCCGCCCGGCGACGCCACCGAACCCGCGTGGAACCCCTCCGACGACCCGGGCCGCCGGGACACCGTCGCCTACACCCTCACCGTCAACCCCGACCCGAACGTCGACGACGGCACCCGGCTGCGCGCCACCGAGGGCGTCGGCACCGACCGGCCGCTGCTCGCCGGGGACCCCGCCGACTGGGGCACCCGCTCCGCCGCGTGGCTCCCGGACGGCGTCCGGGTCCTCTTCCTCAGCCCCTACCACGTGTGCGGCTGCGAGGACTTCGACCACGTCTACCGGGTGGACGCCTACACCGACCAGAACCGGCAGACCCTGCTCACCGAGGACCGCAAGGTCGGCCCGCCCACCTGGCGCGGCTCCGACGCCGACGGGGACGTCATCCTCACCCGGACCACGGCGGAGAAGAACAACGACGTCACCCTCCAGGACGTACGGCAGGACGGCTCGGACCCCCGCGACCTCCACCTGACCATCCTCCAGGAGGACCCGCAGGCCCTCACCGACCCGGACCGCGACCGGCTGTTCGACCCGGAGCCCCCGTTCGACCCCTGGACCGAGCGGCAGAACTACACCCCGGACGGGCGGCGCATCGTCGTCACCCGCTTCGAGGGCGGCGGCGAGGGCGGGCCACGCGTCCTGCGGATCTGGCTGGCCGACGCCGACGGCACCGACGCGGCCGCGCTGCCGCTCGCCGGGCGCGGCCCCGACGACTGGGACACCGACCCGACCTTCTCGCCCGACGGCACCAAGCTGGCCTTCACCCGCACCTCGCCCGGCGGGGTCGGCGACGCGTCAGGTCCCGGCCGGGTCCTCATCGCCGACGCGGCCACCGGCGCGATCCTCGACGAGATCCGCCCGCCCGGGGGCCAGCAGGGCGGCAGCGACGCCCAGCCCACCTGGTCCTCCGACGGCACCACCCTCGCCTTCACCCGCACCCAGGTCATCAACGGCAACGGCGGCAACAAGCACATCTGGACCGTGCCGGTGAACGACCTGGGCCAACAGCGGGACCTCAGCGCCGCGAGCTGCCCCGGACCCTGCGAAGTCATCGACGACAGCCCGGCGTTCTCCCCGGACGGTACGCGGGTGGCGTTCAACCGCAAGGACGGCGGCGGCCGCACCAACGAGCAGGCCGGGATCGTCGTCAGGCCGCTGCGCGGCGACGGCTGCCAGGTCGTGCTGCCCGCCTCCCAGCGGGACAACCCCGCCGCCTGCGAACAGCCCCTCCCCGACACCTCCGCCACCGGACCCTTCCAGCCGCGCGACGTCGCCTGGTCGCCGGACGGCAGCCGGATCGCGCTGACCTCCCGCCGGGAACTCGCCCCCAACTCCTCCGAGCAGCTCTCCGTGCTCGACCTCGCCTCCGGCGAACTGACCCCGCTCGTCAGCGATCACACCGGCCGCCAGAAGGAACCCGCCTACCAGCAGTCCGTCGACCTCACGCTGACCGCGCCGCCCACCCACGACCCGGTGGAGGTGGGCTCCTCCACCGAGGTCGGCATCACCGTCACCAACCAGGGCCCCTCGCCCTCGCCCGGCACCACCCTGACCGTCGACGCGCCGCCCGGCGTACGGCTGGAGGAGCTGACCGGCCCCGGCGTCGACTGCCCCGCCGCCACCCCGCAGTGCGACCTCGGGATCCTCCCGCCCGGCGCCACCCGCGAGGTCACCGCCCGCTTCACCGGCGTCCTCACCGGCGATCAGCGCGTCACCTGGTCGGTCACCGGCACCGTCCTGGACCCCAACCCCAGCGACAACGCCACCGGAACGATTCTCCCGGTCCAGGACCCGCCGCCGCCCACCCCGGGCCCCACCCCGCCGACACCCACCCCGCCCACCCCCACGCCGACCCCGACGCCGACCGTGCCCGCACCGCCCCCGCCGCCCTCGCCCCGGCCGCCCGCACCCCCGGCGCCCCTGCCGCCCGCCCCCGAGGCCGGACCCGGCGTCGTCGTACGGGCCCAGCCCAGCCCCGGATACGTCGGCGGCAAGGTCGTGGTGACGTACACCGTGCGCAACGGCCGCGACGCCACCGCCACCGGACTGCGCCTGGACCTCGGGCTGCCCCGGAACATCCCCGCCGGACCCCTCCCCGCGGGCTGCGCGGCGAGCGGCTGCACCCTGCCCGACCTGCGGCCCGGCGGATCCGCGACCGTCAGCGTCGTCCTCTCGCCCGACCGGGCGCTGCGCACCACCATCACCGCCTCGCTCACCACCACCGGCACGGACGCGGACCTGCGCGACAACGTCTCCCGGATCCCGCTGCGCATCCTCCAGCCCCGGATCGTCGCGGTGCCCAAGATCGGCAAGCCCGGGTTCGTCACCTCCGTACGGGGCAAGGACTTCCCGCCCGGTGCGCCCGTGACGCTCAGCTGGAAGCCCGGCATCACCGCCGCCGCGGCACCGACCCGGCCGCTCGGCGACGGCTCGTTCATCGCCCAGCTGCTCATCCTGGCCAAGGACCAGACCGGGCCGCGCACCATCACCGCCGAGGGACCCGGCTTCGGGCCCGTCACGACGGACTTCCTCGTGGTCCTCGGCACCATCACCCCGCCCGACGAGGTGGTCCGCCGATGATCCACGAGGTCGACGAGGGGCTGCGGCTGCTGCTGGCCGAGGCCGGACTGGAGGACAGCGGCGTCGACCTGGTCTTCGACGCCCCGACCAAGGAGTGGTCCGCCCGCCGCAACGCCCCCACCATCAGCGTCTTCCTGCACGCCATCCGCGAGGACGCGGGGCGGCGGCGCACCGGCACGGCCGAGATCCACGACGAACAGGGTGTCGTCACCGGCTGGCGCACCCCGCCCCGCTGGTTCGAGCTGACCTACCTGGTCACCGCCTGGACCAACCGCCCCCAGGACGAACACCGGCTGCTCTCCGAGGTGTTGCGCGCCCTGGTCCGCGCCGACACGCTGCCCGCCCGGCTGCACACCGGCAGCCTCGCCGAACTCGGCCTGACCGTGGACATCGAGGCGGCGGGCCCCGCCGTCGACGGGCCGTCCGCCTCCGACGTGTGGTCCGCGCTCGGCGGCGAACTGAAGGCCGCCATCGACCTGCGCGTCGTCGCTCCGCTCGCCGGGGAGCGCACCACCGCGGGCCCGCCGGTCACCGAGGGCCTGGTGGTGAAGGCCGTACCCGCCGTGGACGGCGCACCGGCCGGGGACCCGGGCCGCCGCCTGCGCTACGAGGACCCGGGCGACCTGGAATCCCAGGGGTTCGCCGCCGAACGGGAGCGGCGACTGCCGCCCGGCCGCCGCCGACGGGGGAACAGCACCCGATGACCCTGACCGACGACGCGGCCCTCGGGACCGCCCCCGCGACGGCCCCCGACGACCTGTGGGAACGGCTCGCCCGCATCGAGGAGCGCGTCCGGCTCGCCGTCGCCGCCCGCCGGGCCCTCGACCCGGACCCGGACGACCCCTTCCGGGGCCAGTACCTCACCCCCGAGGCGGCGGGCCGGCTCCTCGACGAGCGCCCCGCGTACGCCCCCGTACCGGCGTACGGTGACGCGGGCGCCCCGACCGCCCCCGCCGGGGGCAGGCTCGGACGCCTCGCCGCGCGCTTCGCCCTCACCCCGCTCGACGTCGAACTCCTGCTGGTCGCCCTGGCCCCGGACCTCGACCACCGCTTCGAGCGCCTGTACGGCTACCTCAACGACGACCTGACCCGCCGCCGCCCCACCATCGGCCTCGCCCTGGAGCTGTGCGCGCTGCCGTCGGCGGGTCCCGCCCGCTTCCGCCTCGCCCCGGCGGCCCCGCTCGTCGCGGGCGGACTCCTGGAGATCGCCGAGCCCGAACGCCCGGTGCTCTCCCGGGTGCTGCGGGTCCCGGACCGGATCACCGCCCACCTGCTCGGCGACGACGCGATCGACGGGCGGCTGCGCGGCCTGGTACGGGAGGCGGGACCCGAGGAGGACCCGGACGGGCTGGTCCCCGGGACGACCGGGAACCCCGGCCCGGACGCCGAACAGGACGCGGACCCGGACCCGGACCCGGAGGCCCCCCGGGTCGCGGCGGCTCTGGCCACGGGCGGCGGGCTGGTGCACCTCCTCGACCGGGGCGGCGACCCGCGCGGCCTCGCCGCCGAGGCGCTGCGCGCCGCCGGACTGCGCCCCCTGACCGTCGATGTCGCGGCGCTCGCCGCCACCACCGAACCGGCCCCGCTGGTACGGACCCTGGCCACCGAGGCCCGCCTCTCCGGTGCCGGGGTGATCCTCGGCCCGCTGGAAACCCTCGCCCCCGAACGCCCCGAGGGTGCCCGGGTGCTGGCCGCCCTGTGCGCCGCGCTCCACGGCACGCCCCTGGTCGCGTACGGGAAGAAGAACTGGGACCCGCTGTGGGCCGCGGAGAGTCCGGTCCCCGTCGTCGTCCCGCCCCCCGGCCCCGAGCGGGCGGCCCGGCGGTGGCGGCGGGCCCTCGCGGACGCGGCCCGGACGGCCGGTCTGCCCGCTGAGCAGGCCGCGCCGGGCGACGAGCTGATCGAGGCCACCGCCTCCTACCGGCTCGACTCCGACCAGCTCCGCAGGGCCGCCACGGTCGCCTCCCGCCTCGCGTTGCTCGGGGACCGCCCGGTGAACCCCGGCGACCTGCGGGCGGCGGTGCGGGCCCAGAACGGGGCGGGTCTGGAGCGCCTCGCCCGCCGCATCGAACCGGCCGTCGGCTGGGACGACCTGGTGCTGCCCCCGGCCACCCGCACCCAGCTCACCGAGCTCGCCCTGCGCGCCCGCCACCGCGAACAGGTCCTCGGCCAGTGGCGGATGCGGCCGGGCGGCGGCCGGGGCCGGGGCGTCATCGCCCTGTTCGCGGGGGAGTCCGGCACCGGCAAGACCATGTCCGCCGAGGTCATCGCCGCCGAATTGGGCATGGAGCTCTACGTCGTGGACCTCTCCACCGTGGTGGACAAGTACATCGGCGAGACCGAGAAGAACCTGGAGCGGATCTTCGTCGAGGCCTCCGACGTCAACGGCATCCTGCTGTTCGACGAGGCCGACGCGATCTTCGGCAAGCGGTCCCAGGTCAAGGACGCCCACGACAAGCACGCCAACGTCGAGTCCGCCTACCTCCTCCAGCGCATGGAGTCCTTCGACGGCATCGCCGTCCTCACCACCAACCTCCGGGCCAACCTGGACGAGGCGTTCACCCGCCGCCTCGACGTGATCGCGGAGTTCCCGATGCCCGACGCCCGGGAGCGGCTCGCCCTGTGGGACCGCTGCCTGGGCCCGGCCCTGCCCCGCGACACCTCCCTCGACCTGGCCTTCTGCGCCGACCGCTTCGAACTCGCGGGCGGCTCGATCCGGGCCTGCGCGGTGAGCGCCGCCTACCTCGCGGCGGAGTCGGGGGGCCCGCTCGGCATGGACCAGGTGGTCACGGCGGTGCTCCAGGAGTACCGCAAGCTGGGTCGGCTGGTGCTGGAGGGCGAGTTCGGCCCGTGGCTGGAGAAGGAACGGGGCCGCGCGGGCCGGTAGGGACCGCCGCACCGCTTCACGCGGCGATACGACCCCGACCGCCGTCGCCGCGAACCGTTCCCCACGGACACCAGGCCCTCAGCACTCGATGATGTTCACCGCGAGCCCGCCGCGCGCCGTCTCCTTGTACTTGACGGACATGTCGGCCCCGGTGTCCTTCATCGTCTTGATGACCTTGTCCAGGGACACCTTGTGGCTGCCGTCGCCCCGCAGCGCCATCCGTGCCGCGGTGACCGCCTTCACCGCCGCCATGCCGTTGCGCTCGATGCACGGGATCTGGACGAGGCCGCCGACCGGGTCGCAGGTCAGGCCCAGGTTGTGCTCCATGCCGATCTCGGCGGCGTTCTCCACCTGCTCGGGGGAGCCGCCCAGCACCTCCGCCAGGGCTCCGGCCGCCATGGAGCAGGCCGAGCCGACCTCGCCCTGGCAGCCGACCTCGGCGCCGGAGATGGAGGCGTTCTCCTTGAAGAGGAGGCCGATCGCCCCGGCGGCGAGGAGGAAGCGGACGACGCTGTCCTCCCTCTCCGTCTCCGTGCAGCCGTGGGCGGCGAAGTTCATGTAGTAGTGCAGGACGGCCGGGATGATGCCCGCCGCGCCGTTCGTCGGGGCGGTGACCACGCGGCCGCCCGCCGCGTTCTCCTCGTTGACCGCCATCGCGTAGAGGGTGATCCACTCCATCGCGTGGGCCTGCGGGTCGCCCTCGGCGCGCAGCTGGCGGGCGGTGGTGGCGGCGCGGCGGCGGACCTTCAGACCGCCGGGCAGGATGCCCTCGCGGGTCATGCCGCGCGAGACGCACGCCTGCATCACGCGCCAGATGTCCAGCAGCCCGGAGCGGATCTCCGCCTCGGTGCGCCAGGCCAGCTCGTTCTCCAGCATCATCGAGGAGATGGACAGACCCGTCTCACGGGACAGCCGCAGCAGCTCGTCGCCCGTGCGGAACGGGTGCCGCAGGACCGTGTCGTCCGGGACGATCGGGTTCTCGCCCGCCACCGCGTCCTCGTCCACCACGAAGCCGCCGCCGACCGAGTAGTACGTCTTCTCCAGGACCGGCGCGCCCTCGGCGTCGTACGCGAGGACCGTCATGCCGTTGGCGTGGTACGGCAGCGCCTTGCGGCGGTGCAGGACCAGGTCCTCGTCGAAGGCGAACGGGATCTCGTGCATGCCCAGCAGGTTGATCCGGCCGGTGGAGCGGATCTCCGCCACCCGGGTGTCGGCGTTCTCCACGTCGACCGTCTGCGGCGACTCGCCCTCCAGACCGAGCAGGACCGCCTTGGGTGTGCCGTGGCCGTGGCCGGTCGCGCCGAGGGAGCCGTACAGCTCGGCCCGTATCGAGGCGGTGTGGGCGAGCAGGCCTTCGTTCTTGAGGCGGCGCGCGAACATCCGCGCGGCGCGCATCGGGCCCACCGTGTGGGAGCTGGACGGGCCGATGCCGACCGAGAACAGGTCGAAGACCGAGATGGCCACGGGAGGACTCCTTGGGGAGTGGGAAGACGCCGTTGTCTGCCGGTGGTGCGGGAACGGGCCCGGTGGTGCGGGCGTGGGCATGTCGTGCGCGGACGGGCCCGGTGTGCGGGACAAGCGGGGCAAGCGGAACAAGAAGGATCGTCGGGGGCAAGGAACGGGGCACCGCGCTCACTTCTCTCCAGTGTGCGCGGTGCCCCGCATGCGTGCGCGGAACCGCAGGCCAGGCGCTACTTCAGGCCGGGGTACAGCGGGAACTTCTCGGCCAGTGCCACTACCCGGGCCTTCAGGTCGTCCGCGTCGTAGGACGGCTTGAGGGCCGAGGCGATGATCTCCGCGACCTCCGCGAAGTCCTCCGTGCCGAAGCCGCGGGTGGCCAGTGCCGGGGTGCCGATGCGCAGGCCCGAGGTGACCATCGGGGGGCGCGGGTCGTTCGGGACGGCGTTCCGGTTGACCGTGATGCCCAGCTCGTGGAGCCGGTCCTCGGCCTGCTGGCCGTCCAGCTCGGAATCGCGCAGGTCGACGAGGACCAGGTGCACGTCGGTGCCGCCGGAGAGGACGGAGACGCCCACCTCGGTGACGTCCGGCTGGACCAGGCGCTCGGCCAGGATGCGGGCGCCGTCCAGGGTGCGCTGCTGGCGCTCCTTGAACTCCTCGCCCGCCGCGATCTTGAACGAGACCGCCTTGGCCGCGATCACGTGCTCCAGCGGGCCGCCCTGCTGACCGGGGAAGACCGCCGAGTTGATCTTCTTCGCCAGTTCCTGGGTGGAGAGGATCACCCCGCCGCGCGGACCGCCGAGGGTCTTGTGCGTGGTGGTGGTGACGACGTGGGCGTGCGGCACCGGGTTGGGGTGCAGCCCGGCCGCGACCAGGCCCGCGAAGTGCGCCATGTCGACCATGAGGTACGCGCCGACCTCGTCCGCGATCCGGCGGAAGGCGGCGAAGTCCAGCTGGCGCGGGTAGGCGGACCAGCCCGCCACGATCAGCTTCGGCTGGGACTCCTTGGCGAGGCGCTCGACCTCCTCCATGTCCACCAGGCCGCTCTCGTCGACGTGGTAGGGGACCACGTTGTAGAGCTTGCCGGAGAAGTTGATCTTCATGCCGTGGGTCAGGTGACCGCCGTGGGCCAGGTTGAGACCCATGATCGTGTCGCCCGGCTTCAGCAGCGCGAACATCGCGGCGGCGTTCGCCTGGGCGCCGGAGTGCGGCTGCACGTTCGCGGCCTCGGCGCCGAACAGGGCCTTGATCCGGTCGATCGCGATCTGCTCGACGACGTCGACGTGCTCACAGCCACCGTAGTAGCGGCGGCCCGGGTAGCCCTCGGCGTACTTGTTGGTGAGAACGGAGCCCTGCGCCTCCATGACCGCGACCGGAGCGAAGTTCTCCGAGGCGATCATTTCGAGGGTGGACTGCTGACGGTGGAGCTCGGCGTCGACGGCGGCGGCGACGTCCGGGTCCAGCTCGTGGAGGGAGGAGTTCAGAAGCGACATCAGGGGGTCCCTTGGGTCTCAGTTGCCGGAGAACGCGGTGTACTCGTCGGCGGAGAGCAGATCGGCCGGCTCATCCGTGACGCGCACCTTGAACAGCCAGCCGCCCTCGAAGGGAGCGGAGTTCACCAGCGAGGGGTCGTCCACGACGTCCTGGTTGGCCGCCGTCACCTCACCGGTCACCGGCGAGTACAGGTCGCTGACCGACTTGGTCGACTCCAGCTCGCCGCAGGTCTCGCCCGCGGTCACCGTGTCACCGACCTCGGGAAGCTGGGCGTAGACGACGTCACCGAGCGCGTTGGCCGCGTACTCCGTGATGCCGATCGTGGCGACGCCGTCCTCGACGGCCGACAGCCACTCGTGCTCCTTGCTGTACCGCAGCTGCTGGGGGTTGCTCATGTCCTGAATTCTCCTGTACGCGGGGGAGTGCTGATGAACGGTGGTCTTACGGGGTGAGACGCGGCGGCGTGACGTCGGCGACGCCGGGAGCGAGGGCCCGGCTCGTCACCGGAGGCCGCACCGGCCGGGTGTCACGTCTGCCGGAATATCACTTCTGGCGCTTGTAGAACGGCAGCGCGACGACCTCGTACGGCTCGTGCGTGCCCCGGATGTCCACGCCCACGCCCTGGGTGCCCGGCGCGGCGAAGGCCGCGTCCACGTAGGCCATGGCGATCGGCCTGCCCAGGGTGGGGGAGGGGGCGCCCGAGGTGACCTCGCCGATCACCGTGCCGTCCGCGACGACGGGGAAGCCCGCACGGGGGACCCGGCGGCCCTCGGCGACCAGGCCGACCAGCTTGCGCGGCGGGGCGGTCTCGGCGCGCCCGGCAGCGGCCTTCAGCGCCTCGCGCCCGACGAAGTCGCCCTCCTTCTCGAACTTCACGACCCGGCCGAGACCCGCGTCGAACGGGGTCAGCTCCGTGGTCAGCTCGTGCCCGTAGAGCGGCATCCCCGCCTCCAGCCGCAGCGTGTCCCGGCAGGAGAGGCCGCAGGGGATCAGCCCGTGCGGCTCCCCGGCCTCGCTCAGCGCCCGCCACAGCCGCTCGGCGTGCTCGGGGGCGACGAACAGCTCGAAGCCGTCCTCGCCGGTGTAGCCGGTACGGGCGATGAGCGCCGGGACCCCGGCGACCGTGCCCGGCAGGCCCGCGTAGTACTTCAGAGAGTCCAGGTCGGCGTCGGTGACGGCCTTCATCATCGCCGGGGACTCCGGGCCCTGCACCGCGAGCAGCGCGTAGGCGTCCCGGTCGTCGCGCACCTCGGCGTCGAAGCCCGCGGCCCGCGCGGTCAGCGCGTCCAGCACGGTCTGCGCGTTGCCCGCGTTGGCGACCACCAGGTACTCCGTCTCGCCCAGGCGGTAGACGATCAGGTCGTCCACGATGCCGCCGTCCTCCTGGACGATCATCGTGTAGCGGGCCCGGCCGTTGCCGACGGTGGCGATGTTGCCCACCAGCGCGTAGCTCAGGAAGGCCGCGGCCTGGGGTCCGGTGACCGCGATCTCGCCCATGTGGGAGAGGTCGAAGAGCCCGGCCCGGGTGCGTACGGCGTGGTGCTCGTCGCGCTCGCTGGCGTACCGCAGGGGCATGTCCCAGCCGGCGAAGTCGGTCATGGTGGCGCCGAGCGAGCGGTGCAGGGTGTCGAGGGCGGTGAGACGGGGGGCAGTGCTCATGGATACGGCTCCAGGGCATGACGACGTCAGGACGGAAATCCTCCCCATCTGTCATCGGAACCTGAGAGGTTCGCCGACAGCCCCGCGGGGCTGTTGCCCGCACCGGAGCGCCCCCCGGTCACGGGGGTCGGCTTGCACCTTGGGTGGAGCCGCGGAGCGGCCCGCTTTTCAGATCTGCCTCATCCACGCGGTACGGGGCCTGAGAGATTCAAGGGAGGATCTTGCTCCTTCGGCGCCCGGCCCACAGTGTGGCCGGAACTCTCCCGCGCGGATTCGAACGGCCGGTATGCAGTTGGCGCGGCCATCATCGCACGCATCGCGGCGGAGCGGGAGGCCGGTCCTCGACGTCCCCGCGAACGGCGGGCGCGGTTGTGCGACCTTGCCGATTCTTTACACTTCTGGAGCAGGTGGGGGCGGCTCGACGGCAGGGGGATGGGCATGACGTTGCAGCGGTCGACACCGGTCACCGGAGCCGCACCCGGGGCGGTGCCCGCACAGTCCGGCGCTCCGGCGCGGGAGCTGCTGACCGAGCGCGCCCCGGTGGTACGTGATCTGCGCGGGCGCCCCGGACACGGACCCGACGGCCTCGACTTCACCGCCGGGGACATCGTGGTCGTCTCCGGCCTCCCCGGCGGCGGCAAGTCCACCTTGATCCGGCACACCGTGACCGGCCGCGCCATCGACTCCCAGGACACCCGAGACCGCTGGGCCGCGGCCCTGCCCCCCTTACTCCCGTACGCCCTCTACCGCCCCCTGGTCCGCGCGGCCCACTACCTCGGCCTCTGGACCGTCCTGCGCTCCGGCGCCTCCGTCGTCGTGCACGACTGCGGCACACAGACCTGGGTACGCCGCTGGCTCGCCCGGCACGCCGGGCGCCGGGGCCGCGCCCTGCACCTGCTCCTGCTCGACGTGGACCCCGAGACGGCCCGCCGCGGCCAGCGCGAGCGCGGCCGCGGCGTCTCCGGCTACGCCTTCGCCCGGCACCGCCACGCGGTCGCCCGGCTGATCCGCGACACCGAGCGCGGCGCGCTGCCCGCCGGCTGCGCCTCGGCGGTCCTGCTGGACCGCGAGGCCGCGAGCGCGCTGCGAAGCATCTCCTTCACCGACCGCGAGGCCCCGGCCGCCTGTGCCGGTTAGGGTTCTGGCCGGGCGACGACCGCCGGGGCGACCACAGCCGGGCGGCGAGCGCCGAGAAGCGACGACGGGCTGAGAGAGGCACAGAGGCAGTGGACATTCCGGCACCCGCCCCGGCACACCCCCCGCAGGGATGGCCCGCCAACGAGCTCGAAGAGGTGCTGACCGCCTCGCTCGGCGTCCCGGACGCGGGCGGCCGGCTCGTCGAGGTGCTCGGCCGCAGCTCCCTGTGGGTGCCGCTGCCGGGCGGCGGCAGCCCCGCCAGCGCCGACCTCGACCTGCCGATGATCGAGATCGAGGGGGCCGCGTTCGTCCCCGTCTTCAGCTCCGAGGCCCAGTTCCTCAGCTGCGTCGGCAGCCACATGTCCTTCGCCGTGGCGCCCGCCCGCGACTTCGCCCGGGGCCTGCCCCCGCAGGTCGGCATCGCGGTGAACCCGGGCGGAGCGGTCGGCATACCGCTGCCGCCGCCCGCCGTCGCCGAACTGTGCCGGGCCGGACGCACCGCCCTGGACGGCCCCGCCACCGGCGGCCGGGTCAAGCTCTACGAACCGGACTGGCAGCACGACCCGGTCGCCTTCCTCACCGCCGTCTCCGAGGAGTTCCAGGCCACCGGCGTCGTGAGCACCGCCCGCCGGGCGCTCGCCAGCATCGAGGGCGGCGACCCCGTCCTCTTCGTCGGCGTCGAGTTCGCCACCTGGGACGGGGCGGGCCAGAGCGCTCCCATGGAGGCCCTGGGCCGGGCGCTCGGCCGCGTCGAGGTGCCCTGGCCGGTCAACCTGGTCCTGCTGGACGTGGCCCAGGATCTCGTCGGCGACTGGATGCGCGAGAAGGTGCGCCCGTTCTACCGGCGCGAGGGCTTCTGAGCCGCCGCGACCGCGTGCGGGCCGTGCGCCGGAGACGGCCGGACGTTGCCGGACCGTGGCGTCAAGCCGGTGTCTTGAGCGGCGCATAAGCTGGTTTGATGGCGAAGTCGCTCCCGTGGGCCCGGAGCGGCGCGAATCCGATGGAACGACGAGGGGCGGGACCCAGGGTGAGTGCGTCGGGCACTGCGGCGGCAGGGCAGGTCGAGCACATGCTGCGCCAGGTGACCCCCGGGCGGTACGACAGTTACGAGGCGCTGCTCGCCGCCCTCGCCGACGGCCGGATCTGGATGCTGCTCTGGCACGGCACCGCCGGTTCCCCCGACGCCCAGTACGGCAGCATGGAGATCGACGGCCTCGGCTACGCCCCCTGCGTCACCTCCGCCCAGGAGCTGGCCGCCAGCGGCTGGACCCGCGCCCACGAGCTGGTCACCGGACGCGACATCGCCCGCACGCTGTTCCCGGACCGCTGGGGCATCTGGCTCAACCCGCACGCCCCCGGCGGCGGTGTCGGCATCCCCTGGCTCGACCTGCGCCGGATCGCCACCGGCCTGGACCGGCTGCCCGCCGGACCGCTCCGGCTGACCGAACCGGCCGTCGAGCTCCCGCAGTTCTACGCCCTGCTCACGCGCAACGCCCACCGCACTCCCGCGATCCGCTCCCTGCGCCGCGCCTGGGTTCACCCCGCGGTCGGCGTCCCGTATCTCGCCATCGGTCTCGACCTCTACGACACCGGGCGCGCCTCCGTCGAGGCGGTGCGCGCGATGATGCGGGAGTCGGTCGGCGCGGTCCCCGAGGGGCTGCCGGTCTCCACCGTCGCCATGTCCGACGAGTACGACCCGGTCGCGATGTGGCTGACCGCCAACGCCCGGCCCTTCTACGACCGCGAGGCGCACGCCCCCGCGGGCCCGCCGCCCGCCGCTCCCGGGTACGGCTACCCGCCGCAGCACCGCTGACCGCGCCGGACCCCGCGGAGGCCGGACATCCGGGCCCGCCGAAGGCCCCCGGATGTCCGGCTTGTTAACTGCCGGTGGGGGGATGTCCCGTAACTGGGCGTTTTGGTAACTGTCCGGGTCTCGACTAGGTCTCACCGCTATCCGGACTGTTCTCTTCCGACGCACCCCATCGGTAGTGTGCGGCCATCAAACCTCATTACATGGCTAACCAGGGGTGGACCCATGCACATATTCACGTCCCGGGCTGTCCGGGCGATCACGACAGCGGTCGCTGTCGGTCTGATCGCCACGGGCTGTTCCAGCGATCGGGACCAGGACGGAGCCAAGGGGGGAGACAAGGACACCTTCGTCTTCGCGGGGTCCGGTGACCCCGGTTCCCTCGACCCCGCCCTCGCGAGCGACGGCGAGACGTTCCGCGTCACCCGCCAGGCGTTCGAGGCCCTGCTGGAGCACGAGCCCGGCGGCAGCAAGCTGGTCGGTGGCCTCGCCGAGAACTGGGAGAGCGACCCGGCCGGCAAGGTCTGGACGTTCAAGCTGCGCCAGGGCGTGAAGTTCCACGACGGCGAGACGCTCAACGCCGCCGCCGTGTGCGCGAACTACGACTACTGGTTCAACTGGAAGGGCACGTACCAGTCCAGCGCGGTCTCCTACTACTGGCAGACCATCATGGGCGGGTTCGCGAAGAACGAGGACCCCGAGACCCCTGAGGCCAACTACAAGTCCTGCACCGCCAAGGACGACAACACGGCCGTCATCGAGGTGAACAAGCCCTCGGCGAACCTGCCGGGCGGATTCTCCCTCCAGGCGCTCGCGATCCACTCGCCGAAGGCGCTCAAGGAGTACGCGAAGCAGGACGCGTCCGCCAAGGGCGACGCCATCACGTACCCCAAGTACAGCCAGGAGGCCGGCACGGTCGCCGGTACCGGCCCGTACAAGATCGTCAAGTGGAACAAGGGGAACAAGGAAGTCTCCCTGGAGCGCTTCGACGACTACTGGGGCGACAAGGCCAAGGTGAAGAACCTGGTCTTCCGCACCATCTCCACCGAGGAGACCCGCCGCCAGGCCCTCCAGGCCGGTGACATCGACGGCTACGACCTAGTGGCCCCGGCCGATGTGACGACGCTGGAGAAGCAGGGTTACGAGGTCCCGACCCGTGACGTCTTCAACATCTTCTACCTGGGCATGAGCCAGAGCGCGAACCCGGCGCTGAAGAAGCTCGAGGTCCGCCAGGCGATCACGCACGCCATCGACCGCGAGAACCTGGTCAAGACCCAGCTGCCCGAGGGCGGCAAGGTCGCCGACCAGTTCATGCCCGACACGGTCGCCGGGTACTCGGACCAGGTGAAGAAGTACGCCTTCGACACCGCCAAGGCCAAGTCCCTCCTCCAGCAGGCAGGCGAGGAGAAGCTCTCCGTCACCTTCTGCTACCCGACCGAGGTCACCCGCCCGTACATGCCTGCCCCGCAGGACCTGTTCGAGCTGATGAAGGCCGACCTGGAGAAGGCCGGCATCACCATCAAGCCGAAGGCCATGAAGTGGGCCCCGGACTACCTGGACGCCACCGAGGCGGGCTCCTGCGACCTGCACATGCTCGGCTGGACCGGTGACTTCAACGACGGGTTCAACTTCATCGGCACCTGGTTCTCCGGGCCCGACAAGCAGTGGGGCTTCAAGGACGAGAAGGTCTTCGACGCCGTGAACGAGGCCTCCAAGGTCACCGACTCCACCGAGCGCACCGAGGCCTACAAGAAGGCCAACGAGGCGATCATGGAGTACGTCCCGGGCGTGCCGATCTCCTCCTCGCCCCCGGCCATCGCGTTCGCCAAGAACGTCAACCCGCCGAAGGTCTCTCCGCTGACGCAGGAGAACTTCGCCGAGGTCTCCTTCAAGTAATCGCACATCAGCGGGTCCGCCCGGCCACAGCACCCAAGTGGCCGGGCGGACCCGCTTCGACGCACGTGAGAAAGGGGCATGCGGGGTGCTGCGACTCGTCGTCAGAAGACTTCTCCAGCTCATTCCCACCCTGCTCGGCCTGTCGGTTCTGCTGTTCCTCTGGCTGAACCGTCTGCCCGGCGGACCCGCCTCAGCGATCCTGGGCGAGCGGGCCACCGAAGCCGAAGTGGCGAGAATCAACCGTGCACTCGGGCTCGACGAGCCGGTGCACGTCCAGTACTGGCGCTTCCTCAAGCGCATCTTCGAACTCGACCTCGGGACCTCCACCCAGACCGGGCAGCCGGTGTGGGACGAGTTCGCCCTGCGCTTCCCGGCCACCGTGGAGCTGAGCGTCGCGGCGATCCTGATCGCCGTCGTCGTGGGCATCCCGATGGGCTACCTGGCGGCCAGGCA
Source organism: Streptomyces sp. NPDC101181 (assembly GCF_044767975.1). Classification (NCBI taxonomy): domain Bacteria; kingdom Bacillati; phylum Actinomycetota; class Actinomycetes; order Kitasatosporales; family Streptomycetaceae; genus Streptomyces; species Streptomyces sp. NPDC101181. The sequence continues at coordinate 268,704 of NZ_JBIWOX010000001.1, read as the reverse complement.
CCGCGGCGGCTGGCTGGACGTCGCCTCGGTCTCCGGGTCGCTGCTCGGCATCTGCATCCCGGTCTTCTTCCTGGCCATGCTGTTGCGCGGGATCTTCTCCGTCGAACTCGGCTGGTTCCCGAGCCAGGGGCGGCTGGACACCGGCATCAACGCCACCGACGTCACCGGATTCGCCGTCCTGGACGGCCTGCTGACCGGCGAGTTCGACGCGAGCTGGGACGCGATCATGCATTTGATCCTGCCCGCCGTGGCCCTGGCCTCGATCCCCCTCGCCGTCATCGTCCGGATGACCCGCGCCAGCGTCCTGGAGGTGCTCGGCGAGGACTACGTCCGCACCGCCGAGTCCAAGGGCCTGGACAAGAAGACCGTCCGCGGCCGCCACGTGCTGCGCAACGCGCTGCTTCCGGTGATCACCGCGGTCGGCCTGCTCACCGGCAGCCTGCTCTCCGGGGCGGTGCTCACCGAGTCCGTCTTCGACTTCGGCGGCATCGGTTCGTTCATCCGTACCGCGATCGACGGCCGTGACTACCCGGTCCTCGTCGGGTTCATTCTCTTCATCGCGATGGTGTACGTGCTCATCAACCTCCTGGTCGACCTCGCGTACAGCATCATCGACCCGAGAGTGCGGGTGCACTGACGTGACGATCCTGACCAACAAAGCAGACAAGATCGACCGCCTCGCGGAGCTGACCCAGAGCTCCGAGTCGGTCGCCGGGACCAGCCTCTGGCGCGAGGCGTTCCGCCGGATGCGCTCCAGCAAGATGGCGATCATCGGCGCGGGCATCATCGCCGCGTTCGTCCTGGTCGCCATCGTCGGGCCGATCCTCGCCCCGTACGGCCCGACCGCGCAGACCTGGCGCGGCGAGGTCTTCCCCAACCAGGGCAAGTTCGTCGGCATGCGCGGCGAGAACTGGTTCGGCCTGGACCACCTGGGCCGCGACATGTTCTCCCGCTGGCTCGTCGGCGCCCGGCAGACCCTCCTCGTCGGCGTGGTCTCCATGCTGATCGGCCTGATCGTCGGCGCCTTCGTCGGCATCCTCTCCGGCGCCGCGGCGACCCTGGGCGGCAAGGCCGGCCAGCGCGTCGACACCGTGATCATGCGCATCACCGACATCATGCTGTCGCTGCCGTCCCTGCTGCTGGCCGTCTCCATCGCCGCGGTACTCGGACAGTCGCTGACCACGGTGATGATCGCCGTCGGTGTCGTCCAGATCCCCATCTTCGCCCGCCTGCTGCGCGGTTCGATGCTGGTGCAGGGCGGCGCGGACTACGTGCTCGCCGCCAAGTCGGTAGGTATCCGGCGCAAGCGGATCGTGCTCACCCAGATCCTGCCGAACTCGCTGAGCCCCGTGATCGTCCAGGCCACCCTGAGCCTGGCCACCGCGATCATCGAGGCCGCCGCCCTGTCCTACCTGGGGCTCGGCAACCCCGACCCGGCTGTTCCGGAGTGGGGTGTGATGCTCTCCCAGGCGCAGCGCTTCTTCGACAACGACCCGATGATGGCGGCCTACCCGGCCATCGGCATCATCATCACCGCACTCGGCTTCACCCTGCTCGGCGAGGCCATGCGCGAAGCCCTCGACCCGAAGTTGCGAGGCTGAAGTCCCATGTCACTGCTCTCCGTTGAGGAACTCAGCGTCACCTTCACCGCCCGTGGCCGCAAGGACGCCACGGCCGTGGACGGCGTCTCCTTCGAGGTCGACCAGGGCCAGGTCGTGGGCCTGGTCGGCGAGTCGGGCTGCGGCAAGTCCGTCACCTCGCTCGCCCTGATGGGGCTGCTGCCCCGCAAGGGCGCCAGGATCGGCGGCCGCGCCGAGTTCGACGGCCAGAACCTGCTGACCATGAGCGAGCGGAAACTGCGCGACCTGCGCGGCAGCCAGCTCGCGATGATCTTCCAGGACCCGCTGTCCTCGCTGAACCCGGTGGTCCCCATCGGCATCCAGGTCACCGAGATCCTCCAGCGCCACCGCGGGCTGAAGGGCGAGGCGGCCCGCAAGGAGGCCGCGTCGCTGCTCGACCGGGTCGGCATCCCCGACCCGGCGCGGCGGCTCAAGGAGTACCCGCACCAGCTCTCCGGCGGAATGCGCCAGCGCGCGCTGATCGCCATGGCGGTGGCCTGCGCGCCCCGCCTGCTGATCGCCGACGAGCCGACGACCGCCCTGGACGTCACCATCCAGGCGCAGATCCTGGAGCTCCTGAAGGAACTGGTCGACCAGGAGGGCACCGCCCTGCTGATGATCACCCACGACCTGGGCGTCGTCGCCGGACTCTGCGACGAGGTCAACGTCCTCTACGCGGGCCGGGCGGTGGAGTCGGCGGGCCGCCGCGAGCTGTTCGCCCACCCCACCCACCCGTACGCGCACGGGCTGCTCGGCTCCATCCCGCGCCTGGACGCCCCGCGCGGCGAACCGCTGCACCCGATCCGCGGGTCCATCAACGACAAGATCGCCTGGGCCGACGGCTGCGCCTTCGCACCCCGGTGCGACCACTACACGATGGAGTGCCTGACCGGCACCCCCGAACTGACCGAACCACGCACGGCCGGACACCAGGTGCGCTGCGTCAACCCGGTCCTGCCCACAGCGGAGGTCCCGGCATGAGCCTTCTCGAACTGGACGACGTCAAAGTCCACTTCCCGGTCAAGAAGGGCCTCTTCTTCGACCGTACGGTGGGCCACGTCTACGCGGTCGACGGCGTCTCGCTGACCATCGAGGCCGGTCAGACGTACGGCCTGGTCGGCGAGTCGGGCTGCGGCAAGACGACGCTCGGCCGGGCGGTGCTGCGGCTGAACGACATCACCGACGGCGGGGTCGTCTTCGACGGCACCGACCTGGCGAAGCTGCCGTCGGAGGAGATGCGGGCCTTCCGCCGCCGCCTCCAGATGGTCTTCCAGGACCCGCTGGGCAGCCTCAACCCCCGGCAGAACATCGAGTCGATCCTCTCCGAGGGCATGGCCGCCCACGGCATCGGCACCGACCAGGCGGAGCGCCGGGAGAAGATCAAGGCGATCCTCGCCAAGGTCGGCCTGCCGTCCAACGCGATGTCCCGCTACCCGCACGAGTTCTCCGGCGGCCAGCGCCAGCGCATCGGCATCGCCCGCGCGCTCGTCCTGGAGCCGGACGTGATCATCTGCGACGAGCCGGTGTCCGCGCTGGACGTGTCGGTCCAGGCACAGGTCATCAACCTGCTGGAGGAACTCCAGGAGTCCCTCGGCCTGACCTACCTGGTCATCGCCCACGACCTCGCCGTCGTCCGGCACATCTCGGACGTCATCGGGGTGATGTACCTGGGCGGGCTGGTCGAGGAGGCGCCGAGCGACGCGCTGTACGCGAAGCCCCGGCACCCGTACACCAAGGCGCTGATGTCGGCCGTCCCGGTGCCGGACCCGGAGGTGGAGGACCGCCGCGAGCGCATCCTGCTCCACGGCGACCTGCCCTCCCCGGCGAACCCGCCGGCCGGCTGCCGCTTCCACACCCGCTGCCCGTGGGTGCAGGAGACCAAGTGCGCCACCGAGCGCCCGCCGCTGCTGGACACGGGCGACGGCCACAAGGTCGCCTGCCACTTCACGGCCGAGATCGAGGCCGGAACGGTGCGGCAGACCCTGGCCACCGGCATCGAGGCGGTCACCGCGACGGAGGCGGTGGCCACCGAGGCGGTGGAGGTCTCGGAGGGCGAGGACACCCCGGCCGCCACGGCGGATCCGAAGCCCGCGACCGTACCGGCCCCGGCCGGGGCGGTGGCCGACGCGGACGGGGCCGAGCGGGCGGAGGACAGCTCCAAGGCCTGACACCGGCACAATTGGCCGGTGCTCACCGAACTGTTCACACCCTCCGTCCAGCACGCGCTCGATCTCGTGGGGATCTTCGTCTTCGCGATCTCGGGCGCCCTGCTCGCCGTCCGCAAGAACTTCGATGTCTTCGGCATCGCCGTTCTCGCCGAGGTGACAGCGCTGGGCGGAGGGCTCTTCCGTGATGTGATGATCGGCGCGATCCCGCCCGCCGCCTTCACCGATCTCGGCTACTTCATCACCCCGCTGTTCGCCGCCTGCCTGGTCTTCTTCCTCCACCCGCACGTGGAACGCATCCAGGTCGGCGTCAACGTCTTCGACGCGGCGGGCCTCGGCCTGTTCTGCGTGACCGGCACGGTCAAGGCGTACGAGTACGGCCTCGGGCTCACCGCGTCCGCCGCGCTGGGCCTGGCCACCGCGGTCGGCGGCGGCGTGCTGCGCGACGTGCTGGCCAACGAGGTGCCCTCGCTGCTGCGCTGGGACCGCGACCTGTACGCGGTGCCCGCGATCGTCGGCGCCACCCTGGTCGTCCTGTGCATCCGCTTCGACACCCTCAACGCCTTCACCAGCGGCATGGCGGTGATCGCCGCGTTCGTCCTGCGGCTGCTGGCGCTGCGCTTCCACTGGCGGGCGCCGCGCGCCTACAACCGCTCCTCGGCGCGCGCGGAGGAGGGTCCGGCGGCGACCTGACCGCCGAGGTCCGGCCAACGAAAAGCTACCGCTCAGTAATTCCGTCGATGTACCGTGCAGGGCATGGCACGAACAGCGGCAGAGGCACAGGCCGGGGCGGCGCGTACCGCCCCCGCGACCATCGGCGACAGCGAATTCGACCGGGACACCGCGGTCACCCGGAAGGAGGAGGGTGTCTACGAAACCGAACTCGCGGCGGGCTGGACCGTCCTCCACGCCGTCAACGGCGGCTATCTGCTGGCCGTGATCGGCCGCGCCCTCGCAGAGGCCCTTCCGCACCCCGACCCGCTCTCGGTCTCCGCGCACTACCTCACCGCGTCGGAGCCCGGTCCGGCGGTGATCCGGACCCAGATCGTCCGCACCGGCCGCACCCTCTCCACCGGGCAGGCGTCCCTCTTCCAGTACGGCGAGGACGGCAGCGAGACCGAGCGGATCCGGGTCCTGGCCACCTACGGCGACCTCGGCACGCTCACCGGCGAGGTCCGCACCACCGCCCTGCCGCCCGCCATGCCCGACCGGGACCACTGCCTCGGGCCCGACGACTCCGAGGGCCCGATCCCCGGCGAGGCCGCCATCACCGGACGCCTCGACATCAAGCTCGACCCGGCGACCGTCGGCTGGGTGGTCGGCGCCCCGTCCGGCAAGGGGGAGATGCGCGGCTGGCTCGGCCTGGCCGACGGCCGCGACCCGGACCCGCTCTCGCTGCTGCTCGCGGTGGACGCCCTGCCGCCGACCTCGTTCGAGCTGGGGCTGACCGGCTGGACCCCCACCGTCGAACTGACCACCCACGTCCGCTGCCGGCCCGCCCCGGGCCCGCTGCGCGTCGCCCTCACCACCCGCAACCTCGCGGGCGGCTTCCTGGAGGAGGACGCCGAGGTCTGGGACAGCGCGGACCGCCTCGTCGCCCAGTCCCGCCAGCTGGCCAAGGCCCCGCGCGGCGCGTAGCGGCCGACAGCGCCGGCCCCCCGGCTCACGAACGCCCGGGTCCACGAGATGGACCCGGGTGTTCGCCGCGTCGGTGGCGCCCGTGGTGCTCCTCGTGTCCGCCGCGGGGTCAGGCGGGGGTGTCGCCGTCGGCCGCCCCCGGGGCCGCCGCTCCTCCCGCCGCCCCCTCGTCGAGCCAGTGGGCGCGGCCGAGGGAGACCAGGCGCAGCCGCCGACGGGCCTGCCGGACCACCTCCCGCTCGTGTTCGGGTCCGGCCTCCAGCAGCGCCGACGCGGTCATCACCATGTGGTCCACGTAGAAGCGGCCCAGCATCAGCAGATCCTCCTCGCTCCACCCGGCCGCCCCCGGCTCCTGGCCGAGCGCGTCCGCCACTTCTTCGGCGAAGCGGAGCAGCTGGGCGGCGATGGCCGCGCGCACCGGGCCCACGCCACCGTGCTGTTCGCGGGCGATGAACCGGAAGTGGGCGGGCTGCGCGCCGACATGGCGCGCTATCACCTCCACGCTGCGGTCCACGCGCTCCTGGCTGTCGCCCGTCTCCGCGAGCACCGCGGCGATCAGCCCGTGCAGGCTGCCCAGGGTCTCCTCGACCAGGGCGACGCCGAGCGCCGCCGTGTCCTCGAAGTGCCGGTAGAAGGCGGTCGGGGTGACCCCGGCGGCCCGGGTGACCTCGCGCAGTCCCAGGCTGCTCAGGCTCTGGTGCTCCAGCAGGACGAGCGCCGCGTCCAGGAGGGCCTGACGGGTGCGGAGCTTCTGGGTCTGGCGGATCCCGGCGGTGTGACTCATGCCATGGAGTAAACAACTGTTCTCCGAGCCGGGGAAAGGGCCGGAGGTTTAGACTCTCAAGTCAGTGAACACTCGTACTCTGAACGGCCTTCGTCGTCGCACAGAGAGGTCCCGCCGTGCTCGTCCTCGTCGCCGCACTGCTTCTGCTGGGGATCGTCCTCGGGGCGGTCACCCATCTTCCTCTCCCGTTGTCGCTGGCCGCCGCGGCCGTGATCGGCTGCTGGCTGCTGGTCTTCGCCGTACGCGAGCGCCTCGCGGCCCGCCACCCCCGCTGATCCCGGCCCGGCCGCCGGACCCGCCGCCCGTTCCGCCCGCGCCCGGCCTGACGTGTCCCGTCCCGATCCGAAGGAGCTCGCACCATGGCCCTCACCCTCCCGGACCTCGCCCGCCGCACCACCGGTACGGAGACGGAAGCGGCACCACCGGCCCCGGACCGGGCCCCGGCTGCGGCCCCGGACGCGGCTCCGGGTGCGAAGCCCGCCCCGGACTCCGCGGCCTCCCGCGCGGAGGGCCGGGAGGCGGACGGGCTGGCCGTCGCCTCGTTCGTGCTCGGCCTCGTCGGCCTGCTCGTCTTCAACCTGCTGCTCGGGCCCACCGCGATCGTGATGGCGCTTCTCGCCCTGGCCCGCCGCACCCGCCGCAGGGGCCGCGCCTTCCTCGGCCTGGCCCTGGGCGTGGCCGACCTCGTCGTGCTGGCCACCCTGGTCACCGTCAACGGAACGGTCGCCTGGAGCCTGGGCGGCTGAGCCCGCGCGTGGGTGCGCGCCCACCGGACCGTGACGCGCCCGCCGTGCGCCCCACCCGGGGCTCGTAGAATCAGCCCCACCATGGCTTACCTCGACCACGCCGCGACCACCCCGATGCTTCCCGAAGCCATCGAGGCGATGACCGCCCAGCTCTCCGTCACCGGCAACGCGTCCTCCCTGCACGCCGCCGGACGCCGGGCCCGCCGTACCGTCGAGGAGTCCAGAGAAGCCCTCGCCGACGCCCTCGGCGCACGCCCCAGCGAGGTGGTCCTCACCTCCGGGGGCACGGAGGCCGACAACCTCGCGGTCAAGGGCCTGTACTGGTCCCGCCGCGACGCCGACCCGCGCCGCACCCGGGTCCTCGCGGGCCCCGTCGAGCACCACGCCGTCCTGGACGCCGTCGACTGGCTCGCCGAGCACGAGGGCGCGCGCGTCGACTACCTCCCGGTCGACCGCTACGGCCGGGTCCACCCCGACGACCTCCGCGCGGCGATCCTCCGCGACCCCGACGACATCGCGATGATCACCGTGATGTGGGCCAACAACGAGATCGGCACCATCATGCCGGTCCGCGAACTGGCCGAGGTGGCAGCGGAGTTCGCGATCCCCATGCACGCCGACGCGGTGCAGGCCTTCGGACAGCTGGAGGTCGACTTCGCCGCCTCGGGCCTGGCCGCGCTGACGGTCAGCGGCCACAAGATCGGCGGCCCGTTCGGCATCGGCGCGCTGCTGCTGGGCCGCGACCACACCCCCGTACCCGTCCTGCACGGCGGCGGCCAGGAGCGGCACGTGCGCTCCGGCACCCTGGACGTGCCCGCCATCGCCTCCTTCGCGGTGGCCGGACAGCTGGCCGCCGAACGCCGCGAGCGGTTCGCCCGGCGCGTGGGCGCCCTGCGCGACGACCTCGTCGCCGCCGTGAGCCACGCCGTCCCGGACGCCGTCCTCGGCGGCGACCCCGACCCGGCCGGACGGCTCCCCGCCAACGCGCACTTCAGCTTCCCCGGCTGCGAGGGCGACTCGCTCCTGCTGCTGCTGGACGCCCAGGGCATCGAATGCTCCACCGGATCGGCCTGCACCGCCGGGATCGCCCAGCCCAGCCACGTACTCCTGGCCACCGGAACCGATCCGGAGCTGGCCCGGGGCACCCTGCGCTTCTCGCTCGGCCACACCTCGACGGACGAGGACGTCAAGGCACTGGCACAGGCGATCGGCCCGGCGGTGGAGCGGGCCCGCACGGCCGGGCTCAGCTGAGAGCCGTCACCCCGGGGTCCCGGCGGAGGCGGAGGGCGTGGCCGAGGGGGAGGGCGGGGCCGTCGCGGCGCGCCGCACCAGCTCCATGTAGCGGTCCCAGTCCCAGTGCGGACCCGGGTCGGTGTGGTCGGTGCCCGGCACCTCCACGTGCCCGATGATGTGCTCCCGGTCGACGGGTATGCCGTAGCGCGCGCAGATCGACGCCGTGAGCCGCGCCGACGACGCGTACATCTCCTGGGTGAGGTCCTTCGGGCGGTCCACGAACCCCTCGTGCTCGATGCCGACGGCCCGCTCGTTGTACGCGCGGTTGCCCGCCTGGTACGCCACGTCCAGCTCGCGGATCATCTGCACCACCCGCCCGTCCTGCCCCACGATGTAGTGGGTCGCGGCCTGGTGGGCGGGGTCCTGGAACACCCGCACCGCGCTGGCGAAACTGCCCTGGGTGACATGGACGATCACCCGGTCGATCCTGAAGTCGGCGGGGCGGTCCGCCCGCCGCCAGTTCGCCTCGGAGGCGGCCACCCAGCTCGCTCCCGGATAGTCCAGCTCGCCCGGCTTGCGGGGTTTGTCGACACCGGGCACCTGCCACCACATCCGCTTCAGCCCGTCGCGCGCGAGCACGGCGGCGGTCCCGGCGGCCGCCACCGCCCCGCCGCCGATCAGCAGCGCACGCCGGCTGACGCCGCCCGCCGGCTTCTGCCGCGGCGCCCGGGTGCTCCCGTTGTTCCCCATGTGATCGTCAACGCTTATCCGCGAGCGTTCGGTTCCCGGCGACCCGTACCCTTGAGGGGCTATGACTGAGACTTCCCAGCGCCCCCTGCGTGTCCTCGCCGCGATGTCGGGCGGAGTGGACTCCGCCGTCGCCGCCGCCCGCGCCGTCGAGGCGGGCCATGACGTGACCGGTGTCCACCTCGCCCTGTCCGCGAACCCCCAGTCCTTCCGGACCGGGGCGCGCGGCTGCTGCACCATCGAAGACTCCCGGGACGCCCGCCGTGCCGCCGACGTCATCGGCATCCCGTTCTACGTCTGGGACCTGGCGGAACGCTTCCGCGAGGACGTCGTGGAGGACTTCGTCGCGGAGTACGAGGCCGGGCGCACCCCCAACCCGTGCCTGCGCTGCAACGAGAAGATCAAGTTCGCCGCGCTGCTCGACAAGGCCCTCGCCCTCGGCTTCGACGCCGTGTGCACCGGCCACTACGCCACGGTGCGGCTCACCGAGGACGGCGGCCGCGAGCTGCACCGCGCCTCCGACATGGCCAAGGACCAGAGCTACGTCCTCGGGGTCCTGGACGAGAAGCAGCTCGCCCACGCCCTGTTCCCGCTCGGCGACACCCTCACCACCAAGGACGAGATCCGCGCCGAGGCCGAGCGCCGGGGCCTGGCCGTCGCCAAGAAGCCCGACAGCCACGACATCTGCTTCATCGCCGACGGCGACACCCAGGGCTTCCTGGCGAGCCGCCTCGGCGGCCCGGCCGAGGGCGACATCCTCGACGAGTCCGGTACGAAGCTGGGCACCCACGAGGGCGCGTTCGGCTTCACGATCGGCCAGCGCAAGGGCCTGAAGATCGGCCACCCGGCCCCCGACGGCAAGCCGCGCTACGTCCTGGACATCTCCCCGGTGAACAACACCGTCACCGTCGGCCCCCTAGAGGCCCTGGACGTCACCGCGCTGACCGCGATCAAGCCCCGCTGGTGCGGAACGCCCCCGTCCGGCCCGGGTGCGTACACCGCCCAGCTGCGCGCCCACGGCGGCGAGTGCGAGGTCACGGCCGAACTGGTCGACGGCGCCGAGCTGAACGTCACCTTCGCCGAGCCGGTCCGGGGCGTCGCCCCCGGCCAGGCGGTCGTCCTTTACGACGGCACCCGCGTGGTCGGCTCGGCCACCATCGCGACGACGGTCCGCCGCGAGCGGGTGACGGCGGGTTCCTGAGGCGGGCCCACGGGGGAGACCGGGTCGCTCCCGTGGGTAGGGCGGCGGGCGCCCCGGCGTCCGGGCTACGAGCCCGCTCGCGCGTACACCTCCCGGGCGAAGAAGTCCGCCAGCACCGGCGCGATCACCTGCGGGGCCACCTCCCGCATCTGACCCGTCAGCGTGCGGTGCCGGCCCCGGGGCAACGCCTCCGCCAGGGTCCGGGTCGCCGCGCGGGCCGAAGCGGAGCTGAAGCCGCCGCAGAGCACCAGCGTCCGGGCGGCGACTGCGGCGAACCGCTCCACCGGGATCGCCCCGTCGCCCAGCAGCGCCTCGTCGTACGCCAGGGTGTGGGCCATCGCCTCCAGCTCCGCCCACCGGGGGGAGCGCCGCAGCCGCGCGGCGGTTTCCCGCTCCACGCCCGTCGCGGACAGGTGCAGCTCCACCGCCCCGCCCCGGTCCCCGGCCGTCAGGAGTCGGTGCAGCCGGTCCGTGCGGCGGGCCTTGGACAGCAGGCCGGAAGCGCCGGGCGTGTAGGGCGGTTCGTACACGGCGAGCAGCTCCACCGGAAGCCCGGCGGCCGCCGCCTCCAGAACCAGCGCGCCGCCCGAGCCCGTCCCGAAGACCGCCGCGCCCGCTCCGGCGGCCCGGACGACGGCGGTCAGGTCCTCGACCTCCCGCGCCACGACCGGGGGCCCGGCGCCTCCGCTGGCGCCCCGGCCCCGACGGTCGTAGGTGACCACCGTGAAGCGCGGGGCCAGCAGGGCGGCCAGCGGTGCGTCGGTCGCCGCGCTGCTCAGCGCCCCGCCGACCAGGACCAGCGGAAGGCCCTCGCCCTGGCGGCGGTAGGCGATCGGAGTGCCGTCGGCTGAGAGAGTCCTGTCCATGGGAGAGGAGACCGCGCCGGACCGGGAAACTCATCGCTCCGGCGCGGAAAAACTTCGCGGAGCACGCGCCCCGCAGGTCAGCCGCCCACCGGCTCCGTCGCGTAGAAGCAGAAGTGGTCCTTGATCGCGGCGACTTCGGACTTCGGGTCGGGGTAGGCCCAGACGAGATCGGCCGCGCCCGGCACCGACCAGTAGGAGGCGTCCCCCTTGAACGGGCAGTGGGTGCTGGTGTCCGACGCGGTCAGCAACTCGGTGCGGACGTCCTCGGGCGGCAGGTAGTAGCGGACCGGACAGCCCGTCTCGCGGAGCACGAGCGGGCGGTGGCTCTCGGCCAGCACCTGCCCGTCGTGAACGGCCCGGACGTGCTCGGTGCCCTGCTCGACGGTGATGCGGTGTCCTCGGGTGGCAGTCATGTCTGTTCCAGCGGTCCAGGGGGCCCGAATCTTCCCCGGACCGCGAAATCCACCGGACCGGGGGACTGTCGGACCCCGGCCGTACGGTTGGCCCATGAACATCTGTGTCTTCCTCTCCGCCGCCGACCTCGACGACCGTTACACCGTGCCCGCCCGGGAGTTCGCCGAACTGCTCGGCCGCGGCGGGCACACCCTGGTCTGGGGCGGGTCGGAGAGCGGCCTGATGAAGGTCGTCGCGGACGGCGTGCAGGCGGCGGGCGGACGGCTCGTGGGGGTGTCGGTCGACTTCCTGGCCGCGAAGGCCCGGACGGACGCGGACGAGATGGTGATCGCCCGCGACCTCGCCGAACGCAAGGCGCTCCTCCTGGCGAAGGCCGACGCCGTGGTGATCATGGTCGGCGGCACCGGGACCCTGGACGAGGCCACCGAGATCCTGGAGCTCAAGAAGCACGGCAAGCACACCAAGCCGGTGGTCCTGCTCAACACGGCGGGCTTCTACGACGGTCTGCGCCAGCAGTTCCAGCGGATGGAGGACGAGGGGTTCCTCCCGGTGCCCCTCACCGACCTGGTCTTCTTCGCCAAGGACGGCGTCGGCGCGCTCGCCTACCTGGAGGAGTCCGCCGGAATGCGGTGATCACGCCCGCCCTAAAATCCCCCCATGGCTACCCACCTCATCACCGGCGCCGGTTCCGGCATCGGAGCCGCTGTCGCCCGCCGTCTCCAGGAGCGCGGCGACGACCTCGTCCTGCTCGCCCGTGACGCCGGCCGTGCCAGGGAACTCGCCGAGCGCCACCCGGGCGCGCGTACCCTCGTCGGTGACCTCGGCAACCCCGACCGGCTGTCCTGGGCGTTCGGCCAGCAGACCATGCCCGAGCGGATCGACACCCTGCTGCACGTCGCGGGCGTCGTCGAACTGGGCTCCGTCGCCGAACTCACCCCCAAGGCGTGGCACTTCCAGCTCAACGCCAACCTCCTCGCCCCCGCCGAGATCACCCGCCTGCTGCTCCCGCAGCTGCGCGTCGCCCGGGGCCACGTCCTCTTCGTGAACTCCGGCGCCGGACTCAACGCCCACGCCCAGTGGGGCGCGTACGCCGCGAGCAAGCACGGCCTCAAGGCGCTCGCCGACGCGCTGCGCCACGAGGAGCACGGCAACGGCGTCCGCGTCACCTCGGTCTACCCCGGCCGTACCGCCAGCCCGATGCAGGCCAAGGTGCACCAGCAGGAGGGTAAGGAGTACGACGCCGGACGCTGGATCGACCCCGAGTCGGTGGCCACGACGATCCTGATGGCGATCGACCTGCCGCGCGACGCCGAGGTCAACGACCTCACCGTCCGTCCCGGCCGCTGACGCCCCGCCTGCCGGGCGGGCGCGCCGGGGACCGTAGGCTTCCCGCGTGAGTGAGAAGAGCGAGTTCAGCGGGTGTCCGGCGACCGGTGTCGGGTCCATGCCGGGAGGAGACGCGCGGGAGGCGGCCAAGACCGTCATCGGCTCCTTCGCCGACGGCCGGGGCATGCCGTATCTGGCGGAGCTGCCCGCGCGGGGGCCCGGCGCCGACATGACAGGCCGGAGCGTCGGCCTGCTGGCCGAGATGTACGGGCACGTCGAGCCGAGCGGCTGGCGGATCAGCGACCGGCCCGGCCGCGACACCCGCCGCGCCCGCTCCTGGCTGGGGGAGGACCTGGACGCCCTGGAGGAGTTCACCCAGGGCTACGCGGGCCTGCTGAAGGTCCAGGCGACCGGGCCGTGGACGCTCGCCGCCGCCCTGGAGCTGCGCGGCGGCGAGGCGATGCTGGCCGACGCCGGAGCCTGCCGGGACCTGACCGGTTCGCTGGCCGAGGGGCTGCGCGCCCACCTCGCCGAGGTACGCCGCCGGGTGCCGGGCGCGGAGGTGGTCCTCCAGCTCGACGAGCCGTCCCTGACCGCCGTCCTGCGCGGCCGGGTCCGCTCCGCCAGCGGCTACCGCACCTACCGCGCGGTCGACCGCCAGCTCGTCGAGGCCGCCCTGCGCGAGGTGCTGGCCGTCGTCGGTGGCGACGGGGCGGCGATCGTCCACTCCTGCGCCCCCGAAGTGCCCTTCGCGCTGCTGCGCCGGGCCGGGGCCGACGGGATCTCGTTCGATTTCTCGTTGCTCACCGAGCGTGAGGAGGAGGCGATCGGGGAGGCGGTCGAGGGCGGCACCCAGCTGTTCCTCGGCGTGGTGCCCTCCACGGACCCGGCCTCCGGCCCATTGTCAGACCCGGGCGGTAGCGTCATGGGTGTCAGGAAGCTGTGGAGCAGGCTGGGGCTGAATCCGGGGACTCTCGCCGAGTCCGTCGTGATCACTCCGTCGTGCGGTCTCGCGGGGGCGTCGCCCGCGCACGCCCGCGCCGCCCTCGCCCACTGCGCGCGGGCGGCGAGGTCGCTCGCTGACAACCCTGAGTGACGGGCACGACGGGTAACGGGAGGTTGGGGACGATGGTGGCCGAACAGCGGGTGGAGCAGGACAGCTCGGTTCCGGCGAAGGCGCGGGAGAAGCACGCGCTGCTGGCCGAGCAGATCGAGGAGCACCGCTTCCGTTACTACGTGAAGGACCAGCCGGTCGTCAGCGACGCCGAGTTCGACCGGCTGCTGCGCTCGCTGGAGGCCCTGGAGGAGGAGCACCCGGCGCTGCGCACCCCCGACTCCCCGACCCAGAAGGTCGCCGGGCCCTACGTCACGGAGTTCACCTCCGTGGAGCACGCCGAGCGGATGCTCTCCCTGGACAACGCCTTCGACGACGAGGAGCTGGCCGCCTGGGTCGACCGCGTCGCCAAGGAGACCGGCACCCCCGACCACCACTTCCTGTGCGAGCTGAAGGTCGACGGGCTCGCCGTCAACCTCACCTACGAGCACGGCAGGCTGACCCGGGCGGCGACCCGGGGCGACGGCCGCACCGGCGAGGACATCACCCCCAACGTCCGCACCATCGCCGACATCCCGCACCGCCTGGAGGGCGAGGACCTCCCCGCCCTGGTCGAGATCCGCGGGGAGGTCTTCTTCCCGATGGAGGGCTTCGAGGAGCTGAACGCCCGGCTCGTCGCCGCCGACGACAAGCCCTTCGCCAACCCGCGCAACGCGGCCGCCGGATCGCTGCGCCAGAAGGACCCCAAGGTCACCGCTTCCCGGCCGCTGCACATGGTGGTGCACGGCATCGGCGCCCACCAGGGCCTGAGCATCGACCGCCTCTCCCAGGCGTACGACCTCCTCAAGGGCTGGGGCCTGCCCACCGCCCGGCACAACAAGGTCGTCGACTCCCTCGCCGGGGTCCGGGAGTTCATCGCCCACTTCGGTGAGCACCGGCACTCCGTGGAGCACGAGATCGACGGGGTCGTCGTCAAGCTCGACGAGATCCCGCTCCAGGGCCGCCTCGGCTCCACCTCGCGCGCCCCGCGCTGGGCCATCGCCTGGAAGTACGCCCCCGAAGAGGTCAACACCAAGCTGGTCAACATCCGCGTCGGCGTCGGCCGCACCGGCCGCGTCACCCCCTACGCCCAGGTCGAGCCGGTCGAAGTGGCTGGTTCCGAGGTCGAGTTCGCCACCCTGCACAACCAGAACGTGGTCAAGGCCAAGGGCGTCCTCATCGGGGACACCGTCGTCCTGCGCAAGGCGGGAGACGTCATCCCCGAGATCCTCGGCCCCGTCGTCGACCTGCGCGACGGCACCGAGAAGCCGTTCGAGATGCCGTCGCACTGCCCCGAATGCGGCACGGAGCTGCGCCCCATGAAGGAGGCCGACATCGACCTCCGCTGCCCCAACGCCCGCACCTGCCCCGCCCAGTTGCGCGAGCGGGTCTTCTACCTCGCCGGACGCAAGAGCCTGGACATCGACCACTTCGGCTATGTGGCCGCCGCCGCCCTGACCCGGCCGCTGGAGCCCGCCGAGCCGGTCCTGAAGGACGAGAGCGACCTGTTCTCCCTCACGATCGAGCAGCTGCTGCCGATCCGGGCCTACGTCCTGGACCAGGACAGCGGGCTGCCCAAGCGCGACCCGAAGACCGGCGAGGAGAAGATCGCGACGGTCTTCGCCAACCAGCAGGGCGAGCCGAAGAAGAACGCCGTCGCCATGCTGGAGGGCATCGCCGCCGCCCGGCAGGCCCCGCTCGCCCGGGTGCTCACCGGGCTCTCCATCCGCCACGTCGGACCGGTCGCCGCCCAGGAGCTGGCCCGCCAGTTCCGCTCCGTCGACCGGATCGACGAGGCGACCGAGGAGGAGCTGGCCGCGGCCGACGGCGTCGGGCCGACCATCGCGGCCTCGGTCAAGCAGTGGTTCGCCGAGGAGTGGCACCGCGAGATCCTGCGCAAGTGGCGTGAGGCGGGGGTGCGGATGGCGGACGAGAGCTCCGGGGAGGACGAGGGCCCCCGCCCCCTCGAAGGACTCACCGTCGTCGTCACCGGCACCCTCGCGGGCCACACCCGCGACGGTGCGAAGGAGGCGCTCCAGGCCCGCGGCGCGAAGGTCACCGGATCGGTGTCCAAGAAGACCGCGTTCGTCGTCGTCGGCGACAATCCCGGCTCCAAGTACGACAAGGCGATGCAGCTGAAGGTCCCGGTGCTCGACGAGGACGGCTTCGCGATCCTGCTCGAACAGGGGCCCGAACAAGCCAGGGAGGCGGCCCTGCCGGTGCCGGGAGCCGATCCCGAACTTGCGTCCGAAGAGACCCCGGAGGGCGGCACGGAGGGCGACACGGAGTAACCATCGGCCGGGGTCCGGGCCGTCGGCCGTTCTCCGGATCGAGACGTCTTCGAGACGCGCTCCGGGCGTGGCGCGGCCCCGAGCGGGAAGGAAACGGGGCAGAGGGGTGAAGAAGGGGTCCACGGGACCCGAACGGTCCTCACCTCTCACCCGGTCGGCGCATAGCAGATGGTGACGGTCGGTCGGCTCGCATTCGGGCAAGAGCTGTAGAGCGCTGCCCCTGGGAGCCTTTCGCGGCCTACTGTTGAGAGGTGCGCCCGCCGCGCACGGCTGCCCGAACGGAGCCGTGGTGCCCCGGAGACGGGCGCCACCGAGGGACATCGGCACCGCCGGCTGTGAGAGGGACGGAATGAAACCGACCGAGAGCGCCGCCCCGGTGTCGCGGCTGCGAGGTTTCGCCGGCCTCACACCCCCGCTCGGCGCCGCCGTCGTGGGGACCGCCGCGTTACTCCTGGCGGCCGGGTTCTACCGGACCGTGCGCGACGGCCACGCGCTCTTCCCCGACGGCCGGGTGGGCTGGTCCCTCGCCGTCCTCACCGGGATCGTCGTCGGCCACCTGGTGGCCCTCGGCCGCGACCGGTGGTGGGGCGGCACCGGCTCCGGGGCGGCCCTCACCCTCGCCGTGCTCCTGCTGTACGGCTGGCTGCCGGCCGGCCTGGTCAGTCTCGCCGTGGTGGTGCTCGTCGGCAGCGCCCGCAGGCACCGCTGGTGGCAGGGGCTGCTCCACGGCTCGGTCGACATCCTCGGCATCGCGGCGGCGGCCCTCGTACTGGCCGCCTTCGGGGTCGCGCCCACCGTCGAGCAGCCCTGGCAGCCACTCGACTGGGGCCCGGCGGCCGTGCCCGAGCTGGTGCTGGCGGCGTCGACGTACCTGCTCGTCACCCGGGTCCTGCTGTGGTACGTCCGGGCCCCGCTCGGCGGCGGTCTGCCGACGGTCGCCCGCACCGCGCTGCTGCGCCAGGGCCTCGTCGCCGTCGCGCTCCTCGGCCTCGCCCCGCTGATCTGCGCCGTCGCGATGTCCATGCCCATCCTGCTGCCGCTCTTCGCGGTACCCCTGATCGCCCTGGACTCCACGCTCTGGATCGCCCGCGCCCGCGCCGAGGAGCAGCTGCGCGACCCGCTGACCGGGCTGCCCAACCGCCAGTGGCTGCTGGAGCGGACCTGGTCGGCCCTGGAGGACGCGGAGTCCCTCGGCACCCGCTCGGCCCTGGTCCTGATCGACCTGGACCGCTTCCGCGCGGTCAACGACACCCTGGGCCACCTGGCCGGGGACCGGCTGCTGCTCCAGATAGCGGAACGCCTGCGGCTCGCCCTGCCGGGCGGAGCCGAGGCGGCCCGGCTCGGCGGCGACGAGTTCGCCGTACTGCTGCCGCACACCGACTCCACCACCAGCGCCCAGCAGGTCGCCCGCCATCTGGCCGCCGAGCTGTCCTCGCCGCTCGACCTCGACGGCCTCACCCTGGTGCTGGAGGCCAGCGCCGGGGTCGCCGTCTACCCCGACCACGCCCTGGACGCCGAGGGGCTGCTGCGCCGGGCGGACGTCGCGATGTACCAGGCCAAGCGGGACCGCACCGGGGTGGAGGTCTACGAGTCCAAGCGGGACAGCAACACCCCCGACCGGCTGGGGCTGCTGGGCGATCTGCGCCGGGCCCTGGACGCGGGCGACGTCGAGCTGCACTACCAGCCCAAGGTCCGCTTCGACGGACAGGTCGCCGGGCTGGAGGCGCTGGTGCGCTGGGTGCACCCGGAGCGCGGCCGGGTCCCCCCGGACGAGTTCATCGCCATCGCCGAGTCCTCCGGCCTGATGCCCCACCTCACGGAGTACGTCCTGGAGACGGCGCTGGCCCAGGTCGCCCGGTGGCGGTCGCAGGGCCTGTTCGTCCCGGTCGCGGTCAACGTCTCCCCGCGCGACGTGCACACCCCCGGCTTCGCGGGGGGCGTCGCCGCCCGCCTCGCCCGCCACGGCGTGCCCGCGGGAGCGCTCCAACTGGAGATCACCGAGCACGTCCTGCTGGAGGACCCGCAGCGCGCCGCCGACACCCTGGCCGGGCTCACCGCGCATGGCGTGAGGATGTCCCTGGACGACTTCGGCACCGGCTACTCCTCCCTGGTCCACCTGCGCAGACTGCCGGTCAGCGAACTGAAGATCGACCGCTCCTTCGTGGCCCGGCTCGCCCTCGACCAGGAGGACGCGGAGATCGTCCGCTGCACCATCGACCTGGCCCATTCCCTCGGCCTGGTCGTCGTCGCCGAGGGCGTCGAGGACGACGAGACGTGGGAGCGCCTGCGGGACCTGCGCTGCGACGCCGTGCAGGGCTGGCTGGTGGCCGCGGCGATGCCGCCCCAGGAGACGACCGCCTGGCTGCGTGCCCGGGGCGAGCACGGCTGGCGGCGGCCCGCCGAGCTGAGAGCCCAGGCGGCCGCCGCCACCGGGTCGGCCACCGGCTCGATGAACGCCTCGCTGAACGGCGCGGCCACCGGCCCCGCGGAGACCGACACCCCCTGAGGGGCCGGGCCGGGCCGCCCCGCGGGGGCGGGCCGGTCGGGGTGGGGCATCCGCCTCCGGCGGACCCCATAGGATTGGGGGCCGATGGCACGTCTCCACCCGCCGCACGACGCCCGGCCCACCCGCCCGCCGCGTCGCCGAACCGCCCACGTGGCTCCGTCACGAGGGCGCTCCGGCGCCCTGCGGTCGCAGGCGCCCGACGCCGCGCGGCCCGCCCCGAGGAGGGGCGGCGGGAATGTGCCACCGACGGCCACAACCACACACCAACCCCTGAGGATCGCCGCATGCCTGGCATCACGCGCGAGGAGGTCGCCCACCTCGCCCGGCTGGCGCGTCTGGAGCTGAAGGGCGAAGAGCTCGATCACTTCGCCGGTCAGCTCGACGACATCATCGGCGCGGTCGCCCGCGTCTCCGAGGTCGCCGACCAAGACGTACCGCCGACCTCCCACCCGCTGCCGCTGACCAACGTCATGCGCGCGGACGAGGTCCGTCCGTCGCTCACCCCCGCGCAGGCGCTCTCCGGCGCCCCGGCCCAGGAGCAGCAGCGTTTCAAGGTGCCGCAGATCCTGGGGGAGGACTAACCGCCATGACGGACATCAGCACCATCATCAAGCTCACCGCGGCCGAGATCGCCGCGAGGATCGCCTCCGGCGAACTGACCGCCGTCGAGGTCACCGAGGCCCACCTCGCCCGGATCGACGCCGTCGACGAGAAGGTCCACGCCTTCCTGCACGTCGACCGCGAGGGCGCCCTGGCCCAGGCCCGCGCCGTGGACGCCAAGCGCGAGGCGGGCGAGAAGCTCGGCCCGCTGGCCGGTGTCCCGCTCGCGCTGAAGGACATCTTCACCACCCAGGACATGCCGACCACCGTCGGCTCCAAGATCCTGGAGGGCTGGGTCCCGCCGTACGACGCCACGCTCACCCGGAAGCTGCGCGCCGCCGACGTCGTCATCCTCGGCAAGACCAACATGGACGAGTTCGCCATGGGGTCCTCCACCGAGAACAGCGCCTACGGCCCCACCGGCAACCCCTGGGACCTCACCCGCATCCCCGGCGGCTCCGGCGGCGGCTCCTCCGCCGCCCTCGCCTCCTACGAGGCACCGCTCGCCATCGGCACGGACACCGGCGGTTCCATCCGCCAGCCCGCCGCCGTGACCGGCACCGTCGGCGTCAAGCCCACCTACGGCGGCGTCTCCCGCTACGGCATGGTGGCCTTCTCCTCCTCCCTCGACCAGGGCGGGCCCTGCGCCCGTACGGTCCTGGACGCGGCGCTGCTGCACGAGGCGATCGCGGGCCACGACCCGATGGACTCGACGTCCATCGACGCCCCCGTCCCGCCGGTCGTCGAGGCCGCCCGTAACGGCTCGGTCCGGGGGATGCGCGTCGGCGTCGTCCAGCAGTTCCGCGGCGAGGGCTACCAGGCCGGTGTCCTCCAGCGGTTCGACGAGTCGGTCGAGCTGCTGAAGTCGCTCGGCGCGGACATCGTCGAGCTGGACTGCCCCTCCTTCGACCTGGCGCTCTCCGCGTACTACCTGATCGCGCCCTCGGAGTGCTCCTCCAACCTGGCCCGCTTCGACGCCATGCGCTACGGCCTGCGGGTCGGCGACGACGGGACGAAGTCGGCGGAGGAGGTCACCGCGCTGACCCGCGAGGCGGGCTTCGGCGACGAGGTGAAGCGCCGGATCATCCTGGGCACCTACGCGCTCAGCTCCGGCTACTACGACGCGTACTACGGCTCCGCCCAGAAGGTCCGCACCCTCATCACCCAGGACTTCGAGAAGGCCTTCGAGCAGGTCGACGTGATCGTCTCCCCGACGACCCCGACCACCGCCTTCCCGATCGGCGAGCGCGCCGACGACCCGATGGCGATGTACCTCGCGGACCTGTGCACCATCCCCACCAACCTGGCCGGCAACTCCGCCATGTCGCTGCCCTGCGGCCTGGCCCCGGAGGACGGTCTGCCGGTCGGACTGCAGATCATCGCCCCCGCCATGAAGGACGACCGGCTCTACCAGGTCGGATCCGCCGTCGAGGCGGCTTTCGTGGAAAAGTGGGGGCACCCGCTGCTCGAGGAGGCTCCGTCGCTGTGAGTGCCATGGCAAAGAAGGCCAGTAACTTCAGGAAGTCCAAGACCGGGCTGTACGTCTCGCTCGGCAGTACCGCGTTCGGCGCGATCAGCATCGCCAAGCAGGCGAAGCTCGCCCGCCAGGACAACGACGTGCTGCGGCTCATCGACGCGGCCGTCTCCGCGGCCGCCGTCGTCACCGGACTCGCGATCCTCTATCGCGAACTGAAGCGTCTCGGCGACGAAGACGTCCTGCTGGGCTGAGAGGGAAAGTCTCACCGTGACTGTCACTGACCTGGTGTCGTACGAGGACGCGCTAGCGTCCTACGACCCCGTCATGGGCCTGGAGGTCCATGTCGAGCTCGGCACCAAGACCAAGATGTTCTGCGGCTGCTCCACGGAGCTGAAGCAGGACGCCAACTCCCAGACCTGCCCGGTCTGTCTCGGACTGCCCGGCGCGCTGCCGGTCGTCAACGAGATCGGCGTCGAGTCCGCCGTCAAGATCGGCCTCGCGCTCAACTGCGAGATCGCCGAGTGGTGCCGTTTCGCCCGGAAGAACTACTTCTATCCGGACATGCCGAAGAACTTCCAGACCTCCCAGTACGACGAGCCGATCGCCTTCAACGGCTATCTGGACGTCCAGCTGGAGGACGGCGAGGTCTTCCGGGTGGAGATCGAGCGCGCCCACATGGAGGAGGACACCGGCAAGTCGACGCACGTCGGCGGCGCCACCGGCCGTATCCACGGCGCGTCCCACTCCCTGCTCGACTACAACCGGGCCGGTATCCCGCTCATCGAGATCGTCACCAAGCCGATCGAGGGGGCCGGTGCCCGCGCCCCCGAGGTCGCCAAGGCGTACGTCGCCGAACTGCGCGAGCTGATCAAGGCCCTCGGGGTCTCCGAGGCGCGCATGGAGATGGGCCAGATGCGCTGCGACGTCAACCTGTCGCTGCGCCCCCACGGCACCGTCACGTTCGGCACCCGTTCCGAGACGAAGAACGTGAACTCGCTGCGTTCCGTCGAGCGGGCCGCCCGCTTCGAGATCCAGCGGCACGCCGCCGTGCTGTCCTCGGGCGGCACCATCGTGCAGGAGACCCGGCACTTCCACGAGGAGGACGGCTCCACCACGGCCGGCCGCATCAAGGACAACGCCGAGGACTACCGCTACTTCCCCGAGCCGGACCTGGTCCCCGTCGCGCCCGCGCGCGAGCGGGTCGAGGAGCTGCGCAAGGGCCTCCCCGAGCTGCCCCGGGTCCGCCGGGCCCGGCTCAAGGAGGAGTGGGGCGTCTCCGAGCACGACATGCAGTCCATCCTCAACGCGGGCGCGGTCGACCTGATCGTCGCCACTACCGAGGCGGGCGCCCCCTCCGACCAGGCCCGCAAGTGGTGGATGGGCGAGCTCGCCCGTAACGCCAACGAGACCGGCCGCGGTCTGGACGAGCTGCCGATCACCCCGGCGCAGGTCGCCCGGGTGGCCGGACTCGTCGCCGCGGGCGACCTCAACGACAAGCTGGCCCGCCAGGTCATCGAGGGCGTCCTCGCGGGCGAGGGCGACCCGGACACCGTCGTCGAGAAGCGCGGCCTGAAGGTCGTCTCGGACGAGGGCGCGCTGTCCACCGCCGTGGACGAGGCCATCGCGGGCAACGCGGCCATCGCGGACAAGATCCGCGGCGGCAAGGTCGCGGCGGCGGGCGCGCTCGTCGGCGCGGTCATGAAGGCCACCCGCGGCCAGGCGGACGCGGGCCGTGTGCGCGAGCTGATCCTGGAGAAGCTCGGCGTCGCGGGCTGATCCCCCGTCACCACCGCGAAGGGGCGGTGCACCCGCGTGGCGCGGGCGCACCGCCCCTTCCCATGAACCCTGAGAGCCCCCCCTGACCACCGTCACCGCCGAGATCGTCTCCCTCGCCCTGCTCCTGGGCGTCCTCACCTTCGCCGTCGTCCGCCCCCGGGGCCTGCCGGAGGCGACCGTCGCCGTGCCCGCCGCGGTCCTGGTGGTGGCGCTGGGCGCGGTGTCATGGCCCGAGGCACGGGCCCAGGCCGGGGAACTGCTGCCCGTCGTCGGATTCCTCGCCGCGATCCTGGTGCTGGCCCAGCTCTGCGCGGACGAGGGGCTGTTCCGGGCCGCCGGGGACTGGGTCGCCCGGGTCTGCCAGGGGCGGACCCGTCCCCTCCTCGGCGGGGTCTTCGGCGTGGCCGCCCTCGTCACCGCCGTCCTCAGCCTGGACGCCACCGTCGTCCTGCTCACCCCGGTGGTCCTCGCGACCGCGGCCCGGGTCGGCGCGCGGCCCCGCCCGTACGTCTACGCCTGCGCGCACCTCGCCAACTCGGCCTCCCTGCTGCTGCCCGTCTCCAACCTCACCAACCTGCTGGCGTTCACCGCGAGCGGCCTCTCCTTCACCCGGTTCGCCGCGCTGATGGCGCTGCCGTGGCTGGCCGCGATCGCCGTCGAGTACGCCGTGTTCCGCCGGGCGTTCCGGGACGACCTGGCCGCCGGGGCGCACGCGCCCGACCCGGAGGCCGAGCGCACCCCGGTGCCCGTCTTCACGCTCGTCGTGCTGGCGCTGACCCTGGCCGGGTTCGTCGTCACCTCGTTCGCGGGGGCCGAGCCGCTGTGGGCCGCGCTGGCGGGGACGGCGGTGCTCGCCGTGCGGGCGCTCGCCCGGCGGGAGACCACCCCCGCCGCCCTCGTCCGCTCCGCCAACCCGCTGTTCTGCCTGTTCGTCCTCGCGCTCGGCATCGTCGTCAAGGCGGTCGTCGACCACGGGCTCGGCGACGGGATCGCCGCCCTGCTGCCCGACGGCGACACCCTCCCCGCGCTGCTCGGCGTCGCGGTGGTCGCGGCGCTGCTCGCCAACCTGATCAACAACCTGCCCGCGATCCTCGCCCTGCTCCCGATCGTCGCCGCGGCCGGTCCCGGGCCGCTGCTCGCCGCCCTGATCGGGGTGAACATCGGCCCGAACCTCACCTATGTCGGATCCCTCGCCACGCTGCTGTGGCGGCGCGTCCTGCACGCCCACGGCGACGCCCCGGAGCTGGGCCGTTTCACCCGGCTGGGGCTGGCGACCGTACCGGCGACCCTCCTCGCGTCGACGCTCGCGCTGTGGGGATCGCTGCACCTCATCGGGGTGTGAGGGGCTCCCGGAGAGCCGGTTGGACTTCTCGTCCGACCTGTTGGACGTTCACCACCGGGCCGTGCACCGTCCTTCCCGAAGCCACCTGTCCTGACTAGCTTCCGGATGGCACGCACCGGAACCAGGAGGCTCTTTTGACCACGGACATGTCACGGCGGCGGCTCTTCGCCCTCGGCGGGGGCGCCCTCGGCGCCGCTGCGGCCGGATCGTTCCTGCCGCCGTCGCTCCAGGCAGCCATCGCCGCGCAGCCCGCCCACGCGGGGTCCGGAGGGCTCGCAGCCATCAAGCACGTGGTGATCCTGATGCAGGAGAACCGCTCCTTCGACCACTACTTCGGCACCCTGCGCGGGGTGCGCGGCTTCGGCGACCGCAACGCCGTCGAGCTGCCCACCGGGGGGACCGTCTTCGAGCAGCCGGGCACCGCCGGAAGCACCGTGCTGCCCTTCCCGGTACGGGAGGCGGCCGCCGAGCAGAAGAAGGACCTCCAGTACATCGGGGCCCTCGACCACTCCTGGAGCGGCGGCGCGAAGGCCTGGGGCGGCGGCTGGATGAACGGCTGGATCAGCGCGAAGACCGCCGCGACGATGGCGTACTACGACCGGCGCGACATCCCGCTCCACTACGAGCTGGCCGACACCTTCACCGTCTGCGACGCCTACCACTCCTCGATCCACACCTCCACCAGCCCGAACCGCAACCACCTGTGGAGCGGCAAGACCGGCTACGAGGCGAACGGCGAGCGGGCCGTCGGCAACGACGCGTACGACGAGGGCAGTCACCCCGGCTACGACTGGTCCACCTACGCCGAGCGGCTGGAGAAGGCGGGCCGCACCTGGCGCACGTACACCGAGTGGGAGAACTTCACCGACAACCAGATCGAGTTCTACGCCACCTTCAAGGCCATCGCCCGCAAGGCCCTCGCCCGCACCGGCGGCCACACCTACATGGAGGCGTTCTACGCGAAGGTCCGCGAAGCCTCCGAGGCGGAGCGGGAACGGCTGCTCGGGCTGCTGGAGGAGGGCGTCGCCACGCTCACCCGGCGCGAGCGGAGCCTGTTCGAGCGCGGGCTGCGCCGGGTGCCCACCGGGACCCTGGCCGACGAGTTCGCCCGGGACGTGGCGGCCGGGACGCTGCCGGAGGTCTCCTACCTGGTGCCCTCGGCCGTCGACTCCGAGCACCCGAGCACCTCCTCGCCGGTGCACAGCGCCACCATCGTCTACAAGATCCTGGACGCGCTGGGCCGGCATCCGGACGTCTGGCGGCACACCGCCGTACTGATCAACTACGACGAGAACGACGGCTTCTTCGACCACGTCCCGCCGCCCGTCGCGCCCCCCGAGGTGACCGAGGAGCACTGGGAGGGCCGTCCCACCGGCCTCGGCATCCGGGTGCCGCTGCTCGTCGTCTCGCCGTGGACCGTCGGCGGATACGTCTGCTCGGAGGTCTTCGACCACACCTCCGTCATCCGCTTCCTGGAGCGCTGGACCGGCGTGCGGGAGCCCAACATCGGCGACTGGCGCCGCCGCGTCACCGGCGACCTGACCTCCGCCTTCGACTTCTCCCGGGCCCGGCGCCAACCCGCCGTGCGCACGCCCGGGGCGATCCCGCCGTTCCAGGGCCGCTGGCAGCCCAGGCCGCCCGCCGTGCAGCGCCTCCCCGAGCAGGAGCCCGGCGCGCGCCCGGCGCGCCCGCTGCCCTACCAGCCGGACGCCGAGGCCCGCAGGACCCGCGGCGGACTGCGGGTGGAGGTGGACAACACCGGCCGCTCCTCGGCGCACTTCACGCTCTACCCGTACGCCGGTGAGTTCCCGGCCCCGCAGCACAAGGACGTCCGGGGCCGGGCGCACTGGACCGTGCCGGTGACCGGGGACGCGTACCGCTTCACCGTCATCGGCCCGAACGGCTTCCGGCGCGAGTTCGCGGGGCCGGTGGACGGGGGAGCGGAGGTCACCACCCGTCTCGACCCCCGCGACCGCGACCTCCACCTGACCCTGCGCAACACCGGCCGCCGCACCCTGACCTTCCTGGTGCGGCCCCTCGGCTACGCCGACGAGGACGACCTGCGGGACTGGACCCGCCGGGTCACGGTCAAGCCCGGCCGCAGCCGTACGGTCGTGCACTCGGCGGCCGACGCCCACGGCTGGTACGACCTGGCCGTCACGGCCGACGGGGAGGACGGCTTCCGGCGGCGGCTGATGGGCCACATCGAGAACGGCCGGGCGAGCGTCTCCGGCTGATCCGCGGTGCTCCGGGCGCCGCTCTCCCGGCCGGCCGGGGCCGCGCCCCGGGCTGGGCGGGCGGCCGTTCCGGCGGCCCGGACGGCATCGGGCCGCCGGGGGCGGTGTGTCCCGCGTAAGGAGCGGATCAACCCCTGTGACCATGGCCACGAAAGGGGCAAAGGATCACTTTTGGCTGTCAGAGTGGCGGTCTCAGGTCATGCGACGCTCTCCGGCAGATCACGTCATCCGCGGGTGAACGTCCACGAACCCGCAGGGAGCCCGACCGTTGGCCGCCATCGCCCGCTGGTGCATCAGGCACCGTCTCCTCGCCGTCCTCGTCTGGCTCGCCGCCCTCGGCGGCACCGCCGCGGCCGCGGGGTTCGCGGGTTCCGCCTACTCCAACGACTACGAGGTCCCCGGCACGGAGTCCGGCCGGGCCACCGAACTCCTCTCGCGCGGCTTCACCGACCTCGGCGGTGACACCGACACCGTGGTCTGGCACACCTCCGGCTCCACGGTCCGGGCCGCCGACGTCGAACAGACGATGACCCGCACGCTCCACGCCATCGAGGACCTGCCCGCCGTCGGCGGCGTCACCAGCCCCTACGGGGCCTCCGGAGCCGGCGGGATCAGCCAGGACGGCCGCACCGCCTACGCCACGGTCACCTTCGACCGCCCCACCGACGAGCTCTCCGCCTCCCAGGCCCAGGCCCTCGTGGACACCGCGAAGGAGGCCGAGGCCGACGGGCTCCAGGTCGAACTGGGCGGCACGGCCGTCGCCCTCACCGAGGCCCCCTCCGCGCACATCGCCGAGGCCGTGGGCGTCGTCGTCGCGGCCGTCGTCCTCTTCCTCGCCTTCGGCTCGCTCGCCGCCAGCCTGCTGCCCATCGCCACCGCCCTCGTCTCCGTCGGCACCGCCTACGCGGGCATCGTGCTCCTCGGCCACGCGATGACCGTGGCCGACTTCGCCCCGATGCTGGGCATGCTCATCGGGCTCGGCGTCGGCATCGACTACGCGCTGTTCATCGTCACCCGGCACCGCAAGGGTCTCCGGCAGGGCATGAGCGTCCCCGAAGCCGCCCAGAACGCCGTCGCCACCACCGGGCGCGCGGTCGTCTTCGCCGGGGCGACCGTCTGCATCGCCCTGCTCGGCATGCTGATCCTGCGCCTCGGCTTCCTCAACGGCGTCGCCATCGCCGCCTCCCTCACCGTCGTCCTGACGGTGATGGCCTCGGTCACCCTGCTGCCCGCCCTGCTCTCCCTCATCGGGACCCGGGCCCTCAGCCGCCGCGAACGGCGCCGGCTCGCCGAGCACGGACCGCGCCCCGAACCGCCCACCGGCTTCGCCGCCCGCTGGTCCGCGTTCGTGGAGCGCCACCCCAAGCTGCTCGGAGGTGTCGCGGCCGTCGTCATGCTGGTCCTCGCCCTGCCCGCCCTCGGCCTCCACCTGGGCACCTCCGACCAGGGCAACAACCCGGCCTCCTCCACCACCCGGCAGGCCTACGACCTGATCGCCGACGGCTTCGGCCCCGGCGTCAACGGTCCCCTCACCATCGCCGCCCGGCTCGACGGCGCGGACGACCGGCTCGCCCTGGACTCCCTGCCCGAGAAGCTCCGGGCCACCGAGAACGTCGCCTCCGTCAGCCCGGTCACCTACAACGGCGGCGGCGACACCGCCTTCCTCACCGTCGTCCCCGGCTCGGCGCCCCAGTCCCAGGAGACCAGCGCACTGGTCGACCGCATCCGCGGCGACATCCTGCCGCCGGTCCAGGAGAACACCTCGCTGGAGGCGTACGTCGGCGGGGTGACGGCGAGCTACGACGACTTCGCCGAGATCATCGTCGGGAAGCTGCCGCTCTTCGTCGGGGTGGTCATCGCGCTGGGCTGCCTGCTGCTGCTCCTCGCCTTCCGGTCCATCGGCATCCCGGTCAAGGCCGCGCTGATGAACGTGGCCGCCGTCGCCTCCTCCTTCGGCGTCGTCGTCGCCGTCTTCCAGTGGGGCTGGGGCAGCGAACTCCTCGGCCTCGGCAGCGCCGGGCCCATCGAACCCTTCCTGCCGGTGATCATGGTCTCGGTCCTCTTCGGCCTCTCCATGGACTACCAGGTCTTCCTGGTCGGCCGGATGTACGAGGAGTGGCTGGAGACCGGGGACAACCGGCGCTCCGTCCGGGTGGGCCTCGCCGAGACGGGCCGGGTGATCAACTCCGCCGCCGTGATCATGATCTCCGTCTTCCTCGCCTTCGTCCTCAGCGGCGACCGGGTGATCGCCATGTTCGGCATCGCGCTCGCCACCGCCGTCGCCCTGGACGCCTTCGTCCTGCGCACCCTGCTGGTGCCCGCCCTGATGCACATGCTCGGCGGTGCGAACTGGTGGCTGCCGGGCTGGCTGGACCGGCGGCTGCCCCGGATCAGCATCGAGCCGCCCGACTGCGTACCGGTCCATGCGAGGATCCCCGGGGCGCGCGCCATCGAGGACGGCGTCGCGCGGACGGAGGAGGAACACGATGTTCGCCCTATCCCTGGGTGAGGACTCGGCGGAGCTGCGCCCGCTGGAGATCTGGCAGGCCGAGGAGTTCCTGGCCCACATGGACCGGGCCCGCGAGCTGGTCGACCCCTGGATTCCCTTCGCCTCCTTCGCCACCGACCTGGAGTCGGCGCGCGACCTGCTCCGGCGGTACGCGGAGAAGCAGGCGGCGGACACCGGGCGGCTGTACGGGATCTGGCTGGAGGGCACCCTCGTCGGCGGCGTCCTCTTCCGGACCTTCGACACGGCGTCCGGCACCTGCGAGATCGGCGTCTGGCTGGAGCCCGCCGCCCAGGGCCGGGGGCTGGTCACCCGGGCCGCCGAGCGGCTGGTCGACTGGGCGGTGCACGACCGCGGCATGCACCGCGTGGAGTGGGTCGCCTCCGCCGCCAACACCCGCTCGATCGCGGTGGCCGAGCGGCTCGGGATGACCCGCGACGGGGTGATCCGGCAGAACTACCTCTACCGGGGCGTGCGCCACGACTCCGAGATCTGGTCCGTCCTCGCCCCGGAGTGGCGGGCCCGCCCCGGGCGCTGAGCCCCGGCGTTAAGCGGGCTCTCATCCGGGCCCCCTAGCGTGCGGCACATGAACACCACCCCCTCCAGGACGACCAGCACCGACGAAACGGCCGCGGCGGAGGTCGCCGCGACGAAGGACGCGACGGCGGAGGACGGGGCCGGGGCTCCGGCCGCCGCGACCGGCCCGGACGAGGCCGCCGACGCGACCGGCACAGCCGAGGCCGCCGACCCGGACGAGGATCTGGACCCCGCCCCGCACGCCGAGGCCCGGCCCGGGGTCGGGGCGGGCGCGGCCGCCGTCGTCTCCACGGCCCTGGGCGTCGTCGCCCTGACCGGTGCCTGGACCGGCCGGGTCGCGGCCGAGCGCGAGACCCTGATCGGCCAGATCAAGACCTCCGGCGGCGGCAGTGCGGCCCAGCAGATCTCCGAGATCTACGGCGACGCCTGGCACACCACCGCCCTGGTGAACGGCCTCTTCGCCCTCCTGGCCCTGCTGGTCGGAGCCGTGGTCCTGGCCCGCCCCTCCTTCGGCGCGCCCGCCGCCGTGCCGCAGCCGACGTGGGTCCGGGCGGTCGCCCTCGCCGGTGTGGCCCTCGGCGTCCTCGGCGTCCTGATCTCCGCGGGCATGTACGCCGACCTGTTCCTCTCCCTGCCCAGCGCGGGCACCCCCAACGGCGGCTGACCCCGCCCCGTAAGGCTGACCCCGCCCCGTAAGGCACGGTCTAAGGCACCCGCCCCGCCCCTCGGGCGCCGGACCGGGCCCGCCTAAGGCACCCGGGGCCGCGAAGATGCGGAACTCGCCCGATGCGGCGCCCCCTCCTGGCCGACGACAGTGGACACACAGCGCGAACGGGCCCCGGCCGACCGGGCGGGGCGACTCTCCGGTCCGCTGCCACGAGGGTCACCGGCCGGCCACGGCCACCGACCAGGAGCCAGGGGAAGATCCATGTACGAGTACGAGCTCTACCGCAGCGTCTCCGCCGAGCTGATCCGCCGTGCCGACACCGAGCGCGAGGTCGGCCGGGCCCGCCGCGCCCGCCGCGCCGCCCGCCGCAGTGGACGCGGCGCCCCCGGAAGGAAGGTGATCCAGGGCCCCGCCCGCCGCGTGTCCGCCGCCTGAGCGTGGGACGTCCCGGGACACCCCTCGCCCCGCGACCCGGGCCCGTCCTCGCCCCGTCCGCCCCCGCCCGAACCTCCTCCGGGCCGGGGGCGGACGGCTTCGCGCGCGGGGTCACCTTCGGTGAGGAGGGCGTCACCGTACCGGCGGCGTATGCGATGCTCGACGACGTGGAGACCAGGTCAGTCAACCCCGTGTTCGTCGGGCGCGCCGAGGAACTCGCCTCGCTCACCCAGGGGCTGGCACGTGCCGCGTCCGGTGAGCCGCAGGCGCTGCTGATCGGCGGGGAGGCGGGCGTCGGCAAGACCCGTCTGGTCGAGCAGTTCGTCGCGGCGGCCGAGCGTCGGGCGGCCGTGGTGGCCGTCGGGGCCTGCGTCGAGATCGGGGCCGACGGACTGCCGTTCGCACCCTTCCCCACCGCCCTGCGCTCCCTGCGCCGGGCCCTGCCCGAGGAGATGGCCGCCGCCTGCGCGGGGCAGGAGGACGAGCTGGCCCGCCTCCTGCCCGAACTCGGCGAGGTCCATCAGGACGCCACCGACGAGCACAGCATCGCCCGCCTCTTCGAACTCACCGCCCGGCTCCTGGAACGGATCTCCGCCGACCGCGCGGTCGTCCTCGTCCTGGAGGACCTGCACTGGGCGGACGCCTCCACCCGGCATCTGCTCGCCTACCTCTTCCGTACGCTGCGCAGCGGTCGCCTCATGGTCGTCGGCACCTACCGCTCCGACGACCTGCACCGCCGCCACCCGCTGCGCCCGCTCCTCGCCGAACTGGACCGGCTGCGCACCGTCACCCGGGTCGAACTCGACCGGTTCAGCCACGAGGAGGTCGGCCGCCAGCTCGCCGGAATCCTCGCGGTGGCCCCCGAGAGCGGGCTCGTGGACGAGATCTTCGACCGCTCGGACGGCAACGCCTTCTTCGTCGAGGAGCTGGCCCGCTCCCTGGAGTGCTGCGGCGACAGCTCCGGGCTGACCGAATCGCTCCGCGACCTGCTGCTCGTCCGCGTGGAGACGCTCCCCGAACACGCCCAGCGCGTCGCCCGGGTCGCCGCCGAGGGCGGCTCCTTCGTCGAACACGAACTGCTGGCCGCCGTCGCCGGGCTCGACGAGGACGAACTCAACGAGGCGCTGCGGGCCGCCGTCGGCGCCAACCTGCTGCAACCCGCGCCCGACAGCGACGGCTACCGCTTCCGGCACTCCCTGGTCCGCGAGGCCGTCAGCGACGACCTTCTGCCCGGGGAACGCACCCGCGTCAACCGGCGCTACGCGGAAGCGCTGGAAGCCCACCCCTCCCTCGTCCGGGCCGACGAACGCGCCACCCGCCTCGCCAGCTACTGGTACGCCGCCCACGACGCGGCCAAGGCCCTGCCCGCCGTGCTCCAGGCCGCCGTCGAGGCCCGGCGCCGCTACGCGCACTCCGAGCAACTACGGCTGCTGGAGCGGGCGATGGAGCTGTGGGACGACGTGCCCGGTACGGTCCTCGCCACCCTGCGCCCCTTCGACTACGCGGAGGCCTACCCGGCCTCCGGCCGCGACCCGGAGAACGCGCCCCTGCGCTACCTGGACGTGATGGCCGAGGCCACCGTCGCCGCCCGCTTCGGCGGCGACCGCGGGCGGGCCCTGGCCATCTCGAAGAAGGCCATGCGGGTCCTGCGGACCGAGGCCGACCCGCTGCGCGAGGCCTGGTTCTGGGTGCAGCGCTCCCGGCTCGTCCAGAGCCTCGACAAGGGCGACGGCTGGGAGGAGCTGGCCACCGCGCAGGAACTGGTCCGCGGCCTGCCGCCGTCCGCCGTGACGGCCGACGTCCTGACCAACGTGGCCAGTTGGCGGGCCCTGCACCAGCCCGGCCCGCAGGCGCTCGCCGACAGCGACCGCGCGGTGGAGTACGCCCGGCTCGTCGGCAACGAGTTCATCGAACTGCACGCCCGCCTCACCCGCGGCTGGCTCACCGCGGACGCGGGCGGCATCGAGGACGGTCTCGCCGAGATGTACGCCGTCCGGGACCGCGCCGAGGAGCTGGGCCTGGTCCAGCTGCTGGGCCGGGCCAGTGTCAACCTGCCCTCGTCGCTGGAGTCGATGGGCCGCTCCCTGGAGGCCGTCGCCGCCGCCGACCACGGCATCGAGGTCTGTCACGACCACGGGCTGGCCGACTCCGGGGCCTGGGTCCACGCCAACCAGGCCCAGTCCCTGTTCTCCCTCGGGCACTGGACGCGCAGCACGGCCGCCGCCGAGTCGGCCGTCCGACTCGCCCTGTCGCCCAAGGCGAAGGGACTCGCCGCGCAGCGCCTGGCCGACCTGGCCGTCGCCCGCGGGGACCTCGCCGAAGCGGAGGAACTGCTCGCCCTGGTCCGCGGGCACTTCGGTCAGCGCGACCCGCAGCCCCAGCATCTGATCACCCCGGTCCAGCACGGGATGCTCCTGGCGGCGGCCCGGGGGAGGCTCGCCGAGGCGCGGGCCGCCTTCCAGGAGCTGGCCCGGCCCGGCTTCCCGCCCGGCACCCAGCGCTACGCCCTGCCGCTGCTCCAGTCCGCCGCCATGATCGAGGCCGACGCCCGGGGACTGCCCGCCGCCG
The DNA here is from genome assembly GCF_044767975.1 of Streptomyces sp. NPDC101181. Classification (NCBI taxonomy): domain Bacteria; kingdom Bacillati; phylum Actinomycetota; class Actinomycetes; order Kitasatosporales; family Streptomycetaceae; genus Streptomyces; species Streptomyces sp. NPDC101181. Next base: position 235,930 of record NZ_JBIWOX010000001.1, on the reverse strand, counting down.
AAGCGGGGCGGCCCGAGATCCTCGCCCTGATCCGCGCGTCCCTGAAGGCCCTGCCGATGCTCGTCCCCGTCTGGGCCGCCCACGGCCCCTTCATCGACGCGGAGCTCGCCCGCGCGGAGGGCACCGACACCCCCGCGCACTGGGCGCGCGCCGCCGAGGCCTTCGCCCCGCTCGGCCGCCCCTTCGAGCTGGCCCGGATCCGCCACCGCTGGGCCGAGTCCCTGCTCAACGCCCCCGGCGGCCGGTCCGCCGCCACGGAGCCGCTGCGCCAGGCCCACGCGGTCGCCCGGGAACTCGGCGCCCGCCCGCTGGCCGAGGCCATCGAGCAGCTGGCGGGCCGGGCCCGGATCCCCCTGGGCACGACCGGTCCGGCCGGGCCGGAACACCCGGGGGCCGCCGCGGACGACGGAGCCGCGGAGCCGACCGGGCCGACCGCCACCGAAGAGACCGCCGCCGCGACCGCGGCCGTCGAGTCCTTCGGGCTGACCCCGCGCGAGCAGGACGTGCACCGGCTGGTCGCGGCCGGGCACACCAATCGCCGGATCGCCGAGGAGCTGTTCATCTCGCCGAAGACCGCGAGCGTGCACGTCTCCAACATCCTGGCCAAACTCGGCGTCTCCAGCCGGGGCGAGGCAGCCGCCCTGGCCCACCGCCTCCGCCTCTACCCCGGCCAGTGACAGCGTGCCCGGGGGCCCCGGACCCCGCCCCCGTACGAGGAGGCCTCCGGCCGCTACTCCACCTCCACCAGGAGAATCCTGTCGTCTCCCGGCTGAGGCGTCCCGCGGCCGTCCGTGTTGCTGGTGACCAGCCACAGCCGGTCGCTCCCCGCACTCACCACCGTACGCAGGCGGCCGTGCTTCCCCTCCAGGAACGGCTGGGGGTCCGCCAGAGGTTCCCCGGTGTTCTTGCCGGAGAGCGGGATCCGCCAGAGCCGCTCACCGCGCAGCCCCGCCATCCAGATCGAACCCCCCGCGTACGCGATCCCGCTGGGCGAGGCCTCCGAGGTCTTCCACTGGGCGACCGGGTCGACGAACCCGTCCTTCCCCTCCTGGCCCTCGACCTCGGGCCAGCCGTAGTTCTTCCCGGGCTCGATCAGATTCAGCTCGTCCCAGGTGTTCTGGCCGAACTCGGCCGCCCACAGCCGCTTTCGCGCGTCCCAGGCGAGCCCCTGCACATTGCGGTGCCCGTACGAATACACCACCGAGTCCGCCTCGGGGTTGCCGTGCACCGGCTCGCCGTCGGGGGTCATCCGCAGGATCTTGCCCGCCAGTGACTCCTTGTCCTGGGACAGCTCGGTGTCCCCTGCCTCGCCCGTGCCCGCGTACAGCATCCTGTCCGGGCCGAAAGCGATCCGCCCCCCGTTGTGGATGCTCCCCTTGGGGATGCCGCGCAGGACGGTGTCCGGCGCGCCCAACTGCTGTCCCGCCGGGCGCTTCTCGTCGTAGTTCATCCGCACGATCCGGTTGTCGGACGTGGTGGTGACGTAGGCGTACACCAGCTGGTCCGCGCCGAACGTCGGGGCGACGGCGAGCCCGAGCAGCCCGCCCTCGCCCGCCGGGGACGCCCCCGGCACCGAGCCCAGCAGCGTCTTCCTGCCGCTCTCGCCGTCGACGCGGTGGACCGTGCCCTCGTCCCGCGAGGACACCAGCAGATCCCCGCCCGGCAGGGCGGCCAGCCCCCAGGGCGACTTCAGGTCCTCGCTCAGCGTCGACACGACCTTCGCCGAGCCCTTCGCGGGCGGCAGACCGGCCGAACCGCTGGGCGAGGCCGGGGGAGGGGAGCCCCCCGACGCGGCCGGGGAACCGGTCCGGCCGCTCGGCCCACCGTCCCCCTCACCCCCGCCGGAACACGCCGCGGACAGCAGCAGGGCGGCCGACGCCAGCGCGGCCACCGCCCCCCTGCGCATCGCAGCGGACTGCACAGGTCCGAACAGAGCACCACGCACGGAACCGATCCCTTCGACGGCTGCCTGACTACCGGCCTACCTGTTCCTACACCCCGGGGTGGTCAAGAAGTTCCCGAAGCGGCCACCCTTCCGTCAGCCGGATCAACAGAACTCCTGGAACACCCTTAAGCCCTGCCCCGACCGCGCCCACGGCGAGCCCCGCCGCACTCCGACGTAACCTCTGCCGCCCCCGGCCCCCGCACAGCGGTTCTGGAGCGCTCGCACACCTGGTCGCATAGCCTCCTGACCATGACTGCGACGACTGGTGACGTATGGCTGCCCTTCCCGGCCGACGAGATCGACGGGCTCCCCGAGGGCCTCAACTACCTCTTCTGGGACGGCGGCCCGGACCTCCCCGGCGACCCGGCCGACTGCGTCTACTACGTCGTCCCCTACATGAAGGGCACCACGGTCGCGGTCCGGCCGCTCGCGGCGATGAGCGCCGTGCGGGTCGTGCAGACGCTCTCCGCGGGCATCGACCACGTGGAGCCCGGCCTTCCCCTGCTGCGCGCCGGGGTGCGCCTGTGCAACGCCAAGGGGGTGCACGAGGCCTCCACCGCCGAGCTGACGATCGCCCTGATCCTCGCCTCCCTGCGCGGCTTCCCCGGATTCGTCCACGGCCAGGACGCCGAGGAGTGGCGGTCCGGCTTCTACCCGGCCCTCGCCGACAAGTCCGTGCTGATCGTGGGCTACGGCTCCATCGGCGCGGCCATCGAGGACCGGCTCGTCCCGTTCGAGTGCGCGCGGGTGACCCGCGTCGCGCGCTCCGCACGGACCACCGGGCGCGGTCCCGTACACCCGCTCGGCGAGCTGCCCGCCCTGCTGCCCGGGGCCGACGTGGTGATCCTCTCCACCCCGCTGAACCCCTCCACCCAGGGGCTGGTGGACGCCGGCTTCCTCGCCGCGATGCCCGACGGCGCCCTCCTCGTCAACGTCGCCCGGGGCGGAGTCGTGGACACCGAGGCCCTGTTGGGCGAGCTCGTCACCGGTCGGCTGCGGGCCGCACTCGATGTGACCGACCCCGAACCACTCCCCAAGGGCCACGCACTCTGGCATGCTCCGAATGTCCTGATCACACCTCATGTGGGCGGCAGCACCTCGGCGTTCGCACCGCGCGCCAAGCGGCTGCTGGCCGAGCAGCTCACCCGGTTCGCCGCCGGAGAGCCGGTCCGCAACGTCGTCGCCACCACCGGCTGACCGGCCCCGGGCGGCCACGCTGCGGGGTGGTTCAGGTGCACGCAGTGCCGCTCACCTCGTATTTCGTCACGGAGAGTAGAGAAGCTATGGCCCTGAGTGACGGATCTGGTGTATGGTCCGCACCGGGAGGCTGCGCCGGGGAAGGGAAGGCGCGGGGGGATCACCGGAACGCGAGGGGGCGACGGGCGATGTGCTGGCCATGGAGAGACGATCCGACGCGGGCGAGCGGGCGGCCGAGGCCGTCGGCCCCGGCCCGGTCCCGTGCCCCCCGGTGGCCGGATTCCGGCCCCTCTCCCGCGCCGGCGGCGAGGCCGGGCCCGGGGCGGGGAGCCCTCCGGTGAGCGCGCTGGGGGCCCTGCTGTCCCCGCGCTCCGCCGCCGCGGGCTCGGGGCTGCGCTCGCGGATCCTGCTCGGTCTGGTCTGCGCGGGATACTCGGTGGGCGCCGCGGTCGGCTGGGGCTCGCCCCGACTGGCGCTGATCATGGGGGACTTCGGCCTCGCCGTGGCGGCGCTGATCGCCGCCGTCTCCTGTTTCCTCTACGCCCGCTCGGGCGCCGGGCGCCTGCGCCCCGCCTGGCTGCTGTTCTCGTTCTCCTCGCTCATGGCGGCCTGCGGCAACGCGGTCTGGGGCTGGTACGAGGTGATCCTCGGGGTCCCCGTGCCCTCCCCGTCCCTCGCCGACGTCTTCTTCCTCTGCTTCGCGCCGCCCGCCATCATCGGGCTGCTCGTCCTCGCCAAACGCCCCGTCACCCGGGCCGGCTGGGTCTGCCTGGCGCTGGACGCCTGGCTGATCGGCGGGTCCCTGCTGACCCTCGCCTGGAGCCTCGCCCTCGCCCACACCGCGCACGTGGCGGGCTTCCAGGAGACCAGTGTGGCGCCCGCCGCCCTCTCGCTGGCCTACCCGCTGCTCGACATCGTGCTCGTCTCGATGGTGCTGGCCCTGCACTTCCGCCGCTCCGGCGTCAACCGCTCCGCCGTCAACACCGCGATCGCCGCCCTGGCGCTCACCGTGCTGAGCGACGCGGTCTTCACCTCACCGCTGCTGCGCTCGACCTACCACTCGGGCCAACTGCTCGACGCGGGCTGGTTCGCCGGTTCGCTGCTCCTGGCCTACGCCCCCTGGGCGGCCCGCCGCGCGGCCCGGGGAGCCGAGCGCCCGGCACCCCCGCGCTCCTCCACCGCCAGCCGCCCCATCGCGGGCTCCCTGGCCGCCCTCACCCCGTATCTCGCCGCCGCCGTCTGCACCCTGGGCATCCTGTACAACGCGGTCGAGGGACGGCAGGTGGACCGGGTCGTCATCTTCACCGGCTGCACCGTGGTGCTGGCCCTGGTCGTGCGGCAGGGCATCATGCTGCTCGACAACATCGCGCTCACCCAGGAACTGGCCCAGAAGGAGAACCACTTCCGCTCCCTGGTCCAGGGCTCCAGCGACGTCATCATGATCGCCGCGCCCAGCGGCACCCTGCGCTACGTCAGCCCCGCCGCCGCCGGGGTCTACGGGCGCGAGGCGGAGGACCTGGTGGGCGCCGAGCTGTCCTCGATCATCCACCCCGAGGACCTCGGCCGGGTCGTCCACGAGGTGCGGCGCTTCCTCGCCGCGGCGCCGCACGAGGAGCCCACCACCCGCATCGAGTGCCGCTTCCGCTCCGGGACCGGCGACTGGCTCAACGTCGAGTCCACCGTCAACCGCCACCAGGGCGGCCTCCTGCTCAACAGCCGGGACGTCACCGAACGGGTCAGGCTCCAGGCCCAGTTGCAGCACAACGCCGAGCACGACCCGCTCACCGACCTGCCCAACCGGGCCCTGTTCACCGCCCGGGTCCGCCAGGCACTCGGCGGCCGCCGGGCGAGCGACCCCGGCACCGCCGTCCTCTTCATCGACCTGGACGGCTTCAAGGCCGTCAACGACACCATCGGCCACCAGGCGGGCGACGAGCTGCTCATCCAGGCGGGCCGCCGCCTCCAGGAGTCCGTCCGGGCGGGCGACACCGCGGCGAGGCTCGGCGGCGACGAGTTCGCCGCCCTCATCGTCGGCGACGGCACCCGCGACCAGGGCGCCCGGGAGTACCAGGTCCACGAGATCGCCGACCGGCTGCGCCTCACGCTCTCCCAGCCCTACCGCATCGGCCCCAGCGAGGTCCGGGTGGCCGCCTCCATCGGCGTCGCCTTCGCCGAGCCCGCCATCAGCCCCACCGACCTCATGCGCAACGCCGACCTCGCGATGTACCGGGCCAAGGCGGGCGGCAAGGACCGGGTCGAGCTCTACGCCCCGCAGATGCAGGCCGACGTCGTACGCCGCTCCGAGCTGGCCAACCGGCTGCGCACCGCCCTGCGCGACGGCGAGTTCGCCCTGCTCCACCAGCCCGTGGTCCACCTCGCCAGCGGCTCCGTGGCCGCCGTCGCCGCGCAGGCCCGCTGGCGCTCCGCCCAGGGCATCCTGTTCACCCCCGCCGAGTTCCTCCGGGTCGCGGGCGACGACGACCGCACCGCCGAGCTGGGCCGCTGGCTCCTGGAGGAGTCCGTGGCCCAGGCCGCCGACCGGGCCAGGGCCGGGCACCCCGTCCCCGTCTCCGTCCGGCTCTCCGCCGCCCGGCTGCTGGACACGGCCCCGCCCTTCGGCTCCATCGAAGCGCTCCTGACCCGGCACGGCCTGCCCTCGGGCGCCCTGATGATCGAGGTCGCCGACAGCGACCCCCGCGTCTCCTTCGACGCCCTGGAGCAGCGCCTCGTGGCCCTGCGCCGCCTCGGCGTGCGGATCGCGCTCGACGGCTTCGGCAGCGGCTTCGCGGCGATCAACGCCCTGCGACGGCTCCCCATCGACGTACTCAAACTGGACCGCAACCTCGTCGAGGGCGTCGTCGAGTCGGCCAGGCTGCACAAGATCACCAGCGGTCTGCTGCGGATCGCCCGCGACCTCGGCCTCCAGTCCGTAGCCGACGGCGTCGACGTCCCCGAACAGGTCCTCGCCCTGCGCGCCATGGGGTGCACCCACGGCCAGGGGATGGCCTTCTCCGGGCCGCTGGACGAGTACCGGCTGCGCCGGGCGCTGGTCCGCGGCCAGTTCCCCGTCCCGGGGGTCCCCGGCCCCCGGCCCGTCATGGCGGGCAGTTCCGTCCCGCTGCTCACCGGATCACATACTGAGACGTCCGTCCCACCCACTTGACACGTCACGCGTGCCGGAGAGAGGGTCAATGCCATGCGCACCCGAATTCTCGTACTTGGAAGGCGCGTCGGCTGAAGCGGAGCCGCCCCACGGCACTCCGCGGACCACACCCGGCGCGCTCCCCTCGCTTGCCTCATGGCACGGGGGGTTTTTTGTTGCACCGACACCGCTCAAACCGCTGCAAAACACCCGCGAAAACCCTCAGCTTCGAGAAGAGAATGCCGATGACCGAGCAGGCCACCGGGGCCCGTCACCCGCAGCCGCGCGCCCGTACCGGCGGACAGCCGTCCGCCGCCGTTGAGCACGTCACGGGCGCGCAGTCCCTCATCCGTTCTCTCGAGGAAGTCGGCGCCGACACGGTGTTCGGCATCCCCGGCGGCGCGATCCTCCCCGCCTACGACCCGATGATGGACTCCACCCGGGTCCGCCACGTCCTGGTCCGCCACGAGCAGGGCGCCGGTCACGCCGCCACCGGGTACGCGCAGGCCACCGGCAGGGTCGGCGTCTGCATGGCGACCTCGGGCCCCGGCGCCACCAACCTGGTCACCCCGATCGCCGACGCGCACATGGACTCCGTGCCGCTCGTCGCGATCACCGGCCAGGTCGCCTCCAAGGCCATCGGCACCGACGCCTTCCAGGAAGCCGACATCTGCGGCATCACGATGCCGATCACGAAGCACAACTTCCTGGTCACCAAGGCCGAGGACATCCCGCACACCATCGCCGAGGCCTTCCACATCGCCTCCACCGGCCGCCCCGGACCGGTCCTGGTCGACATCGCCAAGGACGCCCTCCAGGCGCGGACCACCTTCAGCTGGCCGCCCTCCCAGGACCTGCCCGGCTACCGCCCGGTGACCAAGCCGCACGCCAAGCAGATCCGCGAGGCCGCCAAGCTGATCACCCAGTCCCGGCGCCCCGTCCTCTACGTCGGCGGTGGCGTCCTCAAGGCCGGGGCCACCGCCGAGCTGAAGGTCCTCGCGGAGCTGACCGGAGCGCCCGTCACCACCACGCTGATGGCGCTCGGCGCCTTCCCCGACAGCCACCCGCTGCACGTGGGAATGCCCGGCATGCACGGCGCGGTCACCGCCGTCACCGCCCTCCAGAAGGCCGACCTGATCGTCGCCCTCGGAGCCCGCTTCGACGACCGCGTCACCGGCAAGCTGGACAGCTTCGCCCCGTACGCCAAGATCGTCCACGCCGACATCGACCCGGCCGAGATCGGCAAGAACCGCACCGCGGACGTGCCGATCGTCGGAGACGCCCGCGAGGTCTTGGCCGACCTGGTCCAGGCCGTCCAGGCCGAGCACACCGAGGGCAACACCGGCGACTACAGCGCCTGGTGGAAGGACCTCAACCGCTGGCGCGACACCTACCCGCTCGGCTACGACCTGCCCGAGGACGGCAGCCTCTCCCCGCAGCAGGTCATCCAGCGCATCGGCAAGCTCGCCCCCGAGGGCACCATCTTCGCGGCGGGCGTCGGCCAGCACCAGATGTGGGCCGCCCACTTCATCGACTACGAGCAGCCCGCCACCTGGCTCAACAGCGGCGGCGCCGGGACGATGGGCTACGCGGTCCCCGCCGCGATGGGCGCCAAGGCCGGAGCGCCCGACCGCACGGTCTGGGCCATCGACGGCGACGGCTGCTTCCAGATGACCAACCAGGAACTGACCACCTGCGCGCTCAACAACATCCCGATCAAGGTCGCCGTCATCAACAACGGGGCCCTCGGCATGGTCCGCCAGTGGCAGACCCTCTTCTACAACCAGCGCTACTCCAACACCGTCCTGCACTCCGGCCCCGGCGGCGACGGCGCCCCGGCCAAGGGCACCCGCGTCCCGGACTTCGTCAAGCTGTCCGAGGCCATGGGCTGCCACGCCATCCGCTGCGAGGACCCGGCCGACCTGGACAAGGTCATCGAAGAGGCCAACTCCGTCAACGACCGCCCCGTCGTGATCGACTTCATCGTCCACGAGGACGCCATGGTGTGGCCGATGGTCGCCGCCGGCACCTCCAACGACGAGGTCCAGGCCGCGCGCGGCGTCCGCCCCGACTTCGGCGACAACGAAGACGACTGAGAGACAGAGAGAGAACGACTCCCATGTCCGAAAAGCACACGCTCTCCGTCCTGGTCGAGAACAAGCCCGGTGTCCTCGCCCGGATCACCGCCCTGTTCTCCCGCCGCGGCTTCAACATCGACTCGCTCGCGGTCGGCACCACCGAACACCCCGACATCTCCCGCATCACCATCGTCGTGAATGTCGAGGGCCTGCCCCTGGAGCAGGTGACCAAGCAGCTCAACAAGCTGGTCAACGTCCTGAAGATCGTCGAACTGGAGCCCTCCGCCGCGATCCAGCGGGAGCTGGTCCTGGTGAAGGTGCGCGCCGACAGCGAGACCCGCTCCCAGATCGTCGAGATCGTCCAGCTGTTCCGCGCCAAGACCGTCGACGTCTCCCCGGAGGCCGTCACGATCGAGGCGACCGGAGGGGCCGACAAGCTGGAGGCGATGCTCAAGATGCTGGAGCAGTACGGCATCAAGGAGCTCGTCCAGTCCGGCACCATCGCCATAGGGCGCGGCGCGCGCTCGATCACCGACCGGTCCCTGCGCGCCCTCGACCGCTCGGCCTGAGCCGGAGCCTCCGGCCGGGCGCGGCCCAGGCGCCCCGCTCGCATGGCGAGACCCGACCACACCCATGACGCACCCCGCCGTACGGTGGGACGCAACACCTGCACACCAAGGAGAAGACCCAGTGGCCGAGCTGTTCTACGACGACGACGCCGACCTGTCCATCATCCAGGGCCGCAAGGTCGCGGTTCTCGGCTACGGCAGCCAGGGCCACGCCCACGCCCTGTCGCTCCGTGACTCCGGCGTCGACGTCCGCGTCGGCCTGCACGAGGGCTCGAAGTCCAAGGCCAAGGCCGAGGAGCAGGGCCTGCGCGTGGTGACCCCGTCCGAGGCCGCCGCCGAGGCCGACGTCATCATGATCCTGGTCCCGGACCCGATCCAGGCCCAGGTCTACGAGGAGTCCGTCAAGGACAACCTCAAGGACGGCGACGCGCTGTTCTTCGGCCACGGCCTGAACATCCGCTTCGGCTTCATCAAGCCCCCGGCAGGCGTCGACGTGTGCATGGTCGCCCCCAAGGGCCCCGGCCACCTGGTCCGCCGCCAGTACGAGGAGGGCCGCGGCGTCCCCTGCATCGTGGCCGTCGAGCAGGACGCCTCGGGCAACGGCCTCCAGCTGGCCCTGTCGTACGCCAAGGGCATCGGCGGCACCCGGGCCGGGGTCATCAAGACCACCTTCACCGAGGAGACCGAGACCGACCTCTTCGGTGAGCAGGCCGTCCTCTGCGGTGGCACCGCCGCCCTGGTGAAGGCCGGTTTCGAGACGCTGACCGAGGCGGGCTACCAGCCCGAGATCGCCTACTTCGAGTGTCTCCACGAGCTGAAGCTCATCGTCGACCTCATGTACGAGGGCGGCCTGGAGAAGATGCGCTGGTCCATCTCGGAGACCGCCGAGTGGGGCGACTACGTCACCGGACCCCGGATCATCACCGACGCCACCAAGGCCGAGATGAAGAAGGTCCTCGCCGAGATCCAGGACGGCACCTTCGCCAAGAACTGGATGGCCGAGTACCACAACGGTCTGCCCAAGTACAACGAGTACAAGAAGGCCGACAGCGACCACCTGCTGGAGACCACCGGACGTGAGCTGCGCAAGCTCATGAGCTGGGTGAACGACGAGGAGGCCTAGGCCTCCTCGGGAGCGGGGCGGGTCCGGACGGGCCCGCCCCGCCCCGTACCAACGCGGCATCACCGGAAGGTGGCGCTCCGTGCCGGATGTGCGCTTCGTCCGCCCCGTGCGAGTGATCCTTCCACGAGAGCACCGCACAGAGCCCTTCGCATGACTACACTTCCCAACACATATACGCGTCAGGGCCCACAGTGTCGTGCGTCTTCCACGCGGCTAGCCCCTCCACCGCCTGCGGCCGTCGGGACGGCCGTCCGCACTGGACTTGTGAGGACTCACGTGAGCTCGAAGCCTGTCGTACTCATCGCTGAAGAACTGTCGCCCGCCACGGTCGACGCTCTGGGTCCGGATTTCGAGATCCGGCACTGCAACGGCGCGGACCGCGCCGAGCTGCTCCCCGCGCTCGCCGACGTCGACGCCATCCTGGTGCGCTCCGCCACCAAGGTCGACGCCGAGGCCGTCGCCGCCGCGAAGAAGCTCCGTGTCGTGGCCCGCGCGGGCGTCGGTCTGGACAACGTCGACGTCTCCGCGGCCACCAAGGCCGGCGTGATGGTGGTCAACGCCCCCACCTCCAACATCGTCACCGCCGCCGAGCTGGCCTGCGGTCTGCTGGTGGCCACCGCGCGCAACATCCCGCAGGCCAACACGGCCCTGAAGAACGGCGAGTGGAAGCGCTCCAAGTACACCGGCGTCGAGCTGAGCGAGAAGGTCCTCGGCGTCGTCGGCCTCGGCCGCATCGGCGTCCTGGTCGCCCAGCGCATGTCGGCCTTCGGTATGAAGGTCGTCGCCTACGACCCCTACGTCCAGCCCGCCCGCGCCGCGCAGATGGGCGTCAAGCTCCTCAGCCTCGACGAGCTGCTGGAGGCCGCCGACTTCATCACCGTGCACCTGCCCAAGACCCCCGAGACGGTCGGCCTGATCGGCGACGAGGCGCTGCACAAGGTGAAGCCCTCGGTCCGCATTGTCAACGCCGCGCGCGGCGGCATCGTCGACGAGGAGGCGCTGTACTCCGCCCTCAAGGAGGGCCGCGTCGCCGGGGCCGGTCTCGACGTGTACGCCAAGGAGCCCTGCACGGACTCCCCGCTCTTCGAGTTCGACCAGGTCGTCTGCACCCCGCACCTCGGCGCCTCCACCGACGAGGCCCAGGAGAAGGCGGGCATCGCGGTCGCCAAGTCCGTCCGCCTCGCCCTCGCCGGTGAGCTGGTCCCGGACGCGGTCAACGTCCAGGGCGGCGTCATCGCCGAGGACGTACGCCCCGGCCTGCCGCTCGCCGAGAAGCTCGGCCGGATCTTCACCGCGCTCGCGGGCGAGGTCGCGGCCCGTCTGGACGTCGAGGTGTACGGCGAGATCACCCAGCACGACGTCAAGGTGCTGGAGCTCTCGGCGCTCAAGGGCGTCTTCGAGGACGTCGTCGACGAGACCGTGTCGTACGTCAACGCCCCGCTCTTCGCGCAGGAGCGCGGTGTCGAGGTCCGCCTCACCACCAGCTCCGAGTCGCCCGACCACCGCAACGTGGTCACCGTGCGAGGCACCCTCTCCAGCGGCGAGGAGGTCGCGGTCTCCGGCACCCTGGCGGGCCCCAAGAACCTCCAGAAGATCGTGGCCATCGGCGAGCACGACGTGGACCTGGCGCTCGCCGACCACATGGTCGTCCTGCGCTACCAGGACCGTCCCGGTGTGGTCGGCGCGGTCGGCAAGATCCTCGGCGAGGCCGGGCTGAACATCGCGGGCATGCAGGTGTCCCGGGCCGCGGAGGGCGGCGAGGCACTGGTCGTCCTCACCGTCGACGAGACCGTCCCGCAGCCGGTGCTCGGTGAGATCGCGGACGGGATCGGCGCCTCCTCGGCCCGCTCGGTGAACCTCACCGACTGACGCACCGCCCCCGCACCACCACCACCCGCGCGCCGTACCCGGCGGCCGGTCCCTCGTCCCCTGCGAGCGGGCCCGGCCGCCGGGTACGGCGCTTCGCGTGTCCGCCGACGCGACCGGCTGGGCCCGCTGTTGGGTCCTGGGGCCCACGACGACCGGCGGCACCCGGCTCTAGGGTGACCGGTTGTCAGGTCACTCAGCGGCACCGGGGGTCGGATCACGTATGTCTGCTGTCGGTGGCATACCCGTAGCGGGAGGCCCGGCCCCGGCCGTCGCCCCCCGGCGTGAACTCCCGGGCCCGCTCGTCCTCGTACGGGCGCTGCTCCTCGTCCTGCTCGGCGCGACCGTCCTGGGCGCGGTCGGGCTGTCCGGCTCCGCGCTCGCCGTGGACGCGATGGGCGCCCAGGTGCTCGCCGTCGTGCTGTACGCCTCCGCGCCCGGGGTGGCCGGGGCGCTGCTGGCCCGGCACGTCCGGACCGGCGGGCCACGGGTCCGGTGGGGGATCGTCGCCGTCCAGGTGTGGCTGATCCTCGGCGGGCTCGGCAACCTCGGGAACGGGTCGCCGGACGGGCTGACCCAGCTGGTGCTGCCGGTCCTGATCATCGTCCTGCTGAGCCGGGCGGAGAGCCGTGCGTGGTTCCGGCTGCCGCCCGCCGAACGGGGCCGGCCGCCGAAGTTCTCGCTCCCGCACCTGATCACGTGGAAGCGGGACCGCGGGCAGACCGCCCTGGAGTACCTGGGCCTCGTCCTGATCGTGGTCGCGCTGATCGCCGCCCTGACGGTGGGCGGACTGGGCGGCCGGATCACCGACGGCCTCCAGTCGGCGATCTGCTCCCTGACCGGCAGCTCCTGCCCGGTGTCGCCCGGCGGCGACACCGTCGCGGGGGACGATCCGGGCGGCGGCGCGGACGGGGGAGCCGACGGGGGTACGTCGGGGAGCGCGGACGGCGGCGCCAACGGCGGTGCCGCCGACGGTGGTTCGACGACCACGGGCGGCGCGGACGGCGGGACGGACGGTGGTTCCACGACCACCGGCGGGACCACCGGCGGCGACGCGACCGGAGGCACGGGAAGCACAGGCGGAGCCTCCGGAGACACCGAAGGCTCGGGCGGAACCCAGGGCACCGGCGGCACGGAGGGCACCGGCGGCACGGAGGGCACCGGCGGAACCCAAGGCTCCGGAGACACCCAGGGCACCGGCGGCACGGAAGGCGGCACCGGCTCCGCGACCGGCGGCACCGGAGGTCCCGACGACGCCGGCCGTCCCGGCACCGGGGAGGACACCTTCCCCGATGACCACGAGGAGCCCGAGGCCGCCTACGACGTCCCCGCCTCCGACGCGGGGCACGCCGGGGGAAGCGGCGGCGAACAGGCACAGGACCAGGAGGACTGCGGCGGCTGGGGCTTCTTCGGCTGCGCCTGGGACCGGACGACCCAGGTCGTCAAGGGACTCGTGGTCGACGGGATCTGGGGCGACATCACCGGGATCATCGACCTGTTCAAGCCGGAGACCTGGTCGGGGCTGGTCGACTACGGCAAGCAGCTCGGCGGTCAGTGGGCCGCCGACTCCGCGGGAGCGGCCGACAAGTGGGCCGACGGCGACTACCTGGGCGCGCTCGGGGACTGGTTCGGGGCCTCGCTCGGCACCGTGGTCACCGTCGGCGACGACATCTTCGTCGGGGACGACGTCCGCGAGCGCTGGAACAACGGCGAGAAGACCCGGGCCGTCACCGATGTGATCTGGAACGTCGGCTCGCTGTTCATCCCCGGCTACAACGTCGCGAAGGTGGTCGGCAAGGGCGGGAAACTCGGCAAGCTCGGCCGTGTGGCCTCCGAGGTCGCCGACGTGGCGGGCGACGCGAGCACGGCCGCCCGCCGGGCCCGGCAGGCCGCGGAGGCGGGGGATCTCGACGGGGTACGCAGGGCGGCGAAGGAGGCCGACGAGGCGGCGGACAGCGCGGAGGACGCGGCGCGCCGGACCGGCTGCGCCATCGCGGGCGGGCCGCCCCTGGTGCGGTACGGCGGGGGCCGGGGCGGGGGAGCGCCCGGCTCCGGGACGGCGGTGCTGGCGAGCGGATCCACGGGCCGGGTCGTCCTCGCCCAGGGCTGCGACGAGGCCGCGAAGAAGGCCGCCGAGGAGGCGCGGGCGGCGGAACGGCAGGCGCACCTGGACCAGAAGCGGCTGGAGGAGCCGGAGCGGGCGCGCAAGGCCGAGCTGGAGAAGAAGAAGTACCCGCAGGCGCAGCGCAACGACACCTCCGACCCGCGCAACTACAACCCGCCGTCCTGGGCCGACGACCTCAGGGACCGCACGCTCGGCGACGCCGACGCGGGCGACGGCTACTGGGCCGGCCGGGACCGCAACCCCGCGCCGAACTGGAAGAACGAGTCCTGGCTCCGCTACCAGGAGCAGATCACCGGGACGAACAGGGGCCAGGAGTACGTGGTCCCGCACCCCCGTGAGGGCAAGCCCGCGGTGGAGTACGACGGCTGGGACTCCTCCCGGCAGACGTTCCTGGAGGCGAAGAACGGGTACGGCAGCTATCTCTCCAGGACCGACAGCGGGACCCTCACCGCGTCCGGCAAGGACAAGTTCGTCGCCGAGGCCCGCGCCCAGGTCGAGGCGTCCGGCGGCCGCTCCGTGGAGTGGCACTTCTCCGACCCGGACGTGGCCAGGGCCGCCCGCAGGGCGTTCCGCGAGGAGGGACTGCCGGTCAAGGTGATCCACAGCAAGCCGCACCCGGGCGACAGCACCAGAAAGCCGGAGGCCTTCGACTGAGGGGTGTCCCGCAATCCCTGGCGGGCACACGAGCCCGGCGTGACCGGCGAGGCGCCCGACGGGACTTCGGGACTTGTAGCCTGCAACGCGGGGCGCCCTGCGGCCGCGGCCGGGCCGGGGGAGCCGCGTCACGCGGCCGGCCGACACGGAGGAGAGACGAGCATGCGACGTGTAGTGCGGGGCTTCTGGGGTCCGAGGCCCGAACCGGTCGACGCCCTGGCCGAACGGTGGCAGCGGACCCTGGACGGGTTCGCCGAGTTGGTCCCGCAGGCGGCCGACGTCTGGAGCCAGGTGCACGGGAAGGGTCCCGCGACCGCTTTCGCCGCGGACGGCGACGCCCTGCGCGACGCGCTGCGCACCGCCCAGAGCGCGGCCGACTGGTCGGACCTCACCGGCACCGGACTGCGGCTGGTCGGCACCGGGGCGGCGGGCTGGCAGGCGGAGGTCAGCTCACTGGCCGGAGGCTCCCCGCAGTTCCTGCTCCAGTCGCTCGCGATCGTCCTCCACTCACCGGACCTCGCCGTGGTGCCGGAGGAGGACGTCCTCGCCCTCATCGCCCGGGAGTGGGAACCGGACTTCGGCGACGTGAGCGACGACGACGTGCTGGACGCGCTGGAGGACGACGCCGGGTATTCCGTCGGCGACCCCGTCGTCGGCCGCACCGGCTACCTCTCCCCGGCCCGCGCCGCCCTGGTCCCCGACGGGCTGGAGATCGTCCGGCAGCGGCTCCACGACGGCGGCGAGCTGTTGAGCATCGCCGCGCCCGGGGACAGCGCGACGGTGGTCCGGGTCTACGAACAGCTGCGGGAGGCCGGGGCGCTGGCCCCGCTGCCCCGCCCGATGGACCGGGCCGTGCTGTGACCGCCCGCGCCGGGGAACTCTTCGACGCGGAGCGCTCGGCGGCGGAGGTGGCCGCGCTCCTCGCCGCCCCGGTACCGGCCACCGGCCCCACCGCCGCCGAGGGCGACCCGGCCACCGGCGAGTGGACGGCGACCACGGGCGCGGGCTTCCGCATCGTGCCGCTCTGGGAGGACGACCCGCTCACCGGCGTGTACGCCCCCGAGTGGAACGACGCCGAGGAGGCCGCCGCTGCTCATCTCGCCGAGCTGGCCCGGACGTTGGACGCACGCTGGGGGCCGCACCGCCGGGTGCGGCTGGACGGGCCGCTGATGCGACGGCAGGCCGGTTTCGCGGTGGAGCCGCTCTTCGAGGCGCTGTTCGCCGATGATCTGTACGGGGACCTGGAGGTCTGGGGCCCGGTCGGCCCCGGCGGCCGGTGGATCGCCCTGATCCTCGGCCACAGCGACGGGGACGCGCCGTTCGTGCTCGCCGCCCTGGTCACCGACCGCCCTGTCCCCGAACCGGCGGACGCCGACGGGATGCTGTGAGATCCGCCCCCGCCGCAGCCGGATCCGGCGTCGCCCACACCGGCACGCCCGGACCGTGGTCCGGCCCGCCCCGGCCGCACCCGGATCCGGCAGGCGCGCGCGGCGGCCACTGACAGGGCCCGGCGGAAGGGCGGTGTCACAGCCGAGTGCGCGCGGCGGCCGCTGACAGGGCCCGGCCGTAAAGGCGGTGTCACAGCCGGGCCCGCTTCACCGCCATGTGCAGCAGCAGCCGGTCCTCGCCGTCGGCCAGGTCGAGGCCGGTGATCTGCTGGATCCGGGAGAGCCGGTAGTACAGCGTCTGCCGGTGGACGCCCAGCGCCGCGGCCGTCCGGCTCGCCTGCCCCGCGCAGTCCAGGAACACCTCCGCCGTGTGCGCGAGCTCCCGGTGCAGCGGGGTCAGCAGCGAGGCGACCGCCGGGTCCCCCGGGTCCGTGCCGGTGCCCGGGAGTGCGGTCAGCAGGCGGTACGGACCGATCGCCGACCAGCGCGCGACGGGGCCGAAGCGGGACTCCGCCCGCGCCGCGCGGGCGGCGGCCGCCGCCTCCCGCCAGGAGACGGCCAGCTCGGCCAGCCCCCGGCGCGGTCCGGCGATCCCGCCGGTGGCCGCCGCCGGGGCGCTCGCGCGCAGCCGGTCCGCCGCGCCCAGGGCCGGGTCCAGCCGGTCCGCCGAGCGCAGCCGGATCAGCGCGGCCAGCGCCGTACCCCCGGCGTCCCCCGGCGCGGTGACGCTCGCCAGCGCGGCCGCCGACGCCACGCCCCGTACCGAGGGGGTGTCGTCCGTCCACGGGGTCACGCACACCACCGTGTGCAGGCCCTCCGCGTCCCGGCCCAGCGCCTCGCGCAGCGCGGCGACCGCGGTGTCGTGCTGCCGCCCGGGTCCGGCGCCGAGGACCGCGGCGAACTCCCGCGACAGGTCCGCGCCCGCCCGCGCCTCGTCGGCGAGCAGCGCCCCGACGCGGGCGGCGACCTCCATCGCGGCGGTCAGCCGCTCGTCGCCGGGCCCCGGATCGGTGTCCAGCAGCCAGACGTAACCGAGGACGACACCCCGATGGCGTACCGGCAGGCAGATGCGATCGCGGAACACTCCGGCCTCGGGGGCGGCGGGGATCCGGACGGGGCCGGTGGCCCGGGTGATGCCGAAGCCCTCGAACCAGGCGCGCACGGCGGGGGTGGAGCGCCGGGTCATGATCGAGCGGGTGCGGACCGGGTCCATGGCGCTGTCGTCGTCGCTGTCGTGGGCCCCGAAGGCGACCAGGCCGAAATCCCGGTCCTCCAGGGTGGCCGGGGCGCCGAGGAGGGCGGAGATCTCGTCGACCAGTTCCTGGTAGTCGCCTGTCACGCTGCCATTCTGCACCTCTGCACGGCTTTCTTCATACAGATGTATGAGATGGCGGCCACGGATGCGTGACAGGTGTCGATGGCACAGCCCGCTCGGGGTACCTAGATTTCACAGTGGTTATCCGTGCCGTACCGGTCCGTTCACGTTCGTACCGTTACGGCTCCTCGTCCGTCCCTTCGTGGAGGTGCCCCGTGCTGGGTCCCGTGATTCTCGCCGCATCGCGCAGCGACAAGATGCGCCGGTTCGTCTCGGCCGCGCCCGGCACCAAGCAGGTCGTCGACCGCTTCATCGCCGGGGAGACCGTCGACGAGGTCGTGCCGGTCGTCGTGGACGCCGCGGACAAGGGCCTGGAAGTCACGCTCGACGTCGTCGGCGAGGACATCACCACCCCCGCCCAGGCCGCCGCCGCCCGCGACGCCTACCTGGAGCTGATCGGCCGCCTCAAAGACCTGGAGCTCGGCACCCGCGCCGAGATGTCCGTCAAGCTCTCCATGTTCGGCCAGGCGCTGGAGAACGGCCACGAGCTGGCACTCGCCAACGTCCGCCCGGTCGTCGAGGCGGCGGCCGCCATCGGCACCACGGTCACCCTGGACGCCGAGGACCACACCACCCTCGACTCGATGTTCGCCATCCACGAGGAGCTGCGGAAGGACTTCCCGCAGACCGGCTGCGTCATCCAGTCCTACCTCTTCCGCACCGAGGACGACGCCCGCCGCCTCGCCGCCGCCGGCAGCCGGGTGCGTGTCGTGAAGGGCGCCTACAAGGAGCCCGCCACCGTGGCGTACCAGGACAAGGCCGAGATCGACAAGGCGTACGTCCGCGTGGTCCGCATCCTGATGGAGGGCGAGGGGTACCCGATGATCGGGTCCCACGACCCCCGTCTGATCGCCATCGCCCAGGAGCTGGGCCGCCAGAGCGGGCGCAAACTGGACGAGTACGAGTTCCAGATGCTGTACGGCATCCGCAGCGACGAGCACGTCCGGCTCGCGGCCGAGGGCCACCGGATGCGCGTCTACACGGCGTACGGCACCGACTGGTACGGATACTTCATGCGCCGCCTCGCGGAGAAGCCGGCCAACCTGCTGTTCTTCGGCCGCTCGATCCTCACCAAGGGCTGAGCGGCCCCCGGGCCGACACACACCCCCGCCGACACCAAGGAGACAAGGCAACCATGGACGCCGTCACCCAGGTCCCCGCTCCGGTCAACGAGCCGGTCCACTCCTACGCGCCCGGCTCCCCGGAACGCGCCCGCCTGGAGGTGAAGCTCAAGGAGCTCGCCGACAACCCGATCGACCTGCCGATGACCATCGGCGGCGAGAAGCGGATGGGCGGCGGTGAGCGGGTGAACGTCGTGCAGCCGCACAACCACAAGGCCGTCCTCGGCACCTTCGCCGGGGCCACCGAGCAGGACGCCCGGGACGCGATCGACGCGGCCCTCGCCGCCGCCCCGGCCTGGCGCGCGATGTCCTTCGACGACCGCGCCGCGATCATCCTGCGCGCCGCCGAGCTGCTGTCGGGCCCCTGGCGCGCGACCATGGCCGCCTCCACCATGCTCGGCCAGTCCAAGACCGCCCAGCAGGCCGAGATCGACACCCCCTGCGAGCTGATCGACTTCTGGCGCTTCAACGTGCACTACGCGCGCCAGATCCTCGCCGAGCAGCCCCCGGCGAACTCCCCGGGCGTGTGGAACCGCATGGACCACCGCCCGCTGGAGGGCTTCGTCTACGCGATCACCCCGTTCAACTTCACCGCCATCGCGGGCAACCTCCCCACCGCCCCCGCCCTCATGGGCAACGTCGTGGTGTGGAAGCCGTCCCCGACCCAGACCCACGCCGCCGTGCTGCTGATGCGGCTCCTGGAGGAGGCCGGGCTGCCCAAGGGCGTCATCAACCTGGTCACCGGCGACGGCAAGGCCGTCTCCGAGGTGGCGCTGAACCACCGCGACCTGGCGGGCATCCACTTCACCGGCTCGACCCCCACCTTCCAGCACCTGTGGAAGACCGTCGGCAACAACATCGCCAACTACCGCACCTACCCGCGGCTGGTCGGCGAGACCGGCGGCAAGGACTTCGTCGTCGCGCACCCCAGCGCCGACCGCGCGATCCTGAAGACCGCGCTGACCCGTGGCTCCTTCGAGTACCAGGGCCAGAAGTGCTCCGCGTCCTCCCGGGCGTACATCCCCGCCTCCATCTGGAACTCCGGTTTTAAGGAGGAGTTCGCGGCCGAGGTCGACGCCATCACGATGGGTGACGTCACCGACCTGAGCAACTTCATCGGGGCCGTCATCGACGAGCGCTCGTTCGCCAAGAACAAGGCCGCGATCGACCGCGCGAAGGCCGACCCGGCGTGCGAGATCGTCGCGGGCGGCACGTACGACGACTCGGTCGGCTACTTCGTCCGCCCGACCGTCGTGGAGTGCTCCGACCCGACGAACGAGGTCTTCACCACCGAGTACTTCGGCCCGATCCTCGCGGTCCACGTCTACGAGGACGGGCACGACGGCAGCTACGACGCCATGCTGGAGCAGATGGAGTCGGTCTCCGACTACGCGCTGACCGGATCGGTCATCGCGGGCGACCGCGCGGCCGCCGCGTACACGATGGACAAGCTCCGCTACGCCGCGGGCAACTTCTACATCAACGACAAGTCGACCGGCGCCGTCGTCGGCCAGCAGCCCTTCGGCGGCGGCCGTGCCTCCGGCACCAACGACAAGGCGGGCGCCCCGCAGAACCTCCAGCGCTGGACCCTGACCCGGGCCATCAAGGAGACGCTGGTCCCGCCGACCGACTACACCTACCCCCACCAGGGCTGACGCCCTCCCCGGGGCGCCGAGCGCGACGCCCCGGGTCTCCCGGGTCCCGCACCGTGGGCCCGTCCGAGCACCGCCCCCCGACCGGCCCCCCTGCCGGCCGGGGGGCGGTTTCCGTCTCCGGCCCCCTGTCCGGAGCTTTGTCGATATTCCCGGCGGAGCGTCCGGCCATCAGGTCACGCGGTCTTGTGGTCTAGGTAATGGGCATGTCAAATTCCTTCTCGGTACGTCCCCACACGTCACCCGAGAAGGAGTTCCCCCATGAGACGTGACTCCCGCGCGCGCGTCGGTGTTTCCCTGCTGCTCGTCGCAGGCGCGCTGGGCCTCGGCGCCGCCCCCTCCACCGCCGCAGGCCCCTCCGCCCCCACCCCCTCGGCGGTCCCCGCCGCGTCCGCGTACGCGCTCGACGCCAAGGTCGAACGCACCCTCGGCGCGGGCAGCGCCGGAAGCTACCTGGACCGCGAGACCGGCGAGCTGGTCGTCACCGTCACCACCGACCGGGCCGAGGAGCAGGCCGAGGCCGCGGGCGCCACCGTGCGCCGGGTGGCCCGCAGCGCCGCCCAGCTCGACGCGGCGATGGCGACCCTGGAGGCCGAGGCCAAGATCACCGGCACCTCCTGGGGTGTCGACCCGCGCACCAACCGGGTCGCCGTCGAGGCCGACTCCTCCGTCTCCGCCCGGGACATGGCCCGCCTGGAAGCCGTCGCCGAACGGCTCGACGGCGCGGTCGCCGTCAAGCGCGTCCCCGGTGAGTTCCGCCGCGAGGTGCTGGGCGGCGGAGCGATCTACGGCGGCGGCAGCCGCTGCTCGGCCGCCTTCAACGTCACCAAGGGCGGTGCCCGTTACTTCGTGACCGCCGGACACTGCACCAACCTCTCCGCCAACTGGTCGGCCAGCTCCGGCGGTCCGGCGGTCGGCGTCCGGGAGGGCACCAGCTTCCCGACCAACGACTACGGCATCGTCCGCTACACCGACGGCTCCTCGCCCGCCGGGACCGTGGACCTCTACAACGGCTCCACCCGGGACATCTCCTCCGCTGCCAACGCGGTCGTCGGCCAGGCGATCCAGAAGAGCGGCTCCACGACGAAGGTCACCTCCGGCACGGTCACCGCGGTCAACGTCACCGTCAACTACGGCGACGGACCCGTCTACGGCATGGTCCGCACCACCGCCTGCTCGGCCGGCGGCGACAGCGGCGGCGCGCACTTCGCCGGATCGGTCGCCCTCGGCATCCACTCCGGCAGCTCCGGCTGCTCGGGCACCAACGGCTCGGCCATCCACCAGCCGGTGACCGAGGCGCTGTCCGCGTACGGCGTGACGGTGTACTGAGCCACGGTCCGCACGACGTGAAGGCCGTCCGGCCCGTGCCACGCACGACGTGACGGCCGACCGGGCCACCCACGCCCCTCCCGGGGCGCGGTGCCCTCTCCCGCACCGCGGGGACCCGATACCCGCCCGGACCGCCGATCGCCCCGGTCCGGGCGGGTCATCCTCGTGCGGGCGGCGGCCCCCGCGCGCGAGGATGGCCGATCACGCCGACGCACGCGGCCCTGTCGCCGGCGGCCCCCGCACGCGAGGATGGGCCCCATGACCGAGCCCACCCCCATGCGCGTCGCCCCCACCTTCGAGCTGACCGCCGCCGAGCGCGCGGAGATCCGCGCCCTGCTCGACACCGCCTTCGAGGGCGACTTCGCGGACCTGGACTGGGAGCACGCCCTCGGCGGCGCGCACGCCCTGGTCCGCGACCGGAACGGACTCCTGCTCGCCCACGGCAGCGTCGTCCAGCGCCGCGTCCTGCACGCGGACCGCTCCTACCGCGCCGGTTACGTGGAGGCGGTCGCCGTCCGCGCCGACCACCGCCGCCGCGGTCTCGGCCACCGGGTCATGGCCGCCCTGGAACACGTCATCGACGCGGCCCACGACTTCGGCGCCCTGTCCGCGTCCGACGCCGGTGCGGCCCTGTACGCGGCGCGCGGCTGGCAGGTCTGGCCGGGCCGGCTCACCGCCCTCGGCCCGCACGGGCCGCTCCCGCTCCCCGAGGAGGAGGGCGCCGCCTACGTCCGCCCGGCGGCCGGGCACCCGCTGCCCACGCCCGCCCACCCGCTCGCCTTCGACTGGCGCGAGGGCGACCTGCTGTGAGACCCGCCGCGTGACCCGCTGCGAGACCTGCTGTGCGGTCGTACCGCCTCCGAACTGGGGCGATGCCCTCCCCGCCGGGCTCTTCGGCGGGAGTCGCGGGCGGGTCACGGCGGGGGAGCCGTCTCAGATAGTAGGAAGTCCGACTAACTGTAGAGACAGAGCGGTCCGGCTGTCCTAGCTTGGTAGGAGCCGAACGAACCGCTCGATCGAGCGACTGCGGCGGATGCGGGCGCGCGCCCTGAAGCAGGTCACCCCCTGCGGCGTACGCTCCCCGCCCCTTCCGGCACCTCGGAATCCGATCCCGGTCCCCACCACCGCGCGGCGCTCTGCCGCCCGCCCGGTGTCACGCGATCTCAAGGAATCTCAAGGAGTCGATCATCATGGCCCCCATCACCGCCCGCCGCGTCCGTCACACCTCCCGCCAGGCCGAGGCCGAGCGCAAGAACGCCGCCGCCGCCCTCCAGCGCGCCCTGGACCGCCGCGACAACGGCGGCGAGACCGGCCACTGAGCCGCGCTCGCGGTCACCGTCGCACAGTGGGCCCGCCGGGTCGTCCCCTGTCCGGAGGCGACCCGGCGGGCCCGTCCCGGAGCGCCACCCACCCCTGACATCCACGCCGAGTGTCCGCATGATGGACGTCGGATGTCATGGGGTGGGACGCGCGGTTAGGCTCCCCCCCATGTCTCGCAGCATCGATCTCGCAGTGATCCCCGGCGACGGAATCGGCCGGGAAGTGGTGGCCCAGGGCCTCAAGGTCCTGAGCGCCGTCCTCCCGCAGGACGTGAAGCTGGAGACCAAGGAGTACGACCTCGGGGCCAGGCGCTGGCACCGGACCGGGGAGACCCTTCCGGACGCCGAGCTGGAGGCGCTGAAGAGCCACGACGCCATCCTCCTCGGCGCGATCGGCGACCCGTCCGTGCCGTCCGGTGTCCTGGAGCGCGGGCTGCTGCTGAAGCTGCGTTTCGCCTTCGACCACTTCATCAACCTGCGGCCCTCCAAGCTCTTCCCGAACACTGCGACCCCCCTCGCCGGCCGCCCGGACATCGACTTCGTCGTCGTCCGTGAGGGCACCGAGGGGCCGTACACCGGCAACGGCGGCTCGCTGCGCACCGGCACCCCGGCCGAGGTCGCCACCGAGGTCAGCGTCAACACCGCGTACGGCGTCGAGCGCGTCGTCCGGGACGCCTTCGAGCGTGCGGCGGCCCGCCCGCGCAAGAAGCTGACCCTGGTCCACAAGAACAACGTCCTCGTCT
The DNA here is from genome assembly GCF_044767975.1 of Streptomyces sp. NPDC101181. Classification (NCBI taxonomy): domain Bacteria; kingdom Bacillati; phylum Actinomycetota; class Actinomycetes; order Kitasatosporales; family Streptomycetaceae; genus Streptomyces; species Streptomyces sp. NPDC101181. Next base: position 212,304 of record NZ_JBIWOX010000001.1, on the reverse strand, counting down.
ACGCCGGTCACCTCTGGAAGAACACCTTCGACCGGGTCGCCGCCGAGTACCCCCAGGTCTCCACCGACTATCTGCACGTCGACGCCGCGACGATCTTCTTCGTCACCCAGCCGGAGCGCTTCGACGTCATCGTCACCGACAACCTCTTCGGTGACATCCTCACCGACCTCGCCGCCGCCGTGACCGGCGGAATCGGCCTGGCCGCCTCCGGCAACGTCAACCCCACGGGCGCGTTCCCGTCCATGTTCGAGCCGGTCCACGGCTCCGCCCCGGACATCGCCGGGCAGGGCAAGGCCGACCCGACGGCCACGATCCTCTCCGTCGCCCTCCTGCTGCGTCACCTCGGCCACGAGACCGAGGCCGCGCGCGTCGAGGACGCCGTCTCCGCCGATCTCGCGGAGCGCGACGGGGCCGTCGCACGGACGACCGACGAGATCGGCGACGCCCTCGCGGTACGCGTAGCGAGCTGACCCGACGACTCCACCGAGAAGCCGCCGGGTCGCGTCAGCGCCCGGCGGCTTCACCTGTGCGGCCCCGGGTGCCACCATCGACCCCTGGACCGCACCCACCCCGTTTCGTGCTCGGCCCCCCGCAAGCGATAATCGAACGCGGGGCCGTTGCTCGCGGTGAAGCTCGGACGTCCTAGGACCTGACCGGAAAGCGTCGGGTGCCGGCGGGCGTGGGCGCGGTCCATCACACACAAGACCGGTGAAGGACACGCACTCATGACGACGCCCACGATCGAGCTCAAGCCCTCCTCGAACCCGCTGTCCGACGCGGAGCGCGAGGCGATCCTGGCCAACCCGGGATTCGGCCGCCACTTCACCGATCACATGGTGACGATCCGCTGGACCGAAGGGCGCGGCTGGCACGACGCCGAGCTGGTCCCCTACGGCCCGCTGTCGCTCGACCCGGCCAACATGACCCTGCACTACGCGCAGGAGATCTTCGAGGGCCTGAAGGCCTACCGCCAGCCCGACGGCTCGGTCGCCTCCTTCCGCCCCGACGCCAACGCCCGCCGCTTCCAGCGCTCCGCCGCCCGGCTCGCCATGCCCGAGCTGCCCGTGGAGACCTTCATCGCGGCCTGCGACGCGCTGGTCCAGCAGGACAAGGCGTGGGTCCCGGCGCACGGTGGCGAGGAGTCGCTGTACCTGCGCCCGTTCATGATCGCCACCGAGGTCGGCCTGGGGGTGAAGCCCGCCAACGAGTACCTCTTCCTGGTCATCGCCTCGCCCGCGGGCGCCTACTTCCCCGGCGGCGTGAAGCCCGTCTCGATCTGGCTCTCCGAGAACCGGGTCCGCGCCGTGCCCGGCGGTGTCGGCGACGCCAAGACCGGCGGCAACTACGCGGCCTCCCTCCTCGCCCAGGCCGAGGCCGCCGAGCACGGCTGCGCCCAGGTCGCCTACCTCGACGCGGTCGAGCACAAGTGGGTCGAGGAGCTCGGCGGCATGAACCTCTACTTCGTGTACGCCCAGGAGGACGGCTCCAAGAGGATCGTCACCCCCTCCCTCACCGGCTCCCTCCTCGCGGGCGTCACCCGCGACTCCCTCCTCAAGGTCGCCCAGGACCTCGGCTACGGCTCCGAGGAGGGCCGCGTCTCCATCGACCAGTGGCGCGACGACTCCGCCACGGGCACCCTGCTGGAGGTCTTCGCCTGCGGCACCGCCGCCGTCATCACCCCGGTGGGCGTCGTCAAGTCCGAGGGCGGCGAGTGGACCCAGAGCGGCGGCGAGCCCGGCGAGGTCACCATGAAGCTGCGCGAGCGCCTGCTCGACATCCAGCGCGGCGCCGTCGAGGACACCCACGGCTGGATGCACCCCCTCGGCTGAGCGACTGCCCGGCCCCGAAGGCCGCACCGGGCCCAGCGCCCGGTGCGGCCTTTTCCGTCTCCGAAACATTGAACGGCACTCTAAGTAATGGCCACACATCGGTGATAAGGCCCGTGAAACGCGTTAGAGTGCTGCTCTAATTCATCGTTCCTGGAGCCCCCATGTCCACCACCCCCGCCCCCTTCCGTATGCCGCCCGAGTGGGCCCCGCACGAGCGCACCTGGATGGCCTGGCCCGGCCCCAACCCCACCTTCGCCTCCGACGCCGAACTGGACGAGGCCCGCCGCGCCTGGGCCGCCGTCGCCCGCGCCGTACGCCGCTTCGAGCCGGTCACCATGGTCGTCGGGCCGGGCCAGGAAGAGGGCGCCGCCGCCCTCCTCGGGTCCGGCGTCGAGCTGGTCGTCCGGCCGCTCGACGACGCCTGGATGCGGGACATCGGGCCCACCTTCGTCACCGACGGCCACCGCCTCGCCGCCGTCGACTGGACCTTCAACGGCTGGGGGGCCCAGGGCTGGGCCCGCTGGGAGAACGACCAGCACATCGCCCGCGCCGTCGCCGAGCTCACCGGGGCCCCCGCCCTCAGCTCCCCGCTCGTCAACGAGGGCGGCGCGATCCACGTCGACGGCGAGGGCACCGTCCTGCTCACCGAGACCGTCCAGCTCGGCGCGGAGCGCAACCCCGGCTGGAGCCGCGAGCAGGTGGAGGCCGAGGTCCACGCCCGCCTCGGCACCGAGAAGGCGATCTGGCTGCCCCGTGGGCTGACCGGCGACTACGGGACGTACGGCACGCTCGGCCACGTCGACATCGTCGCCGCCTTCGTCCGGCCGGGCACCGTCGTCGCCCACGTCCAGCCCGACCCGGCCCACCCCGACCACGAGGTCACCTCGGAGCTGCTGGCCGTGCTGCGCGCCGCCACCGACGCCCGGGGGCGGCGGCTGGAGGTCGTCGAGGTGCCAGCGCCCACCGTGCTGCGCGACGAGGACGGCGAGTGGGCCGACTACTCCTACATCAACCACTACCTCTGCAACGGCGGCGTGGTCCTCTGCGCCTTCGGCGACCCGCGCGACGAGGAGGCCGCCGCGATCTTCCGGGGCCTCTTCCCGGACCGTACGGTGACCCTGGTCGACGCCCGTACGATCTTCGCGGGCGGTGGAGGCATCCACTGCATCACCCAGCAGCAGCCGAAGGTGTGAGCGAAGCCGTGACCCCCGCCCCCCGCCGCACCCACCACGCCGCCCCGCCCCGCGAGGACGTCCTCGCCGCCGCCATGGCCACCGTCGCCGAGCGCGGGCTCGACGGGCTGACCATGGCCGGCCTCGGGCGGGACGTCGGGATGAGCAGCGGGCACCTGCTCTACTACTTCCGCACCAAGGACGAACTGCTGCTGCGGACCCTGGAGTGGAGCGAGAGCCGTCTGGGGGCCGAGCGCCGCGCCCTGCTCGCCCGGCCGGCGAGCGCCCGCGAACGGCTGGACGCCTACATCGGCCTCTACCTCCCCGCCGGGCACCGCGACCCCCACTGGACGCTCTGGCTGGAGGTGTGGGGCCGCTCGCAGAACGCCGACGACGACGCCCGCGCCCGGCAGGCCGCCATCGAGGGGGCCTGGCACCGCGACCTGGTGGCGCTGCTCGCCGAGGGGATCTCGCGCGGTGAGTTCCGGCCGGTGGACGCGGACCGGTTCGCCGCCCGGCTGCGGGCGCTGCTGGACGGGTTCAGCGTCCACGTCACGGTCGGGATCCCGGGGACGGGCCGGGAGCAGGTGCTCGCCCAGGCGGCGGAGTTCCTGGACGAGTCGCTGTCACCGGGCACCGGGTGAGGATGCGACCGGCGTCACGACCGCATCCTGAGACACCGGCGTCAGGCGGCCCGCGCTGTGCCAGACTGCTGCCGTGTCCTCGTTCGTCATGATTATTGGCAGCAGGCGCGCCGGTCCGCAGTGACCGTGCCGTACCACCACGTACGGGCGCGGCCACCGTGCCCCAGACCCGCGCGCAGACCTCTCGCACCCGCGAGGGGTTTTTTGTTTTCCGGCCCGAACCGGGGCCGAACCGGGCGCGCGGGATGATGGGGGCAAGTGGAACCAGATCGTCCGGTCCACTCATCCGACAGGAGCCAGACCAGCATGACCACCAAGGCCCACGCCACCGACGACGGATTCCATGTCTTCGACACCACCCTGCGCGACGGTGCGCAGCGTGAGGGCATCAACCTGACGGTCGCCGACAAGCTGACCATCGCCCGGCATCTGGACACCTTCGGGGTCGGCTACATCGAGGGCGGCTGGCCCGGCGCCAACCCCCGCGACACCGAGTTCTTCGCCCGCGCCCAGCAGGAGATCACCTTCGAGAACGCCCAGCTCGTTGCGTTCGGCGCGACCCGCAGGGCCGGTGGCAGCGCCGCCGAGGACCCGCAGGTCAAGGCGCTCCTGAACTCCGGGGCCCCGGTGATCACGCTGGTCGCCAAGGCACACGACCGCCACGTCGAACTGGCCCTGCGCACCACCCTGGACGAGAACCTGGAGATGGTCCGCGACACCGTCTCCCACCTGACCGGACAGGGCCGCCGGGTCTTCGTCGACTGCGAGCACTTCTTCGACGGCTACCGCGCGAACGCCACCTACGCCAAGGCCGTGGTGCGCACCGCGTACGAGGCGGGCGCCGAGGTCGTCATCCTCTGCGACACCAACGGCGGCATGCTGCCCGCCCAGGTCCAGGCCGTCGTCGCCACCGTCATCGCCGACACCGGCGCCCGGCTCGGCATCCACGCCCAGGACGACACCGGCTGCGCGGTCGCCAACACCCTGGCCGCCGTCGACGCGGGCGCCACCCACGTCCAGTGCACGGCCAACGGCTACGGCGAGCGGGTCGGCAACGCCAACCTCTTCCCGGTCGTCGCCGCCCTGGAACTCAAGTACGGCATGAAGGTGCTGCCCGAAGGCGCGCTCGCCGAGATGACCCGGATCTCCCACGCCATCGCCGAGGTCGTCAACCTCACCCCCTCCACCCACCAGCCGTACGTGGGCGTCTCGGCCTTCGCCCACAAGGCCGGGCTGCACGCCTCCGCCATCAAGGTCGACCCCGACCTGTACCAGCACATCGACCCCGAGCTGGTCGGCAACACCATGCGGATGCTGGTCTCCGACATGGCGGGCCGCGCCTCCATCGAGCTCAAGGGCAAGGAGCTGGGCGTCGACCTCGGCGACGACCGAGCCCTGGTCGGCCGGGTGGTGGAGCGCGTCAAGGAACGCGAACTCCAGGGCTACACCTACGAGGCCGCCGACGCCTCCTTCGAACTGCTGCTGCGCGGCGAGGTCGAGGGCCGGGCCCGCCGCTACTTCCGTACGGAGTCCTGGCGCGCGATCGTCGAGGACCGCCCCGACGGCACCCACGCCAACGAGGCCACCGTGAAGCTGTGGGCCAAGGGGGAGCGGATCGTCGCCACCGCCGAGGGCAACGGGCCGGTCAACGCCCTGGACCGGGCGCTGCGCGTCGCCCTGGAACGGATCTACCCCCAGCTCGCCAAGCTGGAGCTGGTCGACTACAAGGTCCGCATCCTGGAAGGCCGCACCGGCACCGAGTCCACCACCCGGGTACTCATCACCACCGGCGACGGCGCGGGAGACTGGGCGACGGTGGGCGTGGCCGAGAACGTCATCGCCGCCTCCTGGCAGGCGCTGGAGGACGCCTACACCTACGGGCTGCTGCGCGCGGGCGTCGAGCCCACCGAGTGACCCACCCGGGGCCTCCCGGCGGGCGACGGCGTTCGTCGCCCGCCTGGAGTAGCGTGAAGTATGAGGAAAAGGCTCTTCCCCGCGCTGTCGGCGGGCCTGCTGCTCAGCACCGCAGCGGCCGGGCTCGCCCTGACCTCCACTGCCTCGGCGGCCCCCGCCACGACCGTCCAGGACGCGGCCCAGGCCCTGCGCGAGGACCCGGTGTACGTGGACCCGGGCGCCCGCGACCAGCTCTCCGCCGCTGACGAGAAGGCCCTCGAAGACAAGATCACCGACGCTGGCAAGCCCGTCTTCGTCGCCGTCCTGCCCAACACCAGCGCCTTCCCCGCGCGGGATCTGCTGCGGACCCTGCGCAACGACACCGGAGTCACCGGCGTCTACGCGGTCCGCCTCGGCGACCGCTTCGACGCGGGCGCGGACCCGCAGGTCATGCCCGTGCGGGCGGTCGACAACCTCACCGCCTCGGTCGAGAACCCCGCCACGGACACCGACGCCGCCGCCCAGCTCAACGCCTTCGTCGACCGCGCCGTCGAACAGGCCCGGGGCACCGCCCCCGCCTCCTGGTCCGGCGGCTCGGGTGCGGACGGCTCCTCCGGCGCCCCGGTCGGCGGCCTGATCACGCTCGGCGCCCTGGTGGCGGCGGGCGGCGCGGGCGCGTACGCGATCTCCCGCCGCACCAAGCGCCGCAAGGAGGAAGAGGAGCGCGCCGCCCTGGACAAGCTCCGGGTCGTCGTCGACGAGGACATCACCGCCTACGGCGAGACGCTGGAGCGGCTGGACTTCCACCCCGCCGAGAAGGGCGCGGACGACGCCATGCGCGCCGACTACGAACGGGCCCTGGACTCCTACGAGAGCGCCAAGACCAGGATGGCCCGCGCGGCCCGCCCCTCGGACGTGCGCGGGGTCACCGAGTCCCTGGAGGACGGCCGTTACTCCCTCGCCGTCCTCGCGGCCCGCCGCACCGGTACGAAGATCCCCGCCCGCCGCCCGCCGTGCTTCTTCGACCCGCGCCACGGCCCCGCCGTCGCCGACGTGCGCTGGACCCCGTCCGGCGGGGCGCCCCGCGAGGTCCCGGTCTGCGGCGCCGACGAGGCACGGCTGAGCCGGGGCGAGGACCCCATGAGCCGCACGGTCGACGTCGGCGACGGCAACCGCCGCCCGTACTGGGAGGCGGGTCCGGCCTACGGCCCCTGGGCGGGCGGCTACTTCGGCGGCGGCCTGCTCCCCGGCCTCCTCGTCGGCACCATGCTCGGCTCGATGCTCGCCACTCCGGCGTACGCAGCCGAGTACGGCGGGGGCGACTTCGGCGACGGCGGCGCGGGCGGCGACTGGGGCGGCGGCGACTTCTCCGGCTCCGACTTCGACTCCTCCGGCTTCGGCGGGGGCGGTTTCGGCGACGGCGGAGGCCTCGGAGGCGGCGGCTTCGACGGCGGAGGATTCTGAGCGGACGCCCCTGCCCCCGGCAGATCCCCTCGGCCGGGGGCAGGGGTCCGGGGGCTGTGCGTCGGCGCGGATGTGCCGGAGCGGGCGAGGCTAGCTCGCGTACCAGGCGGCCACCCCGCCGAGGACGATGATCACGCACATCGCCGCGTTGCTCTGCCGGTAGTCCACGAGGATCGCGGTGAACTCGCGCAGCATCGCGTTGGGCCAGAAGTACGCGGCGGTGGGGGAGCCCACCACCTGCCCCCGGATACGGACCCGCCGGGCGATGAGGGCGGCCCGGAAGGCGTGGTAGTTGTTCGTGACGACGACGCACCGGTAGTCGGGCTTCGCCGCCTCCATGATCTCCTTGCTGAACCGCAGGTTCTCCTCGGTGTTGCGCGAACGGTCCTCCCGCTGGATCAGGTCGGCCGGGAACCCCTCCGCCACCAGGTGGTCGGCCATCGCGTGGGACTCGGGCAGTTTCTCGTCCGGCCCCTGCCCGCCCGAGGTGATGAGCACGGGGGACCCGCCGCGCCGGGAGAGCCGCGCGTGGACCTCACGCCCCCGCTTCAGCCGCCCCGCCAGCAGCGGCGGCACCGTGGACCCGCCGATCAGCCCCGAGCCGAGCACCACCACGAAGTCGGCCCTGCGCCGCACCTGGAGCCGTCCGTAGAGGAACGCGTAGCAGACGAAGCACAGGAACAGGAACGAGAAGTACAGCGCCAGCCCACCGGCCGCCACCGCCGCGCCGGTCAGCACCGGGGTCCGCAGCACGGCGGCCGTGACCAGCAGGGCGACCACGCCGAGCACGGCGAACGCGGCCAGCAGGGACAGCAGATGGGCCGGGCTCCGCCCCTCCTTGCGCAGCATGCGTACGCCGTTGAGGATCAGGAAGCACACCAGCACCAGGAAGGCCACCGCTCCCAGCGCCAGCAGCGCCCCCACCACGTAGGGAACCGCCGCCGAACCGGAGTCGACCAGCCGGTACAGCAGAGCCCCCAGCGCGCAGAGCACGGCGAGGCCCAGCACCACCGCATTGCTGAACCTGCGGCGCTCGATCGCCACGCACACACAGAACACCAGGAAGAGAAGCGCCGCCGGGGCGTAGACCACCATGGGCACAGCGTAGGGAGGCGGCGGGCACGGCCGACAGCGGCCCCCACACGAGGCCCCGCACCCGGAGGCCCGGCTCCGGGGAAGGCAGGAGCGTGCCCGAGGCAGGAGCGTGCCCTTTCCGGGCGCGAGCCGTTGAACCGGGCATGAAGAAGCGAAGCGTACTCGCCGTCGTCACCCTCGCCACCGGCGCCGTCATCGCCGCCATCAGCCCGCCCCCGGGAGGCGGGGACGCCGCGCACGCGGCCGAACCGGCCGTATCGCTCGGTGCGTTGGACGATGTCGGCGACCTCGGCAAGCTGGTCGACGGTGCGGCCGACACCACGTCCTCCACCGCTGGCACGGTGACCACGACGCTCTCCGAGGCCCGTTTCAGCTGAACCGCACCCCCATGAGGCGGCCCACCGGGAAGGAACCGGTGGGCCGCCTCTCGCGTGCTCGGCGGGTCACGGTCCCGCCCGGCGGACCGCGGGGGACCGGGGGACCTCCAGCGCGTGCACCCGGAGCAGGACGTCGATCTGGGCGGGGTTGTACAGGTCGAGGAGGGCCAGGGTGAGCGCGCGTCGTGCGTGGCGTTCGCCGCGGGGCGCGTCCGCGCACAGCTCTCTGGGGCTCGGAAAGGTGGCGAGCAACCGGCGCAGGCGCGGATTCAGGCGGCAGCGCTCGGCCAGTTCCCGGCGGGTGCGCTCCTCGGCGTCCGGCGGTAGCCGGTCGAACGCCGGGATACGGAAGCCCGCCCCGCCCGCCCGCAGGGTCCGGGCGTAGGCGTCGATGACGGACGGGCCGAGCACCTGCGCCATCACCACGGTCAGCAGCCGTTCCGCAGCCGGGACGTCCGCCTGGGCGACGGCACGCCCCAGACCGGGAGGGAGATCGATGGGCGCGGACTGCCGCAGCAGCGAGGCGACCTCCTCCCGGGTCCGCCGCAGCCGGTCGATCTCCGCGGTCAGCTCCTTCTCCAGGGTGCTCAGCATCTCCCGGGGGTGACCGTCGGCCTCGCCGAGTTCGGCGACCCGGGGGAGCGACAGCCCGAGTCCGGACAGCCGTCTGATCCGCAGGACACGGACGAGGTGGTGGACGCCGTAGCTCTTGTAGCCGTTCGTGCGGCGCTCGGGCTCCGCGACCAGACCGACCGCGTGGTAGTGCCGCACGGCGCGCACCGTGGTCCCGGCCAGCTCGGCGAGCTGACGGGTGCTCCACCCGGCGTTCCCCACCGCGGACCTCCCCGACGCCGACGCCTCCCGGCGGATCGCGCACCCGCCCGGCTCCCCGAGTGAAGACCATGCCCCAGGGGCAGCGTCAAGGGCGGTCCCCCGGGCCGTCGTCGCGCGAGCCGGCCCGGGGGAGACGCGGTGTCCTGCCGCGGCGTTCCGGTCAGGAGGACTTCGCCGCGCAGGTCAGGTCCCTCGCCGGGCGCTCACCCCCGGCGAGGAAGCCGGTGACGATCCTGTCCACACAGGCGTTGCCGCTCAGCACGTACACGCCGTGCCCACCCTGGTCGGCGGTCACCATCCGGGCCCGGTCGCCGAGGGCCTGCCGCATCTGCCGGGCGCCGACCAGCGGGGTGCCCGGGTCACGGGTGTTCTGCGCCATCAGCACGTTCGACGGCCCCCGGTCACCGACCCGCACCGGCGGCTCGGCCGGCTCGGACTTCCAGTACGCGCAGGGCCGGATGTTGGCCGCGGCCGCCCCGAACATCGGGTAGCGCTGCCGGTCGACGGCGACGTCCCGCTGGTAGGAGCGGACCGACCGCGGCCAGCGGGAGTCGTTGCAGATCACGTACAGATGGCTGGCGACCTTGTTCTCCACGTCGGGGTCGCGCTGCGACGGGTCGGCGGCGGGCGGCAGCGGCCGGTCGTTGTCGAGCGCCCGCCAGGCCTCCGCCACGATCGGCAGACGGCTGTCGCGGTAGAGGAGGGTGAGGGTCAGCAGCCGGAAGTAGGAGCCGTCCACACCCCGGACGGGGTGCTGGTCCAGACGCTCGGCGAGCTCGTGGTACTTCGCGGTCACCTGCTCCGGGGTGCTGCCCAGGCCGTACGCGGGGCGGGCGGCGGCGAACGCGGCGAAGTCGGGGAACCGGTCCTCCATGCCCCGGGCCATCAGCCGCGCACCCGTGACGTCCAGGCCGCCGGGGACCATGTTGCTGTCCAGCACGATGCGGTCACTGCGCCCCGGGAACAACGTGGTGTAGACGGCGCCGAGATGGCTGCCGTAGGAGTAGCCGAGATAGGAGAGCTTCTTCTCGCCGAGCGCGGCCCGGACGCGGTCCATGTCCCGCGCCGTGTTGCGGGTGGAGATGTGCGGCAGCATGTCCGCCGTGCGGGAGGCGGCGCACCGTTCGGCGGTCGTCCGCGCCCTCTTCGCGTGCCGGGCGACGTCGGCCGCGTCCCGTGCGTAGGGCGGTATGTTGCCCCAGATCTCCTCCTCCGGCAGACCGCACGTCACCGGGGTGCTGCGCCCCGCGCCCCGCGGGTCGAAGCCGATGATGTCGTAGCGGTCCAGGACGGACCGCGGCAGCCCGGCGGCCTTCAGCTCGGCGGGGAGCCCGAGCCCGTACCCGCCCGGTCCGCCGGGGTTGGTCAGCAGCACCCCCCGGCGCTTCTCAGGGTTCCGGCTCGCCAGCCGGGAGACCGCGATCGAGATCGTCCTCCCGTCCGGCTCGCGGTAGTCCAGCGGCACGTCGAGCCGGGAGCACTCCAGTCCGGGCGCGGCGACCCCCTCCGGGCAGGCACCCCATCGCGGCGACGTCTCCGGGGCGGTCGTCCGGGCGGACCCCGGAGCCGTCATCGAGGCGGCGGCGGCAGCGAGAGCGAGAGCGGCGGGCAGGATTCTCAGCATGGTTCCCTCCTGGGGCGGCGCGTGGGCACGCCGCGGCAGACGCGGACAGGCCGGGGGCCCGTCCCGTGGTGGTTCGGTGTCGCGTGGTGTCCTGCGGTCCGAGGAGAAACCGTGCCCCTGCGTCAGGGTCAAGGCGGCGGATCCGGGCCCTCGCCCTCCGGCCGGGCGGCACCGACCGAACCGGGCACCGACGGTCGGGTCCGGTGCCCGCACCGCTTCCTACGGTGGACGGAAAGAGAAGAGGGAAGGAGGCCGGGTTGCTGGAGCGACTGAACGAGGCCATGGAGCACATCGAGGCGCACCTCGGTGACCGCGTCGACGCGGCCGAACTGGCGCGTGTCGCGATGACCTCGGAGTACCACTTCCGCCGGATGTTCTCCGCGCTCGCGGGACTCCCGCTGTCGGAGTACGTCCGCCGCCGCCGGATGACGGTCGCGGGCGCGGAGGTGGTCGGCGGCGACCGGACCCTGCTGGAGGTGGCGGTGCGCTACGGCTACGACACGGGCGAGGGGTTCGCCCGCGCCTTCCGGTCCGTGCACGGCGTCGGACCGGGCGAGGCCCGGCGTACCGGCGCGGTCCTGCGCTCCCAGCAACGGCTGACCTTCCGACTCGTCGTCGAAGGGAGCAGTGCCATGCGATACAGGCTGGTCGAGAAGGAGGAGTTCCGGGTGGTGGGCAGGAAGGCCCGCGTCCCACTGGTGCACGAGGGTCTGAATCCGGCCATCGTGGAGTTCGTCCGGGGTCTGGGCCAGGAGACGCTGGACCGCATCGGGGCGCTCTCCGACCAGGAGCCGAGGGGACTGGTCGCCGTCAGCGACCGGCTCGGCCCGAACCGGGAGGAGGGCACCGAACTCGACTACTACCAGGCGGTGGTGACGAACGCGGAGGCCCCGCAGGACATGGACGCCCTGTCCGTGCTGGCGGGCACCTGGGCGGTCTTCACCAACGAGGGCGCGTTCCCGCAGGCCATCCAGTACCTATGGCGGGATGTGTACACCCAGTGGTTCCCGTCGAACCCGTACGTCTCCCGGCCCAGCCCGGAGATCCTGCGGATCGAGCCCTCCGACGACGGGACGTGGGCGCAGACGGAGCTGTGGATTCCGGTGGAGCGGTCGGCGGCCGGGGGTGCGGCCTGATACGAGAGCGCGAGACATCACAGGTTTACGGCCAGGGGGCATATGCGCCGCCTTATTGGTCCAGACCTATTGTGCGAGCGTGCTCCACTCGCTAGCTTCTCCTGTGGCGGCGCGCGCTGATCGGTTCGGCTCTACCACCTCACTGACGCACAGTCATGTGCGTCTACTGGAAACGGAGTTACCGACATGCACAGACGTATTGCCGCCCTCGCGGTGACCGTGGCGACCGCCGGGGCGATGCTCCTCGGCACGGCCTCGACCGCCTCCGCCACGGGCCCCGGCTACTGGCTCCGCAGCCACCACGCCAGCCTGGCGGAGTGCCAGGCGGTGGGGAACTCCGGCGCCGACAACGGCCTCTGGAGCCGCACCTTCATCTGCAACCCGTTCGCGGGCAAGCCGGGCGTCTACGAGCTGTGGATCCGCTACTGAGCTGGTCGGCGGAGAGCGAATCGCCCCGTTTCCGGGCCGCGTCTGCGGCCCGGAAACGGGGCGGTGCCGGTTCGTCAGAGGGAGGCGCCGCTGCCGTGGAGGAAGGCGCTCCAGGCGGTGGGCCCGACGGTCAGGACGGGACCGTCGGTGACCTTGGAGTCGCGGACGTGGACGGCGGCGGGGTGGGCGGCGATTTCGACGCAGTCGCCGCCCTGATCGCTGCTGTAGCTCGACTTGAACCAGTCGAGGGCGGCGGGAAGGGAGACGGGCAGGGCGGCGCGGTTCATGTCTCTCCAAGCAGAGCTGCGAGCAGTGCGTCCAGAAGCCGGGCGCTCTCCTCGGCGGTCAGCGCCTGCGTCCGCAGCATCCCATATTTCTGCATGAGAGCGCTGACGTCGGCTGGATCGTCATACAGCTCTGCTCGCAGATGCATCTCGACGTATGCGAGCTGATCGTGATCGGGCGTCTCCAACAGGACCAGCGGCCCCGCGAGTCCCGCGTGCTTCGGCGTCTTCCGCGGCATGATCTGGATGCTGATGAAGGGCAGGTCCATACAGTGCCGCAGGTGGAGGAGTTGCTTGAGCATGACCTCAGGGTCGCCCAACTCGGCGTGCAGGATGCTCTCCTCCAGGATGAAGTGGAGGATGGGGCGGGGCTTGCGCTCCAGGATCCTCTGCCGATTGAGGCGGGTCGCCACCCGTTCCTCGATCACGTCCTCTTCGAGTGGCGGGTAGTGGCTGGAGAAGACCAGCCGCGCGTAAGCCTCAGTCTGGAGCAGCCCCGGGATGAGCTGTGATTGGTACGAGAACAGGCTCACCGCGCCCTGCTCGTACTGTACGAAGTCCTTGACCAGCGCCTGATACCGCTCCTTCTTCGGTACCCGCTCCACGGCGACCTTGAGCGCCCCTTTGGTGTCCAGTAGTTCATCGAGTTGGACGGCCAGGTCCAGTTGCAGCGCCCGCCGTCCCTGCTCGATCGAGGCGATGGTGACCTCGCCCACCCCGAGTTGTGCCGCGAGGGCGGCCTGTGTCAGCCCGGCGAGTTTGCGGAAGTGGCGCAACTGGGCGCCGATCAACTGCCATGAAGTAACTCGCCTGATGCTGTGTGCTCCCGGTTGCATGAGATGGCTATCCCCCGTCTGAGCCCGCTGTCTACCCGTCAGAACCCGTACAAAAGCTTTTGTACGCGCTTCCGCTCTGCCTCAGCCTAGTCACACCGTGTGAGCGTGGAAGCATGAACGAGGCAACCCAACTCCCCTACTTCCGAGCCGCCTTCTACTGCCGTGACCGCAGGTCGATCCCGGTCGTACGCAGGTTCGCCCGCAAGGCGCTGGTCGACTGGGAGTGCGAGCAGCGGGCCGACGACGTACTGCTCTGCGTGACCGAGCTGGCGACCAACGCGCTCCGGCACGGCGTACCTCCGGGGCGGGGCTTCAAGCTCCACATCTACCTGGAGCGGGTCGAGGGAATCATCCGCGTCGAGATGCACGACAGCGGGGGAGGCGTCGTGCGCGCGGCGGACGGGCCGCCGGAGGCCGACGACGAGGGCGGGCGCGGGCTGCTGCTCGTGGCCGCGATGGCGGACAAGTGGGGAGTGGTGGACCGGGACCCCGGCAAGGTCGTGTGGTGCGAGTTCAGCGTCGTGTGACTTGCCGTTCCGGCAAGCATGTTTGCGCTCGGCGCCGGGTTCGGCGCACCCTCGTCCTCCGTGCGGAGCCGATCCGCGCGGCGGTGACGAGGAGGATGCGGCATGGAAACGAAGCGGCAGCGGTACGACGTGGTGATCGTGGGTGGCGGGGCGGCCGGTCTGAGCGGGGCGCTGACCCTGGCGCGGGCCCGGCGCTCCGTCCTGGTGATCGATGCCGGAGAGCCCCGTAACGCCCCCGCGTCCCACGTGCACAACTACCTCGGCCGCGAGTCCACCCCGCCCGGTGAGCTGCTGGCGATCGGCCGGGGCGAGGCGGCCGGGTACGGGGCGGAGATCGTCGCGGGCCGGGTGGTCTCGGCGGAGCGGCTGCCGGAGGACCGGGGCTTCCGGGTGGCCACCGACGACGGCGGCACGGTCGAGGCGCGCAGACTCCTGGTGACGACGGGGCTCGTCGATGAACTCCCCCCGGTGCCCGGACTGGCGGAGCGCTGGGGCCGGGAGGTGCTGCACTGCCCGTACTGCCACGGCCGTGAGGTGGCGGACCGCCCGGTCGGCGTGCTGAGCACCGGCCCCCTCGCCGTGCACCAGGCGCTGATGTGGCGGCAGTGGAGCGACGACGTCACCCTCTTCCTCCACACGGGCCCGGAACCCACGGAGGAGGAGTACGAGCAGCTGGCCGCCCGAGGCGTCGCGGTCGTGGACGGGGCGGTGGCGGGCCTGGAGATCTCGGACGACCGGTTCACCGGCGTACGGCTGGAGTCCGGCCGGGTGGTTCCGCGCGAGGCGCTGGTGGTCCAGGCCCGGTTCACCGCCCGCTCGGCGGTCCTGGAGTCGCTGGGGCTGGAGCCCGAGGTGCGGGAGATGGGCGGCGCGGTGGTCGGCTCGTCCGTCGCGACCGACCCGGGCGGGGCCACCGAGGTGCCGGGGGTCTGGGCGGCGGGCAACGTCACGGACCTCACCGAGCAGGTCATCGGCGCGGCGGCGGCCGGACTCCGGGCCGCCGGGGCGATCAACGGAGACCTGATCGCCGAGGACACCCGGATGGCGGTGGCGGCCCGGCGGCAGGCCTCGTAGGGCCTGTCGTCAAACCGCCGTCTGCCGTCTGCCGCCTGCCGCGCGGCGTCCGGCACGCACGCTCGCCGCGCTGCCGGCGCGCCCGTCCCGCGCCCGCCCTCCTTCGCGCCCGCCCCCGGTCGGCGTAACGCCGAGCGCTGAATGGTCGTCCCGGAGGCGGTCCCGGAGTGAGTGCGACCGCCCCGCGGATGTGTGAGGTCCGATTGTGGGGATACGCGAAGGGTGCCCGGGGCAACGAGGACGCCGGGAGCCGACACGTAGAGGGAGATTTTTCGTGAGCATCATCGCCTGGATTCTCATCGGCCTGCTCGCGGGTGCCATCGCCAAGGCGCTGATGCCGGGCAAGGACCCGGGGGGCTGCCTGATCACGATGGTGATCGGGATCGTGGGCGGACTTCTCGGCGGCTGGCTGGGCAAGGTGATCTTCGGGGTCGACTCGATCGACGGGTTCTTCAGCCTCTCGACCTGGATCGCCGCCATCGTCGGTTCGGTGATCGTGCTCGTCCTCTACCGCCTCGTCACGGGGAACAAGACCCGCTGACCGGGGCCGCGACGACGGCCCCACGGCTCGAAGGTGCGGTTCGCGCACAGATGCCTACATTGGCAGAGGGGCGACCCGGGCAGCCGCGGAGCAGTGCCGACGCCGATACGCCCGCGCCAGACCTACCAGAGGACACGACGACATGACCGAGACCTCGCGCAAGCCGACCACCTCCGACTCCGGCGCCCCGGTGGAGAGCGACGAGCATTCGCTCACCGTCGGCCCCGGCGGGCCGATCCTGCTCCAGGACTTCTACCTGATCGAGCAGATGGCCCAGTTCAACCGCGAGCGCATCCCCGAACGCCAGCCGCACGCCAAGGGCAGTGGCGCGTTCGGCACGTTCGAGGTGACCGCGGACGTCTCCGCCTACACGAAGGCGGCGCTCTTCCAGCCGGGCACCACGACCGAGCTGGTCGCCCGGTTCTCCACCGTGGCGGGGGAGCGGGGCAGCCCGGACACCTGGCGGGACCCGCGCGGCTTCGCGGTGAAGTTCTACACCAGCGAGGGCAACTACGACATGGTGGGCAACAACACCCCCGTGTTCTTCGTGAAGGACCCGATGAAGTTCCAGCACTTCATCCGGTCCCAGAAACGCCGCGCGGACAACAACCTCCGCGACCACGACATGCAGTGGGACTTCTGGACCCTCTCGCCCGAGTCGGCCCACCAGGTCACCTGGCTGATGGGTGACCGGGGCATCCCGCGCACCTGGCGTCACATGAACGGCTACACCTCGCACACGTACATGTGGATCAACGAGGCGGGTCAGCGGTTCTGGGTGAAGTACCACTTCAAGACCGACCAGGGCATCGAGACGTTCACGCAGAACGAGGCGGACCAGATGGCCGCCGCGGACACGGACTACCACACGCGTGACCTCTTCGAGCACATCCGGGACGGGGAGTACCCGAGCTGGACGCTGAAGGTCCAGGTCATGCCGTACGAGGACGCCAAGGACTACCGGTTCAACCCGTTCGACCTGACCAAGGTGTGGCCGCACGGCGACTACCCGCTGATCGAGGTCGGCCGGATGACGCTGAACCGCAACCCCACGGACAACCACGCCGAGATCGAGCAGGCGGCCTTCCAGCCGAACAACCTGGTCCCGGGCATCGGCCCGAGCCCGGACCGGATGCTGCTGGCCCGGCTGTTCAGCTACGCGGACGCGCACCGCTACCGCATCGGCGGCAACTACCAGCAGCTGCCGGTCAACGCCCCCGTCGCGCCGCTGCACACGTACTCCAAGGACGGGGCGATGGCGTACCGCAAGACCTCGGACCCGGTCTACGCCCCCAACTCCAAGGGCGGCCCGGCGGCCGACACCGAGCGGTACGGCACCCCGCCGAGCTGGTACGCCGACGGCGACATCACCAGGGCGGCCTACGTCGACCACGCCGAGGACGACGACTGGGGGCAGGCGGGCACCATGGTCCGCGAGGTCCTGGACGACGCGGCGCGCGAACGACTGGTGGACAACGTGGTCGGCCACCTCCTCAACGGGGTGAGCGAGCCGATCCTGAAGCGGGCGTTCCAGTACTGGACGAACATCGACGCCACGCTCGGCGAGCGCATCGAGCAGGGCGTCCGCTCGAAGGCCGACGAGAAGGACCCGAAGGCCGACGAGCAGGGCAACCCGGCCCGCAGCTCCATGCAGCACAAGGCCTGAGACCGGAGCACCGAACCGACAGGCGCCGCCCCTCCGCGACCGACGGAGGGGCGGCGCCTGTCGGCCTGACCGGCCCGCGCGGAGGTCATGACGGCGGGCCGGACTCCCACGTCTCCGGCGCCCACAGCCCCGAGCGCTTCAGCGACGCCGGGCAGTGGCGGAAGATCTCGTCGATCTCGACGACCAGGGCGAGCTTGGGGCGCTGGCCCTTCAGCGCCAGCGCGTCGAAGAACGGGGCGTCGGTGAGGATGCGGGCGCGGCCGTTGACGCGCAGGACGTCCATCGCGCCGGGTATCAGGTAGAGCAGGCCGACCCGGGGGTTGGACAGGATGTTGTGGAAGCTGTCCGCGCGGCGGTTGCCCGGACGGTCGGGGAGGGCGATCGTCCGGTCGTCCAGGACGTGGGTGAAGCCGGGGACGTCACCGCGCGGGGTGGAGTCGCAGCGGCCGGAGGCGTCGGACGTGGACAGGGCGCAGAAGGGGGACCGGGCCAGGAGGGCCAGGTCGTCCTCGGTCAGCCGGTCGTGGACCTTGTCGATGACGATCGGGTGCGGGGTGCCGAGGATCTCGCGCAGTTCGTCCGCCGAGGCCAGGGGCACCGCTCCGGCCAGGGGGCCGGCGAGACCGGCAGGCGGCCCGGCGGGGGACACGGCGTCGGTGGTGTGCGGCAAGGGAAGGGCTCCGAACCTTGAGGGGGTGCAGCGGCGCGCGGGAGGGACAGCACTGTTAGGGTGACCTTACTTTGGGCCCCCTCACGCTCCCCGTCCGGGGTCGGCGGGTGCGTCCGCCGTGAGCCCCTCCGGGCGGGAGCCGGATCCACCGGGTCCCGCCCGAGGACGTCGACGAGCAAGGTGAGGAACAGTGCACCACCGCATACCGGTTGCCCCGGTGGCCGTGCCGTGAGCGGCCCGGTCCTCCTGGCGAAGGGGAAAACCGGCCCCGTGGACGAGGAGAGGCGGCCCCGGCGCAGCCGGCCGGTCCTCGCCCTGGGGCTGCTCGCCGGGCTCGGCGTGCTCTTCCTGGCCGTGGTCGCCAGCCTCGCGATCGGCTCCGGGGACGTGGCCTTCCGTGACGTGGTCCAAGGGGTCCTCGACCCGGATCTGTCGGTCAAGGGCCAGCTCATCGTCCAGGAGGTCCGTATCCCGCGCACCGTGGCCGGGCTCCTGGCCGGGGCCGCGCTCGGGCTGGCGGGCGCGGTCATGCAGGGCGTCGCCCGCAACCCCCTCGCCGACCCCCAGCTCCTCGGCATCAACGCGGGCGCGTCCGTGGCCGTGGTGTTCTCCATCACTCTCCTCGGCATCACCCAGGCCAACCAGTTCATCTGGTTCGGCTTCCTGGGGGCGCTCCTGGCCGCACTCGTCGTCTACGGGGTCGGCTCGCTCGGCCGCGAAGGCGCGACCCCCGTGAAGCTGGCCCTGGCGGGCGCCGCGACCGCCGCCGTACTCACCTCCGTCACCAGCGCGGTTCTCCTCCAGGACCGGGAGAGCTACGACAAGTTCCGCTTCTGGCAGCTCGGCGCGCTGACCGCGCGGAGTTCCGAGGTGCTGTGGCAGGTGTCCCCGTTCATCGCGGTCGGCGTCCTGCTGGCCCTGGCCCTGGGGCCGCAGCTCAACGCCCTGTCCCTCGGGGACGACCTCGCCCGCGGGCTCGGTCAGCGCGTGGGGGTGACCCGGATGGTGTCCGCCCTCGCCGTGGTCGTCCTGTGCGGCGCGGCCACCGTCGTCGCCGGTCCCATCGGCTTCGTCGGGCTCGCCGTCCCGCACGCCGCCCGCCTCATCACCGGACCCGACTACCGGTGGGTCCTCCCGTACAGCATGGTGCTCGCGCCGGTCATGCTGCTGGTCGCCGACATCGTCGGCCGGGTCGTCGCCCGCCCGGGTGAGGTGCAGGTCGGCGTCGTCACGGCGGCCATCGGCTGCATCCCCTTCATCTGGCTCGTCCGGCGCAGGAAGCTGGTGGAGCTGTGACCGGGTCCCTCCACAAGACCCCCGCCCCCGCCGCCGACGCGCGGCTGGCCGAAGCGGTACGGCAGGTGACGGCCGTACGCGGCCGGGGTCTGCGGCGCTCCGTGCTCGTGGGGGCCGTGCTGCTGGTCGCTTCGGCCGTGATGTTCTGCCTCTCGCTGAGCTTCGGCGACATGGTTCTGCCCTGGGGCAAGGTCGTGGCGACCCTGTTCGGAGGCGGTGACGGCGGATCGCGGTTCGTCGTCCTGGAGCTGCGGCTGCCCCGGGCCCTCCTCGCCGTCTTGGTCGGCGCCGCCTTCGGCCTCTCCGGGGCGGTCTTCCAGACCGTCCTGCGCAACCCGCTCGCCAGCCCCGACCTCATCGGGATCAGCGCGGGCGCCAGCGTGGCCGCCATCGGCGCGGCCCTGCTCTTCCAGGTGAGCGGGCTCGCCCTGTCGGCCAGTGCCCTGGTGGGCTCGCTGCTGGCCGGGGCGGCGATCTACCTCCTCGCCTGGCGGCAGGGCGTCGCCGGGCAGCGCCTGGTCCTGGTCGGTATCGGTGTCGGCATGGGGCTCACCAGCTTCGTCTGGTACGTCATGGCCCGCTCCGACGTGACCGACGCCCAGGAGGCCTTCCGCTGGCTCGCGGGCAGCCTGAACGGCCGTTCCTGGAACCAGGCGTGGCCGATGGTCATCGCCCTCGGGGTGCTCGCCCCCCTCACCGTCCTCGCCGCGCGCGCACTGGGCCCCCTCCAGCTCGGGGACGACGCCGCCGCGGGGCTCGGGGCGAAGGTGGAGCGGGGACGGCTCGCGTTGCTCGGCTGCGCCACCGCCCTGGCCGGAGTCGCGACCGCGGCCGCCGGACCCGTCGGGTTCGTGGCCTTCATCGCGGCGCCGATCGCCCGCAGACTGGTCCCGGGCCGGGGCGCGGCGCTGCCGCAGGCGGCCCTGACGGGGGCGCTGCTGGTCCTGGTCGCCGACTTCGCGGCCCAGCACGCGCTGCCCTCCGCCCAGTTGCCGGTCGGCGTGGTGACCAGCCTCATCGGCGCTCCGTACCTGCTCCTGCTCCTGGCCCGCGCCAACCGTGTGGGCAGCGGAGGCTGAGATGACGACCTTCGAGAAGGACCCCGTGCGGGACGACGAGGAAAGGCGTGGGCCGGTCGTGGCCGATCACACTCTGGAAGCCCGGGACGTCCGGCTCGGTTACGGTGACCGCGAGATCGTCTCCGGTCTCAGCGTGGCCGTGCCCCCCGGCAGGATCACGGTCATCGTGGGCCCCAACGCCTGCGGCAAGTCGACCCTGCTGCGGGCGATGGCCCGGCTGCTGGCCCCCTCCGCGGGGGCGGTGCTGCTGGACGGCAGGTCCATCCAGGAGATGGCGACCAAGCAGGTTGCGTCGGTGCTCGGCATCCTGCCGCAGAGCCCCGTCGCACCGGAGGGCATCACCGTCTCCGACCTCGTCGGCCGCGGGCGCTACCCGCACCAGGGCTGGTTCCGCCGCTGGAGCACCGAGGACGACGAGGCGGTGGCCCGTGCCCTGCTCTCCACCGACGTCCTGGAGCTCGCCGACCGCTCCGTCGACGAGCTCTCGGGAGGCCAGCGCCAGCGGGTCTGGATCGCCATGGCGCTGGCTCAGCGCACCGACGTCCTGCTGCTCGACGAACCGACGACCTTCCTGGACGCCAGCCACCAGCTGGACGTCCTGGACCTGCTCACCGACCTCAACCGCGAGCGCGGTGTCACCATGGTCGCGGTGCTGCACGACCTGAATCTCGCCTGCCGGTACGCGGACCACATGATCGCGATGCGGGCGGGGCGGATCGTCGCGGAGGGGCGGCCCGTCGACATCGTGACCGAGGAACTGGTCGGTGAGGTCTTCGGGATGCGCTGCTCGGTGATCGAGGACCCGGCGTCGGCCACTCCGATGGTCGTGCCGCTGGGCCGCCACCACGTGAAGGACCCGGCCGT
The DNA here is from genome assembly GCF_044767975.1 of Streptomyces sp. NPDC101181. Lineage (NCBI taxonomy): Bacteria > Bacillati > Actinomycetota > Actinomycetes > Kitasatosporales > Streptomycetaceae > Streptomyces > Streptomyces sp. NPDC101181. The sequence continues at coordinate 190,970 of NZ_JBIWOX010000001.1, read as the reverse complement.
CTGAACCGTGCGGCGGCAGGATGTACGGGGACGGGGCGCCGGATCGCGGGTGGCCGGTTCCGGTGGGGGGCAGGGTTATCGAAATGAGTTCGACCCGCCGACACCACCACCATTAGGTGAGGCTAACCTAAAGGGTATGAACGCTTCCGCTCCTCGTGCCCGGCGCCTCCGCCGCACCCCTGTCCTGGTCGCCGGTACCGTCGCCGCCCTGCTCGTCGGCCTTTCCGCCTGTGGTTCCTCGGACGACTCCGGCTCGTCCGAGTCCGCCGCCCCGGCCTCCGAGGGCGCTTTCCCCGCCAAGGTCGCGACGAAGTTCGGCGAGGTCACCGTCGACAAGCAGCCCCAGCGGATCGTCGCGCTCGGCTGGGGTGACGCCGAGACGGTGCTCGCGCTCGGCGGCCAGCCGGTCGGGGCGAGCGACTGGCTGGCGTTCGGCGGCGAGGGTGTCGGCCCGTGGGCCAAGGGGCGCTACGAGAAGAAGCCGCAGATGATCGGCACGCTGGAGCCCGAGTTCGAGAAGATCGCCTCGCTCCAGCCCGACCTGATCCTGGACGTCAAGTCCAGCGGCGACCAGAACCGCTACGACACGCTGAAGAAGATCGCGCCCACGGTGGGCGTCGCCAAGGGCAGCGAGCAGTACAAGTCGTCGTGGAAGCAGCAGACCACGATGATCGCCGCGGCCATGGGCGTGCCGGAGAAGGGCGAGAAGCTCATCGCGGAGACCGAGAAGAAGTTCACGGATGCCGCGAAGGCGCACCCGGAGTTCGCGGGCAAGACGATCACGGTCGGCTCGCGCACCTCGGAGGGCTACGGCGTCTACGTCGGCGGCACCGGGCGTATCGACTTCGTGGAGCGGCTCGGCTTCAAGAACAACCCGAAGGCCGAGGCCCAGGCCGGCGAGAGCTTCTCCGTCCCGGTGTCCAAGGAGAACCTGGACCTCATCGACGCGGATCTCACGGTCATGGGGCCGATCGGCATCCCGAAGACCGACATCACCGACGACCCGCTCTACCAGGCCGTCCCGTCGGTGAAGGCGGGCAACGCGGTCGTCTTCACGGAGGGCACCGTCTCCCAGGCCTTCGCCACGGACTCCCTGCTGTCCGTCGCGTACGCGCTGGACGAGGTCGTCCCGCTCTTCGCGGACAAGGTCAAGAAGTAACCCCGCCCGCCCAGGCCGAAAGCGCCCCGTCACCCGGAGGACCCGGGGGACGGGGCGCTTTCGCGGGCGCTTGCGGGGTCAGGCCGCCGGGGCCGCGGCCTTGATCGCCGAGATGTCGAACGTCAGCTTCACCTTGTCGCTGACCATCACGCCGCCGGTCTCCAGCGCCGCGTTCCAGGTCAGGCCCCAGTCCGAGCGGAGGATGTCGGTGCTGCCCTCGAAGCCGACGCGCTCGTTGCCGTAGACGTCGGTGGCGGCGCCGTTGAACTCCAGGTCGATGGAGAGCGGGCGCGTGACGTCCTTGATGGTGAGGTCGCCGGTGACGCGGAACGTGTCGCCGCCCACCTGCTCCGCCTTCGTCGAGCGGAACGTCATGAGCGGGTACTTCTCCGCGTCGAAGAAGTCGCCGCTGACCAGGTGGCCGTCGCGGTCGGCGATGCCGGTGTCGATGCTGGCGATCTTCACGTCGATGGCGGCGGTGGAGTTCGCCGGGTCGGTGCCGTCCAGCACCAGGGTGCCCTCGTGCTCGCCGAAGGAGCCGCGCACGTTGGTGACCATCGCGTGGCGCACCGTGAAGCCGATGCTGCTGTGCGCCGGGTCCAGGGTGTACGTGCCGGTCAGGGCGGCGAGCGCCGGGTCCACGGGGGAGGCGTCGGTGGCGACGGGGTCAGCGGTTGACTTGCGGTTGAACAGAGCCATGGCTCCTCCTCGGGGTGTCCTGCGCGGGCGCGGGGCGAAAGGGATCGGCACGCCGGTGACCGGTCGCCGAATGTTTTGTTTAACCTTCAACGAGATGGACTGTAGCTTCATTCCGTTCAAAGTTCAACATCTTCCGGTCCGTGTCGGCGGGCATGTACTCCCTCGGGAACGGCCGCGAGCCGGACTTCGTCAGGAGCGGCCGCCCGAACGACTGGGTGAGCGGCGTCCCCACCTGTTCGGCGCCCGGGGCGACGGCGCGCGCCGGTGCCGGGGGCCGACCCGTGGCGGGCGGCCCCCACCGGGTCACGGGATCGGGTCGGCGTCCGAGCCCTCCTGCTCCAGCAGCTCCCGGGCGAAGTCCTCCCACTGTGCGTACCGGTCCGGGTGCGCGGACCGCTGCACCGCCTGGCAGGCGTCGCCCGGGTCCATGGACTCCCAGCCGTCGGTCTGGAGCAGCCCCGGGTTGGTGCTCGGCGAGGGCAGCCCGTAGAAGGACTTGGCGGCCGTCGGCACGTGGGTGATCTGGGCCGGAGTGCCCCACCCCATGCTGGGGCGCTGCTGGAAGACGCCGAGGGAGTCGTGGTCGACCGCGGAGGTGTAGTTGACGAACGTCGACTCCTGCATGGCCGTCATCAGGGCGATGATCTGCGCCTCATCGGACAGCTCGGCCCCCTTCCCGACGCCGATGACCGTGCGGGCGTTGGCCAGTTGCTTCGGACCGAGGTCGGCCGGGGCCGCGAACACCGCCCGCCGCTCACTGTCCGGGGCCGCCCTGAGCAGCCGCGCGGTGAGGGCGTCCACCTCGCCGGTCGGCGTCAGCCCGTAGCGCTGCTGGAAGTCCCGCAGGCCCGGGGAGCCGGGCGCCTGGGGGCCGGGGGCCGGCGGGGGAGCGGGGTCCGCGTGCGCCGGGGCCGCGGCCGTCAGCAGGAATCCGGCGGCGACCGCCGCGAGCACACGGCGGGGGAGCCGGGCCGTCCGCGCGGTGCCGGAGCGCGCGGCGTCCGCCCGCGGGGAGGAATCTGGGAGAGGGATCTTTCGCATAGGGAACCGTCGCGGGCCGCCGAGGCGAAGTCAAGAACGCCGCGCACCGTGTCAATTGATGAGGTATCGGGCACCGGCTCCCGGGCAGCGCCATGCCCCCGTCCGGACGGACGGGGGCACCGGGAGCGGCGGGGGCCGAGGAGCGTCAGGCGCCCACGCTCACCGTGAAGCGGCGCGGGTTCCCGTCGTGCGCCGCGCCCGACACGTCGGGCTCGCCGTCGGGGCGGACGTCGTCGTAGGGGAACGCGTAGCCGATCGGGCTGTTCGCGTGGACCACCCGGGACCAGTGGTTGGTCACCTCGGTCTTGTAGTAGTCCGACGTCGACGTGCCGTTCGGCTGGCTCGGGTGGCTCAGCATGATCGAGCGGTTGAAGCCCGCCGCGAGCCGGGCCAGGATCGCCTTCTTCTCGTCGGAGTCGCCCGGGTTGTTGGTGAACGGACCGTGGTTGCAGGTGAAGATGTCCTTGGTCTCCGGCTTGGTGAAGGTGTGGCCGCCCTCGAAGGTCAGCGTGTCCCCGCTGACCCGGCCCGCCAGCGTGCCCCGGCCGCCCTGGAGGTCGATGCGCAGGTCCTCGGAGCTGTACTTCGCCCACACCTCGTCGATCTGCGCCTCGAACAGGCCCCGGAACGGCATCTCGGCGGGCCGGTCGAAGTACGGGGCCATGATGTTCTGCGGCGAGACGACCCGCAGCACCGCGCCGTCGTCGCCCCGGGTGATCAGCTTGTCCCAGGGCTGCCCGTCGGCGGCCGCCTGGGCGGTGAGGCCTTCCGCGATCCGCTCCACCGCGTCCTCCGGGTGCGGGGCCACGGTGTGCGTCCCGTCGCCCTCCAGCGTGATGCCGATCGGGAGGGCGGTGATCAGGTCCACGTAGCTGATGTTGGAGTACAGCTGCTCGGTGTTGAAGGTGAACTCGGCGAACGCCCAGGTCCGCCCGTAGTTCGGGTCCGTCGGCGTCGCGAAGGCGGGCTCCACCAGGGACGGGCCCGGGTTGAGGAAGAAGTCCAGCTTGTCGTCGCGGACGAAGTAGACCCGCGCCCCGTACATCTGCGGCAGGGTCAGCACGACCGGCGCCGCGCCCGCCGCGTTGAGCGGGATCGCGCAGTCGACGGGCAGCGGGGTCTCCGGGGCGCCCGGCGACTCGGGGCGGTAGACCTCGCCGTTCGGGCGCAGCAGCACCCAGCGGTCGGTTCCCAGCTCGCGGCCGGTCACATAGGCGTGCACCGAGCCCGGCAACGACTTGTTCTCCAGGGCCAGTTCACAGGTGGCCGGGGCCGCCGACGCGCGCGGCGAGAGGGCGGTGCCCCAGGCGGGGTACGTCAGCGCCGTGGCCGTGGCGGCGGCGCCGGTCAGGAACATGCGGCGTGAAATCACGAGAGAACTCCCGGTGTGTGGGGGCCGCAGGCCGGATGGTGGCGGAGGTGATGGGGGGATGCCGGACCGTGGGGGTGCCTGCGGTGCGCCCCACTCTCGCCAGCGCGGCGATGAGCGTCAAGACTTGTGACTGAGAGCGCTCTCAAAAATTACCGGTCTTCACAACTCGATATCCGCAAGTGGTACGTGACGGAACCAGGCGGGTGCGAACCGTGACCGCCGGTGTCCGTCTTGGACCAAGAGGTGAACGGTGCCCCGCTCTGACCCCCGCGCTCCCCACTTGGACTTAAGCACCGGGGTTGTTGGACGGAGTCGCCCCCCGCGGCCGCCATGCGTTGACGGTGTCCCGGCACGGCGACTACTCAGGGGCCATGTCGCCACGATTCCCCTCCGCCGGCCTGGTCGCCGTCGCCTCAGCCGCCGTCCTGGCGCTCGCGGGGACCGCCCTGCCCGCCGCAGCCGCCGACCCGTCCCCCGCACCGGCCGGGGCGGCGGAGCCCGGCGCCCCGGCCGCCACCATCGGCTCCGACCGGCTGACCGTCGCGGTCGCCGAGGACTTCCCGCGCGTCCTGTCCTACACCGACCGGGCGGGCGGACAGCGGCTCCTCGGCTCCACCCGGCCCGTCACCGCCGTCACCCTCAACGGCACGGCCCACCCGGTGAAGCTCAAGGGCGCGCCGAGGCTGACCGCCTCCACCGCCCGTTACACGCTGGCCTTCGACGGGCTCCCCGGCGTGGAGATCGACGCCTCGCTCACCGTCTCCGGCCGCACCACCACGTTCAGGGTGACCGCCGTCCGGGACACCGCCGCGTTCCGGGTGGGCACGATCGACATCCCCGGGCACGACCTGATCTCCGTCGGGTCCGCCGAGGCGGGGGCCGCCACCGCGTTCACCACGCTCGACCCCGACTCCACCCGGACCGCCGACCGGTTCGCCGAGGTCACCGCGGAGACCGAGCCCGACTCCGCGCCGGTCGGGGCCAGTTACGCGATCCTCAACACCGGCTCGCTGGCCGCCTCGATCGAGTCCAACTCCTCGTACGACAAGCCCTCCGGGCCCACCGGCGGCGACGACGCCCGCTTCTGGCACCAGGCCCGCACCGAGCAGGACGGCGGCGTCCGGGTCGGCGTCTGGTCCGGCCAGTGGACCTACCGGGGCGAGGGCGCCCCGAAGCCCGAGAGCGGCGAGAACCTGCCGTGGGCCAAGGTCGTCGTCACCCCCGACGCCAACGGGGACCGGGCCGTCGACTGGCAGGACGGGGCGATCGCCTTCCGGTCCATCGGCGTCACCGCCCCCGGCAGCGAGGACACCGCCAGGCGCGTCGTCACCCACATCCCGTTCAACTTCGCCAGCCAGGCCACCCACCCCTTCCTGCGCACCCTGGACGACGTCAAGCGGATCTCCAAGGCCACCGACGGCCTCGGCCAGCTCGCCGTCCTCAAGGGGTACGGCTCCGAGGGCCACGACTCCGCCCACCCGGACTACGGCGGCAACTACAACAAGCGCGCGGGCGGCCTGAAGGACCTCAACACCCTGCTCAAGGACGGCGGGAAGTGGGGCGCGGACTTCGGCGTCCACGTCAACGCCACCGAGTCCTACCCGGAGGCCAACGCCTTCTCCGAGCAGCTCGTCGACAGATCCAAGCCCGGCTGGAACTGGCTCAACCAGAGCTACTACATCGACCAGCGCCGCGACATCAACAGCGGCGACCTCGCCCGGCGCTTCCAGCAGTTGCGCGACGAGACCGACAAGAACCTCGACTTCCTCTACATCGACGTCTACTACTCCCACGGCTGGATCGCCGACAAGACGATCCAGGCCGTCCAGAAACAGGGCTGGACCGTCGGCACCGAGTGGTCCGACAAGTTCGAGCGCGCCTCGCTCTGGTCGCACTGGGCCAACGACCTCAACTACGGCGGGGCCACCAACAAGGGACTGAACTCGCAGATCATCCGGTTCATCCGCAACGGCGAGAAGGACATCTGGAACGACCACCCGGTCCTCGGCCAGAGCGCCCTGGAGGAGTTCGAGGGCTGGACCGGTGAGACCGACTGGAACGCCTTCACCGCCAACGTCTGGCAGAAGAACCTCCCCGCCAAGTACCTCCAGCAGCAGAGGATCACCCGCTGGAACGGCAACGACATCACCTTCACCGGCGGGGTGCGGGGCACGGTCGAGGACGGCCGGCGGACCTTCTACGAGCAGGGCCGCAAGGTGCTCAGCGGCACCGGCTACCTGCTGCCCTGGGACGGCGGCAAGAAGCTCTACCACTACAGCGAGACGGGTGGCACCAGCAGCTGGGAGGTGCCCGGCAAGGGCCCGTACACCGTCTACGAGCTGTCCGACAACGGGCGGAAGAAGACCGCCACCGTGCGTCCGGTGAACGGGCGGGTCACCCTCACCGCCACCGCGGGAGTGCCCTACGTCCTCTACCCCGACCGCGCCCCCCGCCAGACCCCGGCCGACTGGGGCCGGGGCACCGGGCTCAAGGACCCCGGCTTCAACGACCGTGCCCTGAACGGCTGGACGACGACCGGAACGGTCACCCGGGACACCGACGACCAGGGCCGCAACAGCGTCAAGCTCTCCGGCTCCCCGCGGGCCGCGCTCGCCCAGGACCTCACCGGTCTCCGGCCGGGCAAGCGCTACACCGCCTCCGCCCTCATCGAGGTGGAGCCCGGCCAGAGCCGCCGCACGACCCTCGGCGCGGGCGGGAGGACGGTCGCGGTCGACCGCTCCACCGCCAAGGACCAGCTCGCCGCCTCCGACTGGCACGGCACCTACTTCCAGCGCGCCAAGGTCACCTTCACCGCCCCCGCCAACGGCCGCACCCCCCTGCGGATCGAGGCGGCGGCGGGCTCCACGGCGTCCGTCCGCGCCGATGACGTACGGATCGTGGAGAACGCCCCCGCGACCCGGCCCGGCACGGTGGTCTACGAGGACTTCGAGGCCGTCGACCAGGGCTGGGGCCCCTTCCTCAAGGGCGACGCGGGCGGCTCCACCGACCCCCGCACCCACATCTCCCAGCGCAACGCCCCCTACACCCAGGCCGGCTGGAACGGGAAGCTGACCGACGACGTCCTCGGCGGAAAGGAGTCGCTGAAGTCGCACGAGGAGAACACCGGCCTCGTCCACCGGACCGCCCCCTGGACCGTCCCGATGAAGGACGGCCACCGCTACCGGGTGGAGTTCGCCTACCAGTCCAGCCACGCCGGGGCCTACAGCTGGGTCGACGGCTACGACCGGGTCAACGGCAGCGGGGCCGTCTCCACCGAGACCCGGTCCACCCCGATCGGGCAGCAGCGCACCACCGGCCACTTCCGCCAGACGCTCACCGCGGGCTGCGGCGACACCTGGACCGGGCTGCGCAAGCGGGCCGGGGCGCCGGCGGGCGCGGACTTCGTGCTCGACGACTTCACCGTCACCGACCTGGGCCCCGCCCCCGCCGGGGAGGAGGCCGTCTGCGGCACGCTCGACGTGGCCGCCGACGCGCAGACCCTGGAGCCGGGGGCCCCGAACACCGTGAAGGCGACCTTCGGCAACGACGAGGCGGGACCCGCCACCGACGTGAAGCTGGCGCTCGCCGTGCCCGAGGGGTGGAAGGCCGAGGCCGCGGGCCCGGTCGCCTTCGACACGGTCGCCCCGGGCGCGAAGGTCACCGGCAGCTGGCGGGTCACCCCACCGGCGGACGCCCCCCACGACACGTACACGCTGGACGCGAAGGCCACGTACACCGTCGAGGGCGCCGGGCGCACGCTCGGCGGGGGGACCGCCGTCCGCACGCTCCCGCCGCCGCCCGCGAAGGACAGCTGGGCGAGCGACCTGGAGTGGACGGCCTCGGAGAACGGCTGGGGGCCCGTCGAGCGCGACCGGTCCAACGGGGAGACGGGCACCGGCGACGGGAGTCCGCTGACCATCGGCGGGGTCACCTACGCCAAGGGGCTGGGCACCCACGCCCCGGCGACGGTCCGCTACTACCTGGGAGGGAAGTGCTCCTCCCTCACCGCCGAAGTGGGCGTGGACGACGTCCAGACCACCCGGGGGAGCGTGCGCTTCTCGGTCACCGCGGACGGCACGCGCACGGTGGTGTCGCCCGTCCTGGGCGTCGCCGACCCGGCCTGGAAGCTGACCGCCGACGTCACCGGCGCCCGCTACGTCGAGCTGATCGTCGACGACGCGGGCGACGGCAACGGCAACGACCACGCCGACTGGGGCAACGCCCGCTTCCACTGCGGGAGTTGACGAGCCCGGACGGTACGGGGGGAGGGGCTGTCACCGGAACGGAAGCGTCCGGTGACAGCCCCTTCGGGTGTCCGCGCCGGGGCGCCGGGCCATACTGGGGTGGGCCCCCGCGCGCCACGGCCGGGTGTGGCTCACCGCACACCGCCCCTTTGTGGAGACCTCACAACGGGAAGTGGCGTTCCGCTGGTGGATCGCCTGCACGGCGCAACGGTTCTGTTCACTCCCACCACGAAACCGAGCGGGAGACTGTACGGAGTCGACGGCACGATTTCTGGGTGCGGGTTCGTAGGGTCGGTACATGACCGTTGTGGACGAAACCCAGGGTGAGCCGAGCGACGCCCGAGGCCGGGTGGCAGAACTGCTGGCCCTGCGCGAGCAGGCGCGGCGCGGGCCGAGCGAGCGGGCGACCGCGGCGCAGCACGCCAAGGGCAAGCTGACCGCCCGGGAGCGGATCGAGCTGCTGCTGGACCCGGGCTCGTTCAAGGAGGTCGAGCAGCTGCGCCGGCACCGGGCGACCGGTTTCGGCCTGGAGGCCAAGAAGCCGTACACCGACGGTGTCATCACCGGCTGGGGCACGGTCGAGGGCCGTACGGTCTTCGTCTACGCGCACGACTTCCGGATCTTCGGCGGGGCGCTGGGCGAGGCGCACGCCGCCAAGATCCACAAGATCATGGACATGGCCATCTCGGCCGGTGCCCCGCTGGTCTCCCTGAACGACGGCGCGGGCGCCCGCATCCAGGAGGGCGTCTCTGCGCTCGCCGGATACGGCGGGATCTTCCAGCGCAACACGCGGGCCTCGGGTGTCATCCCGCAGATCTCGGTGATGCTCGGCCCGTGCGCGGGCGGCGCGGCCTACAGCCCCGCGCTCACCGACTTCGTCTTCATGGTCCGCGAGACCTCCCAGATGTTCATCACCGGACCGGACGTCGTGAAGGCGGTCACCGGCGAGGAGATCACCCAGAACGGCCTCGGCGGCGCCGACGTGCACGCCGAGACCTCGGGCGTCGCGCACTTCGCGTACGACGACGAGGAGACCTGCATCGCCGAGGTCCGCTACCTCATCGGGATGCTCCCCTCCAACAACCGCGAGAACCCGCCCACGGTCGACAGCGACGACCCGGCGGACCGCCGCGGCGACGTGCTCCTGGACCTGGTCCCGGCCGACGGCAACCGCCCGTACGACATGCACCAGGTGATCGAGGAGCTCGTCGACGACGGCGACTACCTGGAGATCCACGAGCGCTGGGCCCGCAACATCATCTGCGCGCTGGCCCGCCTGGACGGCCAGGTCGTCGGCATCGTCGCCAACCAGCCGCAGGCGCTCGCCGGGGTGCTGGACATCGAGGCGTCCGAGAAGGCCGCCCGCTTCGTCCAGATGTGCGACGCCTTCAACATCCCGATCATCACCCTCCTGGACGTCCCCGGCTTCCTCCCGGGCGTCGACCAGGAGCACGGTGGGATCATCCGCCACGGCGCGAAGCTCCTCTACGCCTACTGCAACGCCACCGTGCCGCGGATCTCGCTGATCCTGCGGAAGGCCTACGGAGGCGCGTACATCGTCATGGACAGCCAGTCCATCGGGGCCGACCTCACCTACGCCTGGCCCACCAACGAGATCGCCGTGATGGGCGCCGAGGGCGCGGCCAACGTCATCTTCCGCCGCCAGATCGCGGACGCCGAGGACCCCGAGGCCATGCGCACCCGCATGGTCAAGGAGTACAAGGCCGAGCTGATGCACCCCTACTACGCGGCCGAGCGCGGCTTGGTCGACGACGTCATCGACCCCGCCGAGACCCGCGAGGTGCTCATCGCCTCGCTCGCCATGCTCCGCAGCAAGCACGCCGACCTGCCGTCCCGCAAGCACGGCAACCCCCCGCAGTAGTCCACCGCCGCGGCGCGATCCGCCGCCCGGTCCACGACCTCCTGCCGAGAAGACGGAGACACCCCGCCATGAGCCTCACCTCCCCCGAGTCCGTCCTGCGCGTCGAGAAGGGTCACGCCGACCCCGAGGAGCTGGCCGCCATCACCGCCGTCCTGATGGCCCGCGCCGCCACCCAGCCCGCCGCCGCCCCCGCGCGCGGCCGCGACACCGCGGGCTGGCGCCGCCTGGAGCGCACCCCGGGCTTCCGCGCCCCGCACAGCTGGCAGGGCTGACCGCCCGAGGCCGGTCCCGTACGGCGAGAGGTCCCCGCACTCCTCAGGAGTGCGGGGACCTTTCGCGTGCGGGACGGGCGCGGGTCCTAGCGCAGGCGGGCCATCAGGGCGTGCTCGACCAGTGTGATGAGCGCGCTCTTGGCGTCGGCGCGGTGCCGGGCGTCCGTGGTCAGGATCGGGGTGTCCGGCCCGATCTGGAGGGCTTCGCGGACTTCGTCGGGGGTGTAGGGCTGGTGTCCGTCGAAGCCGTTGAGGGCGATGACGAAGGGGAGGCCGCTGTTTTCGAAGTAGTCGACGGCGGGGAAGCAGTCGGCGAGGCGGCGGGTGTCGACGAGGACGACGGCGCCGATGGCGCCGCGGACCAGGTCGTCCCACATGAACCAGAAGCGGTCCTGGCCGGGGGTGCCGAAGAGGTACAGGATCAGGTCCTGGTCCAGGGTGATGCGGCCGAAGTCCATGGCGACGGTGGTCGTCGTCTTGTCCCCGGTGTGGGTCAGGTCGTCGATGCCCGCCGAGGCGGAGGTCATCACGGCTTCGGTGCGCAGCGGGTTGATCTCCGACACGGCACCGACGAACGTGGTCTTGCCCACGCCGAAGCCCCCTGCCACCACGATCTTCGCCGAGGTAGTGGAGCGGGCCGCCCCGCCGCTAGAGCTTGCGAAGTCCACTGAGCACCCTTTCGAGCAGTGTCACGTCTGGCTGACCGCCGACGGCCTCGTCGCCGCCGGGCTGATGGATGGCGACGAGTCCGGCCTCGGCCAGGTCGGCGACGAGGATTCGGGCAACGCCGAGGGGGATCGAGAGAAGCGCCGAGACCTCGGCGACCGACTTGATCTCGATGCAGAGCCGGCAGATCCGCTGGTGCTCGGGCAACTGCCCTTGCAGCCGGGCCGGATCGGCCGTCGTGCTCACCAACGCCTCGATGGCGAGCTGGTAACGCGGCCGGGTCCGCCCGCCGGTCATGGCGTAGGGGCGGACCAGCGGGTTGTGTGCGGCGGGCTGCGGGTCCTCGGGGGCCGGTCGCTGCTGCACGGGCTGGACGCGGGGCTGCTGGGGTGCGTCGTACCGCTGAGGCTGCTGGGGCCAGCCGTGCCCCGGCTGCTGCGCGGGCCACTCGGACCCCGGTGCGCCCCAGGCGGCCTGCTGCGGCTGCTGGTACGGCTGGTGCCGGCCGGGACCCTGTCCGCCGGGCGCGGTGGGGAAGCCGAAACGGTTGTCACCGTGCTCACCCGGAACCCGCTGCTCACCGTCGTATGGGTGTCCGCCTGTGGGTGCTGCCACGTTTCCTCCTCCGACTGCCGGTCGCCGATCCCAGTGGGGCCGCGCCACCGCACCTTATGGCGCGGTGGCGAGAAACGCACTGTCTGTCTGCTAGTTAAGAAGACTTCCCTGAAGCTCGGCGCGGAGGTCCGGGGTGAGGACACTGCCCGCGCGGTCGACCAGAAGCGCCATCTCGTAACCGACCAGACCGATGTCGGCGTCCGGGTGGGCGAGCACGGCCAGTGAGGAACCGTCCGAGATGGACATGAGGAAGAGGAAGCCCCGATCCATCTCCACCACGGTCTGGTTCACGGCACCGCCCTCGAAGATCCGCGAGGCGCCCGCGGTCAGCGAGGTCAGACCGGAGGCGACGGCCGCCAACTGGTCGGCACGGTCACGCGGGAATCCATCGGACATCGCCAGCAGGAGTCCGTCGGCGGAGACCACCACCGTGTGGGACACCCCGGGGGTGTTGTCCACGAAGTTGGTGATCAACCAGTTCAGATTCTGCGCCGCCTGGCTCATCGGGCTCACACTAACGCTCCTGGTTGTAGGTGGTACTGCTGTCCGACCCCGCGCTGCGTCCCCGCTGGATCCCCCGCCGCAGGTTGCTCAACCTGCCGCGGACGTCCTCCGGGGCGCGGGAGACCTGTGGGCCGCCCTGCTGGGTCTGCTCCGCCGTGCCCTCGACCAGGTTGGCCTTGGGCACGCGCCGGGGGAGACCGGAGGGGGTGATGCCGCCCGCCTTCGGCTCACGGAGCTTCTCGGCCCGCTCCCAGCGCTCGTCGTTCGTCGAGCGCCAGTCGTCGGACCCGTCCCCGTCCGGCTGCGGAGCCTGCCGCTGTTCCTGTCGCGGCGGCCGCTGCTCGGCCGGAGCGGACCGGTCCCCGCCGCGGCCGCCGGGACCGGGCTGCCAGTGCTGCTGACCGCCGCGCCGCGGCAGACCGGCCTCGGTCAGTTCAGGGCCGACGGTCGGAGTGGATCCCGGATGGTCGAAGCCTACGCGTTCCGCGGGCTCCGCGGGAGCGCTCGGAAGAGATTCCGATTCCGCCGGGGCGGTCGGCTCGAAACCGTTCCGGAAACCGCTCTGAACAGGCCAATCGTCCTGGAGGGGCGAAGGCTGGGGAGCGTCCGTCGCAGCGGTGTACGCGTCGGCGTACCCGCCCTGGCCGCCGTCCGGACCGGCATATGCCGATGGCGCATAGCCATCACTCCCGGACGGCTGGTGTCCCGGGTGCTCCTGCTGCTGCGGATAGCCGTTTTGACCGTCGTACCCCTGCTGCCCGAAGGGCGCCGGGTAGGCCGCCTCCTGCTGCTGCCCGTACGGGTCCGGGCCGTAGCCCTGCTGCCCGCCGTACTGGTCCTGCCCGGCGTACGCCTCCGGCGCGTAACCCTGCTGCTCCTGGGTGTGGTCCCCGAACGCGCCGTTGCCGCCGGTCTGGGCCTCCAGCGCCGCCCTGCGCTCCTCGCGCATCAACGAGCGCCCGACCGGGTCCAGCTGCGCCGGATCCGCCGGGGTCTCGTAGCGCGAGTCGTCGAAGCCCAGCTCGGCCGCGGTGCGTATCGGGGTCTGCTGCGGGCTCTCGAAGGTGTGCTGCTGCTCGGGGATGATCGAGGAGACGGTGAAGTCGTTCCGGCCGGGGCCGGATTCGCCACCGCCACCGTGGGTGATCACCTCCGGCAGCATGACCAGCGAGGTGGTTCCGGCCTGCTCGCCCGAGGGGCGCAGCTGGACCCGGATGCCGTGCCGGTCGGCCAGCCGGCCCACCACGAACAGGCCCATGCGCTGCGACACCGCGGCGTCCACGGTCGGCGGGTTGGCCAGCTTGTGGTTGATGTCGGCGAAGTCCTCGGCGGTGAGACCGATGCCCTTGTCGTGGATCTCGACCATCACCCGGCCGTCCGGCAGCCGGGTCGCGGTGACCCGGACCTTGGTCTGCGGTGAGGAGAACGTGGTGGCGTTCTCCAGCAGCTCGGCCAGCAGATGCACGAGGTCGGTCACGGCCTGGCCGTGGATGTCGGCCTCCGGCACCCCGGACAGCTCGATGCGCTCGTAGGACTCCACCTCGGAGGAGGCGGCCCGCAACACGTCCACCAGCGGCACCGGCTGGTCCCAGCGGCGGCCGGGCTCCTCGCCCGCGAGCACGAGGAGGTTCTCGCCGTTGCGGCGCATCCGGGTGGCCAGGTGGTCCAGCTTGAAGAGGCTCTCCAGCTGGTCCGGGTCGGCCTCGTTGTTCTCCAGGCCGGTGATGAGGGTCAACTGGCCCTCGATCAGCGACTGGTTGCGGCGCGAGAGGTTCGTGAAGATCGCGTTGACGTTGCCCCGCAGCAGCGCCTGCTCGGCGGCGAGCCGGACGGCCTCGCGGTGCACCTGGTCGAAGGCGCGGGCGACCTCGCCGATCTCGTCCTGCGTGGTGATCGGGATCGGCTGCACCCGGGTGTCGACCCGGCCCGGGTCGGTGCGCGAGAGCTGGTCGACGAGGCTGGGCAGCCGCTGCTCGGCGATGGAGAAGGCGGCGGTACGCAGCCGGCGCATCGCGTGGCTCATCTGGCGGGCCATGAGCCCGGCCAGGATGAAGGCGGCCAGCAGCGCGACGACGACGATGAGACCGTTGACGACGGCGTCGGTCTTGGCGTCGGAGGAGATGTTCGCGGCCTCCTTCACCGCCTTGCCCACCAGCTCGTCCTCGACGGTGGCGTACCCCTCGTACTTGGCGGTGGCGGCGGCCATCCAGGTCTCGGGCGTGATGCCCTTCGCCGCGAGCGCCTCGGGGTCCTGGCCCTTGCCGATCTCCTGGGCCATGCCGTCGAAGACCGAGCCGTCGACGCTCGGCGGGGAGACGAAGGGATCGCCCGCGGCCTCGGCCCGGTCCTTGGCGGCCTTCAGCTGCCGGGCGCCCTCCTCCGCCTTGCCCGCCATGACCTGCTTCAGCCGGTCCACGTCGGCCTGGGTGCCGCCGGAGTTGAACTCGCCGAGGGCGATCTGCTCCAGGTAGTTGTACGAGCCGAACGCCTTGACCTGCTCGTCGAAGGTGCCGGGCTTCTTGCTCGGACGGACCAGCAGATGTGTGCCGATCGCGCGCTGAAGCGATTCTGCTGCCTTGGACAGCTCCAGCGCGTAGACGGTACGGCCGTAGCTGGTGACGTTGCCGGTGCCGAGGCCCAGTTCGTTGGCGAACTGCATCAGCGAGTGCTGGACCCGGGTGTAGCCCTCCTCGGTCTTCACCGGGTCCAGAGCGCCGGAGTAGGCGACCTTGCGCAGCTCGGGAAGTCCCGGCTCCTCGGCCTTGAAGAGCTGGAGGCGGCGTTGCAGCCCCGGCTTCGCGGGCATCCGCTCCACCGCGGCGTCGAAGTCCCTGGCGGCCTGGTCCGTGGTGGACCGCATCTGCTCGACGACATCGGCGCTCCGGTCACCCGAGAGCAGCGGCTGCGCTGTGAGGTCGCGCTCCTTCTGCAACGCCTGGCCGTACTCGGACGCCGCGCGTACGACGACCGCGATCTTCTCGGCCTCCTGCGCCTCGCTCCAGGTGTCGACGGACCCCTTCACCTCGAAGCCGCCCATGACCAGGCCGACCAGTACGGGGATCAGGAGGATCGCGTTCAGCCGGGTGGCCACCCGCCAGTTGCGCGGGGCCAGCCGGCTGGTGCTGCCGCGGGCCGGCTCCGGGTCGGGCGCACGGGCGGGTGACACCGCGGCGCGCGTCGGCGGGGTGAAGTTGCCCCGTTCGGGCTGTACCGCGGAGCCCTCGTTGCTTCGCCTCACTCGACCAACAACCTCTCGGCGTCGGCACCTACGGTGTGCCGGATTATTTCGTTCAGGAGCCGTACTACTCGGGAGTCGGACGCATTGCAGCACGGAGACGGGCCCCGTTCCAAACACTCGGAATGACTCATTCCGGGTGGCCGATTCCTCAGATAAATCGGGCATAAAGAATGAGCCCCACCAAAAGGCGGGGCTCATGTGAGCGCAGTGGCACCGAATGGATGCGTCGGGTGGTGGTGCGCGGGCAATTCTCTGTCGAAACGTTATGAACACGGGGGCGGATCGTGTCAAACGACACAGGCCGCCCCCGCGTGACTACCGCAACTTCCGTATACCGATAACGACTTATGCCTGGTGGACCGGCTACTTCAAGCGGGCCATCAGGGCGTGCTCGACCAGCGTGATCAACCCGCTCTTGGCGTCGGCGCGGTGCCGGGCGTCCGTCGTGATGATCGGGGCGTCGGGCCCGATCTGGAGGGCTTCGCGGACTTCGTCGGGGGTGTAGGGCTGGTGTCCGTCGAAGCCGTTGAGGGCGATGACGAAGGGGAGGCCGCTGTTTTCGAAGTAGTCGACGGCGGGGAAGCAGTCGGCGAGGCGGCGGGTGTCGACGAGGACGACGGCGCCGATGGCGCCGCGGACGAGGTCGTCCCACATGAACCAGAAGCGGTCCTGGCCGGGGGTGCCGAAGAGGTACAGGATCAGGTCCTGGTCCAGGGTGATGCGGCCGAAGTCCATGGCCACCGTCGTGGTGGTCTTGTCCCCGGTGTGGGTCAGGTCGTCGATGCCCGCGGACGCGGACGTCATGACGGCTTCGGTGCGCAGCGGGTTGATCTCCGACACGGCACCGACGAACGTGGTCTTGCCCACGCCGAAGCCCCCTGCCACCACGATCTTCGCCGAGGTGGTGGCGCGGCCCGTACCGCCGCTAGAGCTTGCGAAGTCCACTGAGCACCCTTTCGAGCAGTGTCACATCCGGCGCGCCGCCGGTCTCTCCGTTGCCCGGCTGGTGGATGGCCACCATGCCGGCTTCCGCCAGGTCCGCCACCAGGATCCGGGCGACGCCGAGCGGCATCGACAGCAGTGCCGACACCTCCGCCACCGACTTGACCTCACGGCAGAGGTGGCAGATCCGCTGGTGCTCGGGGAGCAGGGTCCCCAGGAGCGCCGGGTCTGCCGTCGTGCTGACCAGCGCCTCTATCGCGAGCTGGTAGCGCGGTCGGGTCCGGCCGCCGGTCATGGCGTACGGACGGACCAGCGGCTGGTCGCCCTCCCCGTCGTACGACGCGTGGTGCAGGGCGCCGTACGGATCAGGTGAGGCGGGTGGCGGGGTCATGAATCCTCCGGGCGTGACGACAGGTTCGCGGCTTGCCGTCTGCAAGGGGCCGGTGCGAGGGCTAAGTCGGCCTGACGGGTGAGGGTTGTGGGCATTACCTGAGGGGATCGTGTCGTGAAACCGCTGGACGGCCGTCTAGTGGAGCAGACTGCCTTGGAGTTCGGCGCGGAGGTCGGGCGTGAGGACGGTCCCCGCACGGTCGACCAGGAGCGCCATCTCGTAACCGACCAGACCGATGTCGGCGTCCGGGTGGGCGAGCACGGCCAGTGAGGAACCGTCGGAGATGGACATGAGGAAGAGGAATCCCCGCTCCATCTCCACCACCGTCTGACTCACGGCGCCGCCCTCGAAGATCCGGGACGCTCCGGCGGTCAGCGACGTGAGCCCGGAGGCCACGGCGGCGAGCTGGTCGGCGCGGTCGCGCGGGAATCCTTCGGACATCGCCAGCAGCAGGCCGTCCGCGGAGACCACCACCGTGTGGGACACCCCCGGGGTGTTGTCCACGAAGTTGGTGATCAGCCAGTTCAGATTCTGCGCGGCCTGACTCATGGGGCTCAACTAACGCTCCTGCTGGTGAGTGGGGCCGAGATGGAAACTGCCGGTCGACGGGCCGTTGTTGGCCTGCCGCCCCTGCTGGATGCCCCGACGGAGATTGGTCAGACGACCGCGTACGTCATCGGGCGCACGCGAAACCTGAGGTCCGGACTGGTGATTCTGCTGCTGGGCGGTCCCCGGTACCAAATTGGCGCGGGGAACCCGGCGGGGCAGCCCGGACGTGGTCACCCCGCCGGCGGCGGGCTTCTTCACCCGCTCGGCCTGCCGTACGAGTTCGTCGTTGGGCGAGGCACGCCAGGAGCTGGTGACCGGAGCCTGGTCACCACCCCGCTGAGGCAGCGGCGGAACCGGTGCGCCGCCCGGCTCGGCGACCGCGGGGGACTGCGGCTCGGCGGGGCGCTGACCGCCCTGGCCCGCGCCGTGGAACCAGTTGGTCTCCAGGGTGTCGTACAGCGGCGTACGGCCGTCCCCGGGACCGGCGGGCGGCAGGGCCTCCGGCAGCTCGGGGCGGCGCGGCGCACCGAAGCCGTCGCCGTTCGAGCCCTGCTGACGCGGCGCGGGCAGCTGCTGGTCCTGCTGGTAGGAGCCCGGTCCCTGCTGGTACTGGTTCTGCTGGAGCGGGGCGCCGAAGTCGGGCCGCGCGAACTGCGCGGTGCTCGCCGGGTCCTCGCCCCGCGGAGCCTGCTGCGGGTAGGAGCCGCCCTGCGGCCCCCCGGGAGCCGAGAAGTCGGGCCGGGCGAACTCGGCGGTGGCGCCCGGACCCTGACGGTCGTCCAGCGGCTGCCGCTGGTCGTGGTCGCCCTGGTGGCCGAAGCCCTGGCCGGGGCCGGGGCCCGCGGGTCCCGGCCCGAACGGCACGGTCGTCCGGTGCTCGTCGTGGCCGCGCGGCGCGTCGGCGCCCCAGCTCGTGGCCTCCGGACGCTGCGGCTGCGGGCTGCCCCCGGGCAGCTCGGCACGCGGACCTCCGGTCGGCGGGAGCTGACGGCCGGGGCCGCCGGGCTGCTGGAAGCCGCCCTGCTCCTGACGGGACGGGAGGGGCCCCGGGTAGTTCTGCGGCGCGCCCGGACCCTGCTGGTCGGCCCGGACCGGCTGCTGGGCCTGCTGGTTCTGCTGGTTCTGCGGGGCGAACTGGTTCGTCCGGCCGCTCTGCCCGGCCGGGGCCGGAGCGGCGTGACCGAACAGGTTCGGCTGGACCGCGTCGCCACGCCCCTGATCGCCCTGAGCACCGTTGCGGGCGCCGAGCCGGGCACTGTTGCCGAAGGCACCGGCGAGGCCGCCGCCCTGGCGCTGCGGCTCCTGGCCCTGGGCCGGGAAGTCCCCGAAGGCGCCGTTGCCCGGCTGACCGCCGCCCGCTGAGCTGTCGCGGGAGGGCAGCGCCGCCCGGGGTCCCGAGCCCGCGCCGACCTGGCCGCGCTGGCCGCCGGGCCCGGAGCCGAGGCCCTTGGCGCCCGGTCCTCCGGGTCCGCCGCCGAGGCCCGCGCGCTGGCCGTTGCCGTTGCCGTTCCCGGCGAGCAGACCGCCCGGGGCGCCGGACGTGCCGGGGCCCTGCTTGGAGGGCGGCTGCTTGCCGCCGTGCGCGACGTCGACGGGCAGCATGACCAGGGCCGTCGTGCCCCCGGAGTCGGACGGCCGCAGCTGGATGCGGATGCCGTGGCGCAGCGACAGCCGGCCGACCACGAACAGGCCCATGCGGCGGGAGACCGAGACGTCCACGGTCGGCGGCTGCGCGAGCCGCTCGTTGATCGCGGCGAGGTCCTCGGGGGAGAGGCCGATGCCGGTGTCGTGGATCTCGACGAGGACCCGGCCGTCGGGCAGCGCGTGACCGGTGACCTTGACCTTCGTCTGCGGCGAGGAGAACGAGGTGGCGTTCTCCAGCAGCTCGGCGAGCAGGTGCACGAGGTCGTTGACGACGCGCCCGGCGACCTCGGTGGCGGGCACCGCGGACAGCTCGATGCGCTCGTACTGCTCCACCTCGGAGGCGGCGGCGCGGAGCACGTCGACCAGGGGGACGGGACGGGTCCACCGGCGGCCGGGCTCCTCGCCCGCGAGGACGAGGAGGTTCTCGCCGTTCCGGCGCATACGGGTCGCGAGGTGGTCGAGCTTGAAGAGCGAGGACAGCTGGTCCGGGTCGGCCTCGCGGGACTCCAGCTCGGAGATGAGCGAGAGCTGGCGCTGGATGAGGCCCTGGGAGCGGCGCGAGAGGTTGGTGAACATCGCGTTGACGTTGCCCCGCAGCAGGGCCTGCTCGGCGGCGAGCCGGACGGCCTCGCGGTGCACGTCGTCGAAGGCCGCGGCCACCTTGCCGATCTCGTCCCGGGAGTGCACACCGACCGACTCGACGGAGGTGTCGACGTCCTGAGGGTCGGTCTCGGAGAGCTGCTTGACCAGCTCGGGCAGCCGGTCCTGGGCGACCCGGGTGGCGGTGTCCTGGAGGCGGCGCAGCGAGCGGATCATGGAGCGGGCCACCACGAAGGCGCCGACGAGCGAGACGCCGAGCACGATGAGGATGACCGCACCGTTGATGATCGCGTCGCGCTGGGAGGCCTGCCGCAGCTCACGGGCCTTGGCCTCCATGTCGCTGAGGAGGGTGGCCTCGATGGTCTCCATGGCCTTGATCTTGATGGTGCTCTGGTCGTACCAGTCCAGGTAGGAGCGGACCTGCTTGCCCTCGATGCCGTTGGTGGTCGACAGGACGCGCTTGGCGTACATGTTCCCGGCGTTGATCTCCGGGTTGCCGTTGTCCAGGGACCGCATCAGCTCTTCGGCGCTCTGGCCGGTGGTCCCGTAGATCGTCTTGAACGCCCGTATCGCGCGGGCTTCCTTCTGGAGCGCGCCGTCACCGAACTGCCGGTCGTTCGGGTTGAGGTGCGGCTCCTTGACCGATCCGCCGGGCAGGGCCGCGGCGATGATCGCGCGCTGCACCGAGGCGTACTCCTTGGCCGAGGAGAACGCGGCCAGGGCCCGGGTCCGCTTGATCATGTCCGGGTTGCTGGTGGCCTGCGCCATGTCCTGCGAGAGGCTCAGCAGCGAGGTGATCAGCTGGCTGTACTGGTCGACGGTGTTGAGGCTCGGCGCGCCCTCTTCGTACGCCGTCTTGCGGATCGTGCGGATGGTGCCGAGCTGGGAGGCGATCGAGGAGATGCTCGCGTGGATGCCCTCCAGCGCCTCGTCGCCCTGGACGTCGCCGATCGCGTCGGTCTCGTTCAGGAAGGCGTCACCGGCCCGGTCGGTGTTCTCCCGGGGGCCGCTGACCTTGTAGTCGGTCGCCTTGGACTTGTTGGACAGCGGACCGGCGGACTGGTCGCGCT
This sequence comes from Streptomyces sp. NPDC101181, assembly GCF_044767975.1. Lineage (NCBI taxonomy): Bacteria > Bacillati > Actinomycetota > Actinomycetes > Kitasatosporales > Streptomycetaceae > Streptomyces > Streptomyces sp. NPDC101181. The sequence goes on along the minus strand of NZ_JBIWOX010000001.1, from coordinate 170,082 downwards.
CCTCCTGGAGCGCCTGGGCGAGGTTGGTCGCCTGCTTGGTCATCTTCGTCAGCAGCTGCATGTGCTCCAGCTGCTGCATGTCGTTCATCGACTCCTGGATCCGCAGACCGCCGAGGCTGGTCGCGGCGACCACCGGGAGGGCGAGGAGCGAGACGAGGCGCGTGCTGATGCGCCAGTTGCGCAGCGCCATCCGCGAGCCGGTGTCGACCGGGCCGCCGGCGGGCGCGGGCGTCTTCGGCTCCGCGGCTTCACCCGGCGTGGAGGCCGGGCGCTGCGCGCGGTCACCGCTGTCGCCGGCGCCGCCCGGCCCGGGGTTCTGGGCGTGCTGGGGCGAGGATCCGCGGTCGGTGCCGCCGCGCGGCTCCTGTTCCGCCGGAGCGCTGCCATCCCTCTTGAAACGTCCCTGCACTAGCGTCGCAACCTCTGGACCAGGCGTTCCCCCCGCGCGAACGGACAGAACGGTGTCGGCGTCGTGGGGCGCTGGACGCGCCCCCTTGGTGGTCGTTGAGCGACCGGCGAACTTCCCCTCCCGCCGCCGCTCGGCGCTGCGTCGCGCCCCTGCGCGCCGGTCACGAGACCCGCGGCGGTGCGAGGAATTCCAGCACAGTGCAGGATCTCCAACAAGGCCCATGTACCGGGCTGTGACCTGGGTGACACGGTGTGATGACCGAGTAACCAGCAGTGGAGAGTGATCGTGGGTAAAGCGGACTATTGCGGATGAGTCTCGGAGGGGTGGGGGGTGTCCCAGTCGCGATGATCGGGAGCGGAATGGTGGATTCAGTGGTGCAATGTCCGTTTTCACGGGCATGATCCACTGCCCGGAATGAGTCAATTGTCGATTACTTCGTGAGCAAACTCACATGATGATCGTCGCCTCGTCCCGGCTCCGGCGGGGAATCGGATGTTTAGCCTGACGCTTTACAGGGATGGCGTATCCGACAAGCCGGCGCCGCCGACGCGGCGCCCTCACCGAACAGGGTCCTGACGGCAGATGAAGACGACGACGATGTTCCGCAACATTGCCAACCCCCGGCGCACCACGCTGGCGCACCTCAAGGACGCCGACGCGCTGGGCGCGCCCCTGGCGCCGGAGCACGCCGCCGACCTGCCCAACGTGACGGCCAACCCCCGCCGCACCATCCTCATGGAAGCCCCGGTCGCGACCACCCCGTGACCAGCGTCGCGGGACGCGCGCCGGCCGGGGGCCCTGGCAGCTCAGCTGCCAGGGCCCCCGGCCGCCTTGCGACCGCCCGCCCCGCACGGCGTTCCCGCTCGGGCGGGCCGCGCCGGGCGAGGCGCTAGCCTGGAGCGTCAGTCTTCAGCCAGCAAGTGAGGGGCGACAGCATCCCGTGCGCATCGCCAGGTTCTCCATCGACGGCAATGTCGCCTTCGGCGTCGTCGAGGGACAGGGCACCGTCGAATCCGGTGACCTCGTCCTCGACATCATCAAGGGCATCCCGTACGCCGACTTCGAACTCTCGGGCACCAAGGTCCCGCTGAACAAGGTCCGCCTGCTGCCCCCCGTGCTCCCCAACAAGGTCGTGGCCGTCGGCCGCAACTACGCGGAGCACGCCGCCGAGCTCGGCCACGAGGTCCCCGAAGCGCCGATCACCTTCTTCAAGCCCACCACCTCGGTGATCGGCTCCGGTGACGCCATCGAGTACCCCTCCTTCTCCGAAGAGCTGCACCACGAGGCCGAGCTGGCCGTGGTCATCGGCCGCATGTGCCGCGAGGTCCCGCGCGAGCGCGTCCGGGACGTGATCCTCGGCTACACCTGCGCCAACGACGTCACCGCCCGCGACGTGCAGCGGCGCGAGAAGCAGTGGGCCCGCGCCAAGGGCTTCGACACCTCCTGCCCGCTGGGCCCCTGGGTGGAGACCGGTGTGGACCCCCACGACCTCACCATCCAGGCGACGGTCAACGGCGAGCAGCGGCAGCTGGGCCGCACCAGCGACATGGTGCGCTCCGTCGAGGACCTGGTCGTCCACATCACGGAGGCCATGACCCTGCTCCCGGGTGACGTCATCCTCACGGGCACCCCCGCGGGGGTCGGACCCCTGCACGTCGGCGACGAGGTCGCCGTCACCATCGAAGGCATCGGCACTCTCACCAACAAGGTGATCAAGCGTGGCTAACCCCCCTGTACGCGTCCGTTTCTGTCCCTCCCCGACCGGCAACCCCCACGTGGGCCTGGTCCGCACGGCCCTGTTCAACTGGGCCTTCGCCCGGCACCACCAGGGCACCCTGGTCTTCCGGATCGAGGACACCGACGCGGCACGCGACTCCGAGGACTCCTACCAGCAGCTGCTCGACTCGATGCGCTGGCTGGGCCTGGACTGGGACGAGGGCCCCGAGACCGGCGGCCCGCACGCCCCCTACCGCCAGTCGCAGCGGATGGACCTGTACCGGGACGTCGCCGGGAAGCTCCTCGCCGCCGGGTACGCCTACCCCTGCTACTGCACCACCGAGGAGCTGGACACCCGCCGTGACGCCGCCCGCGCCGCCGGCAAGCCGTCCGGGTACGACGGCCACTGCCGCGACCTGACCGCCGGGCAGAAGGCGGCGTACGAGGCCGAGGGCCGCAGCTCGATCGTCCGCTTCCGGATGCCCGACGAGGCCATCACCTTCACCGACCTGGTCCGCGGCGAGATCACCGTCCAGCCGGAGAACGTCCCGGACTACGGCATCGTCCGCGCCAACGGGGCCCCGCTCTACACGCTGGTCAACCCGGTCGACGACGCCCTGATGGAGATCACCCACGTCCTGCGCGGCGAGGACCTGCTCTCCTCCACCCCGCGCCAGATCGCCCTGTACCGGGCGCTCATCGAGCTGGGCGTCGCCAAGGACACCCCCGCCTTCGGCCACCTGCCGTACGTCATGGGCGAGGGCAACAAGAAGCTCTCCAAGCGCGACCCGCAGGCCTCCCTCAACCTCTACCGGGAGCGCGGCTTCCTCCCCGAGGGCCTGCTGAACTACCTGTCCCTGCTCGGCTGGTCGATCGCCGAGGACCGCGACATCTTCTCGATGGACGAACTGGTCGCCGCGTTCGACATCGGGGACGTCAACGCCAACCCGGCCCGCTTCGACCTCAAGAAGGCCGAGCACATCAACGCCGAGCACATCCGCATGCTCGACGTGAAGACCTTCACCGAGGCCTGCGGCCCCTGGCTCACGGCCCCCTTCGCCCCCTGGGCCCCGGAGTCCTTCGACGCGGAGAAGTGGACGCGGATCGCCCCGTACGCCCAGACCCGCGTCACGGTGCTCTCCGACATCACCGACAACGTCGACTTCCTCTTCCTCGACGAGCCGGTGGCGGACGAGGCGTCCTGGACCAAGGCGATGAAGGGCGACCCGGCCGCGCTGCTCACCACCGCCCGCGCCAACCTGGCGGAGGCCGACTGGAGCGACGCGGAGTCGCTGAAGAACGCCGTCCTGACCGCCGGGGAGGCCCACGGGCTCAAGCTCGGCAAGGCCCAGGCGCCGGTTCGCGTCGCCGTCACCGGCCGCACCGTCGGCCTGCCGCTCTTCGAGTCCCTGGAGATCCTGGGCCGCGAGAAGAGCCTCGCCCGCGTCGACGCGGCGCTGGCCAGGCTGACCGCGTAACGGCGAACATCCCCGGGAGGGCCGCGGCCGTGAAGCCGCGGCCCTCCCGTTTTCCCCCGGCGCCGCCGGGCGCGGGCGGCTACGGTGGCGTACATGCCGATCCGCGCCGTGCTCTGGGACATCGACGACACGATCTTCGACTACGCGAGCGCCGACCGCACCGGTATGCGGCTCCACCTGGAGGCCGTGGGCCTGCCCCCGGCGTACGCCTCCGCCGACGAGGCCCTCGCCGCCTGGAAGGCGATCACCGCCGTGCACTGGGCCCGCGTCGCCGCGGGGGAGACCGACTTCCTCGGCCAGCGCCGGGACCGGGTACGGGAGTTCCTGGGACGGCCCCTGACGGACGACGAGGCCGACGACTGGTTCGGCGGCCACCTGGTCCACTACGAGGCCGCCTGGGCGCTCTTCCCCGACGTGCTGCCGGTCCTGGACCGGCTGGCCGCCGACTACCGGCACGCGGTCCTCTCCAACTCCAGCAGCCACAACCAGCACCGCAAACTCACCGCGCTCGGCGTCCGGGACCGGTTCGAGGCGATGGTCTGCGCCGTGGAACTCGGCGTCTCCAAACCCGAGCCCGGCGCCTTCCACGCGGCCTGCGAGGCGCTCGCGCTGGAGCCGCACGAGGTGGCGTACGTGGGCGACGAGCCGGACATCGACGCGAGCGGGGCCTCGGCCGCCGGACTGACCGGGATCTGGCTCGACCGGCGGGGGAGGGGCGGACGGGCGGACCTCGTGACGATCACCGGGCTCGACCAGCTCCCCGGCCTGCTGGCGGGCGATACCCGTTTTGGACCGCCGGACACCTTCGGGTAATGTTCTTTCTGCGCCGCCCGAGCGGGCCGGAAGATCCGGACGGGAAGCGCGACAGAGATGAAGCCCCCGCCAGGGGTTGCGTTTCAGTGGGCTATGGTGTAATTGGCAACACTACGGTTTCTGGTACCGTCATTCTAGGTTCGAGTCCTGGTAGCCCAGCGCAGTAGAAGTAAGACCAGCAGGACAAGCCCCCGTTGTGTAGCGGCCTAGCACGCTGCCCTCTCACGGCAGTAGCGCCGGTTCGAATCCGGTCGGGGGTACAGATCCTTCCCGCGAGAACACCTGGGTCGCACCCACGTTTTCGATGCAGGATCGCCAGGGCCCCCGTTGTGTAGCGGCCTAGCACGCTGCCCTCTCACGGCAGTAGCGCCGGTTCGAATCCGGTCGGGGGTACTTGTCACACCATGGGCTATGGTGTAATTGGCAACACTACGGTTTCTGGTACCGTCATTCTAGGTTCGAGTCCTGGTAGCCCAGCGCACCTCAGCAGTAACCACGCCCCCGTTGTGTAGCGGCCTAGCACGCTGCCCTCTCACGGCAGTAGCGCCGGTTCGAATCCGGTCGGGGGTACAACAGAGCGACAGCAGAAGGCCCGTCACCTCGGTGGGGGGCCTTCTGGCGTACCCGGACCGAAGCGCCCCGAGTCAATTCGCCTGCCTCGTAACGCTGTTGGGCGGACGGAGGGAAGGAGGCGGCCAAGGCGGCAGGGAGGCGGTAAGGGGGCCGCCACGGCGCTGGGGCGGCCTTCCGGACAAAGGGGAGCGGGAGGTGCGGGCGGGTCAGCCCGTGCGGCGCAGGGCCTCGCTCAGCCGGGCCGCCGAGTCGATGACCGCCTGGGCGTGCATCCGACCCGGGTGGCGCGTCAGACGCTCGATCGGTCCGGAGACCGAGACCGCGGCGACCACCCGGTTCGAGGGACCGCGGACCGGGGCCGAGACCGAGGCGACGCCCGGTTCGCGCTCGCCGATCGACTGGGCCCAGCCCCGCCGCCGTACACCGGAGAGCGCGGTGGCGGTGAACCGGGCGCCCTGGAGGCCGCGGTGCAGACGCTCGGGCTCCTCCCAGGCCATCAGGATCTGGGCCGAGGATCCCGCCTTCATCGTGAGCGTGGAGCCGACCGGCACCGTGTCCCGGAGTCCGGACAGCCGTTCCGCCGCCGCCACGCAGATGCGCATGTCGCCCTGCCGGCGGTAGAGCTGGGCGCTCTCGCCGGTGATGTCGCGCAGGTGGGTGAGCACCGGTCCGGCCGTGGCCAGCAGGCGGTCCTCGCCCGCCGCGGCCGCCAGTTCCGACAGCCGGGGGCCGAGAATGAACCGGCCCTGCATGTCCCTCGCCACCATCCGGTGGTGTTCCAGTGCCACGGCCAGCCGATGGGCCGTGGGCCGTGCGAGCCCGGTCGCCGCGACCAGCCCGGCGAGGGTGGCCGGACCGGACTCCAGGGCGCTCAGTACCAGAGCCGCCTTGTCGAGAACGCCGACGCCGCTAGAGTTGTCCATACGACGATACTCCCGTCTCACTCTGTGAAACGCAAGTTCAATTTCCGGAGGAAGTTGCGAACCTGTAGGAGCGGCCGCAGACGGGACCGCCGCCACCGCCCCGCACGGGGGTCCGGACGGAGGCACACCGAATCTCTAGTTGGGCCGGCGACGACGCCGGCCGGAGGGAAAGCGATGGGTAGGACACTCGCGGAAAAGGTCTGGGACGACCACGTCGTTCGTCGCGCGGAGGGCGAGCCCGACCTTCTCTTCATCGATCTGCACCTGCTGCACGAGGTGACCAGCCCGCAGGCCTTCGACGGACTGCGCCAGGCCGGACGTCCGGTACGACGCCTCGACCTCACCATCGCCACCGAGGACCACAACACCCCGACCCTCGACATCGACAAGCCGATCGCCGACCCCGTCTCGCGCGCCCAGCTGGAGACGCTGCGCAAGAACTGCGCGGAGTTCGGCGTCCGGCTGCACCCGCTGGGCGACGTCGAGCAGGGCGTCGTGCACGTGGTCGGCCCCCAGCTGGGGCTGACCCAGCCCGGCACCACCGTGGTCTGCGGCGACTCCCACACCTCCACGCACGGCGCGTTCGGCGCGCTGGCCTTCGGCATCGGCACCAGCCAGGTGGAGCACGTCCTGGCCACCCAGACGCTGCCGCTGGCCCGGCCCAGGACCATGGCCATCACGGTCGAGGGCGAACTGCCCGACGAGGTCACCGCGAAGGACCTGATCCTGGCGATCATCGCCCGGATCGGCACCGGCGGCGGCCAGGGCTACATCCTCGAATACCGCGGCCCCGCCATCGAGAAGCTCTCGATGGAGGCCCGGATGACCATCTGCAACATGTCGATCGAGGCCGGGGCCCGCGCCGGGATGATCGCCCCCGACGCGACCACCTTCGACTACCTCCAGGGCCGCGACCATGCCCCCGAGGGCGAGGAGTGGGACGCCGCCGTCGCGTACTGGAAGACCCTGCGCTCCGACGACGACGCGGTGTTCGACGCCGAGGTCGTCATCGACGCCGCCCGACTGGCCCCGTTCGTCACCTGGGGCACCAACCCCGGCCAGGGCGCGCCCCTGTCGGCCCGCGTCCCCGACCCGGCTTCGTACGAGGACGCGTCGGAGCGCCACGCCGCCGAAAAGGCCCTGGAGTACATGGGGTTGACCGCGGGACAGCCGCTGCGCGAGATCAGCGTGGACACCGTCTTCGTAGGCTCGTGCACCAACGGCCGCATCGAGGACCTGCGCAACGCGGCCGCGATCCTGGACGGCCGCAAAGTCGCCGACGGCGTACGGATGCTGATCGTGCCGGGCTCGGTCCGGGTCGCCCTCCAGGCCGTCGCCGAGGGGCTGGACAAGGTCTTCACCGAGGCCGGCGCCGAATGGCGGCACGCGGGTTGCTCGATGTGTCTCGGTATGAACCCCGACCAGCTGGCCCCCGGCGAGCGCTCCGCCTCCACCTCGAACCGCAACTTCGAGGGACGGCAGGGCAAGGGCGGCCGCACCCACCTGGTCTCACCCCAGGTCGCCGCCGCCACCGCCGTACTGGGCCATCTGGCCTCGCCCGCCGATCTGTCCGACGCCCGTACCCCCGCCGGAGTCCGATAGCCATGGAAGCCTTCACCACGCACACCGGCCGGGTCGTCCCGCTGCGCCGCAGCAACGTCGACACCGACCAGATCATCCCCGCCCACTGGCTGAAGAAGGTCACCCGCGACGGGTTCGAGGACGGGCTGTTCGAGGCCTGGCGCAAGGACGAGAACTTCGTCCTCAACCGCCCCGAGCGCCAGGGCGCCTCGGTCCTGGTCGCCGGTCCCGACTTCGGCACGGGCTCCTCGCGCGAACACGCCGTCTGGGCCCTTCAGAACTTCGGCTTCAAGGCCGTCGTCTCCTCCCGCTTCGCGGACATCTTCCGGGGCAACTCCCTGAAGAACGGCCTGCTGACCGTGGTCCTGGAGCAGAAGGTCGTCGACGCCCTCTGGGAGCTGACCGAGGCCGACCCGACCGCCGAGGTGACCGTCGACCTGGAGGCGCGCGAGGTCCGCGCCGAGGGCATCACGGCCGCCTTCGAGCTGGACGAGAACGCCCGCTGGCGACTGCTCAACGGCCTCGACGACATCAGCCTCACCCTTCAGAACGAAGCCGACATCGCCGCGTACGAGGCGGCCCGACCCGCCTTCAAACCGCGTACCCTTACGGCCTGAGCAGCGCTTTTCCACGACTGCGCCCCCTGCCTCCGGGCAGGGGGCGCAGTCGCTTGTTGAGACCCCGTCGGGCGACAACTCGCCCCAGATGGCACAATCGGTGCATGGAACGCGACAGCCAACTCAAGCTCTATGGCCAAGTCGCCGACCAATTGAAGGAAGCGCACGCGAAGGTGCGCGCACTGCAAGTCCCGGAGAGCGTACGGATGGCGCTGACCCGGAAGCTGCTGGTCGTCACGGCCGCGGCGAAGCACGATCTCCCGGACGCGGCAAGGCGTCTGGACCGGTTGATGAAGGACCTCGACGAGGGCCGATTCCCCGAAGGTGACTGACACGTGGAACTGCGCATCGGTCGACTTCGTTGCGGCACTAGGGTGATTAGCCCGTTTCGTGTTTGATTTGCGGTATATATCTGCCTAACGTGCGAAAAAGCTTGAACACTTTCGTTCTGGCAATGTCTCCGAAGGGGAAGACGTGAACAAGGCGCAGCTCGTAGAAGCGATTGCCGACAAGGTCGGCGGCCGTCAGCAGGCCGCGGACGCCGTCGACGCGGTACTGGACGCCATCGTCCGTGCCGTGGTCGCCGGGGACCGTGTCTCGGTCACCGGCTTCGGTTCGTTCGAGAAGGTGGACCGCCCCGCCCGCTACGCCCGCAACCCGCAGACGGGTGAGCGCGTCCGGGTCAAGAAGACCTCGGTGCCCCGCTTCCGCGCGGGCCAGGGCTTCAAGGACCTGGTGAGCGGCTCCAAGAAGCTCCCGAAGAACGACGTGGCCGTCAAGAAGGCCCCCAAGGGCAGCCTGACGGGCGGATCTTCCGCCGCCCGTACGACGGTGAAGGCCGCCACCGCGAAGAAGTCGGCCGCCAAGAAGGCCACCGCGAAGAAGACGACCGCCGCCGTCAAGAAGGCGACCCCGGCGAAGAAGACCACCGCCGCCACCGCCAAGAAGACCGCGGCGACGAAGAGCACGGCCAAGAAGACGACCGCGGCCGCCAAGAAGGCGACCCCGGCGAAGAAGGCCACCACGGCGAAGAAGGCCGTCGCCAGCAAGACCGCGCCCGCCAAGAAGACCACGGCGAAGAAGGCGCCCGCGAAGAAGACCACGGCGCGCAAGACCACGGCCAAGAAGGCCACCGCACGCAAGAAGTGAGACCGGGCACCCGCTCGCTCCTCACACGCGCCGGGCCGGGCTCCCCTCTGGGGGAGCCCGGCCCGCGGGCTGTCCGGCAACTCTCCCCCCGCTCGGCCCGGAGCGACCGGTGCGACCGGGCCGTCCGGGACGCCTGACGCGTCTAGAACGTCTGCAGCGTCACCAGGGTGATCCGCAGGGCCGCGCCCGACCCCTCGCCCTCGATCCGCACCCGCTGCCCCGGGCGCAGCAGCAGCAGACCGCCCGCGTCGAAGGCCGGGGCGTCGAACTCCACCGGAGTGCCGTCGTCCAGCAGCACACTGCCGGTCCGGGTCTCGGGGTCGTAGGTGTATGAGGTCGCCTGCATGGGCGGCAGCCTATCGGTCACCAGCCGGGGCCAGCGCGGCCATCAGCCGCGCCGTGTGCGCCCCCACCCCCAGCGCCAGGGCAGCCCGCAGATCCTCGCCCGTATCCACGTCCCCGCGCACCGAGTCGAGACCGGACAGCGTTATTTCCACCGCGCCCGTCGCCAGGTGCCGGGCAGCGGACGGGCCCCCGAAAGCCGGACGGAATTCCGCACCCCGGGCGGCCGACAGGAAAGTCGTGCCGATTCCCGCCGCGTCCCGGAGAAATGCGCGGGGAAAAGCGGAGGCAAAATCGAGCACCCGCGCCAATTCGCCGGCCCGCAGCGCGGGCAGATCCGCGTTGAGCGCGGCCACCGAAGCGGCCGGCCTGCGCCCCCGCACCTGGCGGGCGCCGTGCGCCAGCGCGGCGTTGAGCCCGGCCCCCGGAGCGTCCGCCACGATCCGCGCGCCGAGCGCCGAAAGGGCCCGCCCGGCCGCGACGTCGTCCGTGACGACCACCACATCCCGCACCCGGGCACAGGTCAGCGCCGCGGCCACCGTGTCCTGCGCAAAGGCCAGCGCCAGCCGGGGCCGCGCCGCCTCGCCCGCCGCCCGTCCCAGGCGGCTCTTGGCCCGTGCGAGCGGCTTCAGCGGAACGACCAGGGACCAGGCCCCCGGCGGATCGGTGTTCGTGGCGATCTCTTCCTCCCTGCTCGTCGCCCCCTATTCTCGCCTGCCGGTACGACAACCCGGAGGGCTGGTCCCGAAGCCGAGGCGTACGGTGTTCTCGACAGAGCAGGGGCCTGGGGCGAGACTTGACCGTCAGTAGCCAGGCAGCAGGTCACGTCCTGAGAGAAAGGTGTTCTCGTGCCGCGCCGCAGAATCGGCTTCTGGTACCGCCTGGCGGCGGTAATCGCCAAACCGCCCCTGGTGGTTCTGTTCAAGCGCGACTGGCGGGGGACGGAACACATTCCGGCCGACGGCGGATTCATCACCGTCGTCAATCACAACTCCTATCTGGACCCGCTCTCCTACGCGCACTTCCAGTACAACACCGGACGCGTGCCCCGGCTCCTGGCCAAGGCGGGCCTCTTCCGCACCCCCTTCGTCGGGATGATGCTGCGCGGCACCGGACAGATCCCCGTCTACCGGGAGACCACCGACGCGCTGGGCGCCTTCCGGGCCGCCGTCGACGCCATCGAACGCGGCGAGTGCGTCGCCTTCTACCCCGAGGGCACCCTCACCCGCGACCCCGACATGTGGCCGATGGCCGGCAAGACCGGAGCCGCCCGCGTCGCGCTGATGACCCGGGCCCCGGTCATCCCCGTCGCCCAGTGGGGCGCCAACGAGGTGATGCCGCCGTACGCCAAGGAGAACAAGCTCCGGCTGTTCCCCCGCAGGACGCTGACGGTCCAGGCGGGCCCGCCCGTCGACCTAAGCCCCTTCTACGACGTCGAGCCGACGCCCGACGTGCTGCGCCGGGCGACCGAGGTCATCATGGCCGCGATCACCCGTGAGCTGGAGGACGTGCGCGGGGAGAAGGCCCCCGCCGAGCTCTACGATCACCGTAAAGCCCGTGCTGAACAACGGCGCAGGGCGCAGGGAAAGGGATCCACGTGACGCACCCCGTCAAAGCGGCCGTCTTCGGAACCGGCTCATGGGGTACGGCCTTCGCCGTGATCCTCGCCGACGCGGGCTGCGAGGTCACCCTCTGGGGCCGCCGCGCCGAGGCCGTCGAGGCCATCAACACCACCCGCACCAACCCGGACTACCTCCCGGACATCGCGCTCCCGGACGGGATCCGCGCCACCACGGACCCCGCGCAGGCGCTGCGCGGAGCCGAGTTCGCCTTCCTCGTCGTGCCCTCCCAGACGCTGCGCGCCAACCTCGCCGAGTGGGCCCCGCACCTGGGCCCCGACACCGTGCTGGTCTCCCTCATGAAGGGCGTCGAGCTGGGCACCGCCGAGCTGATGAGCGAGGTGATCGCCGACGTCACCCAGGTCTCCGCCGACCGGGTCGCCGTCGTCTCCGGCCCCAACCTGGCCAAGGAGATCGCCGAGCGCCGCCCCGCCGCCGCCGTCGTCGCCTGCGCCGACGAGTCCGTCGCCCAGCGCCTCCAGGCCGCCTGCCACACCCCGTACTTCCGGCCGTACACCAACACCGACGTGGTCGGCTGCGAGCTGGGCGGCGCCGTGAAGAACGTCATCGGTCTCGCCGTCGGCATCGCCGACGGCATGGGCCTCGGCGACAACACCAAGGGCTCCCTGATCACCCGGGGCCTCGCCGAGACCACCCGGCTGGGCGTCGCCATGGGCGCCGACCCGCTGACCTTCTCCGGACTCGCCGGCCTGGGCGACCTGGTGGCCACCTGCTCCTCGCCGCTCTCCCGCAACCACACCTTCGGCACCAACCTCGGCCGCGGGATGACGCTCCAGGAGACGATCGCCGTCACCCGGCAGACCGCCGAGGGCGTCAAGTCCTGCGAATCGGTCCTCGACCTGGCCCGTCGGTACGGGGTCGACATGCCCATCACGGAAACCGTCGTCTCGATCGTCCACGAGGGCAAGTCCCCGGTCGTCGCGGTGAAGGAGCTGATGTCGCGCAGCGCCAAGGCCGAGCGACGCTGACTCCTCCTCTACCAGCAGGTACGCTCATCGCGATATGAGCAGCGAGAACCTCCCCCAGAGCCCTGAGCGCGCCGAGAGCCCGCAGCGGCCCCGCAAGCCCCGCGTGGCTGTCGTGTTCGGCGGCCGAAGCTCCGAACACGGCATCTCGGTCGTCACGGCCGGCGCCGTCATGAAGGCCATCGACCGGACGGCGTACGACGTGCTGCCGATCGGCATCACGACGGACGGCCGCTGGGCGCTCACCGCGGACGAGCCCGAACGCATGGCCATCACCGACCGCAAGGTCCCCGACGTGGCCCAGCTCGCCGAGTCCGCCGAGGGCAGCGTCGCCCTGTCCGTCGACCCGGGCAGCCGCGAGGTCCTCTACAGCGAGCCCGGCTCGGTGCCCAAGGCGCTCGGCGAGGTCGATGTCGTCTTCCCGGTGCTGCACGGCCCGTACGGGGAGGACGGCACCCTTCAGGGGCTGCTCGAACTGTCCGGTGTGCCCTACGTCGGCGCGGGCGTCCTCGCCTCGGCCGTCGGCCAGGACAAGGAGTACATGAAGCGCGTCTTCCACTCCTTCGGGCTGCCCGTCGGACCGTACGAGGTGATCCGCCCCCGCGAGTGGGAGAACGACCCGGCCGCCGCCCGCAAGCGGATCGTGGACTTCGCCGGTGAGCACGGCTGGCCGCTGTTCGTGAAGCCCGCCCGCGGCGGTTCCTCGATGGGCATCACCAAGGTCGACGGCGTCGAAGGTCTCGACGAGGCGATCGAGGAGGCCCGCCGCCACGACCCCAAGTTCCTCGTCGAGTCGCTGCTGCGCGGCCGCGAGATCGAGTGCGGGGTGCTGGAGTTCGCGGACGGGCCGCGCGCCAGCGTGCCCGCGGAGATCCCCCCGGTCACCGCCCACGACTTCTACGACTTCGAGGCCAAGTACATCGACTCGGCCACCGGCCTGGTGCCCGCCCCGCTCACCGACGAGCAGACCGCCGAGGTCCAGCGGCTCGCCGTCGCCGCCTTCGAGGCCGCCTCCTGCGAGGGACTGGTGCGCGCCGACTTCTTCCTCACCGAGGACGGCGAGTTCGTCATCAACGAGATCAACACCCTGCCGGGCTTCACCCCGATCTCGATGTACCCGCGGATGTGGCAGGAGAGCGGCGTCGGCTACCCGGAGCTGGTCGACCGGCTGATCCAGGCCGCGCTGACCCGCTCCACCGGACTGCGCTGACCCGCTCCGTCGAACCGCCGGGCCCACCGCCACGACGCGGCGGGTCACAGCCGGTCCGGGACCGTCCTCGCCACCGGACCGGCGAAGGCGCTGAGCGGCGTGATGTCCATCGCGTACTCCTCGGAGAACGTGACCTCGACGTACGCCTTGCGGTAGGTGGTGGTGAACCGGGGGCCGGAGCCCTCGGGCTGCTCCAGCATCCAGTTCACCCCGTCCGCCTCGACCGCCTCCGCCTGGGGGTCGTCCATCTTCGCGGGCCGCGGGACCCCGCAGCGCAGTACGATCGCCCCGTCGCCCCACCCCGCGGTCAGCGCCGAGTCGGGGGAGGGGTCGGTGCGTTCCCGGTCGAGGACGGTCCCGGGCAGTTCCCGGTCCAGCGCCTCGCAGTACGCGGCGGCCTCCGGGGACGGCGCGGGAACCGGGACCGAGGGCTGCGCGGCACCGGGGGAGCAGCCCGCCGCGGCCAGCACGAGCACGGCCGCGGACGGGCCGAGGACGGATATCGAGCGGGGGGACCGGCGGGCGGATGACGTCACCGGCCCAGCCTAGACGGGAGTCAGAGGTGGACGACCGGGCAGGTCAGGGTACGGGTGATGCCGTCCACCTGCTGCACTCTGGCGACCACCATGCGACCGAGCGCGTCGACCGTGTCGGCCTCGGCCCGCACGATCACGTCGTAGGGACCGGTGACGTCCTCTGCCTTGATGACTCCCGGAATCCTGGAGATGGTCTCGGCGACGATCGACGCCTTGCCCACCTCGGTCTGAATGAGGATGTACGCCTGTACCACGGAACCTCCAGGGCGGCCACGAGGATCATGTGGGGGAAAGGGACGCCACGTTATCGCGTCGCCGAGCACGACGGGGAGACCTGCGGGCCGGATGACGTCGACAGCGTGGCGCACAGGGCACAGACGTTGACGTGTCTCTTGACGGTACCGACAGCAGTGACGGCTCGCGACCGGGAGCCCGGACGGGTGTCCGGGGCGATAAAGGAGAGGTGGGACTCGGTGAAGGGAACCGTGGGCGAGTTGGGGGAGTTCGGGCTCATCAGAGAGCTCACGTCCCGGCTCACCACCACCCCGGCGGTGCGGCTGGGGCCCGGCGACGACGCCGCGGTCGTGGCCGCTCCCGACCGGAGGGTCGTGGCCAGTACGGACATCCTGCTGGAGGGGCGGCACTTCCGCCGCGACTGGTCGACGGCGTACGACGTGGGCCGCAAGGCGGCCGCCCAGAACCTCGCCGACATCGCGGCCATGGGCGCCGTGCCCACCGCGCTGCTCCTCGGCCTGGTCGTCCCCGCCGATCTGCCCGTCACCTGGGCCGCCGAGCTGATGGACGGCCTGCGCGACGAGTGCCAGGTGGCGGGGGCGGCCGTGGTCGGCGGAGACGTGGTCGGCGGCGACACCATCACCGTCTCCATCACCGCCCTCGGCGACCTGCGCGACCACGAACCGGTCACCCGGGCCGGCGCCCGCCCCGGCGACGTCGTCGCGGTCACCGGCTGGCTCGGCTGGTCCGCCGCCGGGTACGCGGTGCTCTCCCGCGGCTTCCGCTCGCCCCGCGCCTTCGTCGAGGCCCACCGCCGCCCCGAACCCCCGTACCACGCGGGCCCCGCGGCCGCCGGGCTCGGCGCCACCGCCATGACCGACGTCAGCGACGGACTGGTCGCCGACCTCGGGCACATCGCCGAGGCGAGCCAGTGCCGCATCGACCTGCGCTCCGGGCGGATCGACATCCCCTCGCAGATGTCCGACATCGGTCAGGCCGTCGGCGTCGACCCGCTCCAGTGGGTGCTGACCGGGGGGGAGGACCACGCCATCGTGGCGACCTTCCCGCCCGACGTGAAGCTCCCCGCCCGCTGGAAGGTGATCGGGGAGGTCCTCCACCCCTCCGCCCTGCCCCAGGTCACCGTCGACGGGGCGCCCTGGACCAGCAAGGGCGGCTGGGACCACTTCGGCTCCATCGAGGACACCCCCTGAGCGCTGAGGGGCACCCCCTGAACCCGGGGCACTCGCGCCGGGCCCTAGATTGCTGCGTATGCCCCTACGTACCGTTGCCCCGCCCCGCGTGCTCACCGTCGCCGGATCCGACTCCGGCGGCGGTGCGGGGATCCAGGCCGACCTGAAGACCATGCTCGCCCTCGGTGTGCACGGCATGAGCGTGCTCACGGCCGTCACCGCGCAGAACTCCCTCGGTGTGCAGGGCGCGTGGGAGCTTCCGGCGGACGCCGTGCGCGCCCAGTACCGCAGTGTCGTCGACGACATCGGCGTCGAGGCCGTGAAGACCGGGATGCTCGCCTCGTCCGTCCTCGTCGAGACCGTCGCCGCACTCCTCACGACCACCGGTGCCCCGGTCGTCGTCGACCCGGTCGGCGTCTCCAAGCACGGGGACGCGCTGCTCGCCGCCGAAGCCCTCGACGCCGTACGGACGAAGCTGCTGCCGGTGGCCACCGTCGCCACCCCGAACCTTGACGAGGTCGCCCAGCTCACCGGGGTCCGGGTCACCGACGAGAGCGGGATGCGCCGGGCCGCCGAGGCGATCCTCGGCTTCGGACCGCGCTGGGTGGTCGTCAAGGGCGGCCACCTGCCCGGCGAGGCGGTGGACCTGCTCACCGACGGGAGCGCGGAGCACTGGCTGCGCGCCCCCCGGCACGACAACCGGCACACCCACGGCACCGGCTGCACCCTCGCCTCCGCCATCGCCTGCGGCCTGGCGCTGGGGCAGGACGTCCCCACGGCGGTACGCGGCGCGAAGGCGTACGTCACCGGCGCGATCGAGGCCGGATTCCCGCTGGGCGGCGGCATCGGCCCGGTCGACCACGGCTGGCTGACCCGTCCGGCGGACCGGCCGGCCCCCGGCTAGCCGCACCGGCGCCTGAGCACCGGCGTCCGGGCACAGCAAAAAGCCGGTCCACCGAGGTGGACCGGCTTTTCGGGCAACCGGAAGGCTGCGCTACGACGGGGACGTCAGCGCGCGACCTTGCCGGCCTTGATGCACGAGGTGCAGACGTTGAGCCGCTTCGGCGTCCGACCGACCACGGCACGCACGCGCTGGATGTTGGGGTTCCAGCGACGGGACGTACGGCGGTGCGAGTGCGAAATGTTGTTGCCGAAGCTCGGCCCCTTGCCGCAAACGTCGCAGTTGGCAGCCACGGGTCACTCCAAAGACTTCAGATGCACTTACAGTGAATTCCGGCGCGCCGGATTCATGTGACTGAAGTGGCGGTACCGGAGGAATGGCCCGACTCTCATCGGGCAACCGGAGCAGCATACAACGCCTGCTTCGGAGATACGAAACTACCACGGGTTCACCCGCCCCCGCCCCGCCCCCCTGCGCCCGCCGGGGACCCGGCAGGCGGGCTAACCTGCGGTGCAGCCAGCAGCCACGGCCGCTTCAAGGAGGACCATCGGTGCCGCAGCCCCCCGACGATCTGGACGCCGTCGCGGTGCGCACCTGGTGCTCACTGGCCCTGGAGGCCCTGGGCCGGGAGCGCGCGGAGATCGACGCGATCAACGTCTACCCGATCGCCGACGGTGACACCGGCACCAACCTCTACCTGACCGTCGAGTCCGCCGCCGCTGCCGTCGAGGCGGTGTTCGCCGCCCATGAGACCGGCACCACCGTGCCCGCCACCGCCGACGCCGTACGCGCCATGGCACACGGAGCGCTGATCGGCGCCCGCGGCAACTCCGGCACGATCCTGGCCCAGCTGCTGCGCGGCATGGCCGGGGTACTGGCCGAGGGGGGCGACCCCGCCCGGCTGCCCCTCGCCCTGGGCCGGGCCGCCGACGCAGCCCGGCAGGCCGTCGCCCACCCCGTGGAGGGCACCGTGCTCACCGTCGCCTCGGCCGCCGCCGACGCCGCCCGGAGCGCGGAGCCGGAGCTGCGCGCCGTGGTGCACGCCGCGTACGAGGGGGCGCGCGAAGCTCTCGCGAAGACCCCCGGCCAGCTCGCCGTCCTCGGCCGGGCCGGAGTCGTGGACGCCGGGGGCCGGGGACTGGTGACGGTCCTCGGCGCGCTGGTGGAGACGGTCACCGGGCAGGCTCCGGCACGAGGGCTCCGTACCGGGTCCCAGAAGGCACCCAGGCCCGAAGACGAGGGGGCCGGGGGGGCCGTGGCCGGGCTGCCGGGGGGCGGCACCGCAGTGCCGGGCGTCAGCGGGGGAGAGCTCGCGCCGACGGGCGCTCCCGCGGACCCCGCGGTGGAGGGCCCGCTCGACTGCCCCGAGGACGGGGGCGCCGCACCCGCCTTCGAGGTGATCTACCTCCTGGAGGCCGAGGACGACCGGGTGACCCGGCTGCGCACCCGGCTGGACGCGCTCGGCGACTCCCTGGTCGTCGTGGGCGGCGACGGGCTCTGGCACGTCCACGTCCACGTCGACGACGCCGGGGCCGCCGTGGAGGCGGGCGTCGAGGCGGGGCGGCCGTACCGGATCCGGATCACCCACTTCGCCACCGAGAGCGGCCACGACGCGCGCCCCCCGGCCGAGCCCGCCCAGCGCGCCGTCGTCGTGGTCGTCCCCGGCGACGGGCTGTCCGGACTGTGCACCGAGGCCGGCGCCACCACGGTGATCGCCCGCCCCGGCGAACCGCCCGCCAGCGGTGAGCTGGTCGACGCCATCCGCCGGGCCCACGCCCGCGAGGTGGTGCTGCTGCCCAACGACGCGGCCCTGCGCCACACCGCGGCCGCCGCCGCCGAACAGGCCAGGACCGAGGGGGTGCGGGTCGCCCTCGTCCCCACCCGCGCCGCCGTGCAGGGGCTCGCCGCCCTCGCCGTCCACGAGCCGGACCGCGGCTTCGACGAGGACGTGGTCGCCATGACCTCGGCAGCCGGCGCCACCCGCTACGCCGAACTGGCCGTCGCCGAGCACCAGTCCTGGACCATGGCCGGGGTCTGCCAGGCCGGGGACATCCTCGGCCTGATCGACGGCGACGTCGCCGTGATCGGCGCCGACGTCCCGGCCACCGCCCGCATCGTGCTGGACCGGATGCTCGCGGCGGGCGGCGAACTGGTCACCCTCGTCCTCGGCGAGGACGTCCCGGACGCGCTCGCCGCCGCACTGGAGGAGTACGTACGCGAGGGCCATCTCGCCGTGGACACGGTCGTCTACCGGGGCGGCCACCAGCGGGCGCCGCTGCTGATCGGCGTCGAGTAGCCGCCCGCGGCCGCGCCCGGCGGGGCGCTGTCAGTGGCGTGGTGTGCAATGGACCACGTGTCCTCGTTCGATGAACCTCTTCTGAAGCTGCTCGGCGGAGCCACCGCGAAGGTGATGGCCGAACACCTCGACCTGCACACGGTCGGCGATCTGCTGCACCACTACCCGCGGCGGTACGAGGAGCGCGGCAAGCTGACCGCGCTGGCCGACCTCCCGCTGGACGAGCACGTCACGGTGGTCGCCCAGGTCGCCGACGCCCGCATCCTGATGTTCAACAACGGCCGGGGCAAACGCCTGGAGGTCACCCTCACCGACGGCAGCGGCCGCCTCCAGCTGGTCTTCTTCGGCCACGGCGTGCACAAGCCGCACAAGGAGCTGCTCCCGGGCCGCCAGGCGATGTTCGCGGGCAAGGTCTCCGTCTTCAACCGCAAGATGCAGCTCGCCCACCCCACGTACCAACTGCTCGACGCCTCCGACGCCGACGAGGCCACCGAGGCCGTGGACGCCTTCGCCGGACGACTGCTGCCGATCTACCCGGCCTGCAAACAGCTCGACTCCTGGCGGATCGCCAAAGCCGTCGACGCCGTGCTGCCCAGCGCCCGGGAGGCGGTCGACCCGCTGCCCGAAGCCCTGCGCGAGGGCCGCGGCTTCACGCCGCTGCCCGAGGCCCTGATCAAGGTCCACCGGCCGCAGACCAAGGCCGACATCGAGGACGCCAAGGCGCGCCTCAAATGGGACGAGGCGTTCGTCCTCCAGGTCGCCCTGGCCCGCCGCCGCTACGCCGACACCCAGCTGCCCGCCATCGCCCGCCGCCCCGTGGCCGACGGCCTGCTCGACGCCTTCGACGCCAAGCTGCCCTTCACGCTCACCGAGGGCCAGCGGAAGGTCAGCAAGGAGATCTTCGACGGACTGGCCACCGAGCACCCCATGCACCGCCTCCTCCAGGGGGAGGTCGGCTCGGGCAAGACGATGGTGGCCCTGCGCGCGATGCTCGCCGTGGTCGACGCGGGCGGCCAGGCCGCGATGCTCGCCCCCACCGAGGTCCTCGCCCAGCAGCACCACCGCTCGATCACCGAGATGATGGGCGATCTGGCCGAGGGCGGCTTGCTGGGCGGCTCCGACCTGGGGACGAAGGTCGTGCTGCTCACCGGCTCCATGGGCACGGCCGCCCGCCGCCAGGCCCTGCTCGACCTGGTCACCGGGGAGGCCGGGATCGTCATCGGCACCCACGCCCTCATCGAGGACAAGGTCCAGTTCCACGACCTCGGCCTGGTCGTCGTGGACGAACAGCACCGCTTCGGGGTGGAACAGCGCGACGCCCTGCGCTCCAAGGGCAAGCAGCCGCCCCACCTCCTCGTCATGACCGCCACCCCCATCCCCCGTACGGTCGCGATGACGGTCTTCGGCGACCTGGAGACCTCCGTCCTGGACCAGCTCCCGGCCGGCCGCTCCCCGATCGCCAGCCATGTCGTCCCCGCCAAGGACAAGCCGCACTTCCTCAGCCGCGCCTGGGAACGCGTCCGCGAGGAGGTGGAGAAGGGCCACCAGGCGTACGTGGTCTGCCCCCGCATCGGCGACGACGCGGAGGAGACCGACGGCAAGGGCAGCAAGGGCGGTAAGGACAACAAGCGGAGCAAGGCGAAGAAGGCGGCTCCCGAGGAGGACGGGGACAAGCGGCCGCCGCTGGCCGTCCTGGAGATCGCCGGGCAGCTGCGCACGGGCGCGCTGGCCGGGCTGAGCGTCGAGGTCCTGCACGGGCGGATGCCGCCCGAGGAGAAGGACGACGTCATGCGCCGGTTCGCCGCCGGGGAGGTGGACGTCCTCGTCGCCACCACCGTCATCGAGGTCGGGGTCAACGTCCCCAACGCCACCGCCATGGTGATCATGGACGCCGACCGGTTCGGCGTCTCCCAGCTCCACCAGCTCCGCGGACGCGTCGGCCGTGGCGCGGCCCCGGGGCTCTGCCTGCTGGTCACCGAGGCCCACGAGGCGAGCCCCGCCCGCGCCCGGCTCTCCGCCGTCGCCGCCACCCTCGACGGCTTCGAGCTCTCCCGGATCGACCTGGAGCAGCGCCGCGAGGGCGACGTCCTGGGCCAGGCGCAGTCCGGGGTGCGCTCCTCGCTGCGGATGCTCACCGTCATCGACGACGAGGAGGTCATCGCCGCCGCCCGCGAGGAGGCCGTGGCGATCGTCGCCGCCGACCCCGAACTGGAACACCTGCCGGAACTGCGCACGGTGCTGGCCGCCCTGCTGGACAAGGAGCGGGAGGAGTATCTGGACAAGGGCTGAGCGCCGGGCCGCCCTGCCGGTGCGGGGCGCACGCCATATCGTGGACGGGCGGCGGCATCAGCCTGCCGCGCGCCGCCTCCCGACCGCCCGCGACCCCGAGGACCCCACACCCATGACCCGCGTGATCGCCGGCTCGGCCGGTGGACGCCGCCTGGCCGTACCGCCCGGCACCGGCACCCGGCCCACCTCCGACCGTGCGCGCGAGGGGCTGTTCTCCACCTGGCAGGCGCTGCTCGGCACCCTGGAAGGGACCAGGGTCGCCGATCTGTACGCCGGATCCGGCGCCGTCGGCCTCGAAGCACTCTCCCGGGGCGCGGCCCACGCCTTGCTCGTCGAGGCCGACCCGAAGGCGGTCCGCACCGTCCGCGACAACGTCCGCACCCTCGGTCTGCCCGGTGCCGAGGTGCGCACCGGCAGGGCGGAGCAGACCGTGACAGGGCCCGCGCCCGCCGACCCCTACGACATCGTCTTCCTGGACCCGCCCTACGCCGTCACCGACGACGATCTTCGCGAGATCCTGCTCACACTCCGTGCTCAGGGGTGGCTCACGGACGGCGCGCTCGTCACCGTGGAACGCAGCACCCGGGGCGGAGAATTCGGCTGGCCCGCCGGATTCGAGCCATTGCGGGCCCGTCGCTACGGCGAGGGAACGCTTTGGTACGGTCGCGCCGCCGCTACGTGCGAAGACGCACGATGACCGGACCGGAGAGCGAGGGAATCACAGTGCGCCGCGCCGTCTGTCCGGGGTCGTTCGACCCCATCACCAACGGACATCTCGACATCATCCAACGAGCCTCGAAGCTGTACGACGTGGTGCACGTGGCGGTGATGATCAACCAGTCCAAGAAGGGGCTGTTCACCGTGGACGAGCGGATCGAGCTGATCCGCGAGGTCACCGCGGACTTCGGCAACGTCGAGGTGGAGTCCTTCCACGGCCTGCTGGTCGACTTCTGCAAGCAGCGGGAGATCCCGGCGATCGTGAAGGGCCTGCGGGCCGTCAGCGACTTCGACTACGAACTCCAGATGGCCCAGATGAACAACGGCCTCTCGGGCGTCGAGACCCTCTTCGTGCCGACCAACCCCACCTACAGCTTCCTGTCGTCCTCGCTGGTCAAGGAGGTCGCCACCTGGGGTGGCGACGTCTCCCACCTGCTGCCGCCCCCGGTCCACGCCGCGCTCATGGGGCGCCTGGGGAAACCCTGAATCGCTGACCGGCCGTCACCAGGTGTCGGGTGGCGGCCGACTGGCCGTACAGTCGACCCGTCCGTCTCCAGGGGAGCAGCGGTTCCCACAGAGCAGCAGAGAGTGGCGAGCACACGGTGGACGTGCAGAAGAAGCTCGACGAGATCGTCGAAGCGGTCGGTAACGCCCGCTCCATGCCCATGTCGGCCTCGTGCGTGGTCAACCGCGCCGAGCTGCTCGCCATGCTCGAAGAGGTGCGCCAGGCGCTGCCCGGCTCCCTCGCCCAGGCCCAGGAGCTGATCGGCGGCCACGCGCAGATCGCCGAGCAGGCCCGGCAGGAGGCCGAGCGGATCATCGAGTCCGCGCACGCCCGATCGACCTCCCTGATCTCGGAGACCGAGGTCGCCCGCCAGTCGCGGAGCGAGGCCGACCGGATCCTGTCCGAGGCCCGCCGCGAGGCCGAGGAGGTCCGGGCCGAGGCCGACGACTACGTCGACAGCAAGCTCGCCAACTTCGAGGTGGTCCTGACCAAGACCATCGGCTCCGTGGACCGGGGCCGCGAGAAGCTCCTCGGCCGCGGCCAGGGTCTGGACGAGCAGGGCTACCAGGACCCCGACTTCGCCGAGGCCCCTGAGCGCAGCGCCGACCCGGAGACCCTGCGGCAGCGGGCCGACGCGTACGTCGACGCCAAGTTCGGCGCCTTCGAGGCCGTCCTCGCCAAGACCCTGGAGGCGGTCGGCCGCGGTCGGCAGAAGCTGCACGGCCGGGTCGCCTCCGACGACCTCGGCGCGCACATCGCCGCCCAGGACGCCGCGGGCGGGCAGGGTCACACCAGCGACGCCGACTATCTGGCCGGACTCGCCGAGCTGGCCACCCCTGACCCCCGGCAGGCGCCCCAGCAGCCCCAGCAGCAGCCGCATTACCCGGAGCAGCCGCAGCAGCCCGAGCCGAGCTACGCGCAGGCGGCGTACGGCTACCAGGAGCAGCCCGACCCCTACGCCGCGTACCAGCAGCAGCCCGATCCCTACGCCGCGTACCAGCAGCAGGGGGGTTACGACCCGAACGGCTACCCGCCCCAGCCCGCCGGACAGCCCGACTACGGCTGGCAGCAGCAGCAGGGCCACGGCGGGCAGCAGGGCCAGGCGCACGGCCAGGGACAAGGGCAGGGACAAGGGGCCGGTCAGCAGCAGGGTGGAGGCGCGCTGGACGAGACCAGCCTCTTCGACACCAGCATGATCGACCTGGAACAGCTGCGCCGGTACGAACAGGGCCGCTGACCCGCGCCGGAGCGCCGTTCCGAGCGGGACCGCCCCCGCAGCTAAGGGCCGGACTGGCCCGATTGGGTGCTGAGCGGTCCGTCCAGTATCCTAAATCTTCGGTCGCGCCTATGTCCGCGATCCCGGCTGCCCGTTTCGACTCCGAAGCAGGGCGGCCCCTTCCCCCGCAGCACGCACGATTTTCATGATTCGAAAGCAGGAAAAGCCCTGAACGGCCACCTCGACCACCGCAACCCCCTCGTGTTCGACACGCACGAGCTGGGCCGGCGTCCCGGTGCCATGAGGCGGCTGACCCGCTCGGTGGACGCACCCGGTTCACCGGTTCTCGGGATCGACGGCGTCATCGGTGTGCCGGAAGGCGCACCCGTGGAGCTGGACCTGCGGCTCGAATCGGTCATGGAAGGGGTGCTTGTCACAGGCACCGCCCGTGCGACGGCCGAGGGGGAGTGCGTAAGGTGTCTGGAGCCGCTGACCGTAGAGGTCGACGCGGATTTCCAGGAGATGTTCTCGTACCCTGACGCCGATGACCGGGGCCGCCCCACCGCGGACCCGGCCGACGACGCCGAGGACGACGAGGACAGGTTCTTCCTCGAGGACGGCTTGTTCGACCTCGAGTCGGTGCTGCGTGACGCGGTAGTGCTCGCACTGCCCATGCAGCCGGTGTGCAAGGAGACCTGCGCCGGTCTGTGTTCCGAATGCGGAATCAGGCTGGAGGAGAATCCGGGCCACCACCACGACGCCGTCGACATTCGTTGGGCGGCACTGCAAGGACTCGCCGAGACCGTTCAGGACGGCGAGAAGGACAACATGGGCGGCGCCGAACCGGGCGTCGACGAGAAGCAGGAGAAGTAGCCGTGGCTGTTCCGAAGCGGAAGATGTCGCGCAGCAACACGCGCCACCGCCGGTCGCAGTGGAAGGCTGCGGTCCCCACCCTGGTTTCGTGCGAGCGTTGCCAGGAGCCCAAGCTCCAGCACATTGCGTGCCCGAGCTGCGGCACCTACAACAAGCGCCAGGTTCTCGAGGTCTGAGCGGCTGGTGAGAGGCCCGATGTCTGAGTTGTCCAACGCCAAGAAGCAGGCAGACAACGTCAACACAGCCTCGTCCCACACGCTTCTGGAAGGGCGGCTCGGGTATCACCTGGAGTCCGCCCTTCTGGTGCGTGCGCTCACCCATCGTTCGTACGCGTACGAGAACGGCGGTCTGCCCACCAACGAGCGGCTGGAGTTCCTCGGGGACTCGGTGCTCGGCCTGGTGGTCACGGACACGCTGTACCGCACCCACCCCGACCTGCCCGAAGGCCAGCTGGCCAAGTTGCGGGCCGCGGTGGTCAACTCGCGTGCGCTTGCGGAAGTGGGCCGCGGCCTCGAACTGGGCTCCTTCATCCGGCTCGGCCGCGGTGAAGAGGGCACAGGGGGCCGGGACAAGGCTTCCATCCTCGCCGACACCCTGGAAGCGGTGATCGGCGCGGTCTATCTCGACCAGGGCCTCAGCGCGGCCTCGGAGCTGGTCCACCGGCTCTTCGACCCGCTGATCGACAGGTCCTCCAACCTCGGCGCCGGCCTGGACTGGAAGACCAGCCTCCAGGAGCTCACCGCGAGCGAGAGCCTCGGAGTCCCCGAGTACCTCGTCACGGAGACCGGCCCGGACCACGAGAAGACCTTCACTGCTGCTGCTCGCGTCGGTGGTGTCTCGTACGGCACCGGCACCGGCCGTAGCAAGAAGGAAGCGGAGCAGCAGGCGGCCGAGTCCGCCTGGCGCGAGATCAGCGCCGCCGCCGAGGCGCGGCAGGCCGCGGAGAAGTCCGCGGTCGACGGAGGGGACGCCGACACCCCTGCCGAGCCGTCGCCGAGCACGGACGCCGCTCCGGCCTGAAGCTGTACGAGAACCCCTCGGTGCCGCGCGCACCGGGGGGTTCTCCCTGTCCCCGGGAGCGGTCCCCGCCCCTCTCCCCGCCGTAGGTCCGTTGTCGTGTCTGGAGTGGTCCACCGTGCCCGAGCTGCCCGAGGTCGAAGTCGTCCGCAGAGGCCTTGAGCGCTGGGTCAGTGGCCGCACCGTCACCGAGGTCGAGGTCCTGCACCCGCGTTCGGTCCGCCGTCATCTCGCGGGCGGCGTCGACTTCGCCGCCCGGCTGCGCGGCGCCCGCTTCGGTACGGCGATGCGCCGCGGCAAATACCTCTGGGTCCCCATCGAGGAGGCCGCCTCCTCGATGCTGGGGCACCTCGGCATGAGCGGTCAGCTGCTGATACAGCCCGCGGACGCGCCCGACGAGAAGCACCTGCGCGTCCGGCTCCGCTTCGACGACACCATCGGCACCGAACTGCGCTTCGTCGACCAGCGGACCTTCGGC
Source organism: Streptomyces sp. NPDC101181 (assembly GCF_044767975.1). NCBI lineage: Bacteria > Bacillati > Actinomycetota > Actinomycetes > Kitasatosporales > Streptomycetaceae > Streptomyces > Streptomyces sp. NPDC101181. The sequence goes on along the minus strand of NZ_JBIWOX010000001.1, from coordinate 144,414 downwards.
GGACTCTCGCTGAACGACCTCACCCCCGACGGGCTGCCCGACACCATCGCGCACATCGCCCGGGACCCGCTCGACCCGCTCTTCGACGACGCGGCGTTCCACACGGCCCTGCGGCTGCGCCGTACGACGGTCAAGCGCGCCCTGCTCGACCAGTCGCTGATCAGCGGGGTCGGCAACATCTACGCGGACGAGGCGCTCTGGCGCGCCAGGCTGCACTACGACCGGCCGACCGCGACCCTGACCCGCCCGAAGTCCGCCGAACTGCTCGGCCACGCCCGGGACGTCATGAACGCGGCCCTCGCCCAGGGCGGCACCAGCTTCGACAGCCTCTACGTCAACGTCAACGGCGAGTCCGGCTACTTCGACCGGTCGCTCGACGCGTACGGCCGGGAGGGCGAGCCCTGCCACCGCTGCGGCACCCCGATGAGCCGCCGCGCCTGGATGAACCGCTCCAGCTACTACTGCCCGCGCTGTCAGCGGCCGCCGCGCGTCTCGTCGTAACGCGACCGGGCGGCCAGGACTTCGTCCATCCGCCCCTCGACGCAGTGGATCAGCCCGAGCAGCTTCTCCGCGACCTCGCGGCCGAGCGGGGTGAGTTCGTAGTCCACCCGCGGCGGATTGACCGGCTGGGCCTCCCGCAGGACGAGCCCGTCCCGCTCCAGGGCATGCAGGGTCTGGGAGAGCATCTTCTCGCTGACCCCGTCGACCCGGCGGCGCAGCTCGTTGAACCGCAGGCTCTCCTCGTACAGCGCGCCCAGCGTCAGCCCGCCCCAGCGCCCGGTGACATGCTCAAGCGTCGTACGCGAGGGGCACGCACGGGAGAAGACGTCGAACGCGAGGCTGCCGGTATCCGTGTCACTGGCCATATCAAAAGCTTACTCCTGTGCAGCGCTCCCTCGGGGTGAGCGCTGCACAGGAGTAAGCGGAGGTGCGCGGGGGGCGGGTCAGAAGCCGAAGTTCTGGACCCACCACGGGCCGCCGGAGCCCTCGTGGACGCCGATGCCGATGGTCTTGTAGTCGCAGTTGAGAATGTTCGCGCGGTGGCCGTCGCTGTTCATCCAGCCCTCCATCACCGCTCGGGCGTCCGCCTGGCCGCGGGCGATGTTCTCCGCGGCGAGGCCCTGGACGCCCGCCTGCGCGGCCCGGTCCCAGGGGCTGTCGCCGTCCGGGTCGGTGTGGTCGAAGAAGCCGCGCGCGGCCATGTCCTCGCTGAAGTTCTGGGCGAGGGAGGTGAGCGGGGCGCTGGTGCTCAGCGGGGAGCAGCCGGCCTTGGCGCGCTCCTGGTTCACCAGCGCCAGCACCTCGGAGCGGGCGGTGGCGTCGGTGGGGGAGGGGGTCGGCTTCTTGGTCGGCGTCGGGGCGGCGGGGGTCTTCGAGGGCGCCGGGGCCTTGCTCACCGGGGGCGTGCTCGGCTTCGGGGCCGTGGTGCGCGCCTTCGTCCGCTGCGACGGGACGGCGGACGGCTTCTCGGCCGGGGTCCTGGACGGCGACGCCGACTTCGACGGACCGGCGGAGGGCGACGCACTGGTGGACGGCGACTTCGACGGGGTCCCGGCCGGGGCCTGCGGGCGCTCGCTGCCCCGGTCGGCGGGGGAGGAGGACCGGTCGGCGGGCGCCGTGGAGCTGCCGCCCTGCGTGAGCAGGTCCGGTACGCCGTCGGTGTGCACCTGGTCGGCGGCGCTGACGTCACCGGAGGTGGAGGACCCGCCGCCGGGCAGCAGGCCCGAGGCCACGGCGACGGCCCCGACGGCCACGGCCGCCGAGGCGCCGAGGAGACCGGTGCGCACGGGGACGGAGGACTTCTTCCGGCGCGTGCCCTTGTGCCGCGAGGAGGTCCGGGCCACGGGTTCTTCAGCGGCGGGGCCTGCGGCGGATCGTCGGTGGCGTCCCATGCGCTGTGCCTTCCTGATGCTCCGGACGTCGCGGTGACGCCGTTCGACTGCCTGGTGATCGAATGCCCGGTGATCGACTATTAGTCGACCCTGATCCATTACTCACCCGATCGAGTGAAGCTATTGCGTCCGGACTGTAGCCCATGGCCTAAAGGGGGTGGAGTGCATCCCGATCAATTGACCGGTTAGCGTTCGGGCATGAACGAAGATGCGCGCCTCGTCGTCTGGGTACGCGGTCGAGTACAGCAAGTAGGCTTCCGCTGGTTCACCAGGGCAAATGCTTTGGAGATCGGCGGGCTCATCGGCTTCGCCCTCAATCTCGACGACGGCAGAGTGCAGATCGTGGCCGAAGGGACACGTGAGAATTGCCACCGTCTGCTGGACTGGCTGCGCTCCGACGACACACCCGGGCGCGTGGACGGCGTCACTGAGATCTGGGACACGCCGCGCGGTGGATACGAGGGATTCGCCATCCGCTGACCCCCGCCCGTGAGAGCGCGGCGGCCCACTCGGTGAACGGAGCGTTCCGCACGGTCGCCGCGGCCCGCGTCCGTGCCTCCGCACCCGAAATGACCTGCGAAGGGGCCCGGCGGCGACCGATGGTTGCCAGATGGCGGATGTCGTGCAAGGCTGCGGCATTGACGAAGATCTCCACGCCCCTCGGGGCCCCGCAGGAGAGCCGCGCCGCATGATCGTCCGGCCGCGCGCCCCGGGGTGTCCGAGCCCACGGGGTGTGATCGTGTTGACCGTCAAACTTTTTGGTGAGACGCTGAAAACCCCGCGCACCTGAGCTGTTCGGTAGAGCTGGTCACCAGCAGAACCGCAGTATTGAAGAGCCCTGCCGAGCGCCGCGGGTGCGATTCCCTGACGACGACCCACACCGCATCGGTCGGTCACTCATTGTGGAGGACCATCCATCATGGCAAAGGCGCTTCTCGGTTACGTCGGCGGTTCCGACCCGCGACTCCTCGCCGAGATGCGACGGCTCCAGCAGCGCGTCCAGGACCTGGAATCCGAGCTCACCCGGATCCAGGACGAGAACGACGCGCTGAACGCCGCCGCCCAGCACCAGGAGTCGCTGCTCGACAGCATCGACCTCGACGTACCCAAGGGCGAGCCCGCGCTGACCTGACCACGAGGGCCCTCACGGGCCGGTCGGGCCGGACCACGGCTCAGTAGCCTCGGAACATCTCTCTGATCAGCCCTGCGCACCGGCATCAGCATGTCCGCGTGTCGGCATGCGCCGCGCAGGGCCGCACGACCACGAGCAGAACCACAGGGACGCCTCGGCGTCCCTTTTTCTGTGCCCGGCCCCCACCCCTGGCGTACCGGTCGTCGCTTACCGTCTGATGTGCCCTGCACCTTCATCAGCGAAACCGACGGCGAAAGGTAGAGTCCGGCGGCGTGCACCTCAAGGCCCTGACCCTGCGTGGTTTCAAATCGTTCGCGTCCGCCACCACCCTGCGGTTCGAACCGGGGATCACCTGCGTCGTCGGGCCCAATGGATCAGGAAAGTCCAATGTGGTGGACGCGCTCTCCTGGGTCATGGGGGAACAGGGGGCCAAATCGCTGCGCGGCGGCAAGATGGAAGACGTGATCTTCGCCGGGACCACCGGGCGGCCCCCGCTCGGCCGCGCCGAAGTATCGCTGACCATCGACAATTCCGACGGCGCGCTGCCCATCGAGTACGCCGAAGTGACGATCACCCGGATCATGTTCCGCAATGGCGGCAGCGAATACCAGATCAACGGCGACACCTGCCGGCTGCTGGACATCCAGGAACTCCTCTCCGACTCCGGCATCGGCCGGGAAATGCACGTCATCGTCGGCCAGGGCCAGTTGGACTCCGTCCTGCACGCCGACCCGATGGGCCGCCGGGCGTTCATCGAGGAGGCCGCGGGGGTGCTCAAGCACCGCAAGCGCAAGGAGAAGGCGCTGCGGAAGCTGGACGCGATGGGCGCCAACCTCGCCCGCGTCCAGGACCTCACCGACGAACTGCGCCGCCAGCTCAAACCGCTCGGCCGCCAGGCCGCCGTCGCCCGCCGGGCCGCCGTCATCCAGGCAGATCTGCGCGACGCCCGTCTCCGGCTCCTCGCGGACGACCTGGTGATCCTGCGGGACGCCCTCCGCGACGAGATCGCCGACGAGGCCGAGCTGAAGAAGCGCAAGGAGGCGGCGGAGAGCGACCTCAGGGCCGCGCTGGCCCGGGAGGCCGAGCTGGAGGGCGAGGTGCGCCGCCTCGCGCCCCGGCTCCAGCGCGCCCAGCAGACCTGGTACGAGCTGTCCCAGCTGGCCGAGCGGGTCCGCGGCACGATCTCGCTGGCCGACGCCCGGGTCAGAAGCGCCACCCAGGTCCCCGCCGAGGAGCGCCGGGGCCGCGACCCGGAGGACCTGGAGCGCGAGGCCGCCCGGGTCCGCGAGCAGGAGGCGGAGCTGACGGCGTCCCTGGAGGCGGCCGAGCACGCGCTGGAGGACACCGCCGCCCACCGCGCCGACCTGGAGCGGGAACTGGCCGCCGAGGAGCGCCGGCTCAAGGACGCCGCCCGCGCCATCGCCGACCGCCGCGAAGGGCTCGCCCGGCTCAGCGGCCAGGTCAACGCGGCCCGGAGCCGGGCCGGTTCGGCGCAGGCGGAGATCGACCGGCTGGCCGCCTCCCGCGACGAGGCCCAGGAGCGCGCGCGGACCGCACAGCAGGAGTACGAGCAGCTCCAGGCCGAGGTGGACGGCCTGGACGCGGACGACGAGGAGCTGGCCGCCCGCCACGAGGCCGCCAAACGGGCCCTGGCCGACGCCCAGAGCGCCCACGGCGCCGCCCGCGACGAGGCCACGGCCGCCGAACGCAGCCGGGCGGCGGTCGCGGCCCGGCACGAGGCGCTGGCCCTGGGGCTGCGCCGCAAGGACGGTACGGGGGCGCTGCTGGGGGCCCGGGACCGGCTGACCGGCCTGCTCGGCCCGGCCGCCGAACTGCTGACCGTCGCGCCCGGCCACGAGGTCCCGGTCGCCGCCGCCCTCGGCGCCGCGGCGGACGCGGTGGCGGTCGCGGACCCGGCCACGGCCGCCGACGCGATCCGGCTCCTGCGCGAGCGGGACGCGGGGCGCGCGGCGATGCTGCTCGCGAGCGGAGCGGCGGACGAGCCGTCCGGGCCGGGGGCGCGGTCCGGTGCCGGGGCCGGGATGCCGTCCGCGTCCGGTGCCGATGCCGACGCCCGGTTCGCGTCCCGTTCCGGTGGCGAGGCTCGGGACGCGTCCGGTTCCGGTGTCCGTGCCGCCGCCGGTGTCGAAGCCCCGGTCGTCCCCGCCCCCGTCCCTGTCCCTGGTGCGGACGGCCGCCCCCTTCCCGTACCGGAGCAGTCCGGCGAGCACGGCCGGGGCGCGACCGCGGAAGCCGCGTCCGCCCCACTGCCCGCGCAGGGCCGTACCGGCCGCGCCCCCGCCGTCACCGCCCCCGCTGTAGCGGACCTGGTGAGCGGACCCGCCGCCTTGGTCGACGCCGTACGCCGTCTCGCGCGGGACATGGTCGTCGTGGCCACTCTGGAGGACGCCGAGGCGCTCGTCGCCACGCACCCGGAGCTGACCGCGGTGACCGGGGAAGGGGACGTCCTCTCCGCCCACTTCGCGCACGGCGGGTCCGCCGGGGCGCCCAGCCTCCTGGAGGTGCAGGCTTCTGTGGACGAGGCGGCGGCCGAGCTGGCCGGCCTGGCCGTGCGCTGCGAGGAGCTGGCCGAGGCCCAGCGGCTGGCGGGGGAGCGGCGCACGGAGTCGGCCGCGCTCGTCGAGGAGCTGGGGGAGCGCCGCCGGGCGGCCGAGCGGGAGAAGTCCGGGTACGCCCAGCAGCTCGGGCGGCTCGCCGGGCAGGCCCGGGGCGCGGCGGGCGAGGCCGAGCGCATGACCGCCTCCGCCGCCCGCGCCGAGGAGGCCCTGGAGCGGGCCACCGAGGAGGCCGAGGAGCTGGCGGAGCGGCTGCTGGTCGCCGAGGAGGCCCCGGTCGACGAGGAGCCCGACACCTCCGTACGGGACCGGCTCGCCGCCGACGGGGCCAACGCCCGCCAGACCGAGATGGAGGCCCGGCTCCAGGCCCGTACGCACGAGGAGCGGGTCAAGGCGCTGGCCGGGCGCGCCGACTCGCTGGACCGGGCGGCCCGCGCCGAACGGGAGGCCCGCGCCCGCGCCGAGCAGCGCCGGGCCCGGCTGCGCCACGAGGCGGCCGTGGCCGGTGCCGTCGCCTCGGGGGCCCGGCAGCTGCTGGCCCACGTCGAGGTGTCCCTCGTCCGCGCCGACGAGGAGCGGGCGTCGGCCGAGGCGGCGAAGGCGGGACGCGAGCGCGGGCTGGACGCCGAGCGGGTACGGGGCCGTGATCTGAAGGCCGAGCTGGACAAGCTCACCGACTCGGTCCACCGGGGCGAGGTGCTGGGCGCGGAGAAGCGGCTGCGCATCGAGCAGTTGGAGACGAAGGCCCTGGAGGAGCTGGGCGTCGAACCGGCGGGGCTGGTCTCCGAGTACGGGCCGGACCAGCCCGTGCCGCCGTCGCCCGCCGCCGAGGGCGAGGAACTGCCGGAGGATCCGGAGCATTCGCGTCACCAGCCGAAGGCCTTCGTCCGGGCCGAGCAGGAGAAGCGGCTGCGGGCGGCCGAACGGGCGTACCAGCAACTCGGGAAGGTGAATCCGCTCGCCCTCGAGGAGTTCTCGGCGCTGGAGGAACGGCACAAGTTCCTCTCCGAGCAGCTCGAAGACCTGAAGAAGACCCGGGCCGATCTGCTCCAGGTGATCAAGGAGGTCGACGAGCGGGTCGAGCAGGTCTTCACGGAGGCCTACCACGACACCGCCCGCCAGTTCGAGGGCGTCTTCGCCCGGCTCTTCCCCGGCGGCGAGGGGCGGCTGATCCTGACCGACCCGGACAACATGCTGGCCACCGGGGTGGACGTCGAGGCGCGTCCGCCGGGCAAGAAGGTGAAGCGGCTCTCGCTGCTCTCCGGCGGCGAGCGGTCCCTGACGGCCGTAGCGCTGCTGGTCTCGATCTTCAAGGCCCGGCCCAGCCCGTTCTACGTGATGGACGAGGTCGAGGCCGCGCTCGACGACACCAACCTCCAGCGGCTGATCCGGATCATGGAGGAGCTCCAGGAGAGCTCCCAGCTGATCGTGATCACGCACCAGAAGCGGACGATGGAGGTCGCCGACGCGCTGTACGGCGTGTCCATGCAGGGCGACGGGGTCTCCAAGGTCATCAGCCAGCGGCTGCGCTGACGCCCGGCCTTACGCCGGAGTGCGCCGGAGGGGCACGACACCCGTCGCGCGCTCCCGTGCAGACGGCGGCGGACCCGCTGTTTGGCTTCGTTTGTTGAAGGCATAGCCTCTGCGAAGTTGATTTTGCCTTCAAGTGGTGGCGGGGCGAATGTTGTGCCCCACTGGGAAGGCTCACCCCCCACGTCTGACTTGCGGCCAGGCATCAGGAGTTCATGTGACCAGCGCAGCGAACGGACCGGCGTCCGGAACCCGAGCGGCCCATCCGGACCACCTCGGCCACGTCATCTTCATCACCGCGGCCGCGGCGATGGGCGGCTTCCTCTTCGGCTACGACAGCTCCGTCATCAACGGGGCGGTCGAGGCCATCCGCGACCGCTACGACATCGGGTCCGGCACGCTGGCCCAGGTCATCGCCATCGCGCTGATCGGCTGCGCCATCGGCGCCGCGACCGCCGGACGGATCGCCGACCGGATCGGCCGTATCCGCTGCATGCAGATCGCCTCGGTGCTCTTCACCGCCAGCGCGATCGGCTCCGCCCTGCCGTTCGCCCTGTGGGACCTGGCGGTGTGGCGCATCATCGGCGGCTTCGCCATCGGCATGGCGTCCGTGATCGGCCCGGCCTACATCGCCGAGGTCTCCTCGCCCGCCTACCGCGGCCGCCTCGGCTCCTTCCAGCAGGCCGCGATCGTCATCGGCATCGCCGTCTCCCAGCTGGTCAACTACGCCGTCCTCCAGATCGCCGACGGCGACCAGCGCGGTGAGATCCTCGGCCTGGAGGCCTGGCAGTGGATGCTCGGCGTGATGGTCGTCCCGGCCGTCCTGTACGGGGTCCTCTCCTTCGCGATCCCCGAGTCGCCGCGCTTCCTCATCTCGGTCGGCAAGAAGGCCGAGGCGCGCAAGATCCTCGGAGAGGTCGAAGGCGAGAACATCGACCTCGACGCCCGGGTGGCCGAGATCGAGACGGCCATGCACAGCGAGCACAAGCCCTCCTTCAAGGACCTGCTCGGCAACCGCTTCTTCTTCCTGCCCATCGTCTGGGTCGGCATCGGTCTGTCGATGTTCCAGCAGCTCGTCGGCATCAACGTGGCGTTCTACTACTCGGCGACGCTGTGGCAGTCCGTGGGCATCGACCCGAGTGGGTCGTTCTTCTACTCCTTCACCACCTCGATCATCAACATCATCGGCACGGTGATCGCGATGGTGCTGGTGGACCGGGTGGGCCGCAGGCCGCTCGCCCTCGTCGGCTCCGTCGGCATGGCGCTCGCGCTGGCCGTCGAGGCCTGGGCCTTCTCCGCCGACCTGGTCGACGGCAAGCTGCCCACCACCCAGGGTGTCGTCGCGCTGGTCGCCGCCCACGTCTTCGTGCTCTTCTTCGCCCTGTCGTGGGGTGTCGTCGTCTGGGTCTTCCTGGGGGAGATGTTCCCCAACCGCCTGCGCGCCGCGGCCCTCGGCGTCGCCGTCTTCGCCCAGTGGATCGCCAACTGGGCGATCACCGCCAGCTTCCCGAGCCTGGCCGACTGGAACCTCTCGGGGACGTACATCATCTACACCTGCTTCGCCGTGCTCTCGATCCCCTTCGTGCTCAAGTTCGTGAAGGAGACCAAGGGCAAGTCGCTGGAGGAGATGGGCTGACCTCCGCGGCCCCGCTTTCCGACCGGCCGCCCCGGCTCACTCCCGAGCCGGGGCGGCGGGCTTTCCCGCCGCCTCGCAGAACAGCCGCAGGCTCCGCCACCCCTCCTCCACCGGCATCCCGCCGCACAGCGGATGCAGCACCAGGGAGTCCGCGTCCAGCGCCGCCAGCTCCCGCGGCGTGACGATCCGGTACACCCCCTCCTCGCGCAGCTCCGCCACCGTGGCCGCAGCCGAGCGCACCGCCGAGCGGATGTCCTTGGACTGCCAGGACGCGTACGTCCGCGCCTCGTGCAGCAGATGCTCCCCGTACAGCGCCCACGTCCGCTCCGGATCCTCCGAGACGTGCAGCAGCTGGGTGCGCTCCGCGGGCATCATGCAGAAGCCCTCCGTGCCGTACTCCGCGCACCGCTCCCGGTAGTACGCCTCCAGCTCCGGCAGATGCGCGCTCGGGAACAGCGGCAGCCCCAGCCGCGCCGCCCGCCGCGCCGCCGCCCGCGAGCTGCCGCCGACCAGCAGCATCGGGTGCGGCCGCGTGCAGGGGCGCGGGGTGACGCGTACCGTACGGCCCCGGTACGAGAAGGGCTCACCCGTCCACGCGGACAGCAGCGTCTCCAGCAGCTCGTCCTGGAGCCTGCCGCGCCGCCCCCACTCCACACCCGCCCGCTCGTACTCCTCGGGGCGGTAGCCGATCCCCGCCACCGTCACCAGCCGCCCCGCGCTCAGCAGGTCGAGCACCGCGATGTCCTCGGCGAGGCGCAGCGGGTCGTGCAGCGGCCCGATGACGGCCGAGACGGTCACCGTGATCCGGCGGGTCGCGCCGAGGACCGCCCCGGCGAAGGTGAACGGCGAGGGCAGCCAGGAGTTCGCCGCCCCGTGGTGCTCCTCGGTCTGGACCGTGTCGAGGCCGTGTTCGTCCGCGTACGCCGCCATCTCCAGCGCGGCGCGGTAGCGGGCCGACAGGGATACGGGGGTGGCGTCGGGCTCGACGAGATTGAACCGGACCACGGTGAAGGCCATCAGGGGCGTCCCTTCGCCTGAGTGCGTGCGGGGGCAGCGGACGGGGCAGTGGGCGGGACGCACCGTAGCTGACGTAGCGTCAGAAAGGTAGGGCCCCGGCGCCCCGATTGCCGCCAAAAGGTGCATAAGGCTTCCCCGGATCGCCAGGTGGCCGCCGGGGCGGCGCCCGTCCGGCGGCCGTGGCCGATACTGGATCCGTTATGGAAATCGTCATCCTTGTTGTAGTCATCGCCCTGGTCGCGGTCGGCCTGATCAGCGGGCTCGTGGTCAGCAGCCGCAAGAAGAAGCAGCTGCCGCCCCCGCCGCCGTCCGCGCCGACCATCACCCCTCCCGCCGAGCCGCACGTCGGCGAGGAGGCCGAGACGCCGCGCGACGAAGCGCGGCGCACCATCGACGAGGTCGGCCTTCCGGACGCCACCGCCCCCGTCGCGGAACCCCCGGTCGCCGAGGAGCCCGCGGCCCCCGCGCTGGAGGTCCCCGAGCCCACCGAAGGGCGGCTCGTCCGGCTGCGGGCCCGCCTCGCGCGCTCGCAGAACTCCCTGGGCAAGGGGCTCTTGACCCTGCTCTCCCGGGACAACCTCGACGAGGACACCTGGGAGGAGATCGAGGACACCCTCCTCACCGCCGACGTCGGCGTCGCCCCCACCCAGGAACTGGTCGAGCGGCTCCGCGAGCGCGTCCGGGTGCTCGGCACCCGGACCCCCGAGGACCTGCGCGCCCTGCTCCGCGAGGAGCTGATCACCCTGCTCGGCCCGGACCTCGACCGCGAGGTCAGGACCGAGGGCGGCGCCGAGACCCCCGGCGTCGTCATGGTCGTCGGCGTCAACGGCACCGGCAAGACCACCACCACCGGCAAGCTCGCCCGGGTCCTCGTCGCCGACGGCCGCAGCGTGGTCCTCGGCGCGGCCGACACCTTCCGCGCCGCCGCCGCCGACCAGCTCCAGACCTGGGGCGAGCGCGTCGGAGCCCGTACGGTCCGCGGGCCCGAGGGCGGCGACCCCGCGTCGATCGCCTACGACGCGGTGAAGGAAGGCATCGCCGAGGGCGCCGACGTCGTCCTCATCGACACCGCGGGCCGCCTGCACACCAAGACCGGCCTGATGGACGAGCTGGGCAAGGTCAAGCGCGTCGTGGAGAAGCACGGCCCGCTGGACGAGGTGCTGCTGGTCCTCGACGCCACCACCGGCCAGAACGGTCTCGTCCAGGCCCGCGTCTTCGCGGAGGTCGTGGACATCACCGGCATCGTCCTGACCAAGCTGGACGGCACCGCCAAGGGCGGCATCGTCATCGCGGTCCAGCGCGAGCTGGGCGTACCGGTGAAGCTGATCGGTCTCGGCGAGGGCCCGGACGACCTGGCGCCGTTCGAGTCGGGGGCCTTCGTGGACGCTCTGATCGGCGACTGACTCCACCCCGGCACGGGGGGCGGGGGGGGGGGGGGCCCCCGCGCCGCCCCCCCCCGGCCCGCCCGGGGGCGCGGGGGGGGGGGGGCCGGCCCCCGGGGGGGCGGGGGGGGGGCCGCGCGGGGGGGCGGGGGGGGCGGGGGGGCCGCGGGCCCCCCCCCCCCGGCGCCGGGGGGGGGGGGGGCGCCCCCCCCGGCCCCCCCCCCCCCCGTCCGCCGTCTTCGGTCCCGGAGGCCGGTGGAGCCACCGGCTCTAGAGCCGGTGGCTGACGTAGGCCAGGGTCCCCAGCAGCAGCCGTGCCTGCGGGGGAGCGGCCGCCGTGTCCAGCACCGGCGGGCGCAGCCAGGCCACCGGGCCCAGGCCGCCGAGGTCGGAGGGCGGGGCGGTGATGTGCGCCCCGGGGCCCAGGGCGCGCAGGTCCAGGCCCGCGTCGTCCCAGCCCATCCGGTAGAGCAGCGCGGGCAGTTCGGCGGCGGCGCCCGGGGCGACGAAGAACTGCGCCCGCCCGGTCGGGGTCACCGCGACCGGACCCAGCGGCAGCCCCATCCGCTCCATCCGCACCAGTGCCCGCCGTCCGGCCTGCTCCGCGACCTCCAGCACGTCGAAGGAGCGGCCCACCGGCAGCAGCATCGCCGCGCCCGGGGTCTCGGCCCAGGCGTCCGCCGCCCGGTCCAGGCCGGTGCCCGCCGGGACCTCCCGGGCGAACCCCAGCGGGTGGGCGCCGGGCGCGGGGCACACCGGATCGCCGCACGAGCAGGCGCCGGCCGCGGCCCGCGCCCCGGGGGCGACGGCCCACCCCCACAGTCCGGTGTACTCGGCCACCGCCATGCCCTCGGCGCCGCGGCCGCGCCGCCGCGCGCCGGATCGCATCTCCCGGATACCGCCGATCGTGAAGCCCATGCCCCCTCCAACGGGTCCGACTGGCCGGTGGTTACGAACCGCTGTAATCGGGTAACCCTCCGTCGCTGAAACGCGGTTGAGCGCGATTGAGTGGTGCGCGCGGTGGTACGCGAGGGAGTGCGGCACGGCGTGTGCGCTCCCGAACGCTTCCGTCCGCCCGCTCTCCCTCGTGGTGGTCCAAGTCAAGCGCGCCCGGCGGCAGTCGGGTTCATTCGAAGGGGTGGCGAATGGTGGCGTTTCTGCAATTCCCCTCGCGAGAGGGGTGATCGTAGGATTACCGTCGGTACACGAACCTGGGAGTATGGGCGCCACGGGTATGCCGCAGGCAACCCGATTTCCTGTTCGACGGTGGCCGGATTCCTCACGGGCGGCACCGATGCACGGCATTCTGACAGTTGGTTCGCGCGAAGAGGTTTCGGCGGGATGGGGGGCGTTCCAGTGAGTGGCAGCGGCGCAGGCGACACGGATGCCGGCAAGCGTCCCAACGGGCAGTTGGGATCATGGTTCGTGCGCAGCGGCTGGTCGAAGGGCGAGCTGGCACGACAGGTCAACCGGCGGGCACGCCAGATGGGCGCCCATCACATCAGCACCGACACCTCCCGGGTGCGGCGCTGGCTGGACGGGGAGCAGCCGCGGGAGCCGATCCCGCGCATCCTCTCCGAGCTGTTCTCCGAACGCTTCGGCGCCGTCGTCGCCGTCGAGGACCTCGGGCTGCGCACCGCGCACCAGTCACCCTCGGTGGCCGGAGTCGACCTGCCCTGGGCGGGTCCGCAGACCGTCGCCCTGCTCAGCGAGTTCTCCCGCAGCGACCTGATGCTCGCCCGGCGCGGCTTCCTCGGCAGCTCCCTCGCGCTGGCCGCGGGCCCCGCCCTCATCGAACCCATGCAGCGCTGGCTGGTGCCCGCGCCCGCCCAGGGGCCGGGCGAACAGGAGTCCCCGGCCGCCGCCCGCCGGCCCTCCCGCCTCTCCCCGCCCGAGCTGGACCTGCTGGAGTCGACCACCGCGATGTTCCGGCAGTGGGACGCCCAGTGCGGTGGCGGACTGCGCCGTAAGGCCGTCGTCGGACAGCTCCACGAGGTCACCGACCTCCTCCAGGAGCCCCAGCCCGGCCCCACCTCCCAGCGGCTGTTCCGCTGCGCCGCCGAACTGGCCGAGCTGGCGGGCTGGATGAGCTACGACGTAGGACTCCAGCCCACCGCCCAGAAGTACTTCGTGCTCGCCCTGCACGCCGCCAAGGAGGCCGGGGACAAGCCGCTCGGCAGCTACATCCTCTCCAGCATGAGCCGCCAGATGATCCACCTCGGCCGCCCCGACGACGCCCTGGAGCTGATCCACCTCGCCCAGTACGGCAGCCGGGAGTGCGCCACCTCCCGCACCCAGGCCATGCTGTATGCGATGGAGGCCCGCGCCTACGCCAACATGGGCCAGCCCAGCAAGTGCAAGCGGGCCGTGCGGATGGCCGAGGACACCTTCCTGGACGCCGGACTCGACGGCGAGCCCGAGCCCGACTGGATCCGCTTCTTCTCCGAGGCCGAACTCAACGGGGAGAACGCCCACTCCTACCGTGACCTGGCCTATGTCGCGGGCCGCAGCCCCACCTACGCCTCGCTCTCCGAGCCCGTCATGGAGAAGGCCGTCGAGCTGTTCGGCGAGGACGACGAGCACCAGCGCTCCTACGCGCTCAACCTCATCGGCATGGCCACCGTCCACCTCCTCCAGCGCGAGCCGGAGCAGTCCACCGTGCTCGCCGGGCAGGCCCTGAAGATCGCCAAGAAGGTCCGCTCCGAGCGGGTCAACACCCGGCTGCGCAAGACCGTCGACACCGCCGCCAGGGACTTCGGCGACGTCGCCGACGTCGCCCGGCTCACCGAACTGCTCCACGAACAGCTGCCGGAGACCGCCGAAGCGGTCTGACCGGCACCACCAGGCCCCGGCCACGGCGCCCTTCCGTACAGCCCGACTCGGCTCCCCCATCGCCTGGTCACCCGGAAGGACGCCGTGGCCGGTCCCGTTCCGCCGCCCCGGGCGTTTCGGCCGCACCGTATGCGGCCCGCGCCGCATGGTAGGCAGGGCGCCGGACGCGCCACCCCGTATTCATTCGGCCGTAACACGCGCTCCCTCTTCGTCACGCTCGCGAAACATCGTGCGGCATCCCCGGAAACGGCGTTCGGTCAGTCTCGTGGCCCACGGAGGGTGTCCGGCGGACGCCCCCGACCGGCCCGCACCCCTGTTCCAGTGGTCCCGCAGCATCCCCCGCACGCCGCGGCCGCTCCGACGACAAGGAGACGCCGATGCCCCCAGGCATCACGACGCTTGCCGCAGACGCCCCCGAGCTGTCTGCCGCCAACACCGGGTTCATGCTCATCTGCACGGCCCTGGTGATGCTCATGACCCCCGGCCTCGCCTTCTTCTACGGCGGCATGGTCCGGGTCAAGAGCACCCTCAACATGCTGATGATGAGCTTCATCAGCCTCGGGATCGTCACGGTCCTGTGGGTGCTCTACGGGTTCAGCATGGCCTTCGGCACGGACATCGGCTCGGTCATCGGCTGGAGCGGCGACTACGTCGGCCTCAGCGGGATCGGCGTCACCGAACTCTGGGACGGCTACACCATCCCGGTCTACGTCTTCGCCGCCTTCCAGCTGATGTTCGCCGTCCTCACCCCGGCCCTCATCAGCGGGGCGCTCGCCGACCGGGTCAAGTTCACCGCCTGGGCGCTGTTCATCGTCCTGTGGGTCACCGTCGTCTACTTCCCCGTGGCCCACTGGGTCTGGGGCTCGGGCGGCTGGCTCTTCGAGATGGGCGTCATCGACTTCGCCGGCGGCACGGCGGTGCACATCAACGCGGGCGCTGCGGCCCTCGGCGTCATCCTCGTCATCGGCAAGCGCATCGGCTTCAAGAAGGACCCGATGCGCCCGCACAGCCTGCCGCTCGTCATGCTCGGCGCGGCCCTCCTGTGGTTCGGCTGGTTCGGCTTCAACGCCGGGTCCTGGCTCGGCAACGACGACGGCGTCGGCGCCGTCATGTTCCTCAACACCCAGGTCGCCACCGCCGCCGCCGTCCTCGGCTGGCTGATCTACGAGAAGCTCCGCCACGGCTCCTTCACCACCCTCGGCGCCGCCTCCGGCGCGGTCTCCGGGCTCGTCGCCATCACCCCCGCGGGTGGTTCCGTCTCCCCGCTCGGCGCCCTCGCCATCGGCGTCGTCGCCGGTGTCCTGTGCGCCATGGCGGTCGGCCTGAAGTACAAGTTCGGCTACGACGACTCCCTGGACGTCGTCGGCGTCCACCTCGTCGGCGGTGTCATCGGCTCGATCCTGGTCGGCTTCTTCGCCACCGGAGGCGTCCAGTCCGACGCCGCGGGCCTCTTCTACGGCGGCGGTGTCGAGCAGCTCGGCAAGCAGGTCGTCGGCGTCGTCGCGGTCCTCGCGTACTCTCTCGTCGTCTCCGGCCTCATCGCCCTGGTGCTCCACAAGACCATCGGGATGCGGGTCCCCGAGGACGACGAGGTCTCCGGCATCGACCAGGTCGAGCACGCCGAGACCGCGTACGACTTCAGCGGCACCGGCGGCGGCTCGGTCTCCCGCACCACCGCCCCCGCCCCCGCCCCCGACACCACAGCAGTACCGAAGGCAAAGAAGGTGGACGCATGAAGCTCATCACCGCGGTCGTGAAGCCCCACCGGCTGGACGAGATCAAGGAGGCCCTCCAGGCCTTCGGCGTCCAGGGGCTCACCGTCACCGAGGCCAGCGGTTACGGGCGTCAGCGCGGCCACACCGAGGTCTACCGGGGCGCGGAGTACACCGTCGACCTCGTCCCCAAGATCCGCATCGAGGTCCTGGTCGAGGACGAGGACGCCGAACAGCTCATCGAGGTCGTCGTCAAGGCCGCCCGGACCGGCAAGATCGGAGACGGCAAGGTCTGGAGCGTCCCGGTCGACACCGCCGTCCGCGTGCGGACCGGCGAACGCGGCCCGGACGCCCTCTGACCGACGGCCCCACCGAACGGAAGGCACCTGGGTGACGAGCACCGAAGCGATCACCGAAAGCGAAGACTCGGGACCCAGCGGCTACGCGGCGGCCCGGCTGCGCCTCCTCCAGCAGGAGGCGCGGTCCGGGCCGCCGCGCCGTGCGGCCCTCGCCCGCCTCACCGACGACTGGCTCACCGGCCTGTTCACCGCGGCCGCGAACCGCGCCGGAGTGCGCGGCGCCGCCCTGGTCGCCGTCGGCGGCTACGGCCGCGGCGAGCTGTCCCCGCGCAGCGACCTCGACCTGCTCCTCCTGCACGACGGCAGCGCCGACCCGGCGGCCATCTCCGCCCTCGCCGACGCGGTCTGGTACCCGGTCTGGGACCTGGGCCTCGCCCTCGACCACTCCGTACGCACGCCCGGCGAGGCCCGGAAGACGGCCGGGGAGGACCTCAAGGTCCAGCTCGGGCTGCTGGACGCCCGCCCGGTCGCCGGGGACCTCGGCCTCGTCGCCTCCCTGCGCACCGCGGTCCTCGCCGACTGGCGCAACCAGGCCCCCCGACGTCTGCCCGCCCTCCACGAGCTGTGCCAGGAGCGGGCGGCACGGACGGGCGAGCTCCAGTTCCTCCTGGAACCCGACCTGAAGGAGGCCCGCGGCGGCCTCCGCGACGCCACCGCCCTGCGCGCCGTGGCCGCCTCCTGGGTCGCCGACGCCCCGCGTGAAGGACTCGACCGGGCCCGCCGCACCCTCCTGGACGCCCGCGACGCCCTCCACCTCACCACCGGGCGCGCCACCGACCGCCTCGCGCTCCAGGAACAGGACCAGGTCGCCCAGGCCCTCGGCCTGCTCGACGCCGACGTCCTGCTGCGCCAGGTCTACGAGGCCGCGCGGACGGTCTCGTACGCCACCGACGTCACCTGGCGCGAGGTCAACCGGGTCCTGCGCGCCCGCTCCGCCCGCCCCAGGCTCCGCGCCCTGTTCGGCGGCGGCCTCGGCGCCCGGCCCGCCCCCGAGCGCACCCCGCTCGCCGACGGCGTGGTGGAGGCGGACGGCGAAGTGGTCCTCGCCCGCGCCGCCCGCCCCGAGCGCGACCCCGTCCTCCCCCTGCGCGCCGCCGCGGCCGCCGCCGAGGCCGCGCTGCCGCTCTCCCGCCACCTCGTCCGGCACCTGGCGGCCACCGCCCCGCCGCTGCCCGTCCCCTGGCCGCCCGAGGCCCGCGAGGAGCTGGTCACCCTGCTCGGCGCCGGGGAGGCCACCGTCGCCGTCTGGGAGGCCCTCGAAGCGGAAGGGCTCATCACCCGGCTGCTGCCCGACTGGGAACGCGTCCACTGCCGCCCCCAGCGCAACCCCGTCCACACCTGGACCGTCGACCGGCACCTGGTGGAGACCGCCGTCCGCGCCGCCTCCCTCACCCGCCGCGTCCACCGCCCCGACCTCCTCCTGGTCGCCGCCCTCCTCCACGACATCGGCAAGGGCTGGCCCGGCGACCACTCGGTGGCCGGAGAGGTCATCGCCCGGGACATGGCGACCCGGATCGGCTTCGACCAGCACGACGTGGGCGTCATCGCCACCCTCGTACGCCACCACCTGCTGCTCGTCGATACCGCCACCCGGCGCGACCTGGACGACCCCGCCACCGTGCGGGCCGTCGCCGGGGCCGTCTCCAGCGCCTCCACCCTGGAGCTGCTGCACGCCCTCACCGAGGCCGACGCGCTGGCCACCGGCCCCGCCGCCTGGTCCGCCTGGCGCGCCTCCCTCGTCACCGACCTGGTCAAACGTGTCGGGGCCGTCCTCGCCGGGGAGGCCCCCGAGGCACCCGAGGAGGCGGCCCCCAGCGCCGAGCACGAACGGCTCGCGATCAAGGCCCTGCGCACCGGCGAACCCGCCCTCGCCCTGCACACCCGGCCCGAGGAGCCCGCCGAGGACGGCGAGGCCCCGCCCGTCGGCGTCGAACTCCTCATCGCCCTGCCCGACCGCCCCGGCGTGCTGCCCGCCGCCGCCGGCGTCCTCGCCCTGCACCGCCTCACCGTGCGCGCCGCCGACCTGCGCGCGGTGGAGCTGCCCAACGAGGTGGGGGAGCGGGCGGACCTGCTGCTGCTCAGCTGGCGGGTGGCGGCCGAGTACGGGTCGCTCCCGCAGGCCGCCCGGCTCCGCGCCGACCTCGTACGCGCCCTGGACGGCTCCCTGGACATCCGGGCGCGCCTCGCCGAGCGGGAGGCCGCCTACCCGCGCAGGCGCGGGGTGAAGGCCCCGCCGCCCCGGGTGACCGTCGCCGCGGCGGGCTCCCGCCGCGCCACCGTCATCGAGGTCCGCGCCCAGGACGCCCCGGGGCTGCTGCACCGCATCGGCAACGCCCTGGAGGGCAGCGCCGTACGGGTGCGCAGCGCCCACGTCTCCACCCTCGGCGCCAACGCCGTGGACGCCTTCTACGTCACCGGCACCGACGGCGAACCCCTGCCGGAGATCCGGGCCGCCGAAGTGGCCCGGGAGATCGAGAAGGGCCTTGGCTGACCCCGTACCGACAGGCCCTCGCCCGGCGGGTTCCGGGCGAGGGCTTGGTGTTCTCCGGGGGCCGGATACCCTGGAGGGCGACCGACCTGCCCCGCCCCCGACCCCGAGGACCGACGAGCGCCGTGTTCGATACTCTCTCCGACCGCCTTAGCGCGACTTTCAAGAACCTCAGGGGCAAGGGCCGCTTGTCCGAGGCCGACATCGACGCCACGGCACGCGAGATCCGTATCGCCCTGCTGGAAGCCGACGTCGCCCTGCCCGTGGTCCGGGCCTTCATCGCCAACGTCAAGGAGCGGGCGCGCGGCGCCGAGGTCTCCCAGGCCCTCAACCCCGCCCAGCAGGTCGTCAAGATCGTCAACGAGGAGCTCGTCGCGATCCTCGGCGGCGAGACCCGGCGGCTGCGGTTCGCCAAGACCGCGCCCACCGTGATCATGCTCGCCGGTCTCCAGGGCGCCGGCAAGACGACGCTGGCCGGAAAGCTCGGCCTCTGGCTCAAGGGCCAGGGCCACTCCCCGCTGCTCGTCGCCTGCGACCTCCAGCGGCCCAACGCCGTCAACCAGTTGAGCGTCGTCGCCGACCGCGCCGGGGTCGCGGTCTACGCCCCCGAGCCGGGCAACGGCGTCGGCGACCCGGTGCGGGTCGCCAAGGACTCCATCGAGTTCGCCCGGTCCAAGGTCCACGACATCGTCATCGTGGACACCGCGGGACGTCTCGGCATCGACCAGGAGCTGATGCGGCAGGCCGCGGACATCCGCGACGCCGTCAGCCCTGACGAGATCCTCTTCGTGGTCGACGCGATGATCGGTCAGGACGCGGTCAACACCGCCGAGGCCTTCCGCGACGGCGTCGGCTTCGACGGCGTGGTGCTCTCCAAGCTCGACGGCGACGCCCGCGGTGGTGCGGCCCTGTCGATCGCCCACGTCACCGGCAAGCAGATCATGTTCGCGTCGAACGGCGAGAAGCTGGAGGACTTCGACGCGTTCCACCCGGACCGCATGGCCTCCCGCATCCTCGACATGGGTGACCTGCTCACCCTGATCGAGCAGGCCGAGAAGACGTTCAGCCAGGAAGAGGCCGCCAAAATGGCCTCGAAGCTCCAGTCGAGCAAGGGTGGCAAGGACTTCACCCTCGACGACTTCCTGGCCCAGATGGAGCAGGTCCGCAAGATGGGCTCCATCTCCAAGCTGCTCGGAATGCTGCCCGGCATGGGGCAGATCAAGGACCAGATCAACAACATCGACGAGCGCGACGTCGACCGCACCGCCGCGATCATCAAGTCGATGACGCCCAAGGAGCGCGCCGAGCCGACGATCATCAACGGCTCCCGCCGGGCCCGGATCGCCAAGGGTTCGGGCGTCGAGGTCTCCGTCGTCAAGAGCCTGGTGGAGCGCTTCTTCGAGGCTCGCAAGATGATGTCGAAGATGGCCCAGGGCGGCGGCATGCCCGGGATGCCGGGGATTCCCGGCATGGGCGGTGGCCCCGGCCGTCAGAAGAAGCAGGTCAAGCAGGCCAAGGGCAAGCGCAAGAGCGGCAACCCGATGAAGCGCAAGGCCGAGGAGGCCGCCGCCGCGGAGCGCCGCGAGAAGGCAGCCCAGGGCGGCGGCGCGCTCGGCCTGCCCGCCCAGGACGGCAAGAACTTCGAGCTCCCGGACGAGTTCAAGAAGTTCATGTAGGACCCGCTCAGGCGAGCATGGGCAGCAGGTGAGCACGGGTAAAGGGCGCCCTTGAGAGAGGGCGCCCCTTACCCATGTCCCCGGCGAAGCCCCCTCAGGTCACGCACACCAGGTAGCGGAACACGTTCGGCATCCACACCGTGCCGTCCTGCCGCCGGTACGGATGCAGGGCCTCCGCGACCTCCTTCTCCACCTGGGAGCGGTCCGTGGCCCGTACGGCGGCGTCGAACAGCCCCGTCGACAGCAGCCCGCGCACCGCGCTGTTCACGTCCGCGTAGCCGAACGGGCAGGACACCCGCCCCGAACCGTCCGGCTTCAGACCGGCCCGCGCCGCCACGTCCTCCAGGTCGTCCCGCAGCGTGGGACGCCAGCCTCCCTCAGCCGTACGCGACGGGCGCGCGGACTCCGCCATCCGGGCGGCCACCCGCAGCACCTCCGCCGTGGCGCACCGCTCCGGCGGACCCCATCCGGTCAGCACCACGCTCGCGCCCCGGACGGCCAGCGGCACGGCCGACTCCAGCGCGGGCACCAGCCCCTCGGAGTCACCGGCCACGCAGCCGATCGGCTCGAAGACCGTGATCAGGTCGTACGGAGCCCCCTCCGCCCCGGCGGCACCGCCGTCCTCCAGCAGCCGGGCCCGACGCCGGGCCGGACCCGCGGAGTGCGCGGGCGCCTCCTCCCGGTCCGCCTCCGGCAGCAGCCGCGCCCGCGCCAGGGCCAGCCGCTCCCGGTCCGAGTCCACCCCCGTGACCTGCGCCCCCCGGGCCGCCGCGACGAGCATCGCCAGCCCGGAACCGCAGCCGAGCGACAGCATCCGGGTGGCGGCCCCGACTTCCAGCCGGTCGTACACCGCCTCGTGCAGCGGTGCCAGCATGCGCTCCTGGATCTCGGCCCAGTCGCGTGCGCGGGTACCGGCGCCCGCCGCCGCGGAGGAATCCGCGTGCCGGAGGTTCCGGACGAGCGTTGGTGTCATGGAAAGCGCCCCAATCCGCCAAGAGATCGATCGTGCCCGAGTGGAAGGCCCCCCGCGTGCGTCGCCCGCACGCACCCCGTATGCCAGGGAACTGCGCATCCGCCGTCCCGTCCAGGGGGCGTGGAGCACTGCCCGCGTACCCCGGTCGTGCGCCCCGCCCCGCGTCCGGTCTCCGAACAGTCTGACCCGACACCCCGCGCCGGGCACCTCGAACGGGGCGAGGGGTAGTCTCACCGGCGGCTCCACGCGAACCGCCGGGCCCCGGCGCACCGCTCGGCCGGTCCCCGGCGCGCGGCGGACGCTACGCACCACCTTGGTGCGAGCTGTGTGTCTTCTCCGCAGTTCCGCCCACGCGCCCGCGTCCGGACGCATCAAGGGCACATCCAGGGCAACTGACTGGTACGTGCAAATTATTTGGGATGCCCCGGAATAGGAACACCGGGGCACCCGGGCTCGTTATCACGACGTGAGCACGACACCACCTGTACTTGCCGCAGAGCTGGCACAGGCGTGGGCCGACATTCAGCGGCACCACCCCGAGCTGCCCGATCTCGCCGCGCCCGAGTCCCTGATCGGAGAGTCCTCGTCCGCCTGTGGCGCCGAGCTCTCCTTCGAGCGACTGCTCCACGAGGCAGTCCACGGCATCGCTGCCGCGAGAGGTGTCCGCGACACCTCCCGCGCCGGCCGCTACCACAACCGACGCTTCCTCGCGATCGCCGAGGAGCTGGGCCTCGATCACGCCGAGGAACCCCACCCCAGCAGCGGCTTCTCCCTGGTCACACTGGTTCCGGAAGCCAAGCGCCGCTACCGCCCGACCATCGAGCGGCTGCACCGCGCGCTCAAGGCGCACACCGTCGCCACCGCCGCCGACACCAAGCGCTCCTTCCGCGGGCCCGCCGCCCGGCACGGCTCCTCCGGAGGCGGCGTGCGGGTCAAGGCCGTCTGCGACTGCGGACGCAACGTCCGCGTCGTGCCCTCGGTCCTGGCGCAGGCGCCGATCGTGTGCGGCGGCTGCGGAAAGCCCTTCCGGATCCCGGAAGCGGCGGTCGCGGTGGGGTGAGTCCGCGTGGTGTGGCACAATAACCAGCTGTACTCGACAGCCGCACAGGACCCCTCTCTCCTCCGGCTGACGCGTCCATCGGGCACCCGAGTACCGCAACCCCACGTGGCATCTTCGTTGTGCCCAACCACGTCAGAGACCAGGAGACACCACTTCCGTGGCAGTCAAGATCAAGCTGAAGCGTCTGGGCAAGATCCGTTCGCCTCACTACCGCATCGTCGTCGCCGACTCCCGTACCCGCCGTGACGGCCGGGCCATCGAGGAGATCGGCCTGTACCACCCGGTGCAGAACCCGTCGCGCATCGAGGTCAACTCGGAGCGCGCGCAGTACTGGCTGTCCGTCGGCGCCCAGCCGACCGAGCCGGTCCTCGCGATCCTCAAGCTCACCGGTGACTGGCAGGCCCACAAGGGTCTCCCGGCCCCCGCGCCGCTGCTCCAGCCGGAGCCCAAGGCGGACAAGCGCGCACTGTTCGAGGCGCTGTCCGCGGACGGCGACGAGGCCAAGGGTGAGGCCATCACCCCCAAGGCCAAGAAGTCCGACAAGAAGGCGGACGAGGCGGCTGACGCCGCTGAGTCCACCGAGTCGACCGAGGCCTGAGCATGCTCGAGGAGGCTCTCGAGCACCTCGTGAAGGGCATTGTCGACAATCCCGACGACGTGCAGGTCGCCTCGCGCACCCTGCGCCGCGGGCGCGTGCTGGAGGTCCGGGTCCACCCCGAGGACCTCGGCAAGGTGATCGGCCGCAACGGCCGCACCGCCCGCGCCCTGCGTACGGTCGTGGGTGCCATCGGCGGCCGTGGGATCCGCGTCGACCTCGTCGATGTGGACCAGGTTCGCTGAGAGAAGTCGAACACCGGCCAGGGCCGGGGAGGGCCTTCGGGCCGTCCCCGGCCTTTGTCGTCGGCCACCGGGGGCGCCACGGCGTCCGCACCCCATCAATTCGGAGAACAGCGTGCAGTTGGTAGTCGCGCGGATCGGCCGCGCCCACGGCATCAAGGGCGAGGTCACCGTCGAGGTACGAACGGACGAGCCGGAGCTGCGGCTCGGCCCCGGCGCGGTCCTCGCCACCGAACCGGCGGCGACGGGTCCGCTGACCATCGCGTCCGGCCGGGTCCACAGCGGCAGGCTGCTGCTGCGCTTCGAGGGCGTGGGCGACCGCAGCGCCGCCGAGGCACTGCGCAACACCCTGCTCATCGCCGAGGTGGACCCCGACGAACTCCCCGAGGAAGAGGACGAGTTCTACGACCACCAGTTGATCGACCTCGATGTGGTGCTCGCCGACGGCACGGAGATCGGCCGGATCACCGAGATCTCCCACCTGCCCTCCCAGGACCTGTTCATCGTGGAGCGCCCCGACGGCAGCGAGGTGATGATCCCCTTCGTCGAGGAGATCGTCACCGGGATCGACCTGGAGGAGCAGCGTGCCGTCATCGCCCCGCCGCCCGGCCTGATCGACGAGAGCGAGGCCGTGGTGGCGTCCGCGCGCGACGAGGACGCGACGCCGGAGGACCAGCACGCGAGGCCGGAAGGCCGGGACGAGGCGCCGGAGAAGCGGGACAGGGCGACGGAAGGCCGGGACGAGACACCGGAGGAGCGGGACAAGGCGCCGGGAGACCGGGGCGAGACGCCGAAGGGCGACGCCTGATGCGGCTCGACGTCGTCACGATCTTCCCCGAGTACCTGGACCCGCTGAACGTCTCCCTCGTCGGCAAGGCCCGCGCCCGCGGCGTCCTCGACGTCCACGTGCACGACCTGCGCGGGTGGACCCACGACCGGCACAACACGGTCGACGACACCCCCTACGGCGGCGGCCCCGGCATGGTCATGAAGACCGAGCCCTGGGGCGACGCGCTGGACCAGATCCTGGCCGACGGCTACGAGAGCGGGGCGCACGACCCGGTGCTGGTCGTGCCCACCCCCAGCGGCCGCCCCTTCACCCAGGAGCTCGCCGTCGAACTGTCCGCCGCACCGTGGCTGGTCTTCACCCCGGCGCGGTACGAGGGCATCGACCGCCGGGTGGCCGACGAGTACGCCACCCGGCTGCGGGTCGTCGAGGTCTCCATCGGGGACTACGTGCTGGCCGGCGGCGAGGCCGCCGTCCTGGTGATCACGGAGGCCGTCGCCCGGCTGCTGCCCGGCGTCCTCGGCAACGCCGAGTCCCACCAGGACGACTCCTTCGCCCCGGGCGCCATGGCCAACCTCCTGGAAGGTCCCGTCTACACCAAGCCCCCGCAGTGGCGCGGCCGGTCCATCCCCGACGTCCTGCTCAGCGGCCACCACGGCAGGATCGCGCGCTGGCGGCGGGACCAGGCCTTCGCCCGCACCGCCCTGAACCGGCCGGACCTGATCGAGCGGTGCGAGGCGGGCGTCTTCGACAAGAAGGACCGCGAGATCCTCTCCATCCTGGGCTTCGCCCCGGAGCCCGGCGGCCGATTTTGGCGCAGGCCCGGTGCCGTGGAACAATAGGCCGCTGCTGTACGTCCGGTGTGCGCCCCTGCCACAGGGGGAAAGACGCCCGCCCGACGCGATCAGCGCCCGAACTCTTCAACGACCTTGCCGTCGATGACCTGTGGCATCGGCGAAGAAAGCAGACATCATGACCTCCCTGCTCGATGGCGTCAACGCCGCCTCCCTCCGTACGGACGTCCCGGCGTTCCGCCCCGGTGACACCGTCAACGTCCACGTGCGCGTGATCGAGGGCAACCGCTCCCGTATCCAGCAGTTCAAGGGCGTCGTCATCCGCCGCCAGGGCGCGGGCGTCAGCGAGACCTTCACGGTCCGCAAGGTCTCCTTCAGCGTCGGCGTCGAGCGCACCTTCCCGGTGCACAGCCCGATCTTCGAGAAGATCGAGCTGGTCACCCGCGGTGACGTCCGCCGCGCCAAGCTGTACTTCCTCCGTGAGCTGCGCGGCAAGGCCGCGAAGATCAAGGAGAAGCGCGACAACTGAGCTGCCGCACGCGTCCACAGGACGGCCGGATAAGCTTCGGCCGCGATGGACACGCAAGCAGAGCACTCGAAGCGCGGTCGCGCCCCGGAACCCGGCACGGGTCCTGGGGCGCGATCGCGCTTCTCGCGTGTCCGGGGCCGGATCGCCTCCGTCCTCTCCTGGCGGCGGGTGCTCACCGGGACGATCGCGGCGGTCCTCGCCCTGCTGCTGTTCAGCGCCTACGTGGTCCAGCCCTTCCTGATCCCCAGCGGCTCGATGGAACCCACCCTGCGGGTCGGCGACCGGCTCCTGGTGAACAAACTGGCCTACCGCTTCGGCGAGGAGCCCCGCCGGGGCGACGTGGTGGTCTTCGACGGGACCGGCTCCTTCGTACGGGAGGACCCCGCCACCAACCCGGTGGCCGGGCTGCTGCGCGGCGCGGCCGCCTCCCTGGGCCTCACCGAGCCCGCCGACACCGACTTCGTGAAACGCGTGGTGGGCGTGGGCGGTGACCGGGTGGTCTGCTGCGACGCGCGGGGGCGGGCCGAGGTGAACGGCACCGCCGTCGACGAGCCGTATCTGCACCCCGGTGACACCGCCTCCCGGGTGCCGTTCGACATCGTCGTGCCCGCCGGGACCCTGTGGATGATGGGCGACCACCGCAGCCGCTCCAGCGACTCCCGGGACCACCTCGGATCGCCCGGCGGCGGCATGGTCCCCGTCGACCGGGTGACCGGCCGCGTGGACTGGCTGGGCTGGCCCCCGGCCCGGATCGGCTCGCTGGAGGGGACCGGCGCCTTCGACGGCGTACGGGGACCCGGCGGGGCGCATGGGTAACCGCGGCCGCCCGCGCGGCGCACGCGGCCCCGACGCGGCCGGCCCCACCGGCGGCAGACCCGCCACGCCACGCTCCCTGCCCACCCGGGCGGAGCGCCGCAGGCTCGCCAAGAAGGTCCGGCGCAAGCGCCGCAGGTCCGCGGTGAAGGAGATTCCCGTCCTCGTCGTCGTGGCGCTGATGATCGCGCTCGTCCTGAAGACCTTCCTGGTCCAGGCGTTCGTCATCCCGTCCGGGTCGATGGAACAGACGATCAGGATCGGCGACCGGGTCCTGGTCGACAAACTGACCCCGTGGTTCGGGTCGAAGCCGGAGCGCGGCGACGTCGTCGTCTTCAAGGACCCCGGCGGCTGGCTCCAGCGGGAGAACCCCGGACAGGAGAAGGACCCGCCGGTCGGCGTGAAACAGGCGACGCAACTGCTGACGTTCATCGGACTGCTGCCCTCCGACGACGAGCAGGACCTGATCAAGCGGGTCATCGCGGTCGGCGGCGACACCGTGAAGTGCTGCGGCGAGGACGGCCGCGTCACCGTCAACGGCGTACCGCTGGCGGAGACGTATCTGCACCCCGACGACCGCCCCTCGACCATCCCGTTCGAGGTGAAGGTCCCCCAGGGGCGCCTCTTCATGATGGGCGACCACCGGTCCGACTCCGCCGACTCCCGCTTCCACCTGAACGAACCCGACCGCGGCACGGTCGCCGAGAACGAGGTCGTGGGACGGGCCGTCGTGATCGCCTGGCCCTTCGGACACTGGAGCACACTCGAACAGCGCGACGCCTTCAGCGCGGTCCCGGACGCACGTGACGCGGCGGCCGCCGGGGCGGACCCGTCGCATAGTGTGGCACCTCCGGATCGACACGGAATGGTCCGGCTCCCGACCCCTGCGGAACTCCCGCTCGTTATGGGAGTGGTGGGCCTGCACCGGATCGGGCGCGGGCCGTGGCACGGATTGAGGAGTGGATGTGGGGGATTTGGCGGTCGGCGCACGATCCGGACACGAGGAACCCGAGGACGGGCCGGGGCGCGACGAGTCCCCCGCGGCAGGAGGAGCGGACGGGACGGCGGATGATTCCGTCCCGGCGGACAGCGGCGCCGCGCCGCCCAAGAAGCATCGTTCCTTCTGGGTGGAGCTGCCGCTGCTGGTCGGTATCGCCCTCGTTCTCGCCCTGCTGATCAAGACGTTTCTGGTCCAGGCGTTCTCGATCCCCTCGGACTCGATGCAGAACACCCTCCAGCGGGGCGACCGGGTGCTGGTCGACAAGCTGACCCCCTGGTTCGGCTCCGAGCCGGAGCGCGGCGAGGTCGTGGTCTTCCACGACCCGGGCGGCTGGCTGGAGGACACCGTGACCCCCGAGCCCAACGCCGTGCAGAAGTTCCTGAGCTTCATCGGTCTGATGCCCTCCTCCGAGGAGAAGGACCTGATCAAGCGGGTCATCGCGGTCGGCGGCGACACCGTGGAGTGCAAGGAGAACGGTCCGGTCACGGTCAACGGGAAGTCGCTGGACGAGAAGTCGTTCATCTTCCCCGGCAACACCCCGTGCAACGACCGGCCCTTCGGCCCGATCGAAGTGCCCGACGGCCGGATCTTCGTCATGGGCGACCACCGGCAGAACTCCCTGGACTCGCGCTACCACCAGGAGCTCCCCGGCCAGGGCACCGTCTCCAACGACGAGGTCGTCGGCCGCGCCGTCGCCGTCGCCTGGCCCCTGGGACGCTGGGCGACCCTGCCCGTCCCGGACACCTTCGACCAGCCCGGCCTGAACGCCGCCGCGGCCATGGCACCCGCGGCACTGGGCGTAGCCGGAGCGGTGCCCATCGTGTTGTGGCGCCGCAGGAGGCTGACCGGCGGGCGTACCGCCGGGTAGGGTGCCCACTCGGATCAGCGATGACCGATCTCCGACGGGGGAGCGCTGGGATGAGCGGTACGAAGCGGAAGAACGACGGCCACGGCCGGACCGGCGCCATGGTGTCGGGCCTGGCCGTGGCCGTCGGCTGCGTGCTCTTCCTCGGCGGGTTCGTCTGGGCGGCGCTGGTCTACCAGCCCTACACCGTCCCGACCGCCTCCATGTCCCCCACGGTGAACCCCGGCGACCGGGTGCTCGCCGAGCGGATAGAGGGCTCCGAGGTCCGGCGCGGTGACGTCGTGGTCTTCACCGACGAGGTCTGGGGGGCCGCCCCGATGGTGAAACGCGTGGTCGGCGTCGGCGGCGACCAGGTGGTCTGCTGCGACGAACGGGGACGGCTCACGGTCAACGACACCCCCGTCGACGAGCCCTACCTCCACCGCGGCCCCGCCGCCCGGGGCGAGCGGGCGCCCGCCTCGCCGCAGGACTTCACCGCCGAGGTGCCCCGCGGCCAGATCTTCCTGCTCGGCGACGAACGCGCCACCTCGCTCGACTCCCGCGTCCATCTCGACGACCCCGGCCAGGGCTCCGTCCCGCTGAGCGCCGTGCAGGCCCGGGTGGACGCCGTCGCCTGGCCCCTGGACGGCATGATCGGCCGCCCGGCGTCCTTCGCCGCGCTGCCCGGCGGAGTCTCCGCCGAGGGCCCCCTGCCGCTCCAGCTGGGCGCGATCGTGATCGGTGCCGCGCTCATCCTGGGCGGGGCTGCGTACGGGCCGGTGGCCGCCCGCCTCGGCCGCCGCAGGCCCGCCGCCGGAGCGGCCCGGTGACCTCCGGAATCCGCCGGGTCGCCCGGGTGGTCCTGCTGGACCCCGACGACCGCGTGCTGCTGCTCCACGGCCACGAGCCGGACGACCCGGCCGACACCTGGTGGTTCACCCCGGGCGGCGGCCTGGAGGGCGACGAGAGCCGCGAGCAGGCGGCGCGCCGTGAGCTGGCCGAGGAGACCGGCATCACGGACATCGAGCTGGGCCCGCTGCTGTGGACCCGGACCTGCTCCTTCCCGTTCGCCGGACGCCGCTGGGACCAGGACGAGTGGTACTACCTCGCCCGTACGGCCCAGACCGCCACCGCCCCGCAGGGCCTCACCGACCTGGAGCTGCGCAGCGTCTCCGGTCTGAGGTGGTGGACCTCCGCCGAACTGTCCGCGACGCGTGAGACGGTGTACCCGACCAGACTCGCCGAGCTGCTGCGCACGCTCCTCGACGAGGGCCCTCCGCGTGATCCGTTGGCTCTGACCCCCGAAATCGTCTCATCGTCCAGGGGCGTCCGAGACTGACGCACAATGGGGGAACGCACGGCTGAAGGGGAAACATGCCATGAGCGCCGAGGACCTCGAAAAGTACGAGACCGAGATGGAGCTGAAGCTCTACCGGGAGTACCGCGATGTCGTCGGTCTGTTCAAATATGTGATCGAGACCGAACGGCGCTTCTACCTCACCAACGACTACGAGATGCAGGTGCACTCCGTCCAGGGCGAGGTTTTCTTCGAGGTGTCCATGGCGGACGCCTGGGTCTGGGACATGTACCGGCCCGCGAGATTCGTCAAGCAGGTCCGCGTGCTGACCTTCAAGGACGTCAACATCGAAGAGCTCAACAAGAGCGATCTGGAACTTCCGGGAGGCTGACCCCGCGCGGCCCGCGGCGCAGGGGCCGCCGGTACGCGCGCGACGTGGGACGAAGACCCGGTCACCCGTGTGGGTGACCGGGTTTTCCCCATCCACGGAGTTGTCCACCAAGATCCACATCTTTCGGCGGCCCGGTTCAGAGTCGGTGCCGGAGGTGATGCCGGATGAACGCACGAGGGGCACTCGGGCGGTACGGCGAGGATCTGGCGGCACGGCTGCTGACCGGAGCCGGAATGACCATCGTGCGGCGCAACTGGCGCTGCCGGGCCGGAGAGATCGACATCGTGGCCAGGGACGGCCAGGCCCTGGTCCTCTGCGAAGTGAAAACCCGCAGATCAGGAACGTACGAACACCCCATGGCCGCGGTCGGCCCGGCCAAGGCCGACCGGCTGCGCCGACTCGCCGAGATCTGGCTCGACCGGCACGGCGGACCACCCCCCGGCGGAGTACGCATCGACCTGGTCGGAGTGATCGTGCCCCGGCGCGGCGCCCCGGTCACCGAGCACGCACGAGGGGTGGCCTGATGGGCTTCGCACGAGCGTGTTCCGTGGCACTGGTCGGCGTCGAGGGCGTGGTCGTAGAGGTCCAGGCCGACCTGGAACCAGGCGTCGCCGCGTTCACCCTGGTCGGCCTGCCGGACAAGAGCCTGATCGAGAGCCGGGACCGGGTGCGCGCCGCCGTCGTCAATTCCGGCGCCGAGTGGCCGCAGAAGAAGCTCACGGTCGGGCTCTCCCCGGCCTCGGTCCCCAAGAGCGGCTCGGGCTTCGACCTCGCCGTCGCGGCAGCCGTACTCGGCGCGGCCGAACGCATCGACCCCGCCGCCATCGCCGACATCGTCATGATCGGCGAACTGGGCCTGGACGGCCGGGTACGCCCCGTACGCGGCGTGCTCCCCGCCGTCCTGGCGGCGGCCGAGGCCGGATACGAACAGGTCGTGGTCCCCGAGCAGACCGCCGGGGAGGCCGCGCTGGTGCCGGGAATCTCCGTCCTCGGCGTCCGCAGCCTGCGCCAGCTCATCGCCGTCCTCTGCGACGAACCCGTGCCCGAGGAGCCCGCCGACGGCCAGGGCCGCCCCGACGCCATACTGGCCGGTCTCCTGATCCCCGGCAGCGGCCTCGGCACGGGACTCGCCCCGGCCGCCGCCCGGGGCGAGGGCCACCGGCCCGACCTGGCCGATGTCGCGGGCCAGCGGCGCCCCCGCCAGGCCCTGGAGGTGGCGGCCGCCGGAGGACACCACCTGCTGCTGTCGGGCCCTCCCGGCGCGGGCAAGACCATGCTCGCGGAACGGCTGCCCGCCATCCTGCCGCCGCTGACCCGCAAGGAATCCCTCGAAGTGACGGCGGTCCACTCCGTGGCCGGCATCCTCCCCCCGGGTGAACCCCTGGTCGCCCGCGCGCCTTACTGCGCCCCGCACCACTCGGCGACCATGCAGTCCCTGGTCGGCGGCGGCAACGGAATCCCGAGACCGGGAGCGGTCTCACTGGCCCACCGCGGAGTCCTCTTCCTCGACGAAGCACCCGAATTCTCCGGCAAGGCACTGGACGCGCTGCGCCAGCCCCTGGAGTCGGGACACGTGGTCGTCGCACGGGCGGCCGGAGTGGTGCGGCTGCCCGCCCGGTTCCTGATGGCCCTGGCCGCCAACCCCTGCCCCTGCGGACGGCACACCCTCACCGGCGCGGGCTGCGAATGCCCGCCCTCGGTGGTCCGCCGCTACCAGGCACGCCTCTCCGGCCCCCTGCTGGACCGGGTCGACCTCCGCGTCGAGGTGGAGCCCGTGGACCGCGCCGACCTCCTGGGGCAGGGCGGCCGGGGCGAACCGACGGCCGAGGTCGCCGCCCGGGTCCGGGCTGCCCGCACCCGGGCGGCAGAGCGCCTGACCGGCACCCCGTGGACCACGAACAGCGAGGTGCCCGGCCATGAGCTGAGGACCCGGCTGCTCGCGGCCCCGGGGGCCCTGGCCGAGGCCGAGCGGGACCTGGAACGAGGACTCCTCACGGCCCGGGGCCTGGACCGGGTGCTGCGGGTCGCCTGGACGGTGGCCGACCTGCGGGGCGCGGAGCGTCCGGACGCCTCCGACGTGGCCGTGGCCCTGGAGCTGCGGACGGGCATCCAGCGCGGAGCACCGATGGGGGCGAGCCGACGATGACGGAACTGCGGGGAGCCGGCCGGACCCACCCGAGCGAGGAGGGCCCTAACCGGGAGCGGAGGCAGGGCGACGGGGACGGCCGCACCGAGGGCGCCGGACAGCCCCACCAGTCCGGGGGAGACCAGTCCCGGGGCGGCCAAGAAGAGGAGCGGACGGCGAGGGCCGCGCTGACGCGGGTGCTGGAGCCGGGCGACGAGCGGGCCGGGCGCTGGCTCCGGCAGGTAGGGCCCGTGGAACTGCTGCGGCGCCTCACCGTAGAGGACGGCTCCGCCCAGCGGCTGCCCGGGATGACCGCCGCCCGGCTCGGGGGCTACCGGCTCCGGGCAGCCGACGCCGAGCCGGAGCGGGACCTGGCCGCGGTCGCCGCGGTGGGCGGACGCTTCGTCTGCCCCGGTGACCGGGAGTGGCCGAGCCAGCTCGACGACCTGGGCGACGGGCGGCCCGTCGGACTCTGGGTACGCGGACGGCCTGACCTGCGCCTGTGGTCCCTGCGGTCGGTCGCGGTCGTCGGCGCGCGGGCCTGCACCCCGTACGGAGCCCACATGGCGGCCGCCCTCGGCTCCGGGCTCGCCGAGCGGGGCTGGGTCGTGGTGTCGGGCGCGGCGTTCGGCGTGGACGGAGCAGCGCACCGCGGGGCACTGGCCGCGGCCGGGGCGACGACGGCGGTGCTGGCCTGCGGAGTCGACGTGCCCTACCCGCGCGGACACACCGAGCTGCTGGAAAGACTGGCCCAACAAGGTCTCGTCGTCGCCGAGTTGCCCCCCTCCTCGCACCCCACCCGCAGCAGGTGTGTTAACTGCACTAATGCCTCTGTTAGACCTACACCGCGAGCTGATCGAAGGCCGGGCCGACGTGCCCCGCATCGGCTCAGTGATCGAGCTGGACACCATCCCCTGGTACGCCGTCGTCGGCCCTGACGAGACCGTCGTCGCCCCCGTCGTTCCGTACCTCCGCGGCCTGATCCTGGACGACAACCGTCCGCCGACTGCGAAGAGCTACGCCTACGACCTTCTCCGCTGGCACCGGCTGCTGTGGTTCCTGGACGTTTCGTGGGACCGGGCGACCGAGGCGGACGCCTCCGCGCTGGTCGGATGGCTCCGCACCGCCCCGAACCCGCAGCGCCGCCGGAGCAACCCGGACGCGCCGCGGCCAGGGTCAGTCAACCCGCGAACGGGCAAGCCCTACCTCCGGACGGGTTACGCGCCCTCGACGATCAACCACTGCCTGACCGTGGTCAGCAGCTTCTACGCCTACCACCGGCACTACAACCGCGGTCCTCTGGTCAACCCGGTGCCCGAATCGCTGGCCATGCGCCGGGCCCTGGCCCACCGGGCTCCGGACGGCGAGGTTCAGCCGCTTCGCCGGGCACGGCTCCGCCAGAAGGTCCGCAGGTCCGATCCGCGCTCGATTCCGGACGCGATGTGGGACGAGTTCTTCGCCGGCCTGACCTGCGACCGGGACCGGGCGGCCGTCCTGCTTTACGTCTCCAGCGGCTCGCGGGCCAGCGAGCTCCTCGGGGTCACGCCCGGAGACATCGATTGGCCCAAGCAGCTGTTCTGGGTGGTCACCAAGGGCACGGACGACCGCGAGGCCGTCCCGGCCAGTCCGCAGGCTTTGACGGTCCTGGCGGCCTACCTCGACCACATCGGGCTGCCGCCGGCCGACCAGCCGGTCCTTCGCACCCGACGGGGCCCGGACCGGCCGCTGACCTACTGGGCGATGCGGCGGGTGATCCAGAGGGTGAACGACAAGCTCGGCACGAACTGGACGCTGCATGACCTGCGGCACACCGCCGCGACCCGGATGGCGAACGACCCGAACCTCACGCTCGCCCAGGTCCGCGCGATCCTGCGGCACACCGATCTGGCGACCACGGGCCGCTACCTGAACGCGCGGATCGAGGACCTCTTCGATGCCTTGCAGGCCCACTACAACAGGCCGCGGGTCCAGAGGTCCTTCGCACCCGGCTACGACCCCGAGGACGTCAAGGCGGTGTTCGGTGCCTAGCCGCACGACAGTGGAGACCTACACGGTCCGAAACCGGCGCCAGAACTACGAGGAGATGCCCCGGGCCAAGGAACCATCGCGGTTCACCAGGGCGGCGACGAAAGCGGCCCCGGCACCCCGGCCCGAAAAGCCGCCAGCGCCGTTCGGGGACCTGTCGCGGGCGGGCATCGTCGAACTGTGTGAGCTTGCCCGGCATGTCTGGCCCGGCCAGACCCGGTCCGGGGCGGAGAAGCGCCGGGCCGGGGTCCGGATGCTGTTCGGGCACCTGGCCACGCTGCCGGGGGAAACCTGGCAGGAGCGATGGGAGGCCAGCGGGTTCGACGATGAGGACGCCCAGCCGGTCGGGATCCTGGGCCGCCCGGAGGTCCGCTACGACCGGAGCAACCTGACGTCCGCGCTTCGGATGGCGTTCGCCGCAAGGATCATCCAGCCCTCTCTCGCGGGGTTCCGGGCGAACAAGTTCATCGACTACGCCGACCCGTTCCGGCAGGTCCAGAAGGACCCGGGGCTGGACGAGTTCTTCAGGGTGGTCGACTCCGAGCACAAGCTCACGGCGGTGCACCGGCACCGGGCGAAGTTCGACGTGACCTGCGCGTTGACCACGCAGGGCATCGCCCTTGAGGACCTGACGCAGTCGGCCCTGTTGCACTACTCGCTGGAGAACAAGCGCCTGGGCGTCACCCACGGCGCGAACAAGGACACCACCCGTTTCGCGGCCTTGGGCGCCTGGGAGATCCTTCACAAGATGGGGCACTTCCCGCCGGGCTCGCCGCCGACCTTGCGGACGTTCATCTACGACGGCCAGCGGACGATCGAGGAGCTCGTCGACCGCTACGCGATCAAGAACCAGGACGTCCGGCAGCTGCTGATCGACTACCTGACCCGGCGGAAGTCGGACACCGACTACATCACCGTCGAAGGACTCGCCCGCCAGCTGGCGAGCCTGTTCTGGTCGGTGATCGAGGAGCTCAACCCCGGCCAGAAGGACTTGAACCTCAGCCCAGAGCTCTACGACCAGTGGCGGGCGGAGATCCAGTTCTGGCGCAAGGACGGCAAGGCCGACCGCAGCCGGCTCCGCAAGGACACCGCATCCGTTCTGTTGGCCGTCCGCGGCCTCTATGTCGACCTGCACAGCTGGGCCGTCGCCGAGCCCGAGCGGTGGGCCCACTGGGTGGCTCCCTGCCCGGTCCTGCCGCGGGACCTGAAGGGATTCGGCAAGCGCCGGCGGGAGATCAACCGGCGGATGGCCGACCGCACCCGGGTCCGGCAGCCCCTGCTGCCCGTCCTGGTCCGGCACGTCGAGGAGCGTCACGAGCGGCTGGCCGCCCTGCTGGCGGCCGCCGAGCCGGTCCCGCTGGGCGGCGCGTTCGAGCACGATGGCCGCCGCTACCGGCGGACCGACTCACGCGAGGACCGCCGACGAGCGAAGATCCTGGCCGAGCCGACCGTCCGGGTGATCGACGAGGCGACGGGCGAGCTGACGCACGTGTCGATGGCGGAGGCGGCGGCGTTCTGGGAGTGGACGGCGGTCGAGGTCCTGCGGCACAGCGGGATTCGGGTCGAGGAACTGGTGGAGCTGAGCCACCTCAGCATCCGGCAATACGAGCGGCCGAACGGCGAGGTTATCGCCCTGCTGGTCGTCGCTCCGTCGAAGAGCGAGCGTGAGCGTGTCATCCCGATGTCCGCCGAGTTGTTCCACGCGGTCGCCCAGATCATCCGGCGCCAGACCCGCGCCGGGCAGGCGATCCCGTTGCTGACCCGCTATGACCCGCACGAAAAGACCTGGTCAGAGCCCATGCCGTTCCTCTTCCAGCGACAGCTCGGCACCGTCCGCGGCGTCATCGCCCCCGGCACGGTCCTCCACATGATCGGCCGGAGCTGCGAGGAGATCGCGGCGACCAACCCGGCGTTCGCCGGCACCAAGTTCACCCCGCACGACTTCCGGCGGCTGTTCGCCACCGAGATCGTCAACGGCGGACTGCCGATTCACATCGGCGCGGCCCTGCTCGGACACCTGAATCTCCAGACCACTCAGGGCTACGTCGCAGTCTTCGCCGAGGACATCGTCCAGCACTACCAGAAGTTCCTGAACCACCGCCGGTCCCTGCGGCCCGAGGGCGAGTACGTCGACGTCACGGCCGAGGAGTGGGACGAGTTCGAGGAGCACTTCGACAAGCGCAAGGTCGAGCTCGGGAACTGTGCTCGACCTTACGGGTCACCCTGCCAGCATGAGCACGCCTGCATCCGATGCCCGATGCTGCAGGTCAACCCGAAGATGCTGCCGCGGCTGGCCGAGATCGAGAAGGACCTGGTCCTCCGCCGCAAGCGGGCCGAGGAGGAACAGTGGCTCGGCGAGATCGAGGGCATCGACATGACCTTGACCTTCGTCCGAACCAAGCAGGCCGACGCCGCCAGGCTCGCCCAGCGGTCACCCGTCGCCCTCGGCATCCCGACCGCTCGCCGGCCCGAATGAGATCCTGAGGATCGGAGATCCGGACGAATCGTGGATGGACAACTGGTGCCTTCGTGCCATGGCACGAAGGCACCGCCACCAGCGAGGTTGCCCGCCATGACCAGCGAGCAGAACCTCACCGAACTCCGCCCGACGCATTGGCTACCTCGTCCCCGCAAGCAGGAGAAGCCATGACCACACCCATGACTGCCCTGGAGATTGAGCGGCTAGCGTTCGTTCGATTCCTCTTTGATCAGGGCATCGCCCAGGCGCGTCAGCCCGAGCCGCTGTCTGCGACCGCGGTGCTGTCTTTCCATGACGCGGTCGAACAGTTCCTCCGGCTCGCCGCCGACCACCTCGGGGTCTCGCTATCGAGGAATGTGACGTTCACCGGCTACTGGAGTGAGATCGAGCCCCACACCCCCGGCCAGGCTCCATTGCCCAGCAAGGCCGCGATGAACCGGATGAACAACCTTCGTGTCGCGTTCAAGCACCATGGGACCTTCCCCTCGAAGACCGCCATCGAGCAGTCAAGGTCGGACACAGTGACCTTCTTCACCGACGCTGTCCCGCTCGTGTTCGGCATCGACTTCGAGAGTGTCGACATGCTTAATCTTGTTGCGCATCCTCAGGTCGCGACGACTTTGCGCGCGGCTCAAGGGCACGCGGACAAGGGCAACCTGCCCATGGCGATGGCCGGTCTCATGATCGCTTTCATTGAGCTGCTTGATCACTATGGTGAGCGGGGCACCTACGACAACAAGCAGCCGTTCCGGTTCGGACCCAGCATCACTCCAACTGAACCGCTCCTGGCTGACCCTGTGACGACGGCGCTGTCGAAGGTGCTGTCTCCGATGTCCCAGGCCCTCGGCGCCATGCAGACAGCAATGCGCATCATCGCGCTCGGTATCGACTACAGCCGGTATGCGCAGTTTGATGTCTTGTGTCCGAAAGTTAGTCGGCATTACTCGGGACCGCAGTGTCAGTACCACTTCCATGCAACTGAGGCCCAAAACCGGACCTTGACCCGGGCCCACTTTGAGTTTGGTCGACACTTTGTCATCGAAGCAGCCCTCCAAGCCGCTCGGGCGGAGGCAGCCCTTCAGATCCGCGACGAGCACCGGGCCATCAACAGTCCGGAGCCGGGGACGTGGCACTCCGGGACGCATCATGTCTGGAAGGTGCCGGAGAACGAGTAGAGACGGTGCCCAGGGCTCAGCTCACCCGGGCAAACTCGTCTGCAGCCGCGACGCGAAGCCGGAACCGAGTTACGGCTCGGCGACGTCGACGGAATCAGCACGGCCCTGGCAGCAGGCAGACGCCACCAGAACGGGCTGGCGACCAGTGATCTAGGACTTCCTGAGCCCGCACCCCCGTGATCCACTGGCATTGGACCCCGATCAACAGGAGAACGCATGCCTGGAGCCGACTGGACCCTGGAAGCCGATGAGATCGTTGCCCTACCAGTCGACGATCTCGCTCTGCGGGTACTCAAGGACGCTCGGGACAACAACGAGTGAAACTGGCATAACTGGCTCAAGCGTGCTCGCGTCGCCTACCAGCAGATCCCCCAGGCAGTGCTCGCACTGACAGAGGCGTGGACGTGGTTGCTCAACCGAGGACTGGTTGTCTGGAACGTCCAGCAGGATTCGGCAGGGTCGTTCCTCGTCAGCCGACAAGGGCACGACGCACTCGACCGAGGGCTGCGCTGGATCAGGGCCGTTCAACGACTCGACATCGAACTCGTCCCCGTGCTCGAAGCCAAGGCCCGGCCACAGTTCCTGCGAGGAGACTTCGAGGCCGCAGCACTGCTGGCGATGAAGGAGGTCGAACTCCGCGTTCGAACGATGGCCGATCTCCCCGACTCCCTCACGGGCACAGCCCTCATGCAGCAGGCGTTCCGGCCGGGGAAGGGGGACCAGGCAGCCGGCCCGCTGTCCGACACCACAGTTGACGGTGGTGAGGCGGTCGGCATGATGGAGCTGTTCAAGGGGGCCATCGGACTCTTCAAGAACCCGCCCAGTCACCGTCGAGTCGACTACACCGATCCGACCGAGGCTGCCGAGGTCCTCCTCCTGGCCGACCTGCTCATGCGCCTGCTCAACAAGATCGAGAAGTCTTAAGGCTTCATTTGACTTGGTGCAGAGAAGGCCCACAGCTTGGTGGCTGACCGGCTGGGCACGTTCATCCGTACCTCGTTGAGTACTTCGACGAGTACGCCGACAGACAGAGCCGAGTGCTGCCTGTCCCGGCCGGCAGCCAGCGTTGCCAGGAAGCTACTCACAAGCCTGCTGAACTGAGCGGGCCTCTGGGGTGGCGGAGGCCGGAGTAACTGCAGTTCAGAGGCTTGGAGGGGTGCGTTACCGGATGCAGAACGGCAGCGAACAAGCCGTTCGCTCTGGCACGCTAAGAAAGTTGGGCCGGGGACCTCGCCGGAGAGGCATCGTCGCTGGTCAGGCGGCTATGAGTTGCCGCGGAAGGGTCCCACGCAGCCGCCTCTCCAAGAAACCTTGGAGAGGCATCAAGAAAACAGGCCTTGAGATTCGTATAGAGGGTGGACGCGCCTTCCCAGAGGTGTGTTGAACAGAACGCGTCGTGCTGGTCCGACTGTTGGCTCCGGGCAAAGAGTTACCAACAGTCGGCCAGTCGGCCAGCCCATACTGGACGATGACGCCTCGTCGCAAGTAGACGCAGGCGTATTTTTGCTACCCACATCACAGAGGGTGGTCGGGCGTCTCCTTTGCGTATTGCCCTTAATGGGCTTTCCGGAGACTCTGGTCGGTGATCTCGAAGAGGCCCGCCCGGACCTCGAAGGGGTCACCCTGTCACTTCACACCTCTGGGAAGATCATGAGCTCGGAAAGCAACACTCCCGCCGCTGCGGTGGGGCTCGCCAGCCGCTTCAAGCGGTGGGGCCTCGCCACGGTCGTCGTGACGACCGAGGCGGTCCAGCACTTCGTCGAGCCCGGCACCGGCTGGGGAACCGACGCGGAACGTGTCCAGACGTGGGCCATCTGGGCCCTCGGGATCCAGCTCGTCGTGACGGGCTTCATCGCCGTGAAGCAGAAGCTCGAGACCGTCGAAGGCTTCGAGTTCCGCCTGGTGCGGAAGTCGCAGCGCGATGAGTACACGCGTGGGGAGGCCCGGCAGCGGCACTCCGGCGGCCAGGACCGACAGCCGCCCGTCCGTGACAACCGGCCCCCTACCCGCAGCCTGGGTCAGGGCCGCCCGGCGGCCGGACCTCAGGCCGAGCGCGGCACGCGCCGGAACCAGCGCGACCGCGGCCAGAGCGGACAGCGTCGGCGTGACGATGGGCAGCGGGGCGCGCGCCAGCCCGAGCGGGAAACCCATGAGGGTGCCTGACCAGCCAGATGCCCGCGAGCCCCGCGACCGTCACCGGTCGTGGGGCCACGGCTTCGAGGAGTTCTACGCTGACCGCTTCGAGGACGTGGTCATTTACCTCGTGAGGCTGGGAACCCCGGAAAGCGACGCACGCGACATCGCCCAGGACCTCTTCATCTCGTTCGCTCACAAGTGGGATGACGTGAGGGCGCGCGCACAGAACCGTTCCTACGTATTTGCGTCCGCGCGTAACCGCCGGATCGACTACTACCGCAAGGCGCGGAACGCCCGCGAGGTTTCGGTCGACCACGACGTGCTGGAGCAAGTCAGTCCCCCGGCGAGAGTGATGGGCGCTGACGACTTCTACAACGGCCTGCAGGAGGTCCTTCAGGAGCATCTTTCCGATCAGCAGTGTCGTGCTGTCCTTCTTATGGCCTGGGGCATGACGCACTCAGAGATCGCCACGGTGATGGGGCTCTCCATGGGCACGGTCGCCACCCACATTGCTGCCGCGCGGAAGAAACTCGATCGTGTTGGGGCAGCCGCACTGTTCGCCGGCCGTTAGGCGTGACCGGAGGCGAGACGCGGGGCAAGCACCCGCGCCGCCTCCCTCGCCTGGTCGGTCCTCCTTGACTTGGTGCAGAGAAGGTTCGTCCTGCGCAACCGCGTCATCGCCGCACTGACCAGAGG
This sequence comes from Streptomyces sp. NPDC101181, assembly GCF_044767975.1. Classification (NCBI taxonomy): domain Bacteria; kingdom Bacillati; phylum Actinomycetota; class Actinomycetes; order Kitasatosporales; family Streptomycetaceae; genus Streptomyces; species Streptomyces sp. NPDC101181. The sequence continues at coordinate 104,221 of NZ_JBIWOX010000001.1, read as the reverse complement.
AACGGTCGTGGTCGAGGCGCAGTACCGCAGCGGCTCGCTGGTCACCGCCCGCCAGGCGCAGCGCCTCGGCCGGGTCTCGATGGGTGTTCCCGGCCCGGCGACCAGCGGACTGTCCGCCGGCGTCCACGAGTTGCTGCGCGGGGAGGGCGTGCTCGTCACCGACGCCGCCGAAGTCGTCGAGATGGTGGGGGACATCGGTGACCTCGCACCGGTCAGACACGGGCCCGTCCTGCCCCGGGACCGGCTGGACCCGTCCGCCGCACGCGTCCTGGACGCCCTTCCCTACCACGGCGCCGTCCACCCCCGTGACCTCGCGCGCAGCGCCGGATCCTCCACGGACGAAACCCTCGGGCGGCTGTACGAACTGCGCTCACTGGGGTTCGTCGAACGCGAAGGCGACAGCTGGCGATTGACGAACCCGTCGGCACGCAACGACGACGCGCGGCGAGGCGGTACTTGACCTGGAGCATTCGGGTGAAAAGGTAAGCGCGACGACCTCGCACGACCGATCGGTGACCTGCTCGGGGCCGGTGCCCGCGGCGAGCGCCCCGGGCACCGGCAGGCACGAACAGCGTGAACGGCAGAACGCCATCACATGGCATCGGTCCACCGTCCTGCGCGGACTGCGACGCTCCAGTCACGCTACGCTCACAAGGATTCCGCCCCAGACAAAAGTCCCCCAGCACTTCACAGCAGAACGGCTCAAGGCACCACATGCCCCAGCACACCTCCGGGTCTGACCGCGCGGCAGTACCACCGGTCGCGCGTGGCACCGTGCGCCCTTCCGCCCCCTCCTCGCTCGACGAACTGTGGCGTTCCTACAAGACCTCGGGCGACGAGCGGCTGCGGGAGCAGCTGATCCTGCACTACTCCCCGCTCGTCAAATACGTCGCGGGCCGGGTGAGCGTGGGGCTGCCGTCCAACGTCGAGCAGGCGGACTTCGTCTCCTCCGGGGTCTTCGGACTGATCGACGCCATCGAGAAGTTCGACATCGAGCGGGCCATCAAGTTCGAGACGTACGCGATCACCAGGATCCGCGGAGCGATGATCGACGAACTGCGGGCCCTGGACTGGATCCCCCGCTCCGTCCGGCAGAAGGCGCGGAACGTGGAGCGCGCCTACGCCACGCTGGAGGCCCAGCTGAGGCGTACGCCCTCGGAGGCCGAGGTCGCGGCGGAGATGGGCATCGCCCTGGAGGATCTGCACGCCGTCTTCAGCCAGTTGTCCCTGGCCAACGTGGTCGCCCTGGAGGAGCTGCTGCACGTCGGCGGAGAGGGCGGCGACCGGCTGAGCCTGATGGACACCCTGGAGGACACCGCCGCCGACAACCCGGTCGAGGTGGCCGAGGACCGAGAGCTGAGACGGCTGCTCGCCCGCGCGATCAACACCCTCCCCGACCGGGAGAAGACCGTGGTGACCCTCTACTACTACGAGGGCCTGACGCTCGCCGAGATCGGCAACGTTCTCGGGGTGACGGAGAGCCGCGTCAGCCAGATCCACACCAAGTCCGTTCTCCAGCTCCGGGCCAAGCTGGCCGACGCGGGCCGCTGACCACCTCTGCCCGCTGACCACCTCTGACCGGCTCTGCCCCGAATTCTCCGGCCACACGATCAGAGACCGCGCCCCTCTGCCGGACCCCCCTCGCCGTAGAGTGGACACGTGCCCAGGATTCGAGCGGCCTCCGTGGCCGAGCACCGGACCATGCAGCGCGGCGCCCTCCTGGACGCCGCGCGCTCCCTGCTGTCCGAGGGTGGTACGGAGGCGCTGACCTTCCCCGCACTCGCCGAGCGCACGGGCCTCGCCCGGTCCTCCGTCTACGAGTACTTCCGCTCCCGCGCCGCGGTCGTCGAAGAGCTGTGCGCCGTCGACTTCCCCGTCTGGGCGGCCGAGGTGGAGAACGCCATGGAGCGCGCCGATACGCCCGAGGCGAAGATCGAGGCCTACGTACGCCGCCAGCTGGACCTCGTCGGCGACCGCCGCCACCGCGCCGTCGTCGCGATCTCCGCGAGCGAACTGGACGCCGGGGCCCGGGAGAAGATCCGGGCCGCGCACGGCGGGCTGATCGCCATGATCGTCGAAGCCCTGGGCGACCTCGGCCACCAGCAGCCCCGCTTGGCCGCCATGCTCCTCCAGGGCTCGGTGGACGCCGCCGTACGCCGCATCGAACTCGGAGTCGCGGAAGAGCCCGGAGTCATCGCGGACACCGCCGTCGCGATGGTGCTGCGCGGCGTGGCCGGCTGACCCGGGCGGAGCTACCGGGGGAGTGCGGGGGCGGGGCGGTGCGCGGGGGTGACCTGTCTGGTTGAGGAAGCCTCGGGGGCCCTCCCCCTCCCCCCCCACCCCCGCCCTCCCCGCCCCGCCCCGCGCTGGAAATGGCCGTAGACCCTTCCTCTCTGGCACCTGCCGCACCCTCCTTCCGCCCCGCCGGTCCGGCGGGGCCCTGTGGCAGCGCCTTGCTCCCGCTCTGCCAGGGTGACGGCGATCTGCTTCCCGCCAGGCCGGAAGCGGCGGTGCCCTGCTCCCCGTCCCGGCCCCCTGCCCTGCCGGAAGCGGCCGCGCTTCCCACGCCCGGCCCGCCCGGAAGGCGCCCTGGGCTGTCGCCACTCGGAGGTGCCACGGCGTCACCCGCATAAGCGGCGGGACTCACCGCGCTCCCGGCGTAGGGCGTCACCGTGGGTGTGGTCCTCCTTCCGATTCAGCCGCCGGTTGATCCGGTTCGGGTACGCCGAAGACCGGCAGGAGGCGTGATGGCCCCCTCCTCAGTAGCGCGGGCGGCAGGAGCGAGAGCGGGTCCAGGTAGGCGTCGCCCCGCCGCAGCCCCCAGTGCAGGCAGCCCGCTGGACAGTGGAACGGTCCGTCCTCCAGGACCGCCACCGGCTGTCCCGCCCGTACGCGGTCGCCCCGCTCGACCACCGCGCGCACCGGCTCGTACGTCGTACGCAAGGGCGGCGATCCGCTGCCCTCCACCTCGATGGCCAGCACCCCGCGCCCCGCCACCCGCCCGGCGAACGAGACCCGGCCCCCGGCGGCGGCCAGTACGCTGGCCCCCGGTCGTGCCGCGAGGTCGGCCCCACGGTGTCCGGGCCCGTACGGACCGGCGGGCGGCTCCCAGCCTCGCAACACCGCTGGTCTCCCGGCCAGCGGCCAGCTCCGGCCGCCCTGGTCCGGGCCCTCGTCGATGCCGCCCGCCCCACCGGCCTCGTCCCTATCTGCCTCGTCCCCACCGGCCTCGTCCCCGCCCGGGGCGCCCCCACCGGCTTTGTCCCCGCCCGGGGCGTCCCCGCCGCCCTCTCCCGCGCCCGCCTCCAGCGGGCCGGTGTCCGCGGGCGGGGCGGGGCCCGGGGTGGCGGCCGTATGTCCCGGGCCCGGGAGAGCGAGCGCCCCGGCCGGGACCAGGATCCCGGCCAGCGCCGAGACCCCGGCCAGGAGCGACCAGCGCATCCGGCGGATTCCGGGGAGCCGGGGCGCCCGGGACACCGAAGGCACCTCGCCCTCCCTGCCCTGCCCGTCCTCCCAGCTGTGCTTGTCCTGCCGACCTTGCGTGTCCTCCCAGCTGTGCCTGTCCTGCCTGATCTGCCTGTTCTTCGAGTGCTGCCGTTTTCGCCGGTTCCGGCGGGGCGGCGGGTGCGGGGCGGGGGAGCGGCCTCGGCCGTCGTGGATGCGCATGACGTCACCATGGCCCGGAGGGCGGGATTCCGGGGAGGGCGGGCCGTTTCCTGTGGACTACTCGCCGGTTGTGGATATCGCCGTCACCTGGTGGTGGACATCGCCGTCATCCGGCGCTCAGCGGGTCCCGTACACTTCTTACGGCGATCCGGGTGACCGGGTCGACTTCGCACGCCCCGCCGCCTCCCCCTCGTGGAGGTGGCCGCGCTCCTCGGTCCCTTGTGGCACGGCGCGTCGGGGCGTCAGGCGCGAGCGCAAACCTGCGGTCGCGACAACCGAGTACCTCAAGGAGTACGGCCATGGCCGTCGTCACGATGCGGGAGCTGCTGGAAAGCGGCGTCCACTTCGGTCACCAGACCCGTCGCTGGAACCCGAAGATGAAGCGCTTCATCTTCACCGAGCGCAACGGCATCTACATCATCGACCTGCTCCAGTCGCTGTCGTACATCGACCGCGCCTACGAGTTCGTTAAGGAGACCGTCGCCCACGGCGGTTCCATCATGTTCGTCGGTACGAAGAAGCAGGCCCAGGAGGCCATCGCCGAGCAGGCGACGCGCGTCGGCATGCCGTACGTCAACCAGCGTTGGCTCGGTGGCATGCTCACCAACTTCTCCACCGTCTACAAGCGCCTTCAGCGTCTGAAGGAGCTTGAGCTCATCGACTTCGAGGACGTGGCCGCCTCCGGCCTCACCAAGAAGGAGCTCCTGGTCCTCTCGCGCGAGAAGGCCAAGCTGGAGAAGACCCTCGGTGGTATCCGCGAGATGCAGAAGGTGCCCAGCGCCGTCTGGATCGTCGACACCAAGAAGGAGCACATCGCCGTCGGTGAGGCGCGCAAGCTCCACATCCCGGTCGTCGCGATCCTCGACACCAACTGCGACCCGGACGAGGTCGACTACAAGATTCCGGGCAACGACGACGCGATCCGCTCCGTCACCCTGCTCACCCGCGTGATCGCCGACGCCGTCGCCGAGGGCCTCATCGCCCGCTCCGGTGCCGCCACCGGTGACTCGAAGCCGGGCGAGAAGGCCGCCGGTGAGCCCCTCGCCGAGTGGGAGCGCGACCTGCTCGAGGGCGACAAGAAGGACGAGACCCCGGCTGTCGCCGATGTCCAGTCCTCCGCCGAGACCGAGAAGGCCGCCGACGCCGAGAAGCCGGCCGAGGCCGTCGCCGAGGCCGAGGCTCCGGCCGCCGACGCGGACGCCGAGCAGGCCTGACACCCGTCACGGCTGCTGACGGCGGGGGCCGGCGCGTTGAGCGTCGCCCCCGCCGTTCACCCGTAGATCTTTCAGACTTCGAGAGAGACATACAGACTCATGGCGAACTACACCGCCGCTGACGTCAAGAAGCTCCGCGAGCTCACCGGCGCCGGCATGATGGACTGCAAGAAGGCGCTCGACGAGGCCGACGGCAACGTCGACAAGGCCGTCGAGGCGCTCCGTATCAAGGGCCAGAAGGGCGTCGCCAAGCGCGAGGGCCGCTCCGCCGAGAACGGTGCCGTCGTCTCCCTCGTCTCCGAGGACCAGACGTCCGGCGTCCTGCTGGAGCTCAAGTGCGAGACCGACTTCGTCGCCAAGGGCGAGAAGTTCCAGGCCGTCGCCAACACGCTCGCCGCCCACGTCGCCGCGACCTCCCCGGCCGACATCCAGGCGCTGCTCGCCTCCGAGATCGAGGCCGGCAAGACCGTCCAGGCGTACGTCGACGAGGCCAACGCCAACCTCGGTGAGAAGATCGTCCTGGACCGCTTCGCGCAGTTCACCGGCACGTTCGTGTCCGTGTACATGCACCGCACCATGCCCGACCTGCCCCCGCAGATCGGTGTGCTGGTCGAGCTGGACAAGGCCGACGCCGAGCTGGCCAAGGGCATCGCGCAGCACATCGCCGCGTTCGCCCCGAAGTACCTCTCCCGCGAGGACGTCCCGGCCGAGGTCGTCGAGGCCGAGCGTCGCGTCGCCGAGGAGACCACCCGCGCCGAGGGCAAGCCCGAGGCCGCGCTCCCGAAGATCGTCGAGGGTCGCGTCAACGGCTTCTTCAAGGAGGCCACCCTCCTCGGCCAGCCGTACGCGCTGGACGCCAAGAAGTCCGTCCAGAAGGTGCTGGACGAGGCCGGTGTCACCCTGAAGCGCTTCTCGCGCATCAAGGTCGGCATCTGAGTCCGTCCGGGCGAACGGCACCGGACCCGATAGGGTCTGGTGCAGTCGACGGCCGCACCCACGCCGGACGACCGCAGATCTGACGAGGAGGCCATTGCCGCTGTAGGGACATCGGACCCACCGGCAATGGCCTTCTTCGTATGTGCACGAGGAGAATTTCCATGGACAAGGGCGCGGACGCCACCCAGGCCGACCAGAGGCGCGACGACGACAAGGTTTCCGGGCGCTTCATGCTGAAGCTCTCCGGTGAGGCATTCGCCGGTGGCGGGGGTCTGGGCGTCGACCCCGACGTCGTGCACACCATCGCCCGCGAGATCGCCGCCGTCGTCCGCGACGGCGCCGAGATCGCGGTGGTCATCGGGGGAGGCAACTTCTTTCGTGGCGCCGAGCTCCAGCAGCGCGGCATGGACCGGGCCCGGTCCGACTACATGGGCATGCTCGGCACCGTCATGAACTGCCTGGCGCTCCAGGACTTCCTGGAGAAGGAGGGCATCGACTCGCGCGTCCAGACCGCCATCACCATGGGCCAGGTCGCCGAGCCGTACATCCCGCTGCGTGCCGTCCGGCACCTGGAGAAGGGCCGCGTCGTCATCTTCGGCGCCGGGATGGGCATGCCGTACTTCTCCACCGACACCACCGCCGCCCAGCGCGCCCTGGAGATCGACGCCGAGGCGCTGCTCATGGGGAAGAACGGCGTGGACGGGGTCTACGACTCCGACCCGAAGGCCAACCCCGACGCGGTGAAGTTCGACGCCCTGGAGTACGGCGAGGTCATCGCCCGCAACCTGAAGGTCGCCGACGCCACCGCCATCACGCTCTGCCGTGACAACCAGCTGCCGATCCTGGTCTTCGAGCTGACCGCACTGGGCAATATCGCTCGCGCGGTCAAGGGTGAGAAGATCGGCACGCTTGTGAGCGACGCGAGCACCCGGGCCTGACGGCCCCCCAGGATGGACAACGGCCTGCCCGGTGGGACACCGTGCAGGTGAGGACGCGACGCAGGACCCGCAGGGCCCGACGATGACGATGCCGGGCCCGCCCGAGACACGCAGGAGCACGTGGTGATCGAAGAAACCCTCCTCGAGGCCGAGGAGAAGATGGAGAAGGCCGTCGTCGTCGCGAAAGAGGACTTCGCCGCGATCCGTACCGGCCGCGCGCACCCGGCGATGTTCAACAAGATCGTCGCCGACTACTACGGCGCGCTGACCCCGATCAACCAGCTGGCCTCGTTCTCGGTGCCCGAGCCGCGGATGGCCGTGGTGACGCCGTTCGACAAGACCGCGCTGCGCAACATCGAGCAGGCGATCCGCGACTCCGACCTCGGCGTCAACCCGAGCAACGACGGCAACATCATCCGGGTCACCTTCCCCGAGCTGACCCAGGACCGCCGCAAGGAGTACATCAAGGTCGCCAAGGGCAAGGCCGAGGACTCCAAGATCTCGATCCGCTCCATCCGCCGCAAGGCCAAGGAGACCCTCGACAAGCTCGTCAAGGACAAGGAGTCCGGCGAGGACGAGGTGCGCCGCGCCGAGAAGGAGCTCGACGACACCACCGCGAAGTACGTCGCGCAGGTGGACGAGCTGCTCAAGCACAAGGAAGCCGAGCTGCTCGAAGTCTGATGAACGACTCTTCCTGGGGCGCCCCGCAAGGAGCCGGTTACTGGGGCACGCCCGAGATGAGGGCTGCCCCGGCGGGTCCTGCCCACGATGTGCATGACGCCCAGCAGACTCGGCCCATGCCCAACGTGCCGGACGCTCCCGACGCAGGTGGAGACGGAGCAGTCGACCGCGACGACCGGGACAGGGACGCCGCTCTTGTCGGCGGCCCCCTGTTCCGTGACGAGATGCCGCAGGAGCCCATGTCCACCCCGCTGCCGCCCCCGCCGCAGAAGAAGCGCGCGGGGCGTGATCTGCGCGCCGCCATAGGGGTCGGCGTGGGTCTCGGCGCCGTCATCGTCGCCTCGCTGTTCATCGTGAAAGCCGTCTTCATCGGTGTGATAGCGGTCGCTGTCGTCGTCGGCCTCTGGGAGCTCACCTCCCGCCTCAAGGAGCGCAAGGGCATCAGGGCGCCCCTCGTCCCGCTGGCCGTCGGCGGTGCCGCGATGGTCGTCGCCGGGTACGCCCGGGGCGCGGAGGGGGCGTGGGTCGCGATGGCCCTGACCGCCCTCGCGGTGCTGGTCTGGCGGATGACCGAACCGCCCGACGGCTATCTGAAGGACGTCACGGCCGGGGTGTTCGCGGCGTTCTACGTCCCCTTCCTGGCCACCTTCGTCGCCCTGATGCTGGCGGCGGACGACGGGCCCTGGCGGGTCCTGACGTTCCTCGTCCTCACCGTGGTCAGCGACACCGGGGCGTACGCGGTCGGCTGGCGCTTCGGCAAGCACAAGCTGGCCCCCCGCATCAGCCCCGGCAAGACCCGGGAGGGCCTGCTGGGCGCGGTCGTCTTCGCGATGACCGGCGGTGCGCTGTGCATGGAGTTCCTGATCGACGGCGGCGCCTGGTGGCAGGGGCTGCTCGTGGGCCTCGCGGTCGCGGCCAGTGCCACCCTCGGTGATCTCGGCGAATCGATGATCAAGCGGGACCTCGGCATCAAGGACATGGGAACCCTGCTGCCCGGTCACGGCGGCATCATGGACCGGCTGGACTCGCTGCTGCCCACCGCACCGGTGGTGTGGCTGCTGATGGTGCTCTTCGTCGGCGTCGGCTGAGCCGCGGACTCGAACGCGTACCGTCCCACCTGCGACTTTCACGAGTGAGGGCACGTTGTCCACAGGGCGGCGGGCCCTCACTCCGCTTTCTGCGACACTGGATGAACCATGCCTAAGCCCGGAGAACTCACTTTCGTCGCGCCCCGCGGAGCCAAGAAGCCGCCGCGGCATCTCGCCGACCTCACGCCCGCCGAGCGCAAGGAAGCGGTCGCCGAGACCGGCGAGAAGCCGTTCCGCGCCCAGCAGCTCTCGCAGCACTACTTCGCGCGGTACACCCACGACCCGGCCCAGTGGAGCAACATTCCCGCCGGGTCGCGGGACAAGCTCGCCGAGGCGCTGTTCCCCGAGCTGATGTCGGTGATCCGGCACATCAGCTGCGACGACGACACCACCCGTAAGACCCTGTGGAAGCTGCACGACGGCACCCTCGTCGAGTCCGTCCTGATGCGCTATCCGGACCGCGTCACCATGTGCATCTCCTCGCAGGCCGGCTGCGGGATGAACTGCCCCTTCTGCGCCACCGGACAGGCCGGACTCGACCGGAATCTGTCGACCGCCGAGATCGTGCACCAGATCGTCGACGGTATGCGGGCCCTGCGCGACGGAGAGGTGCCGGGCGGCCCCGCGCGGCTCTCCAACATCGTCTTCATGGGCATGGGCGAGCCGCTCGCCAACTACAAGCGGGTCGTCGGCGCCATCCGCCGCCTCACCGACCCCGAGCCGGACGGCCTCGGGCTCTCGCAGCGCGGGATCACCGTTTCCACGGTGGGCCTCGTCCCGGCCATGCTGCGCTTCGCCGACGAGGGCTTCAAGTGCCGCCTCGCCGTCTCGCTGCACGCCCCGGACGACGAACTGCGCGACACCCTGGTCCCCGTCAACACCCGGTGGAAGGTCCGCGAGGTCCTGGACGCCGCGTGGGAGTACGCGGAGAAGTCCGGCCGCCGCGTCTCCATCGAGTACGCCCTGATCCGGGACATCAACGACCAGGCCTGGCGCGGTGATCTGCTCGGCAGGCTCCTCAAGGGCAAGCGGGTGCACGTCAACCTCATCCCGCTGAACCCCACCCCCGGCTCCCGGTGGACCGCCTCGCGCCCCGAGGACGAGAAGGCGTTCGTCGAGGCCATCGCGGCCCACGGCGTGCCCGTCACCGTCCGCGACACCCGCGGTCAGGAGATCGACGGGGCCTGCGGACAGCTCGCGGCCTCCGAACGCTAGCCGGGACGGCTGCCCGGACGGGCCCCCAGCCCGGACCGTTCCCCGGCACGGCTGCCCGGACCGCTCCCCGGGGCGGCTGCCCCGGCACCCCGTCCCGGGCAGGTCCCGAGGCGGCCGCCCAGGGGAACGGCCGGTGCCGCGGGGCGGCCGGAAACCGCCGGTGTAGCCTGGGCCGGGAATCAACTGCATATTCCGACAGGGGAGCGCCACAGCGCTGAGAGTGCGGCACCAAGGACAGGTTGGCCGCAGACCCTCTGAACCTCGCCCGGGTCATTCCGGGTAGGAAGTTCGGACCTTACTCAAGCTGTTGCGCCCTGCCCGCTTCCGGTACGTCTCCGGCGGCGGGCGGGGCCGCGTCTCTTCCTGGCCACCCCCAGGAGGATCACATGAACACCACCACGAGATACGCGGCGACGGCGCTCGCCGCGGTGCTCGGCGTCACCGCGCTCGCGGGCTGCGGCGGCTCCGACGACGGCTCGGGCTCGTCCGGGGACGGCGGATCCAGGACCGTCACCCTGGTCAGCCACGACTCCTTCAACGCCTCGGACAAGGTGCTGAAGGAGTTCACCGAGGAGACCGGCTACACCGTCAAGGTCCTCAAGAGCGGTGACGCGGGGGCCGCGCTCAACCAGGAGATCCTGACCAAGGGCTCCCCGCGCGGCGACGTCTTCTTCGGGGTGGACAACACCCTGCTCTCCCGCGCCCTCGACAACGGGCTCTTCACCGCGTATGAGGCCAAGGGCCTGGACCGGGTCGCCCAGGGCACCCAGCGGGACGGGAAGCACCGGGTGACGCCCGTCGACACCGGTGACATCTGCGTCAACTACGACAAGAAGTACTTCACCGACAAGAAGCTCGCGCCGCCGCGCACCTTCGAGGACCTGCTGAAGCCCGCGTACCGCGACCTCCTCGTCGTGGAGAACGCCGCCAGCTCCTCGCCCGGCCTCGGCTTCCTCCTCGGCACCATCGCCACCCAGGGCGAGGGGGGCTACCAGGACTACTGGAAGAAGCTCAAGGCCAACGGCGTGAAGGTCGTCGACGGCTGGGAGCAGGCGTACAACGAGGAGTTCTCCGGCTCCGCGGGCGGCAGGAAGGCGAAGGCGGACCGGCCGCTCGTCGTCTCCTACGCCTCCAGCCCGCCCGTCGAGGTGCTGTACGCGGACCCGCAGCCCGAGGAGGCCCCCACCGGGGTTGCCACCGGCACCTGCTTCCGGCAGACCGAGTACGCCGGGCTGCTGACCGGGGCGAAGAACGAGAAGGGCGGCAAGGCCCTGCTGGACTTCCTGCTCGGCACGTCCTTCCAGGAGGACATGCCGCTGACCATGTTCGTGAACCCCGTCGTCACGGACGCGGCACTGCCCGAACTCTTCACGAAGTTCGGCGAGAAGGTCGGCACGCCCCCCACCGTCACGCCCGAGAAGATCTCCGCCAACCGTGAGCAGTGGATCCAGTCGTGGCAGTCGCTCGTCCTGAAGTAGGGCCCGAGGCAGACCCCGGCAGGACCCCCGCCCGGTCCCGCCGGGGCGCCGGGCGACGCGGGGCCGCGGTGCGGCTCGGCCTGATGACCGTGCCCGTCGCGTTCTTCGCCGTGTTCTTCGCCTACCCCGTGTCCGCGATCGTCGGACGCGGGGTGAAGGCGGACGGTGTCTGGCAGTTCGGGCGGATCGGCGAGGTGCTGGGCCGCCCGGACATCCTCGACGTCCTCTGGTTCACCGCCTGGCAGGCCCTCGCCTCGACCGCGCTCACCCTGCTGATCGCGCTGCCCGGGGCGTATGTCTTCGCCCGGTTCGACTTCCCGGGCAAACAGGTCCTGCGAGCCGTCGTCACGGTGCCGTTCGTGCTGCCGACCGTCGTCGTCGGCACCGCGTTCCTGGCGCTGCTGGGGCGCGGCGGGCTCCTGGACGAGCTCTGGGGCGTCCGCCTCGACACCACCGTGTGGGCGATCCTGCTGGCCCACGTCTTCTTCAACTACGCCGTGGTCGTCCGCACCGTGGGCGGGCTCTGGTCGCAGCTGGACCCGCGCCAGGAGGAGGCCGCCCGGGTGCTGGGAGCCGGAAGGCTCGCCGCGTTCCGCCGGGTGACGCTGCCCGCCCTCGCCCCCGCCGTCGCGGCCGCCGCGCTGATGGTCTTCCTCTTCACGTTCACCTCCTTCGGCGTCGTGCAGATCCTCGGCGGACCTGCGTACTCCACCCTGGAGGTGGAGATCTACCGGCAGACCGCGCAACTGCTCGACCTGCCGACCGCCGCCGTGCTGACCCTGGTGCAGTTCGCCGCGGTCGGCGCGATCCTCGCCGTGCACGCGGCGACCGTACGCCGCCGGGAGCGGGCGCTGAAGCTGGCCGACCCGGCGCAGACCTCCCGCAGGCCGCGCGGCGCCGGGCAGTGGACGCTGCTCGGCGGGGTCCTGCTGACCGCGCTGCTGCTGATCCTGCTGCCGCTCGGCGTGCTGGTGGAGCGCTCCTTCGATGGAGCAGACGGAGCAGATGGAGCGGGCGGGGCGGGCGGTTACGGCCTCGGCTACTACCGGGCGCTCCAGTCCGCCGGGTCGGGCGGCTCCTCCACCTTCCTGGTGCCGCCGCTGGAGGCCGTCGGCAACTCCCTGCGGTACGCGCTCGTCGCGACGCTCATCGCCCTGGTCGTCGGCGGGCTCGCCGCCGCGGCCCTGACCCGCCGGGCCGGACGGCTGGTCCGCGGGTTCGACGCGCTGCTGATGCTGCCGCTCGGGGTCTCCGCCGTCACCGTCGGCTTCGGCTTCCTCATCACCCTCGACCGGCCGCCGCTGGACCTGCGGACCTCCTGGATCCTGGTGCCGCTGGCCCAGGCGCTGGTCGGCGTCCCCTTCGTCGTACGGACCATGCTGCCCGTGCTCCGCGCGGTCGACGACCGGCTGCGCGAGGCCGCCGCCGTACTGGGCGCGTCGCCGCTGCGGGCCTGGCGCGAGGTCGATCTGCCCCTGGTGCGGCGGGCGGTGCTGGTGGCGGCGGGCTTCGCGTTCGCCGTGTCCCTCGGGGAGTTCGGCGCCACCGTCTTCATCGCCCGCCCCGACAACCCGACACTGCCGGTCGCCGTGGCCCGGCTGCTGGGCCGGTCGGGGGAGCTCAACTACGGGCAGGCGATGGCGCTGAGCACCATCCTGATGCTGGTGTGCGCTCTCTCGCTGCTGCTCCTGGAACGTATCCGCACCGACCGATCCGGGGAGTTCTGAACGACATGCTGAGCTTGCAGGCCGCCACCGTGCGGTTCGGGGAGCGCACCGCGCTCGACGGCGTGGACCTGGAGGTCGCCGACCACCGGATCGTCTGCCTCCTGGGTCCCAGCGGCAGCGGCAAGTCCACCCTGCTGCGGGCCGTCGCCGGACTCCAGCCCATGGACGGTGGTCGGGTGCTGCTGGCCGGACAGGACCAGGCGGGCGTCCCCGTGCACCGGCGCGGCCTCGGCCTGATGTTCCAGGACCACCAGCTCTTCCCGCACCGGGACGTCGGCGCCAACGTGGCCTTCGGGCTGCGGATGCACGGCGCCGGGCGGGAGGCGGCCGGACGCCGGGTCCGCGAACTGCTGGAGCTGGTCGGGCTGCCGGGCGCCGAACGCCGTGCCGTCGCCGCGCTCTCCGGTGGCGAGCAGCAGCGCGTCGCCCTGGCCCGCGCGCTCGCCCCCCGCCCGAAGCTGCTGATGCTGGACGAGCCGCTCGGCCAGCTCGACCGCAGCCTGCGCGAACGGCTGGTCGTCGAACTGCGCACGCTGTTCAGCGAGTTGGGTACGACGGTGCTCGCCGTCACCCACGACCAGGGCGAGGCGTTCGCTCTCGCCGACCGGGTCGTCGTGATGCGGGACGGCCGGATCGCCCAGGAAGGCACCCCGCTGGAGGTCTGGCAGCGCCCCGCCTCCGCGTTCGTCGCCCGCTTCCTCGGCTTCGACAACGTCACCGCCGCCACGGTCACCGGGCAGGCCGCCGCCACCGTCTGGGGCAAGGTCCCGGTCCCCGAGGGCTCCCCGCAGGGCGAGGCCGACCTCCTGGTCCGCCCCGCCGGGGTCCTCATCGGCGACCCCGAGGACGGCCTGCGCTGCACGGTCGGCGTGCGCACCTTCCGCGGGAACCACGTGACCGTGCGGCTCGTCCCCGAGAACGCGCCCGTGCTGGAGGCCGCCTGCGCCCTGCGGGACACCCCGGACGAGGGCGCGGTCGTCGGCGTCCGGTTCGACGCCGACGAGACGGTGGTGCTGGCGGACCAGGGCCCGCCCCCGGCCCGCTCCGGGGAGCCCTCACCCTGACCCCGCCGCCGCACCGCACGCCGCGACAGCGCGCCCGCGGCCCGGCAAGCTGGAGATCCGGACCCCGTGGCCGAGGACCGTACGGCACCGCTCACGACGCCGTACGGCACGGGCAGCGGCACCGACGGCGACAAGGACCGTGATCATGACCGGTGGCATACGCGAGGGCATCGACCTCACCCGCGTCCTGGACGCCCCCCAGCAGCGGGTCTTCGCCGCCTGGACGTCGCCCGAGGACTTCGCCGCCTGGTACGGCGGGGACGCGGACGTGCCGCTGGACCGGGTGGCGATGGACGTGCGGCCCGGCGGGACATGGAGCCTGGTCATCGTGTTGCCGGGCGTCGAGATGCCCTTCCACGGGGTCTATGAGGAGGTCAGCGAACCGGACGGGCTCGTTTTCACCCTGAAGGACGGCTCCGGCCCCGAGGACGCCGAGGGCGAGAGTGTGACCGTCACCTTCAGCGACCTCGGCGCCGGCCGGACCGAGCTGGCCTTCCAGCAGCGCGGCGGGAACCTCACCCCCGAGCAGTACGCGGCAGCCGAGGACGGCTGGGAGGCCTTCTTCGACGCCCTGGCCGAGCGCCTCGCCGCGCACCCCTGAGAACGGCGCGGCGTCCGGCCCGGCCGGACCGAAGGCGGACCGAAGATCTCTCGCGGTGCCTGCCCCGTTCCGCCTGCCCCGCTCTTCCCGCCCCGTTCCGCCGGTCCGCGGACTATCGTGACGTCGGCGGAGGGGGGAAGCGATGCGCGCGGACGAACGGGTGCCGCTGGGCCGCACCGGGCTGCGGGTCAGCCGGCTCGGGCTCGGGCTCGCCTCGTTGGGCGGCCTCTTCGCCCCGGTCGGCGAAGCGGAGGCCGCCGCGGTGCTGGAGCGGGCCTGGCAGCTGGGCATCCGGCTCTACGACACCGCCCCGGTCTACGGCTACGGCCGCTCGGAGCGGCGCGTGGGCGCGGCCCTCGCCGGACGTCCGCGCGACGCGTTCGTGCTCTGCACCAAGGTGGGCCGCCTGATCGAACCGGGCGGGCCCGACACCCAGCCGATCTGGGCGGACCCGCCACCGGGGGTGGGTCCGCGCAAGGACTACTCCTACGCCGGGGTGCTCCGCAGCGTCACCGAGAGTCTGGACCGGCTGGGGCTGGACCGGGTCGACGTCCTTCATGTGCACGACCCCGACGAGGAGTTCGGCACGGCGGTAGGCGAGGCGTACCGGGCGCTCGCCGAACTCCGGGAGCGCGGCACGGTCGGCGCGGTGTCGATCGGCGTCAACCACGCCCCGGTCGCGGCCCGCTTCCTGCGGGAGGCCGCGGCACCCGGCCCGGACTGTGTGCTGCTCGCGGGCCGGTACGGGCTGCTGGACCAGTCGGGCCTGGACGAACTGCTGCCGCTCTGCGCCGAACGCGGCGTCGCCGTGCTCGCTGCGGGCGTCTACCACGGCGGTCTCCTCGCCGACGCCGGTCCCGGGACCCCGCACGCGCACACCGCGGTGCCGCCGCGGACCGCGGCGCGGATCGAGGGCTGGCGGGAGCTGTGCGGGCGGTTCGGGGTGCCGCTGCTCGCCGCGGCGGTGCGCTTCCCCTTCGGGCACCCGGCGGTCGCCTCGGTCGTGGTGGGCGCGCGGACGCCGGAGCAGGTCGAGCAGAGCGCGGACTGGCTCGCCCACCCGGTTCCGGCCGCCCTCTGGGCCGACGCCCGGCGCTGCGGACTCCTTCCGGCGGGGTGCCCCGGGCCACCGGAGTGACCGGCGGCCCGGGGCGTGCCCGCAGGGCCGCCGGTCACGTGGACGCGGGGCTCACTTCGCCAGCGGAAGCGCCGCCAGCTCGGCGATCACCCAGGTCAGCGGGGCGAACAGGGCGAGCAGCGCCCCCGCCCGCAGCGCCGTCGCCGCGCGCAGCGTCGAGGCCGGGGCGCCCATCCTGAGCAGCGCCTGCGCGGTGTGCGCGCGGGCGTGCTTGGCCTCCAGGGCCGTCGTGAGCAGCGTCGCCGCCGTGCAGCCGAGGACCAGCACCGCGCCGAGAGCGGTCAGCGGACCGTACGGGCGCTCGTCGCCGCCGTACAGGGCCAGGGCGGCGATCCCCGCGGACAGGACCGCGCAGACCACCCCGAGCGGGCGGCCGATCCGGCGCGCCTCGTCCATCAGGACCCGGCCCGCCAGCAGTCGCGCCGCACCCGGGCGCACCGCCTGGAGCGCCCTGCCGCACAGGTGGGTCAGCGCCGGTCCGGCCATGGCCAGGCCGATCGCGGTCAGCGTCCACCCCGCCAGTACCGCGACCGGGGTGGAGTCGAACCGGCCCGGCAGCGGGAACGCGCTGCCCGTCGCCTCCCGTGACGCGTACGCCTCGACCGCGAGCCCGGCGGCGGTCAGGGCCACGCCCCAGGGCAGCCCGGCCGGTGCGGGCGCGGGGGCGGGCGGCTCCTCGGAGCCGGAGGCGTCCCGGGCCGGGTCGGGCCGGGACCGCAGGGCCAGCGCGCTCGCCGCCGCGGACGCGGCCGGGACGAGAGCCAGCAGCATCAGCGCCGCGGCGGGCGGCAGCGGGGTGCCCGCGCCGAGGAACTCCGCCGCACCGCCGTCGAAGGGCATTCCGCTGAGCTCGCCCCGCAGGTGCAGGAAGAACAGCAGCGCCACCACCGAGCCCAGCGTGGTGGACACGGCCGTGGACACGGCGGCCAGCACCGAGAGCCGCACCGGGCCGAGCCCCACCGAGGACAGCCCCGGCCGGGGCCGGGTGCTCGGGTCCGTACGGGCCACCGCCACGGCGAACTGCACCGTCGCGGCCAGCGGGACGAAGCACCACAGCAGCCGCAGCACCGAACCGGAGGACGCGGGGTGGGCGGAGGCGTAGCCGAGGGCGGCCAGCAGGAGGAAGCCGACCCCGGCGGAGGCGGCGGCGACCAGCAGCCGCCGGACCAGGACGAGGGGGTGCGAGCCGCGGGCTAGACGGAGAGCGAGCACGCCGCGCGGCCCTCCGCTTCCGGTTCCGCGGGCAGGGAGGCCGTGGCGACGCGGCGGCCGTCCAGCAGCGGGACGGTCCGGTCGGCGAGCGCGGCGACCTCGGCGTCATGGGTGGCCAGGACGACGGTGATGCCGTGCGAGCGGGCCGCGGCGGCCAGGGTGCGCAGCACCTGGGTGCGGTCGGCGCGGTACAGGGTCGCGGTGGGCTCGTCGGCGAAGATCACGGTCGGTGCCGCGCACAGGGCGCGGGCCACGGCGATCCGCTGGCGCTGCGCCTGGAGCAGGGCGTGCGGCCGCTTCTTGGCGAAGGCCGCGATGTCCAGGCGCTCCAGCCACTCGGTGGCGGCCTTCCGGGCGGCTCGGTGGGAGACCCCCCGCAGCAACAGGGGCAGGGCGGTGTTCTCCCAGGCGGTCAGCTCCGGGACCAGCTCCGGGTCGGCGCCGATCCAGCCGAAGCGCTCACGGCGCAGCCGCTCGCGCAGCCGGGCGGACATGGTGTGGAGGGGGACGCTGTTGAACCAGACCTCGCCCTGCTCGGGTACGAGCCGGCCGGACAGGCAGTGCAGCAGGGTGGTCTTGCCGCTGCCGCGCGGGCCGGTCACGGCCAGGATCTCGGCGTCCCGGACACCGACCGAGACACCGCCGAGACCGGGCGAGCCGTTGTGGGAGTGGTGCAGGGAACGCGCCCAGATCACGTCGTTGTCCGGCGGGGCCACCATGGCGTACACCTCGGTTCAGGTCAGATTTCCCGTTCCCCCGTACGGGGGAACGAAGACGCGGCCGATCGGTCACTGGGCACCGTAGATAGTCGGACCGGTCCGGGCGCACGGCACGCGGCCCGGATACCCCCTTCTCACTCGAACGGGGGGTATCCGGGCCGGTGGACCGTATGAAATGACCGCTGGACGGTGATCGTCCAGGAGGTGCGGCGGTGGTCAGAGCTTGGACCAGGCCTCCGTCAGCACGTTCCGCAGGATGCCCTCGATCTCGTCGAACGTGGACTGGTCGGAGATGAGCGGCGGGGCGAGCTGGACGACCGGGTCGCCGCGGTCGTCGGCCCGGCAGTAGAGGCCGTTGTCGTACAGCGCCTTGGACAGGAAGCCGTACAGGACGCGCTCGGTCTCCTCCTCGGTGAACGTCTCCTTGGTCGCCTTGTCCTTCACCAGCTCGATGCCGTAGAAGTACCCGTTGCCGCGGACGTCCCCGACGATCGGCAGGTCGTGCAGCTTCTGGAGCGTGGTGAGGAAGGCGCTCTCGTTGTCGAGGACGTGCTGGGTGAGGTTCTCGCGCTCGAAGATGTCGAGGTTGGCGAGGCCCACCGCCGCGGACACCGGGTGGCCGCCGAAGGTGTAGCCGTGCAGGAAGGTGTTGTCGCCCCGGTAGAACGGCTCCGCGATCCGGTCCGAGACGATGCAGGCGCCGATCGGGGAGTAGCCGGAGGTCATGCCCTTCGCGCAGGTGATCATGTCCGGTACGTAGCCGAACTTGTCGCAGGCGAAGATCGTGCCGAGCCGGCCGAAGGCGCAGATGACCTCGTCGGAGACGAGCAGGACGTCGTACTGGTCGCAGATCTCGCGGACCCGCTGGAAGTAGCCCGGCGGCGGCGGGAAGCAGCCGCCCGCGTTCTGCACGGGCTCCAGGAAGACGGCCGCGACGGTCTCGGGCCCCTCGAAGAGGATCTGCTGCTCGATCTGGTCGGCGGCCCAGCGGCCGAAGGCCTCCGGGTCGTCGCCGAAGAGCGGGGCGCGGTAGATGTTGGTGTTCGGCACCTTGTGCGCACCGGGAACCAGCGGCTCGAAGGGGGCCTTCAGGGCGGGGAGGCCGGTGATGGACAGGGCGCCCTGCGGGGTGCCGTGGTAGGCGACGGCGCGCGAGATGACCTTGTACTTGGTGGGCTTGCCCTTGAGCTTGAAGTACTGCTTGGCCAGCTTCCAGGCGGTCTCGACGGCCTCGCCGCCGCCGGTGGTGAAGAAGACCTTGTTGAGGTCGCCCGGGGCGTGGCCGGCCAGCCGCTCGGCGAGCTCGACGGCCTTGGGGTGGGCGTAGGACCACACCGGGAAGAAGCCCAGCTCCTGGCCCTGCTTGTACGCCGTCTCGGCGAGCTCGTGACGGCCGTGACCGGCGTTGACCACGAACAGGCCGGAGAGGCCGTCCAGGTAGCGCTTGCCCCGGTCGTCGAAGATGTACGTTCCCTCGCCGCGCACGATGGTGGGAACGGGCGCGTTCTCGTAGTCCGACATGCGGGTGAAGTGCATCCACAGGTGGTCGTACGCGGTTCGGCTGAGGTCCTTGCTCACGGCTATCGGGTTCCCCACATATAGGTCTGCTTCTTGAGCTTGAGGTAGACGAAGCTCTCGGTGGAGCGCACCCCGGGAAGGGTCCGGATGCGTTGGTTGATGGTCTCCAGCAGGTGGTCGTCGTCCTCGCAGACGATCTCCACCATCAGGTCGAAGGAGCCCGCGGTCATCACCACGTACTCGCACTCGGCCATCGCCGACAGGGCCTCGGCCACCGGGTCGAGGTCTCCCTCGACGTTGATGCCGACCATCGCCTGGCGGCGGAATCCCACGGTGAGCGGGTCCGTCACGGCGACGATCTGCATCACGCCCTGGTCGAGCAGCTTCTGCACGCGCTGGCGCACGGCCGCCTCGGAGAGGCCGACGGCTTTGCCGATCGCGGCGTACGGACGGCGTCCGTCCTCCTGGAGCTGCTCGATGATCGCGAGGGACACGGCATCGACCGCTGACGGCGATCCGTTCCCGTTCCTGGAGTCTGCGCTGCGACTGGCCACAGTTCCACTGTGCACCGCTCCTCCTCCGTCTCGCAACCCCAGATCGATGAAATTCGTTGTATCGATGCTTGGATCTGACTGAATCCGAAGTTGGGGACGGTTGGGTATGTCGAAAGCGTCACCGGAGCGATTAGGGTGGATGTCTCACCCATCGGACAGCCGACAGGAGGGGTGGTTGTGACCACCGAGGTGCGCCGTCTGCGCAACTACATCAACGGAGAGTTCCGGGACGCCGCGGACGGGCGGACCATCGAGGTGGTCAGCCCGGTCACGGAAGAGGTCTACGCGACCTCCCCGCTCTCCGGCCGGGCCGACGTCGATGCCGCCATGGAGGCCGCCGCGGCCGCGTTCCCCGCCTGGCGCGACACCACGCCCGCCGAGCGCCAGAAGGCCCTGCTGAAGATCGCGGACGCCTTCGAGGAGCGGGCCGAGGACCTGATCGCCGCCGAGTCGCAGAACACCGGCAAGCCGATCGGCCTCACCCGCAGCGAGGAGATCCCGCCGATGGTGGACCAGATCCGCTTCTTCGCGGGTGCCGCCCGGCTGCTTGAGGGCCGGTCGGCGGGCGAGTACATGGAGGGCCTGACCTCCATCGTCCGGCGCGAGCCGGTCGGTGTCTGCGCCCAGGTCGCGCCGTGGAACTACCCGATGATGATGGCCGTGTGGAAGTTCGCCCCGGCCCTCGCCGCGGGCAACACGGTCGTCATCAAGCCGTCCGACACCACCCCGGCCTCCACGGTCCTGATGGCCGAGATCATCGGGCAGATCCTCCCCAAGGGCGTCTTCAACGTCCTGTGCGGGGACCGGGACACCGGCCGCGCCATGGTCGAGCACCCCACCCCGGCGATGGCCTCCATCACCGGTTCGGTACGGGCGGGCATGCAGGTCGCCGAGTCCGCCGCCAAGGACGTCAAGCGGGTCCACCTGGAGCTCGGCGGCAAGGCGCCCTGCGTGGTCTTCGAGGACGCCGACATCGCGGGCGCCGTCGCGGGCATCTCCGAGGCGGGCTTCTTCAACGCGGGCCAGGACTGTACGGCCGCCACCCGCGTGCTGGTCCACGAGTCCGTCCACGACGAGTTCGTCACCGCGCTCGCCGAGGCCGCCGCCGGCACCCGGACCGGACAGCCGGACGACGAGGACGTGGCGTACGGCCCGCTCAACAACGCCAACCAGCTGAAGCAGGTCAGCGGCTTCATCGAGCGGCTCCCCGCCCACGCCAAGGTCGAGACCGGCGGCCACCGCGTCGGCGACAAGGGCTACTTCTACGCCCCGACCGTCGTCTCCGGCCTCGAGCAGGACGACGAGATCATCCAGAACGAGGTCTTCGGCCCCGTCATCACCGTCCAGTCCTTCACCGACGAGAAGCAGGCCGTCACCTACGCCAACGGCGTCGAGTACGCGCTCGCCTCCTCGGTGTGGACCAAGGACCACGCCCGCGCCATGCGGCTCTCCAAGAACCTCGACTTCGGCTGCGTGTGGATCAACACCCACATCCCGCTGGTCGCCGAGATGCCGCACGGCGGGTTCAAGAAGTCCGGCTACGGCAAGGACCTCTCCGCGTACGGCTTCGAGGACTACACCCGCATCAAGCACGTGATGACGTCCATCGAGGGCTGACCTCCGCGTCGACGCCGCGCACGGCCCCGGGCTTGAGGCCCGGGGCCGCTGCCGTGCGCCCGCGGCTCCCGGCGGGGAAGCGGGCGCACGGATGTACAGGGTGTGCGGAACGGGGCCGCCCCGCTGGACGGTTGGTCCATTGCCCGCCCCGCCGCCCGCCCGGCATCCTGCGCGGGTGCGAGCGATCCCGAAGAACCCCACCATGACCCGCCGTTCCCTGCTCCGCGCCCTCGGGGCGGGGACCGCCGGGGCCGCCCTGGCCGGCTGCGGGGTCCCCGCCGCCTTCGTCGAGCCGGGGGACCGGGCCGGGCGCGACAGCTCGGACACCGACCACACCCTGCACTTCGCCAACTGGCCGCTCTACATCGACACCGACGACGAGGACGAGTCCCGGCGCCCCACCCTGGACGCCTTCGCCCGGCGGACCGGGATCTCCGTCACGTACACCGAGGAGATCAACGACAACGACGAGTTCTTCGGGAAGATCAGCCCCGCCCTGATGAACCGCCAGGCCACCGGCCGCGACCTCATCGTCATCAGCGACTGGATGGCCGCCCGCTTCGTCCGGCTCGGCTGGGTCCAGGAGATGGACCGGGCCGAGCAGCCCAACGTCGCCCGCCACCTCGACCCGCAGCTGCGCCACCCCGCCTTCGACGAGGGCCGCCGCCACAGCGTCCCCTGGCAGTCCGGGATCACCGGCATCGCCTACAACCGCCGGAAGCTGGGCCGCGAGCTCCGCTCCACGGCCGACCTGTGGGCGGACGACCTGCGCGGCCGGGTCACTTTGCTCGCCGGGCTCGACGAGTCCTTCGCCCTGCTCATGCAGGGCAACGGCGTCGACATCACCCGCTGGAGGGCCGACGACTTCCACACGATGTGCGAACAGGTCGAGAAGCGGGTCCGCTCGAAACACATCCGCCGCTTCACCGGCAACGACTACATCAAGGACCTCGCCACCGGGGACGTGCTCGCCTGCCAGGCGTACTCCGGCGACGTCATCCAGCTCCAGGCCGACAACCCGGACATCGAGTTCGTCGTCCCCGAGGAGGGCGCCGAACTGTGGGCCGAATCCCTGATGATCCCCAACCTCGCCGGCCACAAGCGCAACGCCGAGCGGCTGGTCGACCACTACTACCGGCCCGAGGTCGCCGCCGAACTGGCGGCCTGGGTCAACTACGTCTGCCCGGTCCCCGCCGCCCGCGACGTCCTCGCCGCGTCGAAGGACGCGGAGCGGGCCGCGCTCGCCGAGGACCCGCTGATCTTCCCCGACGGCGCGATGCGCGAACGGCTCGCCATCGCGCGCGACATCACCTCCGGGGAACGGCTGGACTTCGCCAAGAAGTGGAACGCCGTCGTCGGCCTGTGAGCCCCGCTCGCGACCGCCCGGCTCAGCGCTCCGGATCCGTCCCGGTGCGCGGGCCGCGCAGCCGGTGCAGGGCGTCGATCCGGTTCGTGGTGATCGAGTCGACGCCCCGCTCGATCAGCCGGCGCATCGAGCGCTTCGTGTCGACCGTCCACGCGGAGACCAGCAGCCCGTCCCGGTGCGCCCGGTCCGTCAGCTCCCGGCTGACCAGCCCGAACCGGTAGTTCAGCCAGCGCGGCCGCACCGCCGCCAGCAGCTCCGGGCGGGGCGGGGCCAGCGTCGTCCAGGTCAGGGCGATCTCGGCGGACGGGTCCGCGGCCCGCACCCGCAGCATCGCCGCCGTCCCGGAGGTGTAGTACGCGCGCTCACCCGCCCCGCACTCCCGGACCGTGCCCACGATCGTCCTCACCGAGGCGTCCGTCGACCCCGGCAGGTCCACCATCACCCGGTGCGCCCCGGCGGCCAGCAGCGCCTCGCGCAGCGTGGGCACCCCGCCGCCGGTCAGCTCCTTCAGCTCCGCGTGGTCGATCCTCTCCAGCCGCCGGTCGTGGCCCCACAGCCGCTCCAGCGTCGCGTCGTGCAGCAGGACCGGCACCCCGTCGCGGGTGACCCGGACATCGATCTCGACCGCGTCCGCCCCCTGTTCGACGGCGGAGCGGATCGAGGGCAGGGTGTTCTCGCGGAATCGGTAGGGATCGCCGCGGTGCGCGACGGCGGTGACACGGGAGACGATGTTGGCCATGGGGCCATTGTGACGACCGGGGTCAGCGGCCGGGGGTCCGGAGCCAGTTCGCCGTGTACGTGTCGATCTCCTCGGCCAGCTTCCGCTTGCCCGCCGGGTCGAGGAAGGACGCCTCCACGGCGTTCTTCGCGAGGTCCGCGATGCCCCGCTCGTCGAGCTCCAGCAGCCGGGCGGCCACCGCGTACTCGTTGTTGAGGTCGGTGCCGAACATCGGCGGGTCGTCGCTGTTGACGGTGACCAGCACCCCGGCCCGCACCATCTCCCGGATCGGGTGGCGCTCGATGTCGGTGACCGCGCGGGTGGCGATGTTCGACGTCGGGCAGATCTCCAGGGGGATGCGGTGCTCGGCGAGGTGCTCCAGCAGCCTCGGGTCCCGAACGGAGCTGGTGCCGTGCCCGATGCGCTCGGCGCGCAGCTCGGTCAGCGCGTCCCAGACCGTCTGCGGCCCGGTGGTCTCCCCGGCGTGCGGCACCGAGTGCAGGCCCTCGGCGATGGCCCGGTCGAAGTAGGGCTTGAACTGCGGGCGCTCCACCCCGATCTCCGGCCCGCCCAGCCCGAAGGAGACGAGCCCCTCGGGGCGCCGCTCCACCGCGAGCCGGGTCGTCTCCTCGGCGGCCTGGAGCCCGGCCTCGCCCGGGATGTCGAAGCACCAGCGCAGCACGACGCCCAGCTCGGCCTCGGCCGCCGTACGGGCGTCCTCCAGGGCCTCCATGAAAGCGACCTCGGGGATGTTCCGCTTGGTCGAGCTGTACGGGGTCACGGTCAGCTCGGCGTACCGGATGTGCTGCCGGGCCATGTCCCGCGCCACCTCGAAGGTGAGCAGCCGGACGTCCTCCGGGGTGCGGACCAGGTCCACCACCGACAGGTACACCTCGATGAAGTGCGCGAAGTCGGTGAAGGTGAAGTAGTCGGCCAGCGCCTCCGGATCGGTGGGGACCCGGGAGTCCGGGTGGCGGGCGGCCAGCTCGGCCACGATGCGGGGCGAGGCGGAACCGACGTGGTGGACGTGGAGTTCGGCCTTGGGCAGCCCGGCGATGAAGGGGTGCGGATCGGTCATCGGAATTCTCCCGGTTCGGCGTGACGTCTGCCGGGCGTACCGGCTGCACCGATCATCGTAGGCGGGGTCCGGGGCCGGGGAGCCGGGTCGTAGCATGCAGGGACCACGATGGGGGAGGCCCATGTCAGACAACACAGAGCAGCCCGGGGGCGGGGCCGCACCGCGTGACCCGTGGGCGCCGCCGGACAGCCGGGTCGAGCTGGACAAGCCGGGCGCGAACACCCCGCCGCCCACGGTCCACGAGCAGCCGACCGTGACGTCGATGCCGAGCGCGGGGCCCGCGGAAGGCCCCGGCCCGGCACCCGCGGGCGGCGGCTTCGGCCCGGCGTCCTCCGTCCCCCCGCCGCCGATCGCCCCGCACGGCCCCAATCCCGGCGCCGGTCCTGGCCACGGCCACCCGACGCCTCCGCCGTCCGCCGGGCACTACGGCTACCCGGCGCCGCCCCCGCCCGCCTACGGCGGCTACCCGGGGTACGGGGGCTACGGCATGGGCCCGGCCGGCTGGGCGCCCGCCCCGTCGAACGGCCTCGGCACGGCCGCCATGGTGCTCGGCATCATCTCCGTGGTCGGCTTCTGCCTGTACGGACTCAACATCGTCCTCGGCATCCTCGCGCTGATCTTCGGCATCATCGGTCTCGGCCGGGCCAAGCGGGGCGAGGCCACCAACCGGGGCATGGCGCTCGCGGGGGTCATCCTCGGCTGCATCGGCATGGTGATCGGCTCGGTGCTCCTCGGGATCATCATCTGGGCCGCCGCGAACTCGGAGGACGGCGGCGGCTACGACGAGAACGACCCGAACGACGACGACCCGTTCGCGACATCGCTGGTCGTCGGGGGCGGTCGCTGAGGCCCACGCGCCACGTGCCCTGCGCCACTGCCCGGGGTGCGGGAAGGCAATCCCTTCCCGCACCCCGGGCAGTGGCGCATGCGGATCCGGCCGGGAGCCGGAGCTTCCCCGAAGGCACGGCGCGACCCCGCGTCGCCCCCGAGGCCGCGGGTACGTCACCCGCCCGCCCCGCGCCACGGCCGCCACGAGCCCGGCCATCGGCCCCATGACATGTGAGGGTGGCATCCGCCACTGACACTCCGTACGGGGATTTCCGTACCGACACGACACATGGTCGACAGATTCCGTCGCGTAACCAAAAGGCAACAACGGAATCACTTGTTGGGCCGGAACCCCTCTGTCAGGATCGGCACTCAATTCACGAAGAAGCTACGCCGCCCCACCCCGGGTCCAGCGGCGGAGGAGAGCGTCATGAGCAAGGGCTTCGCAGTTCAGGACCGCTTCGCGGAAGGCGCGCAGTACATCGGCGGCAGGCTGGTCCCCGGCACGTCCGGCCGCCATCACGAGGTGGTCGACCCGGCCACCGGGCGGAGCGTGTTCCGCTACGAGCTGGCGGGCCCGAAGGACGTGGACGCGGCCGTCGCCGCCGCCCGCGCCGCCTTCCCCGGCTGGTCGGCCGCCACCCCCGGCGAGCGGTCCGACGCCCTGCACCGGTTCGCCGCCGTCCTGGCCGGGCAGGCCGACGACTTCGCGTACGCCGAGTCCCTCCAGTGCGGCAAGCCGCTCAAGCTCTCCACCGGGTTCGACGTCCCCGGCACCGTGGACAACGCGGCCTTCTTCGCCGGGGCGGCCCGCCACCTGGAGGGCAGGGCCGCCGCCGAGTACGACGGCGACCACACTTCCTACGTACGCCGGGAGGCGATCGGGGTCGTCGGCTCCATCGCCCCCTGGAACTACCCGCTCCAGATGGCCGCCTGGAAGATCCTCCCGGCCGTCGCCGCGGGCAACACCATCGTCCTCAAGCCCGCCGAGCTGACCCCGCTGACCTCGCTGATGTTCGCCCAGGCCGCCACCGAGGCCGGTATCCCCGACGGGGTCGTCAACATCGTCACCGGCGCGGGCGAGGACGCCGGGGAACACCTCGTCGGCCACCCGGACGTCGTGATGACCTCGTTCACCGGCTCCACCGCCGTCGGCAAGCGGGTCGCCGCGATCGCCACCGCCACCGTCAAACGCCTCCACCTGGAGCTCGGCGGCAAGGCCCCCTTCGTGGTCTTCGACGACGCCGACCTGGAGGCGGCCGTGCACGGCGCGGTCGCCGGGTCCCTCATCAACACCGGCCAGGACTGCACCGCCGCCACCCGCGCCTATGTCCAGCGCCCCCTCTACGACGCCTTCGTCCGGGACGTCGCCGCGCTCATGGAGACCGTCCGGCTCGGCGACCCCTTCGACGCGTCGACCGACCTCGGCCCCCTCATCAGCCACGCCCAGCGCGACCGCGTCGCCGCCTTCGTCGAGCGGGCCCGCGGCCACGCCCGGATCGTCACCGGCGGCGAGGCCCCCGGCGGGGCGCTCGCGGACGGGGCGTACTACCGGCCGACCCTCATCGCGGACGCCGCCCAGGACAGCGAGGCCGTCCAGTCGGAGATCTTCGGCCCGGTCCTGGTCGTCCTCCCCTTCGACACCGACGACGAGGGCATCGCGCTCGCCAACGACACCCCCTACGGACTGGCCGCCTCCGCCTGGACCCGCGACCTGTACCGCGCGAACCGCGCCACCCGCGAGATCCAGGCGGGCTGCGTGTGGGTCAACGACCACATCCCGATCCTCTCCGAGATGCCGCACGGCGGATACAAGGCCAGCGGTTTCGGCAAGGACATGTCGGTGTACTCCTTCGAGGAGTACACCCAGGTCAAGCACGTCATGTACGACAACACCGCGGTCGCCCGCAAGGAGTGGCACCGCACGATCTTCGGGGACCGATAGCAGCTGCCGCGCGACCAGGGCCGTACGGCCCGAGCGGCCTCCCACCCGAAAGGGCACACGCGTATGGAGAGTTACGAGCCCGAGCGCCTCACGCCCGTCCAGCTGGCGGCCATGAGGCGATCCCTGACCGGCGGCCGGGGCGCCCTCACCCGCCGCTCCCTGCTGCGCGCCTCCGGCATGGGCGCCCTCGCGATCGGCGGCACGGCCACGCTCGGCGCGTGCGGCATCCCGCCCGCCGGACGTGCCCGGGGAGCGGCGGCCGCCGACGACCACTCGGCCAGGGAGAAGGTGCTGAACTTCTCCAACTGGACCGAGTACATGGACGTCAGCGAGGACGAGAAGAGCCGCCCCACCCTGGAGGCGTTCACCAGGCGCACCGGGATCAGGGTCAAGTACACCGAGGACATCAACGACAACGTCGAGTTCTTCGGGAAGATCAAGCCGCAGCTGGCGGCCGGGCAGGACACCGGGCGCGATCTCATCTGCGTGACCGACTGGCTCGCCGCGCGCGTCATCCGGCTCGGCTGGGCGCAGAAGCTCGACCCGTCGAACCTCCCGCACGCCTTCGCCAACATCTCCGCCCAGTTCCGCAGCCCCGACTGGGACCCCGGCCGCGCCTACTCCTATCCCTGGACGGGCATCCCCACCGTCATCGCGTACAACAAGAAGGCGACCGGCGGCCGCAAGGTCGACTCCGTCACCCAGCTGCTCGACGACCCGAAGCTCAAGGGCCGCGTCTCCTTCCTCTCCGAGATGCGCGACACCGTCGGCATGACCCTCCTCGACCAGAGCAAGGACCCGGGGAAGTTCACCGACACCGACTTCGACGGGGCGATCGGCCGCCTCCAGAAGGCCGTCGACAAGAAGCAGATCCGCCGCTTCACCGGCAACGACTACACCGCCGACCTCAGCAAGGGAGACATCGCCGCGTGCGTCGCCTGGGCCGGGGACGTCATCCAGCTCCAGGCCGACAACCCGGACATCGCGTACGCCATCCCGGCCGCCGGATACATCACCTCCAGCGACAGCCTCCTGGTCCCCGCCCAGGCCCGGCACAAGGCCAACGCCGAGAAGCTCATCGACTACTACTACGAGCCCCCGGTCGCCGCCCGGCTCGCCGCGTACATCAACTACGTCTGTCCGGTCGACGGCGTACGCGACGAACTCGCGAAGATCGACACGTCGATGGCCTCCAACACCCTGATCCTCCCCGACCGGGAGATGGCGGCGAAGTCCCGCTCCTTCCGCTCCCTGACCACGGAGGAAGAGACGGCGTACGAAGAGAAGTTCGCCAAACTCATCGGCGCCTGACCCGGCTCCGGCGCGCCCCCGGCCGGCCCGACCCCTCCCCGTACCCCCCGAAACCCCTGGGACCGCGACCCATGACACAGCAGCAGCAGACCGCGGGCGGAGATGTCCGCCTCGCCGGGATCAGCAAGACGTACGGCTCCTTCACCGCCGTCCACCCGCTCGACCTGACCGTCCCCCAGGGCTCGTTCTTCGCCCTGCTCGGCGCCTCCGGCTGCGGCAAGACCACCACCCTGCGGATGATCGCGGGCCTGGAGGAGGCCACCACCGGCACGGTCTTCCTCGGGGAGCGGGACATCACCGACCTGCCTCCGTACAAGCGGCCCGTCAACACCGTCTTCCAGAGCTACGCGCTCTTCCCGCACCTGGACATCACCGAGAACGTGGCGTTCGGGCTGCGCAGGCGCGGCGTCAAGTCGGTGAAGAAGCAGGTCGACGCGATGCTGGAGCTGGTCCAGCTCGGCGACTTCGCCCGCCGCAAGCCCCACCAGCTCTCCGGCGGCCAGCAGCAGCGCGTCGCCGTCGCCCGCGCGCTCATCAACCACCCGCAGGTCCTGCTGCTCGACGAACCGCTGGGCGCCCTCGACCTCAAGCTGCGCCGCCAGATGCAGCTGGAGCTCAAGCGCATCCAGACCGAGGTCGGCATCACCTTCGTGCACGTCACCCACGACCAGGAGGAGGCCATGACCATGGCCGACACCGTCGCGGTGATGAACGGCGGCCGCGTCGAGCAGCTCGGCGCCCCCGCCGACCTCTACGAGAACCCCCGCACCACCTTCGTCGCCAACTTCCTCGGCACCTCCAACCTCATCGAGGGCGAGATCGTCTCCACCGGCGAGGACCTGGTGGTGGCCGCGGGCGGCGGGAAGCTCACCCTGCCCCGCGAGCGATGTTCGGCCTCCGCCACGGCCGCGGGCGGCCGGCTCCTCCTCGGCATCCGGCCGGAGAAGATATCCCTGGCCCCCGCGGACGACGCCGACGCCGTCCCCGCCGGCCGCAACCGGGTCACCGGCCGCATCACCGACTCCAGCTTCATCGGCGTCTCCACGCAGTACGTGGTCGAGAGCCCGGCCGGAGCGGCCCTCCAGGTGTACGAGCAGAACATCGACCGGCGCGCGGGACTGCGCCCCGGTGCCGAGGTCGTCCTGCACTGGAACCCGGCCCACACCTTCGGCCTGGACGCCGCCCAGGACATCGACGCGGGCGCGCTGAGCGTGGAGGACGCCGAGTGAGCGCCACCAAGGCACCGCCCGCGCCCCCCGCCCGGCCCGGGGACCCGGTGGTCCGCAAACCCTCCACCCGTAAACGGCTCGTCCCGTACTGGCTGCTGCTCCCCGGCATCCTCTGGCTGCTCGTCTTCTTCGCCCTGCCGCTCGTCTACCAGGCCTCCACCTCCGTACAGACCGGCTCCCTGGAGCAGGGCTTCGAGGTCACCTGGCACTTCCCGACGTACGTGGACGCGCTGCGCGAGTACTACCCGCAGTTCATCCGGTCCCTGCTCTACGCGGGCACCGCCACAATCCTCTGCCTGCTGCTCGGCTACCCGCTCGCCTACCTCATCGCCTTCAAGGCGGGCCGCTGGCGCAACCTGGTGCTGGTGCTGGTCATCGCCCCGTTCTTCACCAGCTTCCTCATCCGCACCCTGGCCTGGAAGACGATCCTCGCCGACGGCGGCGCGGTGGTGGACGTGCTGGACACCCTGCACGTCCTGGACGTCACCAGCTGGCTCGGCTGGACCGAGCCGGGCCGGGTCCTGGCCACCCCGATGGCCGTCGTCTGCGGTCTGACGTACAACTTCCTGCCGTTCATGATCCTTCCGCTCTACACCTCGCTGGAGCGGATCGACGGACGGCTGCACGAGGCGGCGGGCGACCTCTACGCCACCCCCGCCACCACCTTCCGCAAGGTGACCTTCCCGCTCTCCATGCCCGGGGTCGTCTCCGGCACCCTGCTGACCTTCATCCCGGCCAGCGGCGACTACGTCAACGCCGAACTGCTGGGCTCCACCGACACCAAGATGGTCGGCAGCGTCATCCAGAGCCAGTTCCTGCGGGTCCTGGACTATCCGACGGCCGCCGCGCTCTCGTTCATCCTCATGGCGGTCGTCCTGCTGATGGTCACCTTCTACATCCGCCGCTCCGGGACGGAGGACCTGGTCTGATGCCCGTGCTGCGCTGGATACGCCGGAACCTGGTCGTCATCGCGGGTCTGCTGACCCTCGCGTACATGATCCTGCCGAACATCGTCGTGATGGTGTTCTCGTTCAACAAACCCAACGGGCGCTTCAACTACGCCTGGCAGCGGTTCTCCCTGGACGCCTGGAAGGACCCCTGCGGCGTCGCCGACCTGTGCGGTTCGCTCTCCCTCTCCCTCCAGATCGCGTTCTGGGCGACCCTGGGGGCCACCGCGCTCGGCACGGCCGTCGCCTTCGCCCTGGTCCGCTACCGCTTCCGGGCGCGCGGCGCGATCAGCTCGCTGATCTTCCTGCCGATGGCGATGCCCGAGGTCGTCATGGCCGCCTCCCTGCTCACGCTCTTCCTGAACATGGGTGCCCAGCTCGGCTTCTGGACCGTATTGATCGCCCACATCATGTTCTGCCTCAGCTTCGTGGTGACCGCCGTCAAGGCGCGCGTCATGTCGATGGACCCGAGACTGGAGGAAGCCGCCCGCGACCTGTACGCGGGCCCCGTGCAGACCTTCGTACGGGTGACCCTTCCCATCGCCGCCCCCGGCATCGCGGCGGGAGCGCTGCTCGCCTTCGCGCTCTCGTTCGACGATTTCATCATCACGAATTTCAACGCGGGCTCCACGGTCACCTTCCCCATGTTCGTCTGGGGATCGGCGCAGCGCGGCACGCCCGTACAGATCAACGTCATCGGAACCGCCATGTTCGTCCTTGCGGTACTGATGGTTCTTGTCGGACAGCTCATCGCGAGCCGCCGCAAGAGCAACGCTCGAACCTGAAATCCTGAAGGAGTTGGAAACCATGGCCCCAGCTGCCATGCGTACCGCCGCAGAATCCCTCTCCGGCGCCAGGCCGGTCTCCTACTGGCTCGACGACCCGGCCAGACCCGACGCGCTTGACGCCCTCACCGGCGACGAGCACACCGACCTGCTGGTCGTCGGTGGCGGCTACAGCGGGCTGTGGACCGCGCTCATCGCCAAGGAGCGCGACCCCGGCCGGGACGTCGTCCTCATCGAGGGACACGAGGTGGGCTGGGCCGCCTCGGGCCGCAACGGCGGCTTCTGCGCCGCCTCCCTCACCCACGGCCTGGCCAACGGGGTGGAGCGCTGGCCGAAGGAGATCGCGACGCTGGAGGAGCTGGGGGATCGGAACCTCGACGCCATCGAGGCCGCCGTCGCCCGCTACGGCATCGACTGCGAGTTCGAGCGGACCGGTGAGATCGACGTCGCCACCGAGCCCCACCAGCTCGAAGAGCTGCGGGAATGGCACGAGGAGATCGTGAAGCTCGGCATCACGGGCGTCGACTTCCTGGACCGCGACGCCCTGCGCGCCGAGGTCGACTCGCCGACCTTCCTCGGCGGCCTCTGGGACCGCCGGGGCGTCGCGATGCTGCACCCGGCCAAGCTCGCCTGGGGCCTCAAGCGGGCCTGCCGGGAGCTGGGCGTACGGATCTACGAGTCCACCCGCGGCCTGGACCTCGCGCGCTCCGGCCCCGGCATGGCGGTCCGCACCCCCTACGGCCGGGTCTTCGCCCGCCGGGTCGCGCTCGGCACCAACATCTTCCCCTCCCTGGTCAAGCGGGTCCGGCCGTACACCGTGCCGGTCTACGACTACGCGCTGATGACCGAACCGCTCACGCCCGAGCAGCTGGAATCCGTCGGCTGGAAAGGGCGCCAGGGGCTCGGCGACAGCGCCAACCAGTTCCATTACTTCCGGCTCTCCGCGGACAACCGGATTCTCTGGGGCGGATACGACGCGATCTATCCGTACGGCGGAAAGCTGAACGCCGATCTCGACCAGCGGCCGGAGACGTTCCTGAAACTCGCGGAGCAGTTCTTCACGTGCTTTCCGCAGCTTTCCGGGCTGACCTTCACGCACGCCTGGGGAGGCGCGATCGACACCTGCGCCCGGTTCACCGCCTTCTTCGGTACGGCCCATCAGGGGCGGGTCGCCTACGCCGCCGGATACACGGGTCTCGGCGTCGGCTCCACCCGGTTCGGCGCCGACGTGATGCTCGACCTCCTCGCCGGCGAGGAGACCGAACGGACCCGGCTGGAGATGGTCCGCTCCAAGCCGATGCCCTTCCCGCCCGAGCCGTTCGCCTGGGCCGGGATCGAGCTCACCAAGCGCTCCCTGGCCCGCGCCGACAGGGACGGCGGGCGGCGCAACCTGTGGCTCAGGGCCATGGACAAGGCGGGGCTCGGCTTCGACAGCTGACACGCTGTCCAACAGTGTGACCCACTTCACTGCCAACTGGTGGGCCGAATCCGCGTCATAGTCGCGGCCCAGCGCGCTCTCGCACGTGTACGCACCGGCGGAACCCCGCCGGTGCCCACGTCAACGGGAGGCAGGTCATGACGGGACCGGAAACCAAAGCCGCGGTCGACTGGCTCACATCGGTGGCACCGGACCCCAGCGCCTGCCGGTGGGAATGGGAGCGCAACCCGCGAGGGGTCGCTCTTCTCCCCGCCGGCAGGCGCTGGGACGTGCTGATCCTCCCCGGTGAGCTGGGCTATCCGACACTCGACGTGCTCACCCGCCTCATCGACCGACTGGGCCCCGTCCTCGCCGACTTCGGCGAGTCCCGCATGGGCTTCTTCGTGGAGCCGGGGACCGTCTCCCGCTGGGTCGGGACCGGGATCAGGGGCTGCGGGCCGGGCACCTGGATCGTCGTCCCCTACCCGGGCCGCGCCACCGGGCGAGTGCGGTGGCTGATCCCGCCGGACGGCTCGGGCACCCTCACCGACGCCGGGCTGCTGGAGCTGGCGATGCACGAGGCGGCGGGCGCGGCGGCCCGGGACGCCCGCCAGGAGCGTGACACCGAGGGCTGAGGCGGACCGCCAGAGGTCTTGACAACCCGATTGGTCTGGACCATGTTGTGCGCACGCTACTCCCCGAATTCCCCCTGCGCGGAGGCTGTTGTGGAACGCACCGGACCAACCGTCAGACTTTCCGGACTGCTGGCCGCCTGTACGGCCGCGGTGCTCGCCGCCGGGGCCCTGGTCGCCACGGCCCCGGCGGCTAGCGCGGCGGACGTGGACGTGGCCCGCAACGGCGGCTTCGAGTCGGGGCTCGACGGCTGGAGCTGCACCGCCGCGAGCGGGGCGGTCGTCTCCACCCCGGTGCACGGCGGGACCAAGGCGCTGAAGGCGACCCCGGCGGGCAGCGACAACGCCAAGTGCTCCCAGAGCGTGACGGTGAAGCCCAACTCCCGCTACACGCTGAGCGCCTGGGTGCAGGGCAGCCACGTCTACCTCGGCGCCACCGGCACCGGCACCACCGACGTCTCCACCTGGACCCAGTCCCCCGGAGCCTGGAAGCAGCTCACCACCACCTTCACCACCGGCCCCGGCACCACCTCGGTGAGCGTCTACACCCACGGCTGGTACGGCACCCCCGCCCACTACG
Organism: Streptomyces sp. NPDC101181; assembly: GCF_044767975.1. Taxonomy (NCBI): domain Bacteria; kingdom Bacillati; phylum Actinomycetota; class Actinomycetes; order Kitasatosporales; family Streptomycetaceae; genus Streptomyces; species Streptomyces sp. NPDC101181. The sequence goes on along the minus strand of NZ_JBIWOX010000001.1, from coordinate 70,019 downwards.
TCGACGACCTCACCCTCGTCGGCCCCGGCGGTGACCCCGTCACCCTCCCCGCAGTCCCCGCCGGTCTGCGGACCACCGCCGTCACCTCCTCCTCCGTGACCCTGTCCTGGAACGCCGTACCGGGCGCGACCGGCTACCACCTCTACCGGGGCGGTACCAAGGCGGCCACGGTCACCGGGAACTCGGCCACCGTCAGCGGACTGACCGCCTCCACCGCGTACAGCTTCCAGGTGTCCGCCACCAACCAGGCCGGTGAGTCCGCGAAGTCGGCCGCCGTCACCGCGACCACCACGGCGGGCGGTGGGGGCGGCGGGGCCCAGCTCCCGGCCCGCGCGCTCGTCGGCTATCTGCACTCCAGCTTCGCCAACGGCTCCGGATACACCCGGATGGCCGACGTGCCCGACTCCTGGGACGTCATCAACCTCGCCTTCGGCGAGCCCACCACCGTCACCTCCGGCGACATCCGCTTCTCGCTCTGCCCGGTCGCGGAGTGCCCGAACGTCGAGTCCGAGGCGCAGTTCAAAGCCGCGATCAAGGCCAAGCAGGCGGCGGGCAAGAAGGTGCTGATCTCCATCGGCGGCCAGAACGGCCAGGTGCAGCTCGCCTCCACCGCCGCCCGGGACGCCTTCGTCACCTCGGTCTCGAAGATCATCGACACCTACGGTCTGGACGGCCTGGACATCGACTTCGAGGGCCACTCGCTCTCGCTGAACACCGGCGACACCGACTTCCGCAACCCGACGTCACCGGTGATCGTCAACCTGATCTCCGCGGTCAAGACCCTCAAGGCGAAGTACGGTTCCGGCTTCGTCCTCACGATGGCCCCGGAGACCTTCTTCGTCCAGCTGGGCTACCAGTTCTACGGATCCGGCCCCTGGGGCGGCCAGGACCCGCGCGCCGGGGCCTACCTCCCGGTCATCCACGCCCTGCGCGACGACCTCACCCTGCTGCACGTCCAGGACTACAACTCCGGCCCGATCATGGGGCTCGACAACCAGTACCACACCATGGGCGGCGCGGACTTCCACATCGCGATGACCGACATGCTGCTCGCGGGCTTCCCGGTCGCGGGCGACACCAGCCGCGTCTTCCCGGGCCTGCGCCCCGAGCAGGTCGCCATCGGCCTCCCGGCCTCCAGCCAGGCGGGCAACGGCCACACCCCGCCGGCCGAGGTCAACAAGGCGCTCAACTGCCTGATCAAGAAGACCGACTGCGGCTCCTACCAGACCCACGGCACCTGGAGCGGCCTGCGCGGCCTGATGACCTGGTCCATCAACTGGGACCGCTTCAACAACGAGGAGTTCAGCCGCAACTTCGACTCCTACTTCGGCAACTGACCCACCAGGGGGCGACCGCCCCGCCCGGGGCGCGGACGTAACTCCGCGCCCCCACCGAACCGATGCCCGTCGCCGGGGTGAAGAGGATCGCGGCGACGGGCATCACCCATGCCGTCACGCCGGACCCGTGCCCCGGACCCGCGCCCGGGGCGCTCTGGGTCAGGAGCCGGACCGGCGGGCCGGACTCCGGATCACCGGTGCCGACGCCTGCGGCAGGCCCACCCCAGGGGCGCGAGCAGCAGCGGCCCCAGGCACCAGCTCGCCAGCACGTCCAAGGGCCAGTGGTAGCCGTGCAGGACCAGCCCGAGGCCGGTCGCCGCGGTCAGCAGGAGCGCGACGAGCGGCGGGACCCACGCGCGCGGCCACGCCGGGCGGCGGACGGCCAGGAGGAGCAGGGCGGAGGCCCCGTACGCCACCGCGGCCGTCGCCGTATGGCCGGACGGGTAGTAGTTGACCGCCTCCGTGAGCGGCCCCTGCCGGGCGGTGGCCACCTTCAGCGGGATCACCACCGCGGGCACCGCCACCATGGTGAGGGCCGCGTACAGGGGCAGCCGCCGGGCGCCGCGGTACAGCGCGAACCCGATCGCGCAGCCGAGCACCGGGAGCGCGACCGGCAGAGCGCCGAGATCGGAGAGGAGCTGGGTCAGCCCGGCCGGGCCACGCCCGAACAGGTCCCCGCCGAGCCGCTCGTCGAGCCGGACCAGGGGCCCCTCGGCGACGACCTGCCAGGTGATCACCGCGAAGGCCGCCGCGAGCAGGCCGAGCGGCGCGAGGACGCGGGAAACGGAAGAGGCCGGCCACCCGGGAACAGGGGGGGTTGTTCCGGGGTGGCCGACGGGACCGGTTCGCCGCGCGCCCCGGGGGGTGTGGGGCGGGCGGCCGTCCGATCGGTGAGAAGTCCCGGAGCCCGAGGCTCCGGTGCGCGCGAAGGCACGCCCGGGACGACGCAGGGGAAGCTCCGGCCCGGATTCGCCGACGGTTTCCCGCGGGCGAGGTGTTTCTCTCATCCGCAGGAACCGTACGGCAGCGCCGGGGCGGCCGACAGCGGCCCCGGCGACCCGCCATCGCCCCCGCACACGTTCTTCACAGGCCGTCACCCGGATGCGGGAATCCTTCGATTCCTGCCGGACTCCGCTGCCATCCACCGGGCTCAGAGGGTGCCGAACGCCCGCTCGATGATGTCCAGGCCCTCGTTCAGCAGGTCCTCGCCGATCACCAGCGGCGGCAGGAAGCGCAGGACGTTGCCGTACGTGCCGCAGGTCAGGACGAGCAGCCCCTCGGCGTGGCAGGCCTTGGCGAGCGCCCCCGCCGCCTCCGGGTGCGGGTCCTTCGTACCGGACTTCACCAGCTCGATCGCGATCATCGCGCCGCGGCCGCGGAGGTCGCCGATGATCTCGCCGTTCGGGAGCTTGGCCCGCATCTCGGCGAGGCGGCCCTTCATGACCTCCTCGATCCGCCTGGCCTTCGCGTTCAGGTCCAGCTCGCGCATCGTCTCGATGGCCCCGAGCGCACCGGCGCAGGCGACCGGGTTGCCGCCGTACGTACCGCCGAGGCCGCCCGCGTGCGCGGCGTCCATGATCTCGGCGCGGCCGGTGACGGCGGAGAGCGGCAGGCCGCCCGCGATGCCCTTGGCGGTGGTGATCAGGTCCGGGACGACGCCCTCGTCCTCGCAGGCGAACCACTGTCCGGTCCGGCAGAAGCCGGACTGGATCTCGTCCGCGACGAACACGATGCCGTTGTCCTTGGCGAACCGGGCGATCGCCGGGAGGAAGCCCTTGGCGGGCTCGATGAAGCCGCCCTCGCCGAGGACCGGCTCGATGATGATCGCGGCGACGTTGTCGGCGCCGATCTGCTTGGTGATCGCGTCGATGGCCTGCGCGGACGCCTCGGCCCCGGCGTTCTCGGCGCCGGTCGGCCAGCGGTAGCCGTAGGCGACCGGGACGCGGTAGACCTCGGGCGCGAACGGGCCGAAGCCCTGCTTGTACGGCATGTTCTTCGCCGTCATGCCCATGGTGAGGTTGGTCCGGCCGTGGTAGCCGTGGTCGAAGACGACGACGGCGGTGCGCTTGGTGTGGGCGCGGGCGATCTTCACCGCGTTCTCGACGGCCTCGGCGCCCGAGTTGAACAGCGCCGATTTCTTCGCGTGGTCGCCCGGCGTCAGCTCGGCGAGCTGCTCGCAGACCTCGACGTACCCCTCGTACGGCGTGACCATGAAACAGGTGTGGGTGAAGTCCGCGAGCTGCGCGGTCGCCCGCCGCACGACGGCCTCGGCGGACGCGCCCACGGAGGTCACGGCGATCCCGGACCCGAAGTCGATCAGCCGGTTGCCGTCCACGTCCTCGATGATCCCGCCGCCCGCACGGGCGGTGAACACCGGCAGGGTGGAGCCCACACCTGCGGCGACGGCCACACTGCGACGAGCCTGGAGCTCGACCGACTTCGGGCCGGGGATGGCGGTGACGACGCGGCGCTCCTGCGGGATTGCGGTCATGAGGGGCTCCTGGGGGTGTTGCGGACGCTCTATCTCATCGCAGGCTAGGGGCGGGGGAGGGGTGCGGGCATGCTCCGATCGGGAGTGGTGGGGGCGTGTCGTTGTCCGCTGCGGACAGGTGGCGGTGTGGTCCTGTCCGATCCGGCACGGCGCTGACCGACCCGGAGCGGCGGGGGTCCGGAGAGGGCCCGGACGGACTCCATCCGGGCGCGTTGCTGAACTCCCCGTGCGCGCGCACTAGATTGGCCGGGGCAGCGGACGGACCGGCAGGTCAGGGGGCAGAGGTTCATGGCAGACGACGGCACGCGGGACGCACGGGGCACGAGCGCGGACAGGGTCCCCGGTCCGGCGGTGCCGCCCCCGCCCACAGCCCCGCCCCGGGTACCACCTCCCGCCGCGGCACCCGCCGGGCCCTCTCCGTACCCGCAGACCGCGCCGGGACAGCGCCCGCCGCGGTCCGCCGGGGCTGCGCCGGGCGAGCAGCCGGCCCCCGGGGCGCCGGTGGACGCCTGGCTGCGCACCCCCCGGCCGCCCGAGGAGCCGGGCGTCTGGCGGTTCGGATACACGCCGCCCCCGCCCGAGGCGTCCGAGCGGGTCTCCGACCGGTCGCTGTTGGTCGGGGCCCTGATCGCGCTGCTCTCCGCGCTGCTGCTCTGGTCGCTGTGGCGCAACGGCTACCTCCCCTACCGGCTCGTCCCGCTGAAGCTCTTCACCCCCGGGGAGTGGTGGAACCCGGGGACCTCGGGCGGCCCCCGCACCATCGAGGGCAGCGACGCCCTCACGGTGTACGAGGCGATCCTGTTCGGGCTGCTGGCCTACGGCTGCGCCCGGATCGGCAACTTCGCCGAGCTGTTCCGCCGCCATGTCGCGGGCCGGGGGCAGCCGTTCCTCGCGGTCGCGGCCGCCGTGGCGGCGGGGCTGACCCAGCTGCTCGTCTGGAAGGAGACCCTGCCGGTCGTCCGCCCGGTCCTGGTCCTGGTCGCCTCCGTCGCGGGCGGCGAGATCTACCAGAGCCAGACCGTCGTCAACGTGATCTACGGATTCATCGCCGCCGCCGCGCTCTGGCCCTTCGCCCTCCTCGGCCGCTGGCGCGAGGTGATCGCCGCCCGCCGTGGCGGAGCCGCCCTCGCGCCCGGCGACGCCCCGGGCCCCGCCACCGCGAGCTCCGCCGACCAGTGGCCCGAACTGCGCGCCGCGGGCTGGAGCGACGCGGCGGACGCCCTCACCGCCGAGGTCCGCACCGGCCGCATGAACGACGTGGACGTGGCCCGGCTGCGCCACGCGTGGACGCACGCGACCCGGCGCCCCGAACGCCTCGCCCCGCTCGCCGAGGCCGTCCTGCGCACCGGCGGCGCCGCCGCCCCGCACCCCTCGGGCCACCGGGACCTGCCCCGGCGCACCGCCCGCCACGACGTCCTCACCGGACAGGTCAGGATCGGCCGGTGCGCCCAGGACGACCACAACCCCTACATCCGCCGGGGCACCGGCCTCGCCCTTGACCCCACCCTGCTGGGCACTTCACTGCTCGCCGTGGGACCGCCGGGGGCGGGGAAGTCCACGCGGCTGATCCGGCCGGTCGTCGAAGCCCTCGCGCTGCGCGCCCTCGCCGGACAGGCCGCGGTCCTCGCCGTCGGCGCGGCCGGGGAGCCGCTCGGCCCGGACGAGGCTTTCGACGTCGTCGTCCGCGTCGGCGACCCCGCGTCCGCCCACGACATCGACCTGTACGGGGGCACCAGCGACCCCGACGAGGCCGCCGCGGTGCTGGCCGAAGGGCTCGTCGGGGACGTCGGCAGCCTCGACAGCCGCCGCGCCGCCACCGTGCTCGCCCAGCTCCTCGGCCCCTACCGGACGGCCCACGGTCACTTCCCGTCCGTGCCCGAACTGCGCGAACTGCTCGACGCCACCCCGGCAGCCCTCGCCGGACTCCGCGCCGCCCTGGAAGCCGCCGGGCACCGGGCGATGCTCCGCGAACTGGACGTCCGGGCCCGTCAGGCGGGCGGTCCGGGCGACCCCGGACCCGTCCTCGCCGACCGGGTCGCGCTCCTCGACCGCCCCGCGTTCGCCGGGTTCTTCGCCACCGGACCGAACGCCCGCCCCTTCGCGCTGCGTTCGCTCGGCCAGCACCCGCTGCGGGTCCGCGTCGACCTCCCGGAGCGAGGCCACGCCGAAGCGTCTCGGCTGCTCACCCGGCTGCTTCTCGCCCAGTTCACCGCGATCACGGCGGCCCGCACGGACACCACGCTCTTCGCCTGCCTGGTCCTGGACGACGCCACCCACGCGGTCACCGCCGAGACCGTACGCGGCATCCGCCGGCTCCGCTCGGTCAACGCGGGGGCCGTCCTCGCCCTCCGTACCGTCGATGACGTCCCCGAAGCCCTGCACACCCCGCTGCTCGGCGCGGTCGGCTGCACGGCCGCCTTCTCCGGCATCACCACCTGGGACGGCAAACGCTTCGCGGAGTCCTGGGGTAAGGAGTGGGTGGAGACCCGCGAGGTCGCCCAGCACACCGTCTTCGCCGACCAGCCCTTCACCCGGGCCCTGCACGCCCTGCGCAAGCTCGTCACCGGCAAGGCCGTGACCACGGACGCGGTGACCGTGCGGCAGGTGGAGAAGGAACGGTGGTCGGCCTCGGAGCTGGCGTACTCCGTCCCGGCCGGGCACGCCGTCGTCCGGCTGGCCACGGTCGAGGGAGAGCACGCGCCTCCGCTCCTCGTGCGCCTGGGCGACTGATAACCGCCACCAGTCAGCAGGCACCCCCGAGGGCCGTGACCCGCACCCTGCCGCCCTGGCAGAATCGGGTACAGCCGTTCATACGCGACGGCGAAATCCGCGGGCGGCGCCCACGCGTGCCGGTCCGTCGACCTCGTCCCCGACCCAAGGGTGCCCGGCCCATGCCCCCCACGCTCGCCTCGCTCGTCCAGCACCCGGCGCTCAAGCTCACCGTGCGGGCGGGCGCGGACCGGCTCGCTACGGTGGTGCGCTGGGCCCACGCGAGCGAGCTGGCCGACCCCGTGCCGTACATGGACGGCGGCGAACTGCTCCTGGTCGCCGCCACCAACCTGGACGCCGGGAACGCCGAGGCCATGCGCCGGTATGTACGGCGGCTGGCCGGGGCCGGGGTCGCCGGGGTCGGGTTCGCGGTGGGGGTCACCTACGACGACATCCCGGCCGCCCTCGTCGACGCCGCCGAGGAGGCGGACCTGCCGCTCCTCGAAGTGCCCCGCCGCACCCCGTTCCTCGCCATCAGCAAGGCCGTGTCGGCCGCCATCGCCGCCGACCAGTACCGCGCGGTCACCGCGGGCTTCGAGGCCCAGCGCGAGCTGACGAAGGCCGCCGTCGCCGGGGACGGGCCCGCCGGGCTGCTGGCCCGGCTCGCCGCGCACATCGACGGCTGGGCCGCCCTGTACGACACCTCCGGCGCGGTGCTGGCCGCCGCCCCCGACTGGGCCGCCCGCCGCGCCGCCCGGCTCACCCCGGACGTCCGACGCCTCCGGGACAGACCCGCGCCCGCCAGCGTCGTCGTCGGCGACAACGAGGACCGGGTGGAGCTCCAGTCGCTGGGCGCCGGGCGCCGCGCACGCGGCGCGCTGGCCGTCGGTACGGGCGCGGCGCTCGGGACCGCCGAGCGGTACGCCGTGCACTCCGCCGTCGCGCTGCTCACCCTCACCACCGCCCGGTCCCGCTCCCTCCAGGGCGCCGAACAGCGCCTGGGCGCCGCCGTCCTGCGCATGCTGCTCGCCGGGCAGCCCGACCACGCGCGGGCGGTCGCCGGGGACCTCTACGGCGACCTGCTCGACGCCCCCTTCCGGCTGCTGATCGCCGAGTCGGCCGCACCCGCCGGGGCCGAACCGCTCACCGAGACCATGGAGACCGCCGCCGCCCGCTCCGGCGAGGCGCTGCTCCTGGTCCCCGAGGGGGAGCGCGTCGTCGTGCTCGCGGCGGACGGCGGGGCCGCAGTCGCCGCCTGCGCCGCCTACGCCGAGGCCCAGGACGAGCGCGCCCCGCGCGACGGGGGCGCCGAGGGCGGCGACCTCGTGGTGGGCCTCTCCGCCCCGGCCGGTCCGGTCGCCGTCTCCGCCGCGTACAAGCAGGCCGAACAGGCCCTCTCCGTCGCCCGCCGCCGGGGCAGGGCGCTGGTCGAGCACGAGGAACTGGCCGCCGGTTCGGTGCTCCCGCTGCTCGCCGACGACGCGGTACGGGCCTTCGCCGACGGCATGCTCCGCGCCCTGCACGAGCACGACGCCAAGGGGCGCGGCGACCTCGTCGCCTCCCTGCGCGCCTGGCTCTCCCGCCACGGCCAGTGGGACGCGGCCGCCGCCGACCTCGGGGTGCACCGGCACACCCTGCGCTACCGGATGCGCCGGGTGGAGGAGATCCTGGGCCGGTCGCTGGACGACCCGGACGTCCGCATGGAGCTGTGGCTCGCACTGAAGGCGACGGAGACGGCGGCCTCGGCCCAAGGGGATCAGGCCGCCCAGGGGTAGCGGGCCGCCCACGGGCGGAGCAGCGCGCCAAGAGGGCGCCCGGAGCCGACCGCCCAGGGCGCCAAGAGGGCGCGGCCCGCCGGGGCGGAGCCGGACCGGCCGACGTCGGCACCCCGCCCGGCTGGGGCCGGACCGGCCGGCGCCGGCCGGTCCGCCCGGGTTGGGGTGAACCCGGCTTCCCCGGCCAGCGCCTCCGCCATTTCGTAGCACCCGGCCCCGCCTCCGCTACACGCCGGACAAACGCCCCGGCCGCGTCCCCGTCCTACCGTGGGACCACGGCGGCACCCTCCGGGGAGCCCGTCGCCCCGTCACGACCTCCTCAGGACCCCCTCACGACCTCCGAAGGGCCGGAACTCCATGACTTCGCCCCACGCCTTCTGGGTGGCCGGCCGCCAGGCCACCGGTGCCGACAGCTTCGACGTCACCAACCCGTACGACGGACGTCTCGTCGGGACCGTCAGTGTGCCGACCGACGCCCAGGTCGAGGAGGCGGTCGCCGCCGCGCACGCCGTGCGCGACGAGTTCGCCGCGACCCCGGCGCACGTACGGGCCGCCGCTCTCGACCACGTCGTACGGCGGCTGGGGGAGCGCACCGAGGAGATCGCCCAGCTGATCTCGGCGGAGAACGGCAAGCCGATCAAGTGGGCGCGCGGCGAGGTCGGCCGGGCCGTGTCCGTGTTCCGGTTCGCCGCCGAGGAGGCCCGCCGCTTCAACGGGGGCGAGGCCCAGCGGCTCGACACCGACCTCGGCGGCACCGGCCGCCTCGGGCTGACCCGGCGCTTCCCGCGCGGGGCCGTCCTCGGCATCGCCCCCTTCAACTTCCCGCTGAACCTCAGCGCCCACAAGGTCGCCCCGGCCATCGCCGTCGGCGCCCCGATCATCCTCAAGCCCGCTCCGGCCACCCCGCTCTCCGCGCTGATCCTGGGCGAGCTGCTGGCCGAGACGGACCTCCCGGCCGGTTCCTGGTCCGTCCTGACGGTCCCGAACGACAGGATGCCCGCCCTGGTCCAGGACGAGCGGCTGCCGGTCATCTCCTTCACCGGCTCGGGCCCGGTCGGCTACGCGATCATGGATTCGGTGCCGCGCAAGCACTGCACCCTGGAGCTGGGCGGCAACGGCGCGGCGGTCGTCCTCGGGGACTACGCCTCCGACGAGGACCTGGACTGGGCGGCCACCCGGATCGCCACGTTCTCCAACTACCAGGGCGGCCAGTCCTGCATCTCGGTCCAGCGCGTCATCGCCGACGCCTCGGTGTACGACCGGCTCGTGCCCCGGATCGTCGCGGCCGTCGAGGCCCTGGCCACCGGCGACCCGGCCGACGACGCCACCGATGTCGGGCCCCTGGTCAGCGAGGACGCGGCCGAGCGGGTGGAGTCCTGGGTCGACGAGGCCGTCCGGGGCGGCGCCGAGCTGCTCACCGGCGGCAAGCGCGACGGGGCCAGCTACGCGCCGACCGTGCTCGCCGACCTCCCCGCGGGCGTCCGGCTCGCCGGTGAGGAGGTCTTCGGGCCGGTCATGTCCGTCCAGAGGGCCGACGGCGAGGCCGAGGCGTTCGCCGCCGTCAACTCCTCCCCGTACGGCCTCCAGGCGGGCGTCTTCACCCACGATCTCCAGGCCGCCTTCCGCGCCCACCGTGCCCTGGAGGTCGGCGGCGTGATCATCGGCGACGTCCCCTCCTACCGCGCCGACCAGATGCCGTACGGCGGTGCCAAGCAGTCCGGCGTCGGCCGCGAGGGCGTCCGCTACGCCATGGACGACTACACCTACGAGCGCGTCCTGGTCCTCACGGGCCTCGCCCTGTAACGACGCGCGACACCCCCACCCCCGCACCCCGCCCGGACAGCGGGGGCGGGCGGGGGAGTGCGGCCCGAGCCCGCTGTGCGGGGGCTCGGGCCGTTCGCGTGCGCCGGGCGCGGCGGACGGGAACCGCGCCCCCGCGTGAACGCCGGTGCGGGTGCCGAACAGCGGGTACAGGGGTTACATACGGACCAGTAGCAGCGACTAGCGACCCGTGTGTCCGGGGGCGGCCCCCGTCCCGCGACGCGCGACGAGGTGAGGTCCCTCATGTCCGCACCACACAACACACCGCAGGTCCCCAAGGCCCCCCGGGTCACCGAGCGCGAGGCGCGACGGGTCGCCGAGGCCGCCCGGGAGCAGGACTGGCGCAAGCCCAGCTTCGCCAAGGAGCTGTTCCTCGGCCGCTTCCGGCTCGATCTGATCCACCCCCACCCCCAGCCGCCGCCCGACGACGTCCGGCGCGGCGAGGAGTTCCTGGCGCGGCTGCGGCGGTTCTGCGAGACGGAGATCGACAGCGCCCGCATCGAGCGCGAGGCGAAGATCCCCGATGAGGTGATCGACGGGCTCAAGCGGCTCGGCGCCCTCGGGATGAAGATCGAGACCAAGTACGGCGGGCTGGGCCTCACCCAGGTGTACTACAACAAGGCGCTGGCGCTCGTCGGCTCCGCCAGCCCCGCGATCGGCGCCCTCCTCTCCGCGCATCAGTCGATCGGCGTACCGCAGCCCCTGAAGATCTTCGGCACCCAGGAGCAACGGGACGTCTTCCTGCCCCGGCTGGCCACCACCGACATCTCCGCCTTCCTCCTCACCGAGCCCGACGTCGGCTCCGACCCCGCCCGCCTCGCCACCACCGCCGTACCCGACGGGCCCGACTACCTCCTCGACGGCGTCAAGCTCTGGACCACCAACGGCGTCGTCGCCGACCTGCTGGTCGTCATGGCCCGGGTCCCCGCATCCGAGGGCCACCCCGGCGGCATCACCGCGTTCGTCGTCGAGGCGGACGCTCCCGGGGTCACCGTCGAGCACCGCAACGCCTTCATGGGGCTGCGCGGCATCGAGAACGGCGTCACCCGCTTCCACCAGGTGCGGGTGCCCGGCGCGCACCGGATCGGACCGGAGGGCGCCGGGCTGAAGATCGCCCTCACCACCCTCAACACCGGGCGGCTGTCGCTGCCCGCGATGTGTGTCGGCGTCGGCAAGTGGTCCCTGAAGATCGCCCGGGAGTGGTCCGCCGTACGCGAGCAGTGGGGCAGGCCGGTCGCGCGGCACGAGGCGGTCGGGAAGAAGATCTCCTTCATCGCGGCCACCACCTTCGCCCTGGAGGCCGTCGTCGACCTCTCCTCGCAGATGGCCGACGAGGACCGCAACGACATCCGTATCGAGGCCGCCCTCGCCAAGCTGTACGGCTCCGAGATGGGCTGGCTGATCGCCGACGAACTGGTCCAGATCCGCGGCGGGCGCGGGTTCGAGACCGCCGCGTCGCTGGCCGCGCGCGGGGAGCGGGCCGTCCCGGCCGAGCAGATGCTGCGCGACATGCGCATCAACCGGATCTTCGAGGGCTCCACCGAGATCATGCACCTGCTGATCGCCCGCGAGGCCGTCGACGCCCACCTCAAGGTCGCGGGCGACATCATCGACCCCGACAAGCCGCTGTCCGCCAAGGCCAGGGCGGGTGCCGACGCCGCCGGGTTCTACGCCCGCTGGCTGCCGAAGCTCGTCACGGGTCCGGGCCTGCTGCCGACGGCGTACGCCGCGTTCCACCCCTCCGGCCACCGGGACCTCTCCGGCCATCTGCGGTACGTCGAGCGGGCCTCCCGCAAGCTCGCCCGCTCCACCTTCTACGCCATGTCCCGCTGGCAGGGCCGGATGGAGACCAAACAGGGCTTCCTCGGCCGGATCGTCGACATCGGCGCGGAGCTGTTCGCGATGAGCGCCGCCTGCGTCCGCGCCGAGCATCTGCGCGGCGCGGGAGACCACGGCCGGGAGGCCTACCAGCTCGCGGACGCCTTCTGCGAGCAGGCCCGCATCCGGGTGGAGGAGCTGTTCACCCGCCTGTGGTCCAACACCGACGACCTCGATGGGCGCGTCGTGGACGGCGTCCTGACGGGGACGTACACCTGGCTGGAGGAGGGCGTCGTGGACCCCAGCGGCGAAGGCCCCTGGATCGCGGACGCCACCCCCGGACCCTCCGCCCAGGACAACCAGCACCGGCCCGTGCGCTGACCACGTACGCCCCGGAGGGGGCGCGTCCAGTGGCGTCCAGCCGCCCCCGGGCCCGCCCGGCGCGCCCCCTCCGCCGTACCGTCTCGGCGCCGCCCCCTCCTCCGCACCGCTCCCGGCCCGTCCGGCGCGCCCCCTGCGTACCGCTTCCGGCCCACCAGGCCCGCCCCCTCCTCCGTACCGCTTCCGCGCCGCCCCGATTCCGGCCGGGGCGCGGACGAATCCCCGCCCCACCGGGACGCGCTGTCCCCGTACACAGCCGGAGCGGCAACAATGGGGGGCATGAGCGACAGCCCCGCCCCCCTCGCCGATCCGCATCTCGTCTTCGACGCCGCGGCCGGCCGCCGGGATCTGGTGATCCTCGGCTCCACCGGGTCCATCGGCACCCAGGCCATCGACCTGGTCCTGCGCAACCCCGACCGCTTCCGGGTCACCGCGCTCTCGGCCGCCGGCGGCCGGACCGCCCTCCTCGCCGAGCAGGCCCGCCTGCTGCGAGTGGACACGGTCGCCGTCGCCGACCCGGACGCGGTTCCCGCCCTGCGCGAGGCGCTGGGTGCGCGGTACGGGGCCGGGGAGCCGCTTCCCGAGATCCTCGCCGGACCCGACGCCGCCGCCACCCTCGCCGCGAGCGCGTGCCACACCGTGCTCAACGGCATCACCGGCTCCATCGGGCTCGCCCCGACCCTCGCCGCGCTGAAGGCGGGCCGCACGCTGGCCCTCGCCAACAAGGAGTCGCTGATCGTCGGCGGCCCGCTGGTGAAGGCGCTGGCCGCCCCCGGGCAGATCATCCCGGTCGACTCCGAGCACGCCGCGCTCTTCCAGGCCCTGGCGGCCGGGACCCGCGCCGACGTCCGCAAGCTCGTCGTCACCGCTTCGGGCGGGCCCTTCCGGGGCCGTACGCGTGAGGAACTGGCCGACGTCACCCGGGAGCAGGCCCTCTCCCACCCGACCTGGGCCATGGGCCCGGTCATCACGGTCAACTCCGCGACGCTCGTCAACAAGGGGCTGGAGGTCATCGAGGCGCACCTCCTCTACGACATCCCCTTCGACCGCATCGAGGTCGTGGTCCACCCGCAGTCCTACGTGCACTCCATGGTCGAGTTCAGCGACGGCTCCACCCTCGCCCAGGCCACCCCGCCCGACATGGGCGGCCCCATCGCCATCGGCCTCGGCTGGCCCGAGCGGGTCCCGGACGCCGCCCCCGCCTTCGACTGGACCCAGGCCTCCCGTTGGGAGTTCTTCCCGCTGGACACCGAGGCCTTCCCGTCCGTCGGCCTCGCCCGGCACGTCGGCGCCCTCGGCGGCACCGCGCCCGCAGCGTTCAACGCGGCCAACGAGGAATGCGTCGACGCGTTCCTCGCCGGACGGCTGCCGTTCAACGGAATCATGGATACGGTCACCGCTGTGGTGTCCGAACACGGCACCCCCGCCCCGGGAACCTCGCTCAGCGTCGCGGACGTCCTCGAAGCGGAAACCTGGGCCCGCGCACGGGCCCGGGAACTCTCGGCGAAAGCGACAGCGGAGGCGCGCGCATGAGTCTGACCTCGGTCCTGCTGACGGTCCTGGGGATCGCCGTCTTCGTCGTGGGCCTGCTCTTCTCCATCGCCTGGCACGAACTGGGCCACCTCTCCACGGCCAAGATGTTCGGCATCCGGGTCCCGCAGTACATGGTCGGCTTCGGCCCGACGATCTGGTCGAGGAAGAAGGGCGACACCGAGTACGGCATCAAGGCCATCCCGGCGGGCGGCTACATCCGCATGATCGGGATGTTCCCGCCGGGCCCCGACGGCCGTCTCGAAGCCCGCTCCACCTCACCGTGGCGGGGCATGATCGAGGACGCCCGCTCCGCCGCGTTCGAGGAGTTGGAGCCGGGCGACGAGAAGCGGCTCTTCTACACGCGCAAGCCGTGGAAGCGCGTCATCGTGATGTTCGCCGGCCCGTTCATGAACCTGATCCTCGCGGTCGCCATCTTCATGGGCGTCGCGATGACCTTCGGCTTCCAGACCCAGACCACCGAGGTCGCGGGCGTCCAGCGGTGCGTCATCTCGCAGAGCGACAAGCGCGACACCTGCAAGGACACCGACCCCGTCTCCCCGGCCCAGGCCGCCGGTCTCCAGGAGGGCGACAAGATCGTCGCCTTCGACGGGCAGCGGGTCGACGACTGGGCGACGCTCTCCGACCGCATCCGCGAGACCATCGGCCCCGCCACCATCACCGTCGAGCGCGGCGGCCAGGAAATCACCCTCGACGCCGTCCTGCGCGAGAACGCCGTCGCCAAGAAGGACTCCCGGGGCGAGGTCGTCCCCGACCAGTTCGTCAAGGCGGGCTACCTGGGCTTCGCCGCGCAGACCGAGATCGTGCCGCTCTCCTTCGGCGACTCCGTCGTCCGGATGGGCGACATGATCCAGAACGGCGTCGACTCGATCATCGCGCTGCCCTCCAAGATCCCGGCACTGTGGGACGCCGCCTTCAGCGACGGCCAGCGCGCCGACGACTCGCCGGTGGGCGTGGTGGGCGCGGCCCGGATCGGCGGCGAGGTGATGAACCTCGACATCCCGGCGCAGAACCAGGTCGCGATGATGCTGTTCCTGCTGGCGGGCTTCAACCTCTCGCTGTTCCTGTTCAACATGCTCCCGCTGCTCCCGCTGGACGGCGGGCACATCGCGGGGGCCCTGTGGGAGTCGCTGCGCCGCAACACGGCCAAGGTCTTCCGGCGCCCCGACCCGGGCCCGTTCGACGTGGCACGGCTGATGCCGGTCGCCTATGTGGTGGCCGGACTCTTCATCTGCTTCACCCTGCTGGTCCTGGTGGCCGACATCGTGAACCCGGTCAAGATCAGCTGACCGTCCCACGCACCCCACCCGTCCCTCAGGTGACGGCCGGGCACACCCATGGTGTCCGGCCGCTCACCGAGCGGTGGACATGTCGACACGGGTGCGTCCGCTCCGGCTCCGGTGCCGTAACCTCGAAGGCCGGAGCCCGCCGATCTCGGGACCTCGATCCACACCTTGGGGATGCACAGCGCATGACTGCGATTTCTCTCGGAATGCCGGCCGTTCCGACCAAGCTCGCCGACCGCAGGGTCAGCCGACAGATCCAGGTCGGCACGGTCGCGGTCGGCGGTGACGCGCCCGTGTCGGTGCAGTCGATGACGACGACCCGCACCTCCGACATCGGCGCCACGCTCCAGCAGATCGCCGAGCTGACGGCGTCCGGCTGCCAGATCGTCCGGGTCGCCTGCCCCACGCAGGACGACGCCGACGCGCTCGCCACCATCGCGAAGAAGTCGCAGATCCCGGTGATCGCGGACATCCACTTCCAGCCGAAGTACGTCTTCGCGGCGATCGACGCGGGCTGCGCGGCGGTCCGGGTCAACCCCGGCAACATCAAGCAGTTCGACGACAAGGTCAAGGAGATCGCCAAGGCGGCGAACGAGACCCGCACGCCGATCCGGATCGGCGTCAACGCCGGTTCCCTGGACGCGCGGCTCCTGAAGAAGTACGGCAAGGCCACCCCCGAGGCCCTCGTCGAGTCGGCCCTGTGGGAGGCGTCCCTCTTCGAGGAGCACGGCTTCGGCGACATCAAGATCTCGGTCAAGCACAACGACCCGGTCGTGATGGTCAACGCCTACCGCCAGCTCGCCGCGCAGAGCGACTACCCCCTCCACCTCGGCGTCACCGAGGCCGGACCGGCGTTCCAGGGCACCATCAAGTCGGCCGTCGCGTTCGGCGCGCTGCTCTCCGAGGGCATCGGCGACACCATCCGCGTCTCCCTCTCGGCCCCGCCCGCCGAGGAGGTCAAGGTCGGTCTCCAGATCCTGGAGGCGCTGAACCTCAAGCAGCGCCGCCTGGAGATCGTCTCCTGCCCGTCCTGCGGCCGCGCCCAGGTCGACGTCTACAAGCTCGCCGACCAGGTCAGCGCGGGACTGGAGGGCATGGAGGTGCCGCTCCGCGTCGCCGTCATGGGCTGCGTCGTCAACGGCCCCGGGGAGGCCCGCGAGGCCGACCTCGGCGTCGCTTCCGGTAACGGCAAGGGCCAGATCTTCGTCAAGGGCGAGGTCATCAAGACCGTCCCCGAGTCGAAGATCGTCGAGACCCTCATCGAAGAGGCCATGAAGATCGCCGAGCAGATGGAGAAGGACGGCGTCCTGTCCGGCGAACCCGAGGTCTCCATCAGCTGACCACGGGCCCCGCAGGCCCCGCCCCTCCCGCTCCGACCGCCCCGCCGGGCCCGCGCCCGGCGGGGCGGTCGTGCGTCCGGAAGCGGGCTCCCGGACTCGGGCAGCGTTCGACAGCCGGGTCGGTTACAGTGCGGAAATCAGCAGACCGCATGGTGAGGCCCCCTCGTGTTGACGCAGACCACCACCCGGGTCCTCGAACCCAGCGACCTCGGCGCAGCGCTCGCCATCCTGGAGAGCGAGCCCGTGGCCAACGCCTTCGTGACGTCCCGCGTCCACGTCGCGGGGCTCGACCCCTGGCGCCTGGGCGGCGAGATGTGGGGCTGGTACGCGGACGGCAGGCTCCGCTCCCTGTGCTACTCCGGTGCCAACCTTGTCCCCATCTGCGCCGGACCCGAGGCCGTCCGCGCCTTCGCCGACCGGGCCCGCCGGGCCGGACGCCGCTGCTCCTCCATCGTCGGCCCCGCCGAACCCACCGCCCTGCTGTGGCGGCACCTCGAACCGAGCTGGGGCCCCGCCCGCGAAGTCCGCGCCAACCAGCCGCTCATGGTCACCGAGAGCCTCTCCGCCGACGTCACCCCCGACCCGCTGGTCCGGCGCATCCGCAAGAACGAGACGGACGTCCTGATGCCGGCCTGCGTCGCGATGTTCACCGAGGAGGTCGGCGTCTCCCCGCTGGCCGGCGACGGCGGACTCCTCTACCAGGCCCGGGTCGCCGAACTCATCGGTGCCGGACGCTCCTTCGCCCGGATCGACGACGGCAAGGTGGTCTTCAAGGCCGAGATCGGCGCCGCCACCCCCCAGGCCTGCCAGATCCAGGGCGTCTGGGTCGCCCCCGAACACCGGGGCCAGGGGCTCTCCGAGACCGGTATGGCCGCCGTCGTGCGCTTCGCCCTGGCCGATGTCGCCCCGGTCGTCAGCCTGTACGTCAACGACTTCAACACCCCTGCCCGCAAGGCCTATCGACGCGTCGGCTTCCGCGAGACCGGCGCGTTCATGAGCGTCCTGTTCTGAGCGGGCCGCTCGCCTGAGCCTCGCCCACCCGGGCGCCCGCCCCGGCCAGTAGGGTTCCGGCATGGCAGCCCCCGGAGAAGGCCCCGCAGCACCCGACGTCGAGATCGGCCCCGTCGACCTGGCCGCCCGCGTCGACGAAGCCCTGCTCGTCCAGGCCGCCGCCTTCGGGCTCACCCAGGACGAGATCGACGTACGCCGCCACATCGTCCTGCGCCACCTGGAGCACCCGCACGCCCGTGCGCTGGGTGCCCTCACCCCCACCGGGCGGCTCGTCGGCTTCGTCTACGGACTGCCCAACGACCGCGCCCAGTGGTGGTCCACCGTCGTCGAGCCCTACCTGCGCGCCACCGGCTCCGACGACTGGCTGGACGACTCCTTCGTCATCACCGAACTCCACGTCCACCCCCGCCACCAGCAGCACGGCATCGGCCGCACGCTGATCACCGCCATCACCGACGCCGTCCCGCAGCCCCGCTCGATCCTCTCCGCGATCGACAAGGACAGCCCGGCCCGCGCCCTGTACCGCTCCCTCGGCTACCGCGACCTGGCCCGCCAGGTCGTGTTCCCCAGCGCCCCGCAGCCGTACGCGGTCATGGGTGCGCCCCTGCCGCTGCTCCGCCCCCCGGGCCGAATGGATTTCCGCCCGCCCGCGCCCCCCGGTTAACCTCGGGCTCACCACTTTCGCGAGCAGGAGTTCACCATGGCCCAGGTCCAGCGCATGTCCCGATTGATGATCAAGACACTGCGCGACGACCCGGCGGACGCCGAGACGCTCAGCCACAAGCTGCTGGTCCGCGCCGGTTACGTCCGCCGTAACGCGGCCGGAATCTGGACCTGGCTGCCGCTCGGCAAGAAGGTCCTGGACAACATCTCGAACGTGGTCCGCGAGGAGATGGACGCCATCGGCGCCCAGGAGGTCCTGCTCCCCGCCCTGCTGCCGAAGGAGCCCTACGAGGCGTCCGGCCGCTGGGAGGAGTACGGCGACCTGCTCTTCCGCCTCAAGGACCGCAAGGGCGGCGACTACCTCCTGGGCCCGACCCACGAGGAGATCTTCACCCAGACCGTCAAGGACCAGTGCACGTCCTACAAGGACCTGCCGGTGATGCTCTACCAGATCCAGACGAAGTACCGCGACGAGGCGCGGCCCCGCTCCGGCGTGCTCCGCGGCCGCGAGTTCCAGATGAAGGACTCGTACAGCTTCGACACCACCGACGAGGGCCTCGCGCACTCCTACGCCCTGCACCGGGCCGCGTACATCAAGATCTTCCAGCGGCTCGGTCTGGACCACCGCATCGTCTCCGCCGTCTCCGGCGCGATGGGCGGCTCCGCCTCGGAGGAGTTCCTGGCCCCCGCGGCCGCCGGTGAGGACACCTTCGCGGACTGCCCGAACTGCGACTACGCCGCCAACACCGAGGCCGTGACCTTCGCGCTCGCCCCGGTCGACGGCTCGGCGCACGGCCCGGTCGAGGAGCTGGACACCCCCGACACCCCGACCATCGAGACCCTCGCCGCGCACCTGGGCGTGCCCGCCTCCGCCACCCTGAAGAACCTGCTGGTCAAGGTGGACGGCGAGATCGTCGCCGTCGGCGTCCCCGGCCACCGCGAGGTCGACCTCGGCAAGCTCGGCGAGCATCTGGCGCCCGCCGTCGTGGAACTGGTCACCGCCGAGGACTTCGTGGGCCGCGACGACCTCGTACGGGGCTACGTCGGCCCCCAGGGCCTGGAGAAGGTCCGCTACCTCGCCGACCCCCGCGTCGCCCCGGGCACCACCTGGATCACCGGCGCCAACAAGGACGGCAGGCACGCGAGGAACGTCGTCGCGGGCCGGGACTTCGAGGTCGACCAGTACCTGGACGTCGTCGTGGTCGAGGAGGGCGACCCCTGCCCCAAGTGCGGCACCGGTCTCACCCTGGACCGCGCCATCGAGATCGGCCACATCTTCCAGCTCGGCCGCAAGTACGCCGACACCTTCCAGCTCGACGTCCTCGGCCAGCAGGGCAAGCCCGTCCGCGTCACGATGGGCTCGTACGGCATCGGCGTCTCCCGCGCCGTGGCCGCCCTCACCGAGCAGACCGCCGACGACAAGGGCCTGTGCTGGCCCCGGGAGATCGCCCCGGCCGACGTCCACGTCGTCGCCGCGGGCAAGGCACTCCAGACCGAACTGGCCCTGGAGGTCTCGGAGAAGCTCAGCGAGGCCGGGCTGCGGGTCCTGGTCGACGACCGGGCGGGCGTCTCGCCCGGCGTGAAGTTCACCGACTCCGAGCTGATCGGCGTGCCCCGGATCCTCGTCGCGGGTCGCCGCTCCGCCGACGGGGTGCTGGAGCTGAAGGACCGCCGCACCGGCGAGCGCGAGGAGCTGACCGTCGAGGAGGCCGTCGCCCGCCTCACGTCCGACCTGGGCTGACCAGCCCCTGCGGCGAGGCCCCCCGCGTCCCGGCGCGGGGGGCCTCGCCGCAGGACAGGACTACAGCCAGCCCGCGAACTCCAGGTTGACCTCGCCCATCTGCCGCCGCCCCTCGGCCAGCGCCCGGGTCCCCGACTCCACCGCCCGGAACAGCGTCCAGCCGTGCAGCCGCGCCTGCTCCACCTCCAGCGACTCCGCCAGCCTCTTGACCCGCCGCCGCGCCGTCGCCGGTCCGCCGGAGGCCGCGATCAGATCCTCCACCCGGTCCCGCACCAGCCGCGCCAGGTCGTAGGCGCGCTCTCCCACCACCGGTTCCGGGCCCACCGTCAGCCACGGTGCCCGCTCCCCGGCCAGTACCTTGCTCTGCCGGAAGTTGCCGTGCAGCAGGATGAGTTCGCCGGGCGCCTCGATCAGCTCGGCACGCGCCGCGAGTGCCGCGTCGACCAGCGGGGCCAGCTCCGGATCGGCCTCGGCGGCCGCCCGCATCCCGGCGCTCTGCCGCCCGGTCCGCTCCGCCACGCTCTCGAAGGGGTGCCCGGCGGGCGGCTCCACCCACAGCCGCCGCACCGTGCCCGCCGCCTCCAGCAGCGCCTTCGCCTCCGGCAGCGAGCGCAGGGACACCTCGTGGTGCAGCCGCTCCAGCAGCAGCGCACCGGGAACGTCCGGGCCGGGGGCGTCCAGCACCCGCACCGTGCCCCAGCCGTTCCAGTGCTCCAGGGCCGCCCGCTCCTGCTCGATCCCGGCGGCCGGCGGGGCGATCTTCAGCGCTGCCCCGGTCCCGTCGGCCCGCCGCACCAGAACCACCATCGAGCTGCGCCCGCCGGGGGCGGCGACCCGCTCCGCGGTGAGGCCGTCCCCGGCCGCCAGCGCCCGTCCGGCCAGTGCGGGGAGCCCGTCGAGCCAGTCGGCCGTCGCCTCGTCCCCGTACATCTCACCGAGCGCGCGCACCAGGCGCTGCGGCGGTTCCCAACCCATACGTCGTGTGGTCCCTTTCCGGTTCCTCGTGTCAGCGCGTCCCGCCGGCCCCGGCGGCCTCGACGGGGGCCGTCGCGGCCGGGTCGGCGCCTGCGGCCCGCTCGGCGAGCCCCGGAAAGGCTACGTTGCCGCCCCGCCACCGGGCCGACCGCACCGCCGCCTCGCGCAGCGCGCCCGCGGCCCGGCCGCGCAGCGGGCCCTCGGCAGCCCGTACGAGATCGGCGTAGGCGCCCGCGACCCGGTCCTCCAGCACCGCGGCGAGCCGCACCGCCGAGGGGGCGTCGGCGACCGCGAACGGCAGGGCGTACGCGGCGTCCGAGGCGACCGGCCTGCCGCCCAGGTCCCGGACGGCCCGCGCCAGCGCGTCCCGGCTCGCGCGGTGCCCGTCGAACGCCGCGCTCGCCTCGGAACGCCGCTTCCCGTCGAGACGGCCGCCCAGCGCGCCGTAGCCGTAGACCGCGGCGTGCTCGGCCGCCAGGGCCGCCTGGGCGGCGGTCAGCGCGGGGGAGTCGGCGTCGTCCCCGGCGGGCGGCCGGGCGTTATGGATGCTCATGCGGCGGTCTCCTCGGCCAGCTCGGTCAGCAGGTACGCGTGCGCCGCGGCGGCTGCCGCCACCGAGGCCAGCAGCCGGGCCAGCTCGGGCTCAGCGGTCAGCAGCGCCTCGGTGTGCGCGTCGGCCCGGCCGCGCTCGGCCGCCGCCAGCTCCCGCACCGCGGCCTCGAGGTCGGCGGAGACCGGGCCGGGAGCGGGCGGAGGGGTTTCGTCCGGTGCGTCATCGGCGTGCGGCGGGGCCAGTGCCTTCCCGTGCGCCGCCACGGCCGCCCGCAGGGGTGCCAGGCCCGCCGCGGCGGCCGGGTGGGCCTCGGCGACCAGGTCGTAGCGGGCGAGCAGCTGGGCGCCATCGCGCGCCGCCTTCCGGCGCAGGCTGTTCCCCTCCCGGACCGCGTCGGCCCGGCCGCCGGAGCGGGCGGAGCCACCGCCGTCCGCCGCCCCGTCGTCGCCCCCGCAGCCGGTCAGCACCGCACCCAGGGCGAGGGCTCCCGTCGCGGTGAGCGCCCCCCTGCGCGTCGTCCCCGTGCGCCGCACGTCTCTCCTTCGGGCCTGGACCGGTCCTGACCGGATCTGTCCTGATGTGATCACCGCACGTGAGCGTACCCGTGACCGGCGGGAGGCGGACGGCAACACCCCTGACGACCGGATACCCTTTGACCTGACGCACGACGATCCCACAACAGCACACGCGGCCGAGGAGTCACCCGGATGAGCACCACCCAGAGCGAGAGGCTGCGCGGGCTGCTGGAACCGCTCGTCAGCGCGCGCCAGCTGGACCTGGAGGAGATCGAGGTGTCCCGGGCGGGCCGCCGCGGGGTGCTGCGGATCATCGTGGACTCCGACGAGGGCGTGGAGCTGGACGCCTGTGCGGAGCTGAGCCGCGCGGTCTCCGAGAAGCTGGACGAGACCGACGCGATGGGCGAGGGCGAGTACGTCCTCGAAGTCAGCTCCCCGGGCGCGGACCGCCCGCTCACCGAGCACCGCCACTACGTACGCGCCACCGGCCGGCTGGCCCGGTTCCAGCTGACCGCGGGGGACGAGCTGGTCGCCCGTGTCCTCGCCGTCGACGAGGACGGGCTCGACCTGGAGGTCCCCGGCGTCAAGGGCCGCAAGCCCACCGCCCGCCGCCTCGCCTTCGAGGAGATCGCCAAGGCGCGCGTGGAGATCGAATTCAACCGCAAGGACAAGAAGGAAGAGGAGGCGTAGCCGTGGACATCGATGTGAAGCTTCTGAAGGGCTTGGCGCAGGACAAGGAGATCCCCTTCGACGTGCTCGTCGAGGCGATCGAATCGGCCCTCCTCATCGCCTACCACCGCACCGACGGCAGCTACCGCCGGGCGCGCGTCAGGATCGACGAGCGCGGCCATGTGACGGTCTGGGCCACGGAGGACCCCGCCGACCTCGAAGAGGGCCAGGAGCCCAAGGAGTTCGACGACACCCCCTCCGGGTTCGGCCGGATCGCGGCGTCCACCGCCAAGCAGGTCATCCTCCAGCGGCTGCGCGACGCCGAGGACGACAAGACCTTCGGCGAGTACGCGGGTCACGAGGGCGACGTCGTCACGGGCGTCGTCCAGCAGGGCAAGGACCCCAAGAACGTCCTGGTCGACATCGGCAAGCTGGAGGCCATCCTGCCGGTGCAGGAGCAGGTCCCCGGCGAGGAGTACACCCACGGCCTGCGGCTGCGCACCTACGTCGTCCGGGTCGCCAAGGGCGTACGCGGCCCCTCGGTGACGCTCTCGCGCACCCACCCCAACCTGGTGAAGAAGCTCTTCGCCCTGGAGGTCCCCGAGATCGCCGACGGCTCCGTCGAGATCTCCGCGATCGCCCGCGAGGCCGGTCACCGCACCAAGATCGCGGTCCGCTCCACCCGGTCGGGTCTCAACGCCAAGGGCGCCTGCATCGGCCCGATGGGCGGCCGCGTCCGCAATGTCATGGCCGAGCTGCACGGCGAGAAGATCGACATCGTGGACTGGTCCGACGACCCGGCCGAGATGGTCGCCAACGCCCTGTCGCCCGCCCGGGTGAGCGAGGTCGAGGTCGTGGACCTCGGCGCCCGGTCCGCCCGGGTCACCGTGCCGGACTACCAGCTGTCGCTGGCCATCGGCAAGGAGGGCCAGAACGCCCGCCTCGCCGCCCGCCTCACCGGCTGGCGCATCGACATCCGGCCCGACACCGAGACCGACGCGGAGCGGGAGACCGCCGACCGCGAGCGGGCCGAGCGGGCCCGGGAGCGCTCGGAAAGGCGTTGACCCGGAGCCGGTCCGGGGAATAGTTCTGGTCCGTACGCCGCTGAGATCACGACAACATCCGTTCGATCTTTGCCCCGAAGGGGTGAGGTCGGTGCGGGGAGGTAGACTTAAACGTGTCTGGCCGGACGCAAGCTGGCGCTTGTCCCGAGCGAACCTGTGTGGGATGCCGGGAGCGAGTGGCCAAGAGCGAGCTGCTGCGCATCGTGGTGGACGAGGGCGTCTGCGCCCCTGATCCACGCGGTACGCTGCCCGGCCGGGGTGCTTATCTGCACCCCGCCTCTGTCTGTCTCGACCTGGCGGTCCGCCGCCGGGCGTTCCCCCGGGCCTTCAAGGCCAAGGGGCCGTTCGACACCGCGGCACTGACGCGGTTCGTCGAGCGGGTGACACCGTAGGAAAGTGAACGGCACGGGACCCCGTGCGGTCAGGTACCTCGCGAGTTGGAAGTAGGTCGAGATTGCGATGAGCACTCGATGAGTACGCGATGAGTACGCCCATGAAGTAGCGACGGTCCGGCGGTAACCCGGACCTAAAAGGAGCGAAGTGGCTAAGGTCCGGGTATACGAACTCGCCAAGGAGTTCGGCGTCGAGAGCAAGGTCGTCATGGCCAAGCTCCAAGAACTCGGTGAATTCGTCCGTTCGGCGTCCTCGACGATCGAGGCGCCGGTTGTACGCAAGTTGACCGACGCACTGCAGGGGCCCGGCGGCAACGCCGGCAAGTCCGCTGCGAAGCCTGGCGCGCCCCGCAAGGCGTCGCCCGCGAAGCCCGCGGCGCCCTCCCCGGCCGCCGCGGCACGTCCCGCTGCCCCCAAGCCCGGCGCACCGGCCCCCAAGCCGGCCGCCGCCGAGGCCCCGAGCAGCACCCCCGCGGCGCCCTCCGCGCCGTCGGCGGGTCCCCGTCCGGGCCCGAAGCCCGCGCCGAAGGCCCCCGTCACCCCGGTCCCGGCCGCCGAGTTCTCGGCACCGGCCCCGGAGCGGCCCGCGGCCCCGCAGGCCCCGCGCCCCGCCGGCGCCACCCCGGGCCCGCGTCCCACCCCCGCCCGTCCGGCCCCGGCCGGCGGTCAGCGCGACGGTGGCCAGCGCGGCGCCGAGCGTGGCGGCGACCGTCCCGCGCGTCCCGCGGGCCAGGGCGCCCCGCGCCCCGGCGGCGCCCGTCCGGCCGGTCCCCGTCCGGGCAACAACCCCTTCACCTCCGGCGGCTCCACCGGCATGGCGCGCCCCTCGGCGCCCCGTCCCGGCGGTGCCCCGCGCCCCGGTGGCGGCTCGGAGCGCCCCGGCGCCCCGCGCCCCCAGGGCAGCGGCCCCGGCGGCGCCCCGCGTCCGCAGGGTGGTCAGGGACAGGGCGGCGCCCGTCCCTCTCCGGGCGGGATGCCCCGTCCGCAGGCCCCGCGTCCCGGCGGCGGCCCCGCCGGTAACCGCCCCAACCCGGGCATGATGCCGCAGCGTCCCGCCGCGGGCCCGCGTCCCGGTGGTGGCCCCGGCGGTGGCCGTGGTCCCGGTGGCGGCGGTCGTCCCGGTGGCGGCGGCGGTCGTCCCGGTGGTGGCGGCGGCTTCGCCGGTCGTCCCGGTGGCGGCGGTGGCGGCGGCTTCGCCGGGCGTCCGGCCGGTCCGGGTGGCGGCGGCGGTGCCGGTCGTCCCGGTGGCGGCGGCGGCTTCGGCGGCCGTCCCGGCTTCGGCGGTCGTCCGGGTGGTCCCGGTGGCCGCGGTGGCACGCAGGGTGCGTTCGGCCGTCCCGGCGGGCCCGCGCGTCGTGGCCGCAAGTCGAAGCGGCAGAGGCGCCAGGAGTACGAGGCCATGCAGGCCCCGTCGGTCGGCGGCGTCATGCTGCCCCGCGGCAACGGACAGGCCGTCCGGCTGTCGCGCGGCGCCTCGCTCACCGACTTCGCGGAGAAGATCAACGCCAACCCGGCGTCGCTCGTCGCCGTGATGATGAACCTCGGCGAGATGGTGACGGCCACGCAGTCCGTCTCCGACGAGACGCTGAAGCTCCTCGCCGAGGAGATGAACTACGTCCTGGAGATCGTCAGCCCGGAGGAGGAGGACCGCGAGCTCCTGGAGTCCTTCGACATCGAGTTCGGCGAGGACG
Organism: Streptomyces sp. NPDC101181; assembly: GCF_044767975.1. Classification (NCBI taxonomy): domain Bacteria; kingdom Bacillati; phylum Actinomycetota; class Actinomycetes; order Kitasatosporales; family Streptomycetaceae; genus Streptomyces; species Streptomyces sp. NPDC101181. Next base: position 44,236 of record NZ_JBIWOX010000001.1, on the reverse strand, counting down.
AGGGCGGCGAAGAGGCCCTGGTCTCCCGTCCGCCGGTGGTGACCGTCATGGGTCACGTCGACCACGGTAAGACCCGGCTCCTCGACGCGATCCGCAAGACCAACGTGGTCGCGGGCGAGGCCGGTGGCATCACCCAGCACATCGGTGCCTACCAGGTCACGACCGAGGTCAACGAGGAAGAGCGCAAGATCACCTTCATCGACACCCCGGGTCACGAGGCGTTCACCGCCATGCGTGCCCGTGGTGCGAAGTCGACCGACATCGCGATCCTCGTGGTGGCGGCCAACGACGGTGTGATGCCCCAGACGATCGAGGCGCTGAACCACGCCAAGGCGGCCGAGGTGCCGATCGTGGTCGCGGTCAACAAGATCGACGTCGAGGGCGCCGACCCGACCAAGGTGCGCGGTCAGCTCACCGAGTTCGGTCTGGTGGCCGAGGAGTACGGCGGCGACACCATGTTCGTCGACATCTCCGCCAAGCAGGGCCTCAACATCGAGGCGCTGCTGGAGGCCGTCGTCCTCACCGCCGACGCCTCGCTCGACCTGCGGGCCAACCCCGACCAGGACGCGCAGGGCATCGCCATCGAGTCCCACCTCGACCGCGGTCGCGGTGCCGTCTCGACGGTCCTGGTCCAGCGCGGAACGCTGCGCATCGGCGACACGATGGTCGTGGGCGACGCCTACGGCCGCGTGCGCGCCATGCTCGACGACAACGGTCAGAACGTGCAGGAAGCGGGTCCCTCGACCCCCGTCCTGGTGCTCGGTCTCACCAACGTCCCGGGCGCGGGCGACAACTTCCTGGTCGTCGACGAGGACCGTACGGCCCGTCAGATCGCCGAGAAGCGCGCGGCCCGTGAGCGCAACGCCAACTTCGCCCGCAAGGGCGTCCGGTTCTCCCTGGAGAACCTGGACGAGGCGCTCAAGGCCGGTCTGGTCCAGGAGCTCAACCTCATCATCAAGGGCGACGCGTCCGGTTCGGTGGAGGCCCTGGAGTCCTCACTGCTCCAGCTCGACGTCGGTGAAGAGGTCGACATCCGGGTCCTGCACCGCGGCGTCGGTGCGGTCACCGAGTCCGACATCAACCTGGCGACGGGTTCGGACGCCATCGTGATCGGCTTCAACGTGCGCGCCGCCGGGCGCGCCGAGCAGATGGCCGAGCGCGAAGGCGTGGACGTCCGGTACTACTCGGTCATCTACCAGGCGATCGAGGAGATCGAAGCGGCCCTCAAGGGCATGCTCAAGCCGGAGTACGAAGAGGTCGAGCTGGGCACGGCGGAGATCCGCGAGATCTTCCGCTCGTCCAAGCTGGGCAACATCGCCGGTGTGCTGGTCCGCTCCGGCGAGGTCAAGCGCAACACCAAGGCGCGCCTGCTGCGCGATGGCAAGGTCGTCGCGGAGAACCTCAACATCTCCGGTCTGCGCCGCTTCAAGGACGACGTCACCGAGATCCGCGAAGGCTTCGAGGGCGGTATCAACCTCGGGAACTTCAACGACATCAAGATCGACGACGTCATCGCGACGTACGAGATGCGCGAGAAGCCGCGAGGCTGATCGACCTCGGGTCCAAAAGGACCCGCAGGGCTTCGGAAGGGGGTTCCGGGAGTGTGCTCCCGGCCCCTTCCACCACGGTCGGGGCCGGTCGACGGGTCGAATTTCCGTCGATCGGCCCCGGCCGTTCCGGTACGGTTCTGGTGTCCCCGGCAGGCTTCGGCGGGGCATGAACCCGTACCGGCGGGACATCCGGAAACACATGTATGTGGGGACCTTGTCCTTCGACCTGCTCCTCGGCGACGTACGGTCGCTGAAGGAGAAGCGTTCCGTCGTCCGCCCGATCGTGGCCGAGCTCCAGCGCAAGTACGCGGTGAGCGTGGCCGAGACCGGCGGGCAGGATCTCCACCGCAGGGCCGAGATCGGCCTCGCCGTGGTCTCCGGGGACACCGGACACCTGACGGACGTACTGGACCGGTGCGAGCGGCTGGTCGCCGCGCGCCCCGAGGTGGAGCTGCTGTCGGTGAGACGGCGGCTGCACAGTGACGAAGACTGACAGTCGAGCGAAATCAGAAGGAAGAGTGACGGACCGGTGACCGACAACGCGCGGGCCCGCAAGCTGGCCGATCGCATCCAGGTCGTGGTCGCGGAGACCCTGGACCGGCGAATCAAGGATCCGCGGCTGGGATTCGTGACGATCACGGACGCCCGGGTTACCGGCGACCTGCGGGAGGCCACGGTCTTCTACACGGTCTACGGTGACGACGAGGAGCGCGCCGCCTCCGCCGCGGCGCTGGAGAGCGCCAAGGGCGTGCTGCGCTCCGAGGTCGGCCGGCAGACCGGGGTCCGGTTCACGCCGTCCCTGGCCTTCGTGCCGGACGCCCTCCCGGACAACGCCCGCACCATCGAGGACCTCCTGGACAAGGCACGGGCCAAGGACGCGGAGGTGCGCGAGGTGTCCACGGGCGCGAAGTACGCGGGCGAGGCCGATCCGTACCGCAAGCCGGAGGACGAGGACGACGAGACCGACGGACCCTCCGAGAAGAGCGAGGGCCCGGCCTCCGCATGACCGAGCAGACCACCACGCCGGACGGCCTTGTCATTGTCGACAAGCCGTCCGGCTTCACTTCGCACGACGTCGTGGCCAAGATGCGCGGCATCGCCCGTACGCGACGCGTCGGCCACGCCGGAACGCTGGACCCGATGGCGACCGGGGTCCTCGTGCTCGGCGTCCAGCGGGCCACCAAACTGCTGGGCCACCTCGCGCTCACCGAGAAGGAGTACCTGGGCACGATCCGGCTCGGCCAGGACACCGTCACCGACGACGCCGAGGGCGAGATCACCTCGTCCACCGACGCCTCCGGCGTCACCCGGGACTCCGTCGACGCCGGGGTCGCCGCGCTGACCGGCGCGATCATGCAGGTCCCGTCCAAGGTCAGCGCCATCAAGATCGACGGCAAGCGGTCCTACGCGCGGGTGCGCGGCGGCGAGGAGTTCGAGATCCCGGCCCGCCCGGTCACCGTCTCCTCCTTCCGCGTCCACGACGTCCGCGAGGCCGTCGCCGAGGACGGCACCCCGGTGGTGGACCTGGTCGTCTCGGTCGTCTGCTCCTCGGGGACCTACATCCGCGCCCTCGCCCGGGACCTCGGCGCCGGACTCGGCGTCGGCGGGCACCTCACCGCGCTGCGCCGCACCCGCGTCGGCCCCTACGGCCTGGACGCGGCTCGCACGCTCGACCAGCACCAGGAGGAGCTGACGGTGATGCCGGTCGCCGAGGCGGCCGCCGCGGCCTTCCCCCGCTGGGACGTGGACGAGAAGCGGGCCAGGCTGCTCCTGAACGGCGTACGGCTGGACATGCCCGCCCACCCGCCGGGACCGGTCGCCGTCTTCGGACCCGACGGAAGGTTCCTGGTGCTCGTGGAGCAGGAGAAGGGCAGGGCCAAGAGCCTCGCCGTCTTCGCCTGACCTCCGGCCGACGCGCCCCGCCCCCCCCCCCCCGGCGGCGGACCCCGGGTGGCGTGCGCCCGTCCGGTGTGAAGCGGGCACCACCCCCCAACCGGTGCCCGCTTCACCTTTCCCTCCCCGGCACCATCCCTGCTCGCCGGGGGACACGCTCATTCACCCCAATGGACGGGCGCTCGGAGTGAATGCCGGGGGCGTGGGGGGCGCTTTCCCTCTCCGCGCGCCTGCGCGGATCACCGGCCGCCTACCGTCGAACCATGGGTAGCGGGGACCGGTCGAAGCTGGTACGAATCTGCGATCAGGCCGGCCGGCCGCGAGGGACCGGCTTCGTCGCGGACGACCGGGGCACGGTCGTCACCGCCCACCAGGCCGTCGTCTCCCCGGCCCCCTTCCTCCTGCACGGCACCGGCGGCCGCACCTGCACCGTCGGCCCCGACGACATCACCGCACTGCCCGCGATGGGCCTGGCCCTGCTGCGCACCGGCGGCCCCGACGCGCTCGACGCGGAGCCGCTGCCCATCGCCGTACGGGACGGGTCCGGGCCCGGCGGCTACGTCGACATCGCCGCCCATGGACGGCGTGAGGCCCGGGTGCTCGGCACCACCCCCGCCACCTACACCACCCCGGACGGCGGCCACCCGGTCCCCGCCGCCTTGGAGCTGGCGCTGGGCACCGACGGCCGGGACGCCCTGCGCTCCGGAGGCGCGGCGGTCGGCGGACCGGTGACCGACCCGGTCACCGGCGCGGTCCTCGGCGTGCTGTGCACCGCCCTCACCACCCCGCACGAGGCGGCCGGACTCGCCCTGCCGATCAGCCGCGGCGCCGACGACACGCTGGACGCCCTGCTGCGCCGCAACGCGCTGGCCGCCCCCGGCTTCGGCCCCGACCTCAACCTCGCCGGGGCGCTCCAGCTCACCGCCACCTCCGTCGCCTCGGCCGGCGGCCCCGACGCCCCTACCGCCCCGGTCGACCGGGAGGACGTGCACGCGGAGCTGTCCGCCTTCGAGGCCGGTACGGGGCTGGTGCTCGGCCTCGTCGGCGCACCCGGCACCGGCCGCACCACCGAGCTGGCCGCCCTCGCCGCCCGCCGCGCCGAGGGCCCGGCGCCCGCTCCCACGCTCTGGCTGCGCGGCGCCGACCTGCTGGCCGAGGACGCCACCGTCGCCGACGCCGCCCGCCGCACGCTCGACCGGTCCGCGCGCATCGTCACCGCCGCCGGGGCCCGCGGCGACATGGCGACGGCCACCCCGGAGCGCGTCGCCCGGCTCGCCGCCGACGCGGGCCATCCCCTCCTGGTGGTCCTGGACGGCCCCGAGGAGATGCCGCCCCTGCTGGCCCACCGCCTCGCGGAGTGGACGGCCGCCAGTGCCGCCTGGCTCCGGGAGCGCCGGGTCCGGCTCGTCGTGGCCTGCCGCCCGGAGCACTGGGAGACCGCGGGCGCCCTCTACCCGCCGCACGCGCTGCACCGCCCGAGCCGACCCGCACGGGGGCTGCCGCCCGCTCTCCGCCTCGGCGACCTCACCCCCGAGCAGGCCGAGCGGGCCAAGGAGCGCCTCGCCATCCCGGCCACCGCCCTCGCACCCGGCCACGACCGGCACCCGCTCACCCTGCGGCTGCTCGCCGAGGTCCGCGCCGCCCTGCCGACCGGGGTCCCCGGCCGCCCCGACACCGAGGACGTCTTCGGCGCCCACCTCGACCTGCTGTGCGTGCGCGCCGCCGTCCGGATCGCGGCCGACGGTGACGAGCAACCCCGGGGCACCGTCGTGCGACGGCTGGCCGCCCGGGTGGCGGGCCAGGTCCACGAGGCGGCCCGCCGCTGCCTGGGACCGGGCCAGGGGGAGCTGGACCGGGCCGCGTTCGAGGAGATCTTCCCCTGGCGCACCGGCTGGGCCTCCGCCGTCCTCGCCGAGGGCCTGCTCGTCCCCGCCGGGGCGGGCTACCGCTTCGCCCACGAGGAGCTGGGCGACTGGGTCCAGGGCGCCCATCTGGACCTGGACGCGGCCCTGCGCTCCCTGGTGCACCGCTGGCACCGGGGAAGCACCGGCCCGGACCCGGCGGCGCCCCGCGAGAGCGGCGAGCCGGGCCCGGACACCGGCTCCGGCGCCAAACGGGAGCCCCGCAGCCTGCCGGTGCCCCGGCACCGCATCGGGCCGGTGATCCAGGCCATGGTCCTCCTGGGCCGCCGTCAGGGCACGGCCGCCCTGGCGCACCGGATGGCCGATCTGATCGAGGCACTGGACCGGCTGTGGGGAGAGGACGGCCCCCGGGACGAGGACGCCGCCTGGTGGGCGGCCCACCTGCTCCGCGGCAGCCTGCTCCGGGTCGCCGACGCCCGCCCGTACCTCGGCGTCCTGCGGGTCCTCGCCGGGCGCATCACCCGCGGCGCCGCCGCCCACGGACCGCGGGGGCCGGGCCCGTACGGGGAGTTCGGCCCCTGGTTCTGGCGGCGGCTGCGGCTGCCCGAGGAGGACCGGATCGACCTCCTGCGGCGCCTCGTCCCCGCCGACGGGCTGCCCCGCACCGACGGCGACGAGCGGCATCTCGACGCGGTGGCCCGCCGCCTCGCGCTGGACGCGGCCGCCGTGATGCCGCTGCTCTGCCGCTGGTTCACCGACGAGCGGCCCCTGATGGCGGGGCCCGGCGCGCCGGAGGTGCCGCTGCGCCCCACGGTCGCCGCCGCCGCGCAGGCCCTGCTGTACGCCCGCCGCGAGCTCGCCCCCGACGTCCTCACCGACGCGCTGATCGCCACCCCGCATCCGCGCGCGGGTGAGCTGCTCGCCGCCCTCGCGGAGGACGAGCCCACCGTGCTCTGCCGGGCCGTGGAGCGCTGGGCCCGCGACGAGGACCGCCCCGCGCGCCGCTCCGCCGCCGCCCGGTACGCCGGACTGCTCCAGCCCCGGGTCGCCGCCGAGGGCGACCGGGCCCTGCTCCGCTCGGCCGCCGAGATCCTGCTGGACCGCCCGGAGGACGGTGAACTGCACGCGGCCGCGCTCACCCTGCTCGTCCGGGACCCGGCGACCCGGGACCGCCACCTGCCGGTGGCCCTGCGGGTGTTCGCCGCCGGAGACCCCCGGCTGCCCGTCGTGCTGCTCGCCGAGGTCTTCCCCGCGCACCCCGAGCCGGTCATCGCCGCGCTCCGCGCCCGGCTGGCCCGCCCCGGCGAGGGCGGGGGAGCGGTGCTGCGGGCCCTGGCCGGACTCGACACGCCCGCGCTGGCCCTGCACGTCGCCGGGCTCGTCCGGGAGTACATCGACGCCCACCCCGCGGACGGCACGGACGCTGCGGAGTACGTGGACCTCCGCCTAGAGCACGGCCCGGCCGCCCGCGCCCTGCTCCTGCCGCTGGTGACCGGGCTGCTCCGGGACCGTCCCGCGCCCCCGCCGGTACGGGCCGCGCTCGCCCGGGTGCTGGCCGGGGCCGGGAGCGCCGACTCCCGGCCGCTGCGGGCCGAGCTGCTGGAGGTGCTGCTGGAGTTCGAGCAGACCACCGGCCGGGACCCGGGCGTGCTGGAGGCCCTGCTGCGGGCCGCCGCCGAGGGCTCGGGGCGCCGCCCGGAGATCCGTACCCGCGCCCTCGTCCACCGCACCGGGATGCTGCTCGTCCGTACCTCCGAGGGCGCCGCCCGCTTCGACCGGGGCCTGGTCGCGGCGGCCCGGGAGGTTCCCGGGTTCGCCGCTCTCGTCACCCGCTGGCTCGCCGACGCGCCGCAGGAGTGGGCGGCGGTCGTCGGCCCGAGCGCCCGGCGCACGGTCGAGGCGTTGGAGACATCACGTCCGCCGATGCCGATGCCGATGCAGGCGGCGGGGCGTGAGCATGGCAGTCTTAGACCTGCGTAAGGGACAGACGACACGTACACAGGTTCGGGCGAGGAGCGGTCACAGTGCAGCGCTGGCGTGGCTTGGAGGACATCCCCCAGGACTGGGGACGCAGCGTCGTCACCATCGGCTCCTACGACGGCGTGCACCGCGGCCACCAGCTGATCATCGGCCGGGCCGTCGAGCGCGCCCGTGAGCTGGGCATCCCCTCGGTCGTCGTGACCTTCGACCCGCACCCCAGCGAGGTCGTCCGCCCCGGCAGCCACCCGCCGCTGCTCGCCCCGCACCACCGCCGTGCCGAGCTGATGGCGGAACTGGGCGTGGACGCGGTGCTGGTGCTGCCCTTCACCACCGAGTTCTCCCAGCTGTCGCCCGCCGACTTCATCGCGAAGGTGCTGGTCGACCGGCTCCACGCGAAGGCCGTCATCGAGGGCCCGAACTTCCGCTTCGGCCACCGGGCCGCCGGGAACGTCGCCTTCCTGACCGAGCTGGGCGCCACCTACGACTACACCGTCGAGGTCGTCGACCTGTACGTCACCGGCGAGGCGGGCGGCGGACAGCCCTTCTCCTCCACCCTCACCCGCACCCTGATCGCCGAGGGCGACGTCGCGGGGGCCGCCGAGATCCTGGGCCGCCCGCACCGCGTCGAGGGCATCGTGGTGCGCGGCGCGCAGCGCGGCCGCGAGCTGGGATTCCCCACGGCCAACGTGGAGACCCTGCCGCACACCGCGATCCCCGCCGACGGCGTCTACGCGGGCTGGCTGGAGGTGGACGGCGAGTCGATGCCCGCCGCGATCTCCGTCGGCACGAACCCGCAGTTCGACGGGGTCGAGCGGACGGTCGAGGCGTACGCCATCGACCGTGTCGACCTCGATCTGTACGGGCTGCACGTGGCCGTCGACTTCCTCGCCTACGTCCGCGGCATGCTGAAGTTCGACTCCATCGACGACCTGCTGGTGGCGATGGCCGCCGACGTCAAGCGCTCCAGCGAGCTGACCGCCGCCTACGCCCGGACCCACTGACCCGGCCCGCTTCCCCGTGCGGCCCGCCCCGGGACGGCCGATGCTGACAGGGTGCGCGACATCCTGCCCGACCTCCGAGCCCGGTGCGCCGACGGCGTCCCCTTCGCCCTGGCGACCGTCGTCGCCGTGCGCGGCAGCGCGCCGCGCGACCCGGGGGCGGTCATGGCCGTCGACGCCGCGGGGACCGTCGTCGGCAGTGTCTCCGGGGGCTGCGTCGAGAGCGACGTGTACGAGGTGGCCCGCGAGGTGCTGGCCGGGGCCGGGCCGCGCGTGGTGGCGTACGGGATCAGCGACGACGAGGCGTTCGCCACCGGGCTGACGTGCGGCGGGACGATCGAGGTCCTGGTGCGCGGCTACGCGGCCGACGCGGAGCGCGCGGAGCTGGCGGCGGTGCTGGACCTCGTCGCCGCCGACGAGCCGGTGGCCGAGGCCACGGTCCTGTCGGGGGCTCGGACGGGGGCCCGGCTGACCGTCCGCCCCTGCGGCCGGGGGCGGACGACCGGCACGCTCGGGGCGGCGGATCTGGACGCCGCCGTCACCGACGACGCCAGAGGACTCCTGGCCCAGGGGCGCACCGGCGTGCGGTGGTACGGGGCGCGGGGGCAGCGCCGGATGCGGGAGGTCGCCGTCTTCGTCCGGACGTACGCCCCGCCGCCCCGGATGCTCGTCTTCGGGGCCATCGACCACGCGGCGGCCACCGCCCGCATCGGCTCGTTCCTCGGCTACCGGGTCACCGTCTGCGACGCCCGTCCGGTCTTCGCCACCCGCGAGCGCTTCCCCACGGCGGACGAGGTCGTCCGCGCCTGGCCGCACACCTACCTGGAGTCCACCGAGGTCGACGCCCGCACCGTGATCTGCGTACTCACCCACGACCCGAAGTTCGACGTGCCCCTCCTCCGCGCCGCCCTGCGCACCCCCGCCGCGTACATCGGCGTGATGGGCAGCCGCCGCACCCACCACGACCGGCTGGCGCGGCTGCGCGCGGCCGGGGTGGACGAGGCCGGGCTCGCCCGGCTCGCCTCCCCGGTCGGCCTCGACCTCGGGGCCCGTACGCCGGAGGAGACGGCGGTCTCCATCGCGGCCGAGATCATCCAGCACCGCTGGGGCGGGACGGGACGGCCGCTGGGCGGGCTGACGGGGGCGATCCACCCCCGGGAGCCGGAGGGCCGGGTGGGTCCCGGCGGTCCATCTCCCGCCACTCGGGGCGCAGTCCGGCCAGATTCGTGGTGAGGAAGTACGCGGCCCCGCAGACGAGCAGCACCGGCGTGAGCCCGGCGGCGGTCACCGCCGCTCCGGCGAGCAGCCCCCCGAGGGGGATGCCGGACCAGGCCAGTGAGTCGCCGAGGGCGTTGACCCGGCCCAGCATCCGGCGCGGCACCCGCTCGACCAGGACGGCCCCCAGCACGGGGTTGAGGAACCCGGCCCCGAAACCGCTGACGGCGAAGACGGCCAGGACCACGCCCAGCGGGGCGTCGACGGCGAGGACCAGGAAGCGCGGCGCCCCGGCCAGCAGGAACCCGCCGAGGAACACCACCCGGCGCCGCAGCCGGTGCGCGGCCATCGCGGCGATGAGGCTCCCGGCGACCGCGGCGGCCCCCATCGCGCTGCCGATCAGGCCGACGGCCGTCGGGCCGTGCCCGGACTCCTTGGCCCAGACGGGAATGAGCAGGGAGGTCAGCGCCGCGTCCAGCAGGTTGGTGATCCCGACCATGATCACGACGGCGAGCAGCAGCCGCTCACCGCGCAGGAAGGCGAAGCCTTCGCCGAACCGCCGCCAGTAGCCCGGGTCTCCGTCCTCGCCCGGCGCGGACTCCTCGGCGGCCGGGCGTCCCATGCCGCGCGGCAGCACCACGGCGACGATCACCGAACCGAGGGCGAAGCAGACGGCGTTGAGGAGCAGGCCGGTCATCGGGCCGAGCAGCGCCACCAGGGCGCCGCCCACCGCCGGGCCGACGGTGGAGGCCAGCCGCTCGACGACGCCGGAGAGTCCGGTGGCCCGCTCCAGCGGGATCCGGCCGCATTCGGCCGCCTCAGGGACCATGACCTCCTTGGCCAGATCGCCCGGACCGCGCGCCGCGCCGATCAGCGCGACCAGCGCCAGCAGCACCGGGAAGGACAGCAGATCCAGGGCGTGCAGCAGCGGGACCGCCGCGGCGGCGGCCGCGCTCGCCAGGTCGGTGGTCCAGGAGACGGCCCTCGCGCCGATCCGGTCCACCAGGGGACCGGTGAGGGCCTTGACCACCACGTAGGGGGTCATCTCGCAGAAGGCGACGAGACCGGTCTGGGCGGCGCTGCCGGTCGTGACGAGCACGAACCAGGGCAGGGCCACCAGGGAGACCCGGGTGCCGGTCAGGGACACGGCAATGGCCGCCAGCACCCCGGCCAGGGGCGCCGACGACCGGCTGCCGGAACCGGCCGGCGCTTTCCCCGTCGCGGTGTCCGCGCGTCCTCGTGGGCGGGCAGGCGGGCAGCCCGCTCCTTCCGGTGCGTCGGTCATACCCGGGAGCGTAGACCGCAAAGAGTTCTTTGCAAAGTTTTTTTGCCAAGAAGTCTTTGCAGTCTTCGGGGGCTCCTCCTCAGCTCTCCCCGCCATGCGCCGCCGCCCAGTGGCACGCCACCTGGCTGTCCGCCCCGCCGCCCAGCACCGGCAGGTCCACCGTGCGGCAGGACTCCGCCACTCCGGCCCGCTCCGCCACGCCCGAGGCGAGGACCTGGCAGCGCACGTGGAACCGGCAGCCGGCGGGCACCTTCGACGGGTCCGGCGGCTCACCGGCCAGCACCACCGGTTCCCCCTCCGCCTCGGGCAGGACCGACAGCAGGGCCCGGGTGTACGGGTGCTGAGGGGCCGTGAGCAGCTGTTCGACCGGGCCCGTCTCCACGATCCGGCCCAGGTACATCACCGCCACCCGGTCCGCGATGTTCCAGGCGAGACCGAGGTCGTGGGTGACGACCAGGGCCGAGAGGCCCAGCTCGTCGCGGAGCCGCAGCAGCAGGGCCAGGATCTCGCCCCGGACCGACGCGTCCAGTGAGGCCACCGGCTCGTCGGCCACGATCAGCTCCGGCTCCAGCACCAGCGCCCCGGCGATCACCACCCGCTGGCGCTGACCGCCCGACAGCTCGTGCGGGAAGCGCAGGAAGAACCGCTCCGGGGGGCGGAGTCCGGCCCGGGAGAGGGCCTGCGCGACGGCCGCCCGCTCGTCGCCCCCGTACCCGTGGATGCGCAGCCCCTCCGCCACCGCGTCGTACACCGTGTGCCGGGGGTTGAGCGAGCCACTGGGGTCCTGGAGCACCAGCTGCACGCGTTTGCGGTACGCCTTCAGCGCCCGGCCCGTGTAATCCAGCGGGGCCCCGGCGAAGGCGACCCGTCCGGCGGTCGGCGGGACCAGGCCGAGCAGGGACCGCGCCAGCGTCGTCTTGCCGCAGCCGGACTCCCCGACCAGGGCGACGATCTCGCCGGGCCGGATGTCCAGGTCGACGCCGTCGACGGCGCGGGCGGTGGCGGCCCCGCGGCGGCCGGGGAAGGCGACCTCCAGCGCCTCGGCGCTGAGCAGGGGGGCGGCATCGGCCGGAGGGGCGTCCGACTGGGGCGCGGCGCCGGCCGGAGGGGCGGTGCTCATGTCGTGCTCCTCGTGTCGTCGGCCCCCAAAGAGGCCGGGGCCGGGGCGGCGGGGTCCGGGGCCCCGGGGGCGTCCACCCGTACGCAGGCGGCCCGGCGCTCGCCTCCGGCCTCCCGCAGCTCCTGGTCCTCGGTGGCGCAGGAGTCCAGCGGCACCGGGCAGCGGGGGTGGAACGTACAGCCGCCCGGCAGCGCCGCCGGGTCCGGCGGATCGCCCGGCAGCCCGCGCGGAGCGTGCCGGGAGGCGGGGTCCCCGATCCTCGGGAACGCGGCGGAGAGCGCCTGGGCGTACGGATGGCGGGCGTCGGTGTACACCTGCCGGGCGGGGCCCTCCTCGACGACCCGGCCCGCGTACATCACCGAGAGCCGGTCGCAGGTGTCCGCGAGCACCGCGAGGTCGTGGCTGATCATGATCAGGCCGACGTTCTGATCCGCGACCAGCTGGTTGATCAGCCGCAGGATCTGCGCCTGGATCATCACGTCCAGCGCGGTCGTCGGCTCGTCCGCCACGATCAGCCGCGGATCGCAGGCCAGTGCCATCGCGATCATCACGCGCTGCCGCTGGCCGCCGGACAGCTCGTGCGGGTAGGCCCGCGCGCGGGCGGCGGGTAGTCCCACCTGTTCCAGCAGCTCACCGGCGCGCTCGCGGGCGGCGGCCGGGGTGGCCCCGCTGTGCAGCAGAATCGGTTCGGCGATCTGGTCGCCGACCCGGTGCACCGCGTTGAGCGAGTGCATCGCGCCCTGGAAGACGATGGACGCGCCCGCCCAGCGGACCGCCCGCAGCCGCCCCCACTTCATGGTCAGGACGTCCTCGCCGTCCAGCAGGATTTGCCCGGTCAGCTTCGCCGTCGCGGGCAGCAGCCGCAGCAGCGCCAGGGCCAGCGTGGACTTGCCGCAGCCGGACTCCCCGGCGATGCCCAGCTTCTGCCCCGCCTCGACCCGCAGATCGACGCCCCGCACGGCGGGGACGGCGTCGGGCCCGCCGCCGTAGGTGACGGTGAGGTCCCGCACCTCCAGCAGCGGGGGATCGCCCACCGGCCCGGATGTACCGGGCTCGGCGGAGGGGTCCGGATGCGCAGTGGCCGTCGTGGTCGTCGCCGTCAACGGGACGCTCCCAGCTTGGGGTTGAGCACGGACTCGATCGCACGGCCGCACAGCGTGAAGGCGAGGGCGACGACGGCGATGGCGAGTCCGGGCGGGGCGAGGTACCACCAGTTGCCGGAGCTGACCGCCCCGGCCTCCCGGGCGTCCTGGAGCAGCCCGCCCCAGGAGACGATCGTGGGATCGCTGAGCCCGAGGAAGGCGAGGGTCGCCTCGGTGAGGATGGCCGTGGAGATCACCAGCGTGGTCTGGGCGAGCACCAGCGGCATCACGTTGGGCAGCACGTGCCGGGTCATGATGTGGCCGTGCCCGCCGCCGAGCGCCCGCGAGCGTTCGATGTACGGGCGGGACTCCACCGACAGCGTCTGGGCCCGCACCAGCCGGGCGGTCGTCGGCCAGGTCGTCACGCCGATCGCGAGGATCGTCGTCCAGACCGACCGGGACAGCACCGTGGCCAGGGCGATGGCCAGCACCAGCGTCGGCATGACGAGGAACCAGTCGGTGACCCGCATGACGATCGTGGCGTACCAGCCCTTGAAGTGGCCCGCGGTGATCCCGATCAGGGTGCCGATCGCCACCGAGAGGAACGCCGCGAGCAGCCCGACGGTCAGCGACACCCGGGTCCCCCAGAGCATCAGCGCGAGCAGGCTGCGGCCGAACTGGTCGGTCCCGAGCGGGAACTCCCCGCTGGGCGCCTCCAGCGGCCCGCCCGGCGCGCCGGTCACGCTCCGGGACTCCTCACCCACCAGGAGCGGAGCGGCCACCGCCAGCAGGGCGATCACCACGAGCACGCCGAGGCCGACGAGCCCGGCCCGGTGCGTGCGGTACTGCCGCCAGAAGCGCAGCGCGGCCTGCCGCCGCCGGGCGCGGGCGAGGGCGCGCGGGCCCTCCGCCGGCGGGGTCCCGGGGGTGTCCGCGGACTTCTCCATCGATGTCGTCATCGGCCCACCCGGGGATCGAGCAGCGGATAGATCACGTCGGCGAGGGTGTTCATCAGGATCACCGCGGCGGCGAACACGAAGAACAGCGCCTGCACCAACGGCAGGTCGGGCACGCTCAGCGCCTGGTAGAACAGCCCGCCGAGCCCCGGCCAGGAGAACACCGTCTCCACCAGGATCGCCCCCGCCACCGTCGTACCGAGGTTCACGAAGAGCAGGGTGACGGTGGGCAGCAGGGCGTTCGGCACGGCGTGCCTGCGGCGTACGAGGTCGTCGCGCAGCCCCTTGGCGCGCGCGGTCGTCAGATAGTCGCTGCCCATCTCGTCCAGCAGCGAGGACCGCATCACCAGCAGGGTGCGCGCGTACTCCACGGCGACCAGGGTCACGACCGGCAGGACCAGGTGGTGGGCGATGTCCAGCACCCGGTCGAGGCCCTCGGTGTTCCCGGACTCCATGCCTCCGGTCGGGAACAGACCCGGGAGCGGCCCCACCCCCACCGACAGCGTGATGATGAGGAGCAGCCCGAGCCAGAACGAGGGCACCGAGTACAGCGTCAGGGCGAACGCGGTGCTGGCCCGGTCCCCGGCGCCGCCGTTGCGCCACGCGGAGCGGGCGCCCAGCCAGATGCCGAGCAGGGTGTAGATCACGAAGGCGGTGCCGGTGAGCAGCAGGGTCGCGGGCAGCGCCTCGGTGATCTTGTCGATGACGGGGGCGCGGAACTGGTACGACGTACCGAAGTCGCCGGTCAGCGCCTTGCCGCAGTACTGCGTGAACTGCTGCCACAGCGGCAGGTCGAGCCCGAACTCGCGGCGCATCGCCGCGATCTGCTCCGTCGACACCTGACGGCCGCCGGTCATCTGCTTGACCGGGTCGCCGGGGATCAGCCGGAAGAGGAAGAAGCTGGTGACGAGGACGGCGAAGAGGGAGACGGCCGCCCCGGCGAGCTTGCCCGCCGCGTAGCGGGCGTAGGCGGCGGTCGTACGGGAACGGGGCCCGCGGCCCGACGGCCCGGCCGGAGCCGGACCGTCGCTCTCCACGCCCGCCGCGCCCTTCAGGAGCGCGGGAGTGCTCTGAGTGCTCATGGACTATTCACGGTCTTCCGCGGTGGAGCGGCGACGCATGGCGAACAGCAGTCCGCCACCGGCGAGGACGACGACGGCGATCCCGATCCCGACGAGCACCCCGGTGGAGGAGCCCCCGGAGTCCGAGGACGCCGACGAGGAGGCCCCGGCGGCCGGCTCGGCCGACCACCAGCTCCAGTAGCCGTCCTGGCCGTAGATGTTGCCCGCGGCCGACGGCATGGTGGTGATGGACTTGATGTGGTCGGTGCGGTAGGCCTCGACGGCATTGGGATACGCCATGACGTTCATGTACCCGGTGTCGTACAGCCGCGACTCCAGTTGCCTCACCAGATCCGCCCGCTTGGCGGGGTCGTACTCCGCCAGTTGCTTCTTGTACAGCTCGTCGTACTGCTTGTCGCAGATGAAGTTGTCGGTCGCCGCCGACTCCTTCGCCTTGGACGGCAGGGCGGCACAGGTGTGGATGGAGAGGACGAAGTCGGGGTCGGGGTTGACGGACCAGCCGTCGAAGGCGAGGTCGTACTCACCCGCGTACCAGGGGTCGGAGACGTTGTCGAGGCAGTCGACCTTCAGCCCGATGCCCTGCTCGCCCCACCACTCCTGGAGGTACTTGCCGATCGCCTTGTCATTGGGGTCGGTGGCGTGGCACAGGATGCGGAAGTCCAGCGGCCTGCCGTCCTTGCCGACCCGCTTGCCCTGGCCGTTCTTCTTGTACCCCGCCTCGTCGAGGAGGGCGGCGGCCTTCCCGGGGTCGTAGGCCAGCTTCTGGCCGGCGGACGGCTTCCAGAAGTAGTCCCCGAAGCGCGGCGGGATGTAGCCCTCGCCCTCGACGGCGTGGCCCTGGAAGACCTTGTCGATGATGGTCTTGCGGTCGACGGCCATGAACAGCGCGTGCCGCACCTTCTGGTCCAGCAGCGCCGGGTGGCCGTCCCCGAACTTCGTGCCGTCCTTGGTACGGGCCCCGGGGTTCACGGCGAGCGCGAAGAAGCGGCGGCCCGGGGCGTCGTTCACCTCGATGTCCGGGGCGCTCTCCAGCGAAGCGGACTGGGCGGGGGTGAGGCTCGGGCTGCCCGCGACGAAGGACACCTCGCCCTTGCGCAGGGCGGCCACGGCGGCGTCCTGGTCCTTGTAGTAGCGGAAGACCAGCTCGTCGAACTTGGGGGAGCCGCGCCAGAAGTCCTTGTTGGCCTTGAGCCTGACGAAGCTGTCGACCTTGTAGTCCGTCAGGATGAACGGACCGTTCCCCACGACGGGGAAGTCCTTGTCGTTGTTGAACTTCGAGAAGTCACCGACCTTCTCCCAGACGTGCCGGGGGACGATCGGGACGTCGAGCGCCGTCATCGTGGCCTGCGGCTCCTTGAGCCGGATGACCAGCTTGTCCTCGCTGGGCGCGGTCACCTTCTCGAAGTTGCCGACGAAGCTGCCGTTGGAGGTCGCCGCGCCCTCGTCGGTCATCATCTTGTTGAACGTCCAGGCCGCGTCCTCGGCGGTGGCCCGCTGCCCGTCGGACCACGTCGAGTCCGAGCGGATCGTGTACGTCCACGTCAGCTTGTCCGCGGAGGACTCCCACGCGGTGGCCAGCCCCGGGATCGCCTTGTTGTCCTTGGCGTCGTAGTTGGTGAGGTAGTCGTACATGAGCCGGTGGATGCTCGTGCTGACCAGCCGCTGCGCGAGGAACGGACTGAGCGAGTCGACGCTCTGCGCGACGGCGACGGTGAGCGTCGTCCTCCCGTCGTCGGCGCGGGCCTCGGAGGGTACGGGCGCGAGGGGATGTCCCGGGACGACGGACCCGGCGGCGAGCGCCAGGGCGACCGCACCGGAGCCTGCCAGCAGGCGCAGACGTCGGTGTGCCCGGAGGAAGCGGGCGGGGACTCTTGTGACCATGGACGGGGACCTCGCGTCATCACTCGCTGGGACAAGGCGGGCAGATCTCTGGTTCGCCAGTTGGTGATGCGAAGGTCTATCAGCGCGGTCGGGCCTCGTCAACGGTCTGTCAAACCGCGTGTGGGCTGCGGGAATAGCGGAAGGGCCCGCACCGCGTCAGCGGTGCGAGCCCTCATTGGTCTCTACCTCTCGACCCCTATCGCGGGGGTGTCTGCGGCGGCCGCTGAGGCGACTGCCGCCACCCGGCGGGAGGCACCGGACCCTGGAGACCGGGCTGGCCTGCCGGGTTGGCCTGCTCGTCCTGCTCCTTTGGCCGGCCCTGCTGACCCGGCTGCGGGGCGTCGGCGCCGGGCGCGGCCGGCGCGCCCTGCGGGGGCGGTGTCTGCTGCCACGCGCCCTGCGGGGGGTAGGGGCCCTGGGGTGCACCCGGCTGACCGGCCGCCGGATATCCCCCGTACGGCGGCTGTGCGGGGTACGGCTGCTGGGGGTACGGCTGCGCTCCGGGGTGGCCCGGCTGCGGCTGGGCCTGGGCCTGCGGCTGGGCTTGGGCATGGGGCTGTCCGGGGTGCTGGGCCTGGGCCTGCGGCTGTCCGGGGTGCTGCTGCGGGTAGGGCAGGCCGGGTCCGGGCTGCTGCGGAGCATACGGCTGCTGCCCCGGGGCCTGCTGGCCGGGGAAGTGGCCCGGAGCCTGCGCACCCGGCGCCGCCTGGCCGGGCCGGCCGGGCTGGTGCTCTCCCGGCCGGGGCTGCCCCGGGGCGGGGTAGGCCTGCTGGCCGGGCATCGGCGGGGCGTACCGCGGCGGCGGGTTCTGACCGTCCGACGTCCACAGCCCCTGCTGCCGTTGCGCCCGTGCGAAGTCCTCGGCCACCAGGGCCGAGAGGTGGAAGTACGCCTCACGGGTCCTGGGCCGCAGCATGTCGAGGTCGACCTCGGCGCCCGCCGCCAGATGCTCGTCGAACGGCACGACGACCACCCCCCGGCACCGCGTCTCGAAGTGCTGCACGATGTCGTCCACCTTGATCATCTTGCCGGTCTCACGGACCCCCGAGATGACGGTGAGCGAACGCTGCACCAGGTCCGCGTACCCGTGCGCCGACAGCCAGTCCAGCGTGGTGGAGGCGCTGGAGGCGCCGTCGACCGACGGGGTGGAGATGATGATCAGCTGGTCGGCGAGGTCGAGCACCCCGCGCATCGCGCTGTAGAGCAGCCCGGTCCCCGAGTCGGTGAGGATGATCGGGTACTGCCTGCCGAGCACGTCGATCGCGCGCCGGTAGTCCTCGTCGTTGAAGGTCGTGGAGACCGCCGGGTCCACGTCGTTGGCGATGATCTCCAGTCCGGAGGGCGCCTGCGAGGTGAACCGGCGGATGTCCATGTACGAGTTGAGGTACGGGATCGCCTGGACCAGGTCGCGGATGGTAGCCCCGGTCTCGCGGCGCACCCGCCGCCCCAGTGTGCCCGCGTCCGGGTTGGCGTCGATGGCGAGGATCTTGTCCTGCCGCTCGGTGGCCAGCGTGGAGCCGAGCGCGGTGGTCGTGGTGGTCTTGCCGACGCCGCCCTTGAGACTGATGACCGCGATCCGGTAGCAGGACAGCACCGGGGTACGGATCAGCTCCAGCTTGCGCTGCCGCTCGGCTTCCTCCTTCTTCCCGCCCAGCCTGAACCGGGAGACGGCGGAGGGATTGCGGCTGCTCTTCGTCTTCTGCTTGCCCCGCACCAGCCGGTCGGAGGACAGCTCGACCGCCGCCGTGTAACCGAGCGGGGCACCCGGCACCGACCGCTCGCGCTGGTCGTGGGCGACCGGAGTGGGCCAGGCCCCGCCCGCACGCGGGTCGACGGGCTGCTGTTGCGGCGGCTGTGCGCCGGGGTCCGCCTGCTGTCGGCCGGGCTGCTGCTGGGCCGGGAGGTGCGGCGGCTGGGGCTGCGCCGGGTGCGGCTGCTGATACGGAGCGGGCTGCGCGGGGCTGGCGTGCGCGACCGGCGCGGGGAGGTTCGGGGTGCCGGGGACCTGCGCGGGGAGGGGGGCGTGCGGGTGGTGCGGCTGCTGAGGCGCCTGACCCGGCTGGTGCTGTCCGGGGTACGGCTGTTCCGGCTGGTGCTGTCCGGGCTGGTGCTGTCCGGGTCCCGGCTGTCCCGGTTGCTGTCCGGGCTGCGGGAAGCCGTAGCCGCCCGCGCCCTGGGGGGCTTGGGGCTGGGGCTGTGCCTGGGGCGGGGACTGCGGCGGGAGCGGTGCGCTCTGCTCGGGGTACGGCTGAGGGGCCTGGGGTGCCTGCGGGGGGTGCGGTGTCCGAGGGGCCTGGTCCGCCGGGGCGCCCTGAGAGAAGCCGTAGCCGCCGGGCACCTCGTCGGCAGGCCCGGTGGCGGGCCACTGCGCGGCGGGCTGCGGCGCGGAGGGCCCCGGGGCGGCGGGCTGGAAGGCGGGCGGCAGCGGCGGCAGCGCCCCGCCCTGGGCGGGTGGCGACCACGGCACCGGCGCGGCGGCGGCCTGCGGGGCGTCCGCACCAGCCGCGGGCGCGGCCTGCGGGGCGGCGTCGTGGGGCTCGGCGTCTCGCGGCGTGGCGTCGGCCACCGGTGCGGCGTCGGGTTCGGGTGCGGGGGCGTTGTCGGGTGCCGGGGCGTCCGAGGGCCCGGGGGCGTCCGCCGAATCCGGCACCGGGTCCGGGCCGGACGTACCGGACGTACCGGACGCGGAGATCGTGCCGGACGAGCCCGACGCACCGGACGCGTCGTCGGAGGGCGTACCGTCCGCGTCCACGTCGGAGGCGTTACCCGAGGCGGAACCGGAGCCGGTGCCCCCGGCCTCGGCCTGGGCGTCGGCCGCGGACCCGGACTCGCTCTCGGCTGCGGCCCGGGTGGCGGCGTCGGTGTCGGTGACGTCGGCTCCGGTGTCCGGTGCGGCGGCGGCCTCCGCCTCGCGCTCCGCGATCTCCCGCTGGAGCGCGGCCGGGGAGAACCGCATCGTCGCGCCGCTCTCCACGTCGCCGCCGCCGAACGCACCGGTGTCACCGGGCTCCTCGGCCGAGCGGCCCGGTGCCTGGCCATGGGGGGCGTGGGGGGCCTCCGGCGCGGCCGGTGAGGCCGGAGCCGGGGGGACGGCCGGGGCGGCCGGGTCCACGGGGGGCGGGGGAGTGGTCGCCCAGGCGGGGTCGAAGCCACCCTGCGCAGGCACGCCCTGCGCAGGCACGCCGTGAGGGGGCACGCCTTGCCCAGGCACGCCTTGCCCAGGCACCCCCTGCGCAGGCGCTTCCTGAGGGGGCACCCCCGGCGCAGGCAGTCCGGGCGCGGACACGGGCGCCCCGTTCGGCGGCGGGGGCGGGGCCAGGTGCGAGCCCGCTCCCCCCGAGGAGTCCCCCGAGGCGTTCTGCGTGTACCAGGCGGGCGGGGTGTAGTCGATGGTGAACTCACCCGTCATCTCGGCGGGATCCGCGTCGGACGACTCGTCGACGGGCGTGTCCCAACCGTCGCGGATCTCGTCCCGATCGCCGTTCACTTTGCCTCCTGATGTGGTCGAGCACCCTGGTGCCGTGGTGGGTGGGGGCGACCGCTCCCGAGGTCCGGTCCGCCCGGCTCTCCCCCTCGCGGCGCGCATCACCTGCTCCCAGGTTCTCTGCCGCGCCCCCGCCCACCCTAATCGCCATCGGGTCGACTCAGGCAGGGCGTTCGGGATCGCTCAACCTGTCCGTTACGTCACCCGTGAGGTCATCCGGCGACCGCGAACGAACAGAGAGCATGCGAGAACGGGTGAAGAGCGGAAGTAAGGCGCAAAACTCCGTCGAATGCACCGGACTTCGCCGGAATCCGCACCACCGGCCGACCGGCCCGCCCGTCCGACGCCCACACCGACTTCGGGGCCCACGCCTACGCCGGGGTCGCTCAGTCCATCCGGCGGGCGCTGCCGAGCAGTCCCGACTCGGCGTCCGTCCCCTCGGTCATCACGAACTGGCGGTCGCGGTCCGTGCACCACAGCGTCACGCCGTCGGCCAGGGTGGACAGGGCCTGGGTCTCGGCCGTCGACAGGTTCATGATCCGGCCGACCTGCGCCGCCTCGTCCGGGGACACCCGCTGGACGCCCACCAGCGCGGACTTCCTCATCAGGCGCGGCGCCACCGGGCTGAGATATGGGAGGAGGGTCACCACGGACTGCCACGGCCCCGACATCACCCGGCCCCGGGGCGGGCGCATCCCGCAGTCGCGGATCACGACGACCGGCGAACCGGCGGACGCGCCCTGCGGCGGCACCCGGCCCACGTCGTGCAGCGAGACGCACGGCTGGCCGCCGCCCGCCGCCTGGGCGAGCGAGGTCCAGACCTGCGCCCGGCCCGTCTCCACCGCGATCCGCGCCCCGGTCGCCGCGGCGCGCAGCGCCAGCACCTGTGCCGTCCAGAGGCCGCCGACGAGGGTGACCTCGTACGGGGTGGGCCGGTTGATGCCCAGGACCGCGGGGCGTCCCTGGGCGTCGACCCCGATCACCGTGCCGTCGTCGCCCACGGGCAGGCCCAGCGCGTCCAGGTCGCCGGACGGGATCGTGTGACGGTCGCGGCGCGGGCCGATCAGCCCGAAACCGCGACGGGGCCGTCCGCCCGTCGGCGCGGACCTGTCCGCAGGGGACATCAGTACCTGCTCCCGTGTGTGCCGGTGGCCATGACGCCGTACGTCCAAGGCTGCCCCGGAGGCATCAGCGGGTTCCGCCCAGCGGCAGGGTGGCGAGGACGCCGGGCAGCTGCTCCCGGTCCAGCCGCACCAGCGCCGTCTTCACGCCACGCGCGGTGCGCTCCAACTCGTGGAGCGCGGCGATCAGTTCCTCGTCGCTGCGG
This sequence comes from Streptomyces sp. NPDC101181, assembly GCF_044767975.1. Lineage (NCBI taxonomy): Bacteria > Bacillati > Actinomycetota > Actinomycetes > Kitasatosporales > Streptomycetaceae > Streptomyces > Streptomyces sp. NPDC101181. The sequence goes on along the minus strand of NZ_JBIWOX010000001.1, from coordinate 22,521 downwards.
CCGGTGATCCGGATATGGCCGCTGACCGAGACCCCGGACCGGTCGCCCCGGGCGAGGGTCAGGCTGAACGTGGTGGCCAGCGCGGGCAGCGAGGTGAGCAGCGCCACCAGCTGCGGCATCGACGCGCCGCCGCCCCCCAACTGGGGCCAGCGCGCCACCCAGTACGTGGTGTGCCGCCGGTCGTCGCAGCGCCAGGTCCGGGCCGTCTCCCGCGTGCGCCGACCCGGCGTCTCGGCCCGGCTGGCGTGCGTCATCGCCATCGGGCTGACACAGGCCGAGGTGGCGACGGCCGCGGTGAGTTCCTGTTCGGTGAGCGCCGTGGCACGGAAGCCCGCACCGGTGAGCCGGCTGGTCAGCTGGTCGGCCGCGCGCACCGCGCACTTCTGAGCGCCGACGACACCGCCGCCGCGCGCCGCGACGGCCTCCGGACACAGCTCCGGGTCGACCTTCAGCGCGATCCAGGTGATCCGCAGCGCCGGTGAACCGGTCCGGGCCTGCAACGGGGCGTAGTTGCGCGCGGCGACGGACTGCGGCGGAAGGTGCGGGGCGGGGGCGGGCTGGGTGTGCTGGACGATCTGCGCGGACTCCAGCCGGATGCCGTCGACCTCCAGGACGTCCCGGACCAGGGCGAGCGGCAGGGGGCGGGCCGAGCGGTCCGGCCGCAGGGCGGTGGCGTCCGACTCGACCCGGACGACGGCCGTGACGAACGTACCGTCGCCGATCAGTCCCACCGGCCGCCGGTCGCGGTCGCTGAAGGAACTGGTCCGCAGGGCCGGTTCGCATTCGACGGCGGGCGCGAGCCCCGGTTCGGTGTCCGGCGGAAGTGCCAGGGACGCCGCCCGGCGGTTACGCGCCCGCAGGGCGATGACGGTGCCCAGCCACTCCGGCAGCGAGCGGCGGTGTCTGCGGACCACCGCCAGCGGGACCAGGACCGCCGCGACCACCCCGGCCGGGACGAGCAGCAGCGGTTCGACGACCCAGGCGGTGAGCAGCAGTCCGGCGGCGATCTGGAGGAGGACGAGCTGTTGCAGTCGGAACGAACCGAAGGCTCCGGCGGGTCCGTTCAGCCGGAGGACGACCGGTCCGCCGGCCCCGCCCGGGGCACCCCGCACGCCCTGCCCGGTGGCCCCGGACCCCCGGCCCCGGCCGGCCGGTCCGCCGGTTCCCGGGGGCTCCGGGGAGGTCCGGCGCCCGGACGGATGCGACCGCGTCGCGGAAGCCGTCATTCCGGAATCCCCCCGTTCCTCACGCCCCAAGCCGACCCGATCGCCCCTGCCCCGCCAGGGGGCTTGGAGGCTGGATCACCCTACCCGGCCCACCGGGGTCCGGCGTCGGCAGGCATAGTAGGGGGCCGGTCCGGCGGCAGCGTCCGGCGACCGGGGTCGGGCACGGGAGCGAGGGGCGACGCCCTCTCCCGGGCCACGCGGGGAGACACGGGAGACGGACGGACTCATGGCATCACGGCGGGACGAGCTCAACGCGTACACCTTCGCGAAGAAGCGCACGGTCGCCGCCTTCCTCCAACCGTCCGCCACCGGCACCGAGGAGGGCGCTCCCCGGCCGCTGCGGGCCGTCGTCCCGAGCCTGGTCGTCGGCGCGCTGATCCTCGCCGGGTTCGGCGCCTGGGGCATGTTCAAGCCCACCGCCCCGAAGGGCTGGGACAAGGCGGGCACCAACGTGATCGTGGGCGAGAAGTCCACCACCCGGTACGTGGTGCTCCCCACCGGCAAGGGCAAGGAGCGCAAGGACCTCCTCCACCCGGTGCTGAACCTGGCCTCGGCCCGCCTCCTGCTCACCCCGCAGAAGTTCGAGGTCATCCAGGTCGCCGACGACATCCTGGACGCGGGCGAGCCGCCGCGCGGCCCGATCCTCGGCATCCCCTACGCCCCCGACCGGCTGCCGGAACCGTCGGACGCCGGCCGGGCCAAGCGCTGGGCGGTCTGCGTGCAGCCCGGCGGCAAGGGCAACACCGTGCAGAAGGCGGCCTTCGTACTCGCCGCCCGCGACCACCGGCTCACCGAGGGCGGGCAGCGGCTCGGCGGTGGCCAGGTGCTGTACGTCCAGGGGCAGAAGGACCGGGCCCGCTACCTGGTCGACGCGAGCGGCACGAAGTACCTGGTGGACGAGGCCTCCGCCGACCAGGGCCACCTCACCAACGCCCTGGTCGGCAGCCGGACCCCGCAGCCCGTCACCGACGACTGGCTGGCCACCCTGCACGAGGGGGACCCCATCGCCTTCCCGCGGATCCCCGGCGCCGTCGGCGTTCCCGCGGGCGTCCAGGGGCAGCTCTCCGCCGAGGAGAACCAGGTCGGCATGGTGCTGAGGACCCGCACCGGTGAGGGCACCCGGCACTACGTGGTCCTGGCGGGCAGGGTCCAGCCCGTCTCCGAGTTCACCGCCTGGCTGCTCATCAACTCGCCGCAGACCGCCCGGCTCGGCCTGGAGGGCGAGGCCCGCTCCGTGGGTCTCCAGGACTTCGTCCCCGACGGGCGGACGTTCGCCGGGCAGCCGTCGCGCTGGCCCGCGCTGCGGGCGGTCCAGGCGAACGCGACCGGGGGCCCCGGCGGCCGGGACACCGTCTGCAACGTCCTCACCGATGTGGACGACCGGGGGCGCACCACGCTGACCACCTGGGCGGGCACGGAGTACCCCGCCGACATCAACGCCGGGGGCACCAGCACCTACGTCACCCCGGGCAGCGGGCTCCTCTACACGCAGACGCGGACCGGGCAGACCCGCCCGGACGGATCGCTGTTCCTGGTCACCGACACCGGACTGCGCTACGCCGTGCAGGCCAACGGCGACAGCGACGCCGAGCGGTCCGACATCGGCGCCGGTGGCGGGCGGACCGAGGACGGCCGCCCCGAGCCCAGCCAGGCGCAGATCCGGCTCGGCTACGAGACGGTGACGCCCTCGCTCGTACCGATCGAGTGGTCGGACTGGCTGTCCAAGGGGCCTCGGCTCGACACCATCAGCGCCCGGCAGCCGCAGGGTTCCTGACCGCCCGTCGGCCCGCACCGGCCGGGCCGATGGGCACGAACGCGAAGCACCGGACTACTCGGGGGAGAGGGACAGATGCCGCACCGTACGACCGCACGGCTGACCGGGACGGCGGTCGCCGCCCTGGCGGTCCTGGCCGTGCCGCACACCGCCCACGCGGCCCCCGGACCGGGCAGCGGCGGCGACTTCGGGGTCAACGGCAGCGGCGAGTGCACCTTCCCCATGGAGAGACAGTTCGAGGGGCGCCCCTGGTCGCTCCAGCGGGTGCTGCTCGACGAACTGTGGCAGGACACCAGGGGCAAGGGCGTCCGCGTCGCCGTCATCGACACCGGCGTGGACGACACCAACCCCCAGCTCAAGCCCGCCGTCGACACCGGCGCGGGCCGCAATCTCCTCAAGGGCGGCCCGGCGGACGGCACCGGCGACGAGATCGGCCACGGCACGAAGGTCGCCGGGATCATCGCCGCCCGACCCGCAAAGGGCACCGGATTCGTGGGACTGGCCCCCGAGGCCACCATCATCCCCATCCGGCAGAACGACGAGAAGAACAGCGGCAAGGACACCACCATGGCCACCGCGATCGACCACGCGATCGCGCAGCGGGCCGACGTCATCAACATCTCCCAGGACACCACCAGACCGCTGACCGCCGACTCCGCCCTGGGCAGGGCCGTCGCACGGGCCGTCGCGGCGGACATCGTGGTCGTCGCGTCCGCGGGCAACGACGGCATCGACGGCGAGCGCAGGAACACCTACCCGGCGGCCTTCGCGGGCGTCCTCGCCGTCGCCTCCTCCGACCGCAACAACGAACGGGCGCCCTTCTCGCAGTCCGGCGACTTCGTGGGGGTCGCCGCACCGGGCGTCGACATCATCTCCACCGTCCCCGGCTTCGGCCAGTGCAGCGACAACGGCACCAGCTTCTCCGCCCCCTACGTCGCCGGGGTCGCCGCCCTGCTCGTGGCCAAGTACCCCTCCTGGAAGCCCGCCGAGATCATCGCGCGCATCGAGCAGACCGCCGAACGCTCCATCACCGGCCACGACCCGTTCGTCGGCTGGGGCGTCGTCGACCCGGTCCGCGCCCTGGCCGGGGACGAGGACGACGTCCCCGTCCCCTCCCCGCGCCCCGACCCGCCCATGCCCAGACCCCCCGCTCCCGAACCGGCCCACCTGGCCGTGTCGGAGACGCCGCAGGAACGCGACGAGCGTTACGCGACCTACGCACTGGCCCTCGCGGCCGTGATCGTCTCCGTCGTGGCGGGCACCGCGACGGTCGTCCGCGACGTCCGGCGGCGGCGCGGTTCGCGTTGAGAGGGACGCCGCGTGAGACACCTCTCTCCCCGGAAACCGCAGTTGGGGTGAGATGCCGAAGTGACTAGGGTGGTAGCGACTTCACGTGTGTGACGGGGGAACGAGAAGCGGCCGGACCCGCGCGGGAGCGTGGGAACACTGCCACGTGCCTTCGGGACCTGCCCGGACCCCACTCCTGATCCGGATCACACGGGGGAATGAGAACGCCTGCACGCGCGGCGCGAGCAGGCCGGAATGTGAGCAGAGAGGATCTCCGGATGAGCAGCCCCAATCCCACCGCCGGTTTCGGACTGGCCGACGACCCGATCGTCACGGCGAAGAACACCATCACCCAGACCGCCGAGCAGGTCAGCCGGCAGGCCCGGGAACTCGCCGACATCCTCGCCACCGTCGGCGCGGGCTGGACGGGCGTCGGCGCCGAGGGGTTCAAGAAGGCGCAGCTGACCGTCAACGAGGACCACGACGAGATCCGGCGCCTGCTCCAGGTGCTCCTCAACGCCGTCGGCCAGACCAAGAACCTCAGCAACGCCAACGACGAGGAGGTCCGGGCGGCGTTCGCCCCGGTCGTCTCTCCCGGCGGGGGCAGCAACACCTCGGGCCTCAACAGCATCTGAGCCCTCGCCCCGCACGCCGCCCACCTCACACGCAGCACACACAGGAGAACACCGATGGCCGCAGACCCGGGCAACACCAAGGTCAGGTACGAGAGCGTCCAGGAGATGGCGAACCGCATCCGCCTGGTGTCGAAGAGCATCATCAAGGACCTGGAGGAGATGGACAGCGCGCTGCGCGTCGTCACCTCCACCTGGGACGGTGTGGCGCACGCCCAGTACGTCGAGCTCCAGAAGAAGTACAAGGGGCGGGCCGACAGCATGCAGCAGCGCCTCGAAGGCGTGGCGAAGATCATCGAGAGCGGCAAGGACAGCTACCGCGCCACGGACGTCAAGTCCTCGCAGCTGTTCACCGAAGCGTTCTGAGTCTCCGCTCGCGCCACCGCTCGCGTCCCCGGACGCGAACGGCCGGGGCGCCGTCCGGCTGAGGCGCCGTCCGGCTGAGAGCCGCACCAGGACGCGGCAGGGACATCAGCGCGCGGCAGAGACACAGCAGAGGGGCACGCTCCGTCGGGAGCGTGCCCCTCGCGCGTGCCGCACCCGGCTACTTCAGGTCGAACTCCCCGTCCCGCGCCCCCAGGACGAACGCGGTCCACTCCGCCTCCGTGTAGCGCAGCACGGTCTCCGGGTCCAGCGAGGACCGCATCGCCACACCGCCACCGGGCAGATGAGCGATCTCCACCCGCTCCTCCGCCTCCTCCGTCCCCGGGGCGCTCAGCCACTCCACCCCCGAGATGTCGAGTGCGTACAGCTCGTCCTTCTCCTGCTGGGTGCCCATCAGTCGCCTTTCTCTCGCGTGCCGCGGGAACGTACTCGTCGCCCCGCCGTCAGGTTATCCCCGCCGCCCGCCCCGCGGAGGTCCCTCCGGGAGAGAGCGGCACCGCCCGCGGCCGGGTCCGCCCGCCCCCTGCCGCGAGACCTCTCAGCGCTGCTCCGGCAGCCACCCGGTCTGCACCATCGGCGCCCCGCGCCGCCGCGAGACGAAGTAACCGCGGCCCGGCGGCATCGGACGGCCGCGTACCGAGCCGATGAGATCGCCCTCGGCCGGGTCGCCGGAGAGGACCACGCCCTGGGCGCCCAGCTCCTTGACACGCTGCATGAACCCCTCGTACATCGCCCGCGACGCCCCCGCCGAACTGCGCGCGATGATGAACCGCACCCCGGTGTCCCGGGCGAACGGCAGGTACTCCGCGAGCGGGGCCAGCGGGTTGCCCGCGTTCGTGGCCACCAGGTCGTAGTCGTCCACGATGATGAAGATCTGCGGACCCGTCCACCAACTGCGGTCGCGCAGCTGCCGCGGCGTCACGTCGGTGGGCGGCTGCCGCCGGGAGAACACCCCCGCCAGAGCCTCCATGTGCATCTGCATCGAGCTCGCCATCGGCGCGTACTCCAGCAGATGCTCCTCGGGCAGCGCCCCCAGCAGCGCCCGCCGGTAGTCGCCGACGACCAGCTTCGCCTCGTCGGGGGAGTAGCGCTCGGCGATCTGCTGGGCGATCAGCCGCAGCAGGTTCGTCTTCCCGGACTCGCTGTCGCCGAAGACCAGGAGGAACGGATCCGTCTCGAAGTCGACGAACACCGGCTCCAGCGCCGTCTCGTCGATGCCGATCGCGATACCGCGCTCCGGGAACTCGAACCCCTTGGGCAGCTGGTCCGCCGGCAGCGTCCGCGGCAGCAGCCGTACGGCGGGCGCGGCCGGACCCGGCCAGTGGGCCCGTACCGTGGCGACGAACGCCTCCGTGCCCTCCGCGAGGTCCGCGGCGGAACTGACCCCGTCCACACGCGGCAACGCCCCCATGAAGTGCAGCTTCTCCGCGACCTGGCCGCGGCCCGGCACCCCCTGCGGGACGTTCGCCGCGACCTTGCGGTCGAACTCGGAGTCCATGGTGTCCCCGAGACGCAGCTCCAGCCGCCCCAGCATCTGGTCCTTCAGTGCCGCCCGCACCTCCATGTACCGGGCCGACGTGGCGACCAGGTGGATGCCGTAGCCGAGGCCGCGCGAGGCGAGATCGGTGACCGTCTGCTCCAGCATCTCGTACTCGGTCCGGAACGCCGTCCAGCCGTCGATCACCAGGAACACATCGCCCCACGCCTCACCGGGCAGCTCGCCCCGGGCGCGCCTGCGCCGGTAGGTGGCGATCGAGTCGATCGCATGGGCGCGGAAGAACTCCTCGCGCCGGTTCAGGATGCCCACGACCTCGGCGACCGTACGCCGCACCCGCTCCGGATCCAGCCGCGAGGCCATCCCGCCGACGTGCGGCAGCCCCTCCAGCGAGACCAGACCGCCACCGCCGAAGTCCAGACCGTAGAACTGCACCTCGTGCGGGGTGTGGGTGAGCGCGAACGAGGAGATGAGGGAGCGCACCATCGTCGACTTGCCCGACTGCGGGCCGCCCACGATCAGCAGATGACCGGCGGCCCCGGAGAAGTCCCGGTACAGCACCTCCCGCCGCTGCTCGAACGGCTTGTCGATCAGCCCCATCGGCACGACCAGACCGCCCGGCCGCGTGTACTCGGTCGCCGAGAACCCACGGTCCGCCGTGGGCGCGAGCCCCGGCAGCAACTGGTCCAGCGTCGGCGCCCGGTCCAGCGGCGGCAGCCACACCTGATGCGCCGGCACCCCCTGGCCCTCCAGCCGCCGCACGATCACATCCAGCACGGTGTCGGCCAGCGCGTCGTCCTCCGCCCGCGCCCGCTCCGCCTCCGCCGCCGACCGTGCGGGGTCCGGCGCCCGGTACACCACCGGCACCGGCGCGGCGGAGAACACCGCGGGCCGCCGCTCCACGGACGACTGCCCCACCGGCGGCGCCTCCCCGCCACCGCGGTAGGTCCCCGACACGTACGCCGCCTTGAAACGGGTCATCTCGTCCGTGCCGAACTTGAGGTAGCCGGAGCCGGGCACCGACGGCAGGTGGTAGGCGTCCGGCACCCCCAGCGCCGTACGCGACTCCGCAGCCGAGAAGGTCCGCAGCCCGATCCGGTAGGAGAGATACGTGTCCAGACCGCGCAGCCTGCCCTCCTCCAGACGCTGCGAGGCCAGCAGCAGGTGCACCCCCAGCGAACGGCCGATCCGGCCGATCTGGATGAACATGTCGATGAAGTCCGGCTTGGCGGTGAGCAGTTCGGAGAACTCGTCGATCACCAGCACCAGCGAGGCCAGCGGCTCCAGCGCCGCGCCCGCGGCCCGCGCCTTCTCGTAGTCGTGGATGTTGGCGTAGTTGCCCGCCGACCGCAGCAGCTCCTGCCGCCGCTGGAGCTCACCGCGGATCGCGTCGCCCATGCGGTCCACCAGCGTCAGGTCGTCCGCCAGGTTGGTGATCACCGCCGCCACGTGCGGCATCTGCGACATCCCCGCGAACGTCGCCCCGCCCTTGAAGTCCGCGAGGACGAAGTTCAGCGTCTCCGACGAGTGCGTCACCGCGAGCCCCAGCACCAGCGTCCGCAGCAGCTCCGACTTGCCCGACCCCGTCGCGCCGACACACAGCCCGTGCGGCCCCATGCCCTCCTGCGCGGCCTCCTTCAGATCCAGCATCACCGGCTGGCCGCCCTCGCCGACCCCGATCGGCACCCGCAGCCGCTCCGAGGCCGACCGGGGCCGCCAGGTGCGCCCCACCTCCACCGAACCGGCGTCCCCCAGACCCAGCAGGTCCGTGAAGTCCAGGTTCGCCAGCAGCGGTTCGTCGTCGTCACCCCCGCCCGTCCGCAGCGGCGCCAACTGCCGGGCCAGCGCCTCGGCCGCGGGCAGCGACAGCGTGTCCGGCACCCCCTCGTACGCCAGCCCCGCCCCCGACTCCAGCCGCAGCGACCCCGCCCGCGCCACCACCGACAGACCGCCGCGCGGCTCGTCCAGGTCGCCGGGGACCACCTCGACGACCGTCACCCCCTGCACCCCCTCGGCCGCCGCGAACAGCGAGTCCGGCGGCACCACCCCGCCGTCCAGGACGACCACGACGTGCGGCTGGTCCAGCACCGGCCGGCTGTCCCGCCCGAACCGCGGCCGCCCCTCCAGGCGGCTCGCCAGCAACTGCTCCAGCTCACCCAGGTCGTCCCCGAACAGCCGCTTCGTCCCGGCCCCGTCCACCTGCCCCGGCACCTGCGCGTGCGGCAGCCACTTCGTCCACTCCCAGTGCTCCACCGACCCGGGGGCCGCCACCACGGCGACCACCAGGTCCTCGGGGGAGTGCAGCGTGACCAGCTGCGCCACCATCGACCGCGCCACCGACCGCGCCGACTCCGGATGACCGGAGACCGTCACGTGGTAGAAGGCCCGCAGTGACACCGCCATCGGCAGCCCGTCCAGCGAGCCGTGCACCGCCAGGAACCGCTGCATCGCCCCGGCGCACATCGGCTCCAGCTCGTCCACCGGCGCCGTCTCCGGGGCGACCAGCGGCGTCGACAGCCCCTGCGCGCCGAGCCCGATCCGCACCTGCGCGAAGTCCTTGTCACCGACCCGCCGTTCCCACAGCCGCGACCCCTCCGCCACCACCGACCACAACTGCTCCGGGGACGGGTGCAGATACCACTGCACATCGCGCTGCCTGCGCGCGGTACGGCGTACCGTACGCCGCGTCTGCGCCAGGTACTTGAGGTAGTCACGGCGGATATCGGCCGTTTGCCCCTGCGTACCCCGGCGGTAGCGGACCAGCTGGGCGACGATCATGGCGACCGTCGAGACGAGCATCAGCACACCCATGATCCGCATGAACGGAGGGGCCTGCGGCGAGAAGAAGAAGACCACCGACGAACCCATGCCGAGCACCGGCAGGACCTGCATCAGCATGCCCTCCTGCTGCCCGCGCGGCAGTTCCGGAGGGGCCTCCAGCATCAGCTCATCCACCGGCAGCTCCGGCGGCAGGGCCCGCGGAGGCCGTTTCACGACGATCTGGCTCACCGGAACATCAATCCCTCGGTACGGACGGCCGGAAGGCCGGCCCTGCTCCGCGCCGACGCCCCCGTGGCTGCCGCGGGTACCCGCAACCGGCCCCCGCGCGACGGCGATCCTACTGGCAGGCCGCCCGGACCCCTCCCGGTAGGGTGACGCGCGCACCGTGCGCATCCGCGAATCAGGGGGACCGGACACGTGAGTACGACCGCAGCGACGGGCTTTTGCCGCGTCACCGTCGTGGCGCCCGACAGCAGGATCGATGTCGCCCTCCCCGAGGACATCGCCGTCGCCGACGTCTACCCGGAGATCCTGCGGCTCACGGGCCAGACCCAGGCCGCCGGAACACCCACCGGCTACCACCTCGTCCGCCGCGACGGCACCGTCCTGGACGGCGCCCGCACCCTCGGCGGACAGCGGGTCCTCGACGGCGAGATCCTCAGCCTGCGTCCCTTCGCCCAGTCACTGCCGCCCGCGGTCTTCGACGACGTCTCCGACGCCGTGGCCTCCGCCGTCACCCGCGACCGCCACCTGTGGAGCGACGAACTGCTGCGCGGCGCGGGCCTGGTGGGCGGAGCCCTGCTGCTCGTCCTGATGGCCTTCGTCCTCTGGTACGCCGACCCCCTGCGCCACGACACGCACGGCCTGCCCGCCGTCATCGCGGGCTGTGCCGGACTGCTGCTCACCGCCTTCGCCGGGGTGCGCGCCCGGGTCTATGGCGACCGCCCCACCGCCGTCGCCCTCGGCCTCGGCGCCCTCCCGCTCGTGCTCGTCGCCGGCTCCGGCGTCATCGGCCCCGACGCCGGAGCGGGAATGGGCCGCCTCCAGTTCCTGCTCGGCTGCGTCGCCGTGCTGACCGCCTCCGTAGTCCTGGTCGCCCTCACCCCCAGCGGCGACGCCCCCTTCGTCGCGGCCACCCTCCTGGCCACCGCCGGGACGCTCGCCACCTTCGCCGCGATCCTCACCGAGGCCTCCGCCACCGCGACCGCCGCCGTCTGCGCCCCCGTCGCCCTCGGCCTGGTCGCCTTCCTGCCCGGCCTCTCCGCCCGCTTCGCCCGGCTGCCCATCGGCTACGCCTCCCCGCGCACCGCCCCCGCCGGCCACGACGACGCCGACCCGGACGCCCCCGAGGGCGACCCGGAGCCGGTGGACGCCGACCGCGTCGCCGCCCAGGCCCGCCGCGGCCATGAGATGCTCCTCGGCCTCGTCGGCGGCTGCGCGGCGGTCGTCGTCGCCTCCGCCGCCGTCCTCGGCTTCTCCGACAACGTCTGGGGCCGGCTCCTCGCCCTGGCCTCCGGGCTCGCCATGCTGCTGCGCGCCCGCCTCTTCCGCTACACCGCGCAGGTGGTCTGCGTCCTGGTGGCGGGCATCGGCTCCCTCGCCCTCCTCGTCATCGGCCTCTCCCTGAACCCGCCCGCCGGCCTGCTGCACGAACTGGCCCGCTACGGCGACCGCGGCGGCCTCGACCTCCGTACGATCTGGCTCTGCGCCGCCCTCGCCGCGGGAGCCGCCCTGCTCACCGCGGTCGGCCTGGTCATCCCGCGCAAGGGGCTCTCCCCCTTCTGGGGCCGCCTCCTGGACCTGGCCGAGAGCGCCGTGCTCCTCTCGCTGGTCCCGCTCTGCCTGGCCGTCCTCGACGTCTTCGTCCGGGCTCGCGCCCTCACCAGCTGATCAGCGGCCGGACGTGACCCGAACGGCTGGTATCCTGGCCCGTGGCCGTTTGTGTACGCGTCCTCGGATTTCCTGGGGGCTGCGCTCATCGGACCCCCGCCTCCGAGTCACGGAAGCTCCCCTGAGAACAAGACCAGGGGCACTCGTGGGCGCTTCGAACACCCAGAGGAGTACGCGTGCCGCTCGACGCCGCTACGAAGAAGCAGATCATGTCCGAGTTCGCCCAGAAGGAGGGTGACACCGGATCCCCCGAGGTCCAGGTCGCCATGCTCTCCCGCCGGATCTCGGACCTGACGGAGCACCTCAAGACGCACAAGCACGACCACCACTCCCGTCGTGGTCTGCTGATCCTGGTCGGCCAGCGTCGCCGCCTCCTTCAGTACCTGGCCAAGAAGGACATCCAGCGCTTCCGTGCCCTGGTCGACCGCCTCGGCATCCGCCGCGGCGCGGCCGGCGGCGCCAAGTAAGGACGCTGTGGAAAGGGAGCGGTTCCCGCGTTTGAGGGGACCGCTCCCTTTGCCGTACGTGCACGACCGGTGCCAAGCTCAGTAACCTGGACACCGACACGAGGGAGAGGCGCAGCGACGCCGCCGCCGGTCCTCGGTAGTGGCCCCCGGGAAAACGCCCGGGAGCTTCGATCGAAGACCGGCCCGCATCCACGGTGCGCCTCTCCCGCACCGTCCTCCGCCACACGGGCGGCAGGACGAAAGACGACGAGTATGGAGACATCACTAGTGGAGAACGAGACCCACTACGCCGAGGCCGTCATCGACAACGGCACCTTCGGCACCCGCACCATCCGCTTCGAGACGGGCCGCCTGGCCAAGCAGGCCGCAGGCTCCGCCGTCGCGTACCTGGACGACGACACCATGGTGCTGTCGGCCACCACCGCTTCCAAGCGGCCCAAGGACAACCTGGACTTCTTCCCCCTCACGGTGGACGTCGAGGAGCGGCAGTACGCCGCGGGCAAGATCCCCGGCTCCTTCTTCCGCCGCGAGGGCCGCCCCTCCGAGGACGCGATCCTCACCTGCCGTCTGATCGACCGCCCGCTGCGCCCCTCCTTCAAGAAGGGCCTGCGCAACGAGATCCAGATCGTCGAGACGGTCATGGCGCTCAACCCCGACCACCTGTACGACGTGGTCGCGATCAACGCCGCCTCCTGCTCCACCATCCTGGCGGGCCTGCCCTTCACCGGCCCGATCGGCGCCACCCGCGTCGCCCTGATCAAGGGCCAGTGGGTCGCGTTCCCGACGCACACCGAGCTCGAGGACGCCGTCTTCGACATGGTCGTCGCCGGTCGCGTCCTGGAGGACGGCGACGTCGCGATCATGATGGTCGAGGCCGAGGCCACCGAGAAGACCATCCAGCTCGTCAAGGACGGCGCCGAGGCTCCCACCGAGGAGATTGTCGCCGCCGGTCTGGACGCCGCGAAGCCGTTCATCAAGGCCCTCTGCAAGGCGCAGTCGGACCTGGCGTCCAAGGCCGCCAAGCCCGAGGGCGACTTCCCGGTCTTCCTGGACTACCAGGACGACGTCTTCGAGGCGCTCGCCAAGGCCGTCACCTCCGAGCTGAAGCAGGCGCTCACCGTCCCGGGCAAGCAGGACCGCGAGGCCGAGCTGGACCGCGTCAAGGACATCGCCGCCGAGAAGCTCCTCCCGGCCTTCGAGGGCCGCGAGAAGGAGATCTCCGCCGCGTACCGCTCGCTGACCAAGCAGCTGGTCCGCGAGCGCGTCATCAAGGACAAGGTCCGCATCGACGGCCGCGGCGTCACGGACATCCGTACGCTCGCCGCCGAGGTCGAGGCCATCCCGCGCGTGCACGGCTCGGCGCTGTTCGAGCGTGGCGAGACCCAGATCCTGGGCGTCACCACCCTCAACATGCTCCGCATGGAGCAGCAGCTGGACACCCTCTCCCCGGTGACCCGCAAGCGCTACATGCACAACTACAACTTCCCGCCATACTCCGTCGGCGAGACCGGCCGCGTGGGTTCGCCCAAGCGCCGCGAGATCGGCCACGGCGCGCTCGCCGAGCGCGCCATCGTGCCGGTCCTGCCGACGCGCGAGGAGTTCCCCTACGCGATCCGCCAGGTCTCCGAGGCGCTGGGCTCCAACGGCTCCACCTCCATGGGCTCGGTCTGCGCCTCCACCATGTCGCTGCTGAACGCCGGTGTGCCCCTCAAGGCCGCCGTCGCCGGTATCGCCATGGGCCTGATCTCGCAGGAGATCGACGGCAAGACCCACTACGTCGCCCTCACCGACATCCTCGGTGCGGAGGACGCCTTCGGCGACATGGACTTCAAGGTCGCCGGTACGAAGCAGTTCGTGACCGCGCTCCAGCTCGACACCAAGCTCGACGGCATCCCCGCCTCGGTCCTGGCCGCCGCGCTGAAGCAGGCCCGTGACGCGCGTCTGCACATCCTGGACGTCATGAACGAGGCCATCGACGTCCCGGACGAGATGTCCCCGAACGCCCCGCGGATCATCACCGTCAAGATCCCGGTGGACAAGATCGGTGAGGTCATCGGCCCCAAGGGCAAGATGATCAACCAGATCCAGGAGGACACCGGCGCCGACATCACGATCGAGGACGACGGCACCATCTACATCGGTGCCCAGCAGGGCTCGCAGGCCGAGGCCGCCCGCGCCACGATCAACGCGATCGCCAACCCGACCATGCCGGAGGTCGGCGAGCGCTACCTGGGCACGGTCGTCAAGACGACCACCTTCGGCGCGTTCGTCTCGCTCATGCCGGGCAAGGACGGTCTGCTGCACATCTCGCAGATCCGCAAGCTCGCCGGTGGCAAGCGCGTGGAGAACGTCGAGGACGTGCTCGGCGTCGGCTCCAAGGTCCAGGTCGAGATCGCCGAGATCGACTCCCGCGGCAAGCTCTCCCTCATCCCCGTCGTCGAGGGCGAAGAGTCCGATGGCGGCTCCGCCGCCGGGTCCGAGAAGAAGGACGACACCGACAAGTGACGTCCCGTAGTTCCGCGACGACGGCCCGCCCCTCCTCCGAGGGGCGGGCCGTCGCCCGTACCCAAACGCTTCTCCAGGGCAGCAACGGCATCGGCACGGTCCGCCGCACCGTCCTCCCCGGCGGTCTGCGGATCGTCACCGAGACCCTGCCCTCCGTCCGGTCCGCCACCTTCGGGATCTGGGTGAACGTCGGCTCCCGCGACGAGACGCCCACCCTCAACGGCGCGACCCACTACCTCGAACACCTCCTCTTCAAGGGCACCGCCCGGCGCACCGCCCTGGACATCTCCGCCGCGATCGACGCGGTCGGCGGCGAGATGAACGCCTTCACGGCGAAGGAGTACACCTGCTACTACGCGCGGGTCCTGGACACCGACCTGCCGCTCGCCATCGACGTCGTCTGCGACATGCTGACCGGCTCGCTGATCGCCCCCGAGGACGTCGACGCCGAGCGCGGCGTCATCCTCGAAGAGATCGCGATGACCGAGGACGACCCGGGCGACTGCGTGCACGACCTGTTCGCGCACACCATGCTCGGCGACACCCCCCTCGGCCGCCCCGTCCTCGGCACCGTCGACACGATCAACGCCCTGAACCGCGGCCAGATCGCCCGCTTCTACAAGAAGCACTACGACCCCACGCACCTCGTCGTCGCCGCCGCGGGCAACGTCGACCACGCCACGGTCGTCGCCCAGGTCCGCCGCGCCTTCGAGAAGGCCGGTGCCCTCTCCCGCCACGACGCGGTCCCCACGGCGCCCCGCGAGGGATCCCGCACCCTGCGCACCACGGGCAGGGTCGAACTTCTGGACCGCAGGACCGAACAGGCCCACGTGGTCCTCGGCATGCCCGGCCTGGCCCGCACCGACGACCGCCGCTGGGCGCTCGGCGTCCTCAACACCGCCCTCGGCGGCGGTATGAGCTCCCGCCTCTTCCAGGAGGTCCGGGAGAAGCGCGGCCTGGCCTACAGCGTGTACTCCTACACCTCGGGCTTCGCCGACTGCGGCCTCTTCGGCGTCTACGCCGGCTGCCGCCCGAACCAGGTCCACGACGTGCTGAAGATCTGCCGGGACGAACTGGACCGGGTCGCCTCCCACGGCCTGGACGACGACGAGATCGCCCGCGCCATCGGCCAGCTCTCCGGCTCCACCGTCCTCGGCCTGGAGGACACCGGCGCGCTGATGAACCGGATCGGCAAGAGCGAGCTGTGCTGGGGCGAACAGATGTCGGTCGACGACATGCTGGCCCGCATCGCGGAGGTCACCCCCGACGACGTACGGGAAGTGGCGGGCGAACTCCTCTCCCGGCGCCCCTCGCTCTCGGTCATCGGCCCGCTCAAGGACAAGCAGGCGGACCAGCTCCACGAAGCGGTCGCCTGACCCGAAGCGCTTTCACCCCCCTTTAAGGAAGCAAGATGAGCAAGCTGCGCGTAGCCGTCCTCGGTGCTCACGGCCGGATCGGCTCCAAGGCCGTACGGGCCCTCGAGGCCGCCGACGACCTGGAGCTGGTGGCGGCCCTGGGCCGGGGCGACACGCTGGAAACCCTCACCGGCGCGGGCGCCCAGGTGGCCGTCGAGCTGACCACGCCCGCGTCGGTGATGGACAACCTCGACTTCTGCGTCCGGCACGGCATCCACTGCGTCGTCGGGACCACGGGCTGGACCGACGAACGGCTCGCCCAGCTCACCGCCCGGCTGGAGAACTCCCCGGCGACCGGCGTCCTGATCGCCCCGAACTTCTCCATCGGCGCGGTCCTGACCATGAAGTTCGCGGAGCAGGCCGCCCGCTACTTCGAGTCCGTCGAGGTCGTCGAACTGCACCACCCCAACAAGGTCGACGCGCCCTCCGGCACCGCCACCCGCACCGCCCAGCTCATCGCGGCGGCCCGCGCCAGGGCGGGCAGCGGCCCCCAGCCGGACGCCACGGCCACCGCCCTGGACGGCGCCCGGGGCGCGGACGTCGACGGCGTCCCGGTCCACGCGATCCGGCTGCGCGGCCTGCTGGCGCACCAGGAAGTGCTCCTCGGCGGCGAGGGCGAGACCCTCACCATCCGCCACGACTCCCTGCACCACAGCAGCTTCATGCCGGGCATCCTGCTCGGCGTCCGCCGTGTTCCGGCCAGTCCCGGCCTCACGTTCGGCCTGGAACACTTCCTCGACCTGAACTGACTGAGCCCACCATGCGCGCAAAGATCACCTACCTCGTCACGGCCGCCGTCCTGGTCTTCTACTTCGTCCTGGTCGGCGGCCGCGGCCTGATGCTCATCCGGCACGGCACCCTGCTCACCATCACCTTCGGCGTCGCCGTGCTGGTCCTGCCCGTGATCGGCGTCTGGTTCCTCTGGAAGAACACCCAGTTCGTCCGCCGCGCCAACGCGCTCGCCGCCGAACTGGACGCCGAGGGGGGACTGCCGGTCGACGACCTGGCCCGCACCCCGTCCGGCCGCATCGACCGCGACGCCGCCGACGCCGTCTTCGCCCGGCGCCGCGAGGAGACCGAGGACGCCCCGGACGACTGGCGCGCCTGGTTCCGGCTGGCGGTCGCCTACCAGGACGCGAGGGACACCCCCAGGGCCCGCAAGGCCATGCAGCGGGCGATCGCCCTGCACCGCTCCCGGCCGTCCCGCGTGTCCGGCCCGTCCGCCCCGTCATCCGGCCGCCCGTCCGGGGCCTGAGGACAAGGCTCCCGCCGTACGCGACTGAGCCCGGGACCCGTCAGGGCCCCGGGCTCACCCGTGAAACGATTCCGCTCACCCCTGGCGGTACTCGCCCGCCCAGGCCTCCACCGCGTCCGTGGCCCGCTCGAAGGCCTCCTCACGGCCGAGGAAGTCCGCGTTGTGGTCGGTCACCAGAGGCGGCAGCGGCTCACCGCCGCGCCGGACCACGACCAGCGCCTGGCCCTGCACCGTACGGGGGAAGCCCAGCCACTTCACGGGCTGCTGGACCGTCCGCACCGCGGAGGCGCCGTTCCACGGCACCGTGGAGGTCCGGAAGAACCCCACGCGCCGCACCCCGTGCCTGCTGACCCACGCGCCGACCCGCAGGAGCCGCAACGCGGCCGCGATCAGCACACCGGCCAGCAGCAGACAGACAAGGGCACCGGACGGCGCCCCGGCGAACGCGATGATCATCGCCGCGAGCAGCACGAACGAGGCCAGCAGCAACAGGGTGGCCGCCGCCGCGACCCGCCACGGTCCCGGGCGGTAGGGCCGCCGCCAGCTGTCGTGGTCGTCGAACGGCAGCGCCGCGTCCTCCGCGCTCGCGTCGAATGCGCGGTCGGCCGTCAGAAAGGGCAGGGGCACGACTCATCCTCACTCACCAGCACGCTCGTTTGCTGTGCCCGGTGAGGCTACCGAGGGCGCACCGGCCCGACCACCCCAGGGGGTCCGTCCGGGTCAGCGGCCCTGCGACGCCTCGGACTGCTTGCCGTGCGCGGGGGCCTGCCCGGAGTCGAGCGCCGGGAGCCCCAGCAACAGGGAGCCCACGAGACCGCCGACCACGGTCAGCCCGACGAGGGACCGCCCCAGCAGCTCGGGAACGGAGGCACGGGCGGCGGGAGGCGGAGTGACATTACTGCGGAACCGCTCGGACTCCACGACGAACGAGAACGGGACGGATTCACGCCGGCGGAACATGAGGAAGCTCTCCTTGATCTGAGTGACGGGTGCTGCTATTGAGTCAGACGTACGACCGGCCGAATCGGTGCCCGAATCGCCGTACTTGTTGGGGGAACTCCACGAACGGCTGCCCGAGACCGCCGCGTGCATGCGTCGCCGGACCGCCCCGTAAAGTGGTCGCCGCCCGAACGGCGCCCACAGAGCCGCCGCCGGGCCTCCCGCGCCGCCCCTGGAAGGACCCCTGTCGGTGACCGACACCCCCGAACCCGCAAAGCCCCACTTCCGCAGCGACGTCACCGTCGAGCTGGTGAAGAGCGACGCGCGCGACGCGGACGTGCTGTTCGCCGCCCGGGTCTCCACCGCCGGCGAGCAGTCCCTCCAGGAGGTCACCAAGGACCCCGAACGTTCCAAGGGGCTCATCAACTACCTCATGCGGGACCGGCACGGCAGCCCCTTCGAGCACAACTCGATGACCTTCTTCATCAGCGCCCCGATCTTCGTCTTCCGCGAGTTCATGCGGCACCGCGTCGGCTGGTCCTACAACGAGGAATCGGGCCGCTACCGGGAGCTGGAACCGGTCTTCTACGTCCCCGGAACCTCCCGCAAGCTGGTCCAGCAGGGCCGCCCCGGCAAGTACGAGTTCGTCGCGGGCACCGAGGAGCAGTACGACGTGACGACCCGCGCCATGGAGGACTCCTACCGGGCGTCCTACGCGGCCTACCAGGAGATGCTCGCGGAGGGCGTGGCCCGCGAGGTCGCCCGCGCCGTCCTGCCCGTCGGCCTCTTCTCCTCGATGTACGCCACCTGCAACGCACGCTCCCTGATGCACTTCCTGGGCCTGCGCACCCAGCACGAGCTGGCGAAGGTCCCCTCCTTCCCGCAGCGCGAGATCGAGATGGCGGGCGAGCAGATGGAAGCCCACTGGCAGCAGCTCATGCCGCTCACCCATGCCGCCTTCAACAAAAATGGACGGGTCGCCCCATAGGCGGTGTCCGTATTGCGGCGTTTGAAGAAGTTCATCTAGGCTGATCAAACGGACCCGGCACTGCTTGAACCCCCGAGCAGGCAGTGCCGGGCTCCTCTTCCTCGTCCCCCCGAGGGGACCCCGGGCGATGAGCAGCGAGTAGCGTGTTACCCATGGCTCCGATCTCCACTCCGCAGACCCCCTTCGGGCGGGTCCTCACCGCTATGGTCACGCCCCTCACGGCGGACGGCGCTCTCGACCTCGACGGCGCCCAGCGGCTCGCCGCCCACCTGGTGGACGCAGGCAACGACGGCCTGATCATCAACGGCACCACCGGTGAGTCCCCGACCACCAGCGACACGGAGAAAGACCAGCTCGTACGGGCGGTGCTCGAAGCCGTCGGCGACCGCGCCCACGTCGTCGCGGGCGTCGGCACCAACGACACCCGCCACAGCGTCGAGCTCGCCCGGACCGCCGAGCGCACCGGAGCCCACGGCCTCCTCGCGGTCACCCCGTACTACAACAAGCCGCCGCAGGAGGGCCTGCTGCGGCACTTCACGGCCATCGCCGACTCCACCGGCCTGCCCGTGATGCTCTACGACATCCCCGGCCGCAGCGGTGTCCCGATCGACACCGAGACGCTCGTACGGCTCGCCGAGCACCCCCGGATCGTCGCCAACAAGGACGCCAAGGGCGACCTGGGCCGCGCCAGCTGGGCCATCGCCGAGTCCGGACTCGCCTGGTACTCCGGCGACGACATGCTCAACCTCCCGCTGCTGTCGGTCGGCGCCGTCGGCTTCGTCTCCGTGGTCGGCCATGTGGTCACCCCCGACCTGCGGGCCCTGATCGAGGCCCACCTGAGCGGCGACGTCCAGAAGGCCACCGAGATCCACCAGAAGCTGCTCCCGGTCTTCACCGGCATGTTCCGCACCCAGGGCGTCATCACCACCAAGGCCGCCCTGACCCTCCAGGGCCTCCCGGCCGGCCCCCTGCGCCTGCCACTGGTCGAACTGACCGTCCAGGAGACGGCCCAGCTCAAGATCGACCTGGCCGCGGGTGGGGTAGAGCTGTAACCAACAGACTTCACAACTGAACAGCACGACGGGCGAGGCGACTCGTCCCAGCACCACCCAAGACAACAGCAAGTGCACGAATGACACCCACGCCACGTGCCTCAGCGGTACGTGGCGTGGGTGGTAAGGAGAGTCTTTTGAGTCATCCGCATCCCGAACTCGGTACGCCGCCGAAGCTCCCCAAGGGCGCCCTGCGGGTCACCCCGCTCGGCGGCCTCGGCGAGATCGGCCGCAACATGACGGTCTTCGAGTACGGCGGCCGTCTGCTCATCGTCGACTGCGGCGTCCTCTTCCCCGAGGAGGAGCAGCCGGGTATCGACCTGATCCTCCCGGACTTCACCACGATCCGGGACCGCCTAGACGACATCGAGGGCATCGTCCTCACCCACGGCCACGAGGACCACATCGGCGGCGTCCCCTATCTGCTCCGCCTGAAGCCGGACATCCCGCTCATCGGCTCGAAGCTGACCCTCGCGCTGATCGAGGCGAAGCTCCAGGAGCACCGCATCCGCCCCTACACCCTGGAGGTGCAGGAGGGGCACCGCGAGCGCATCGGCGTCTTCGACTGCGAGTTCATCGCGGTCAACCACTCCATCCCGGACGCCCTCGCCGTCGCCATCCGCACCCCCGCGGGCATGGCCGTGGCGACCGGTGACTTCAAGATGGACCAGCTCCCCATGGACGGCCGTCTCACCGACCTGCACGCCTTCGCGCGCCTCAGCGAGGAGGGCATCGATCTCCTCCTCTCCGACTCCACGAACGCCGAGGTCCCCGGCTTCGTACCGCCGGAGCGGGACATCTCCAACGTCCTGCGCACGGTCTTCGCGAACGCCCAGAAGCGCATCATCGTCGCGAGCTTCGCCAGCCATGTGCACCGCATCCAGCAGATCCTGGACGCCGCCCACGAGTACGGCCGCCGGGTCGCCTTCGTCGGCCGCTCGATGGTCCGCAACATGGGCATCGCCCGCGACCTGGGCTATCTGAAGGTCCCCGCGGGCCTGATCGTCGACGTCAAGACGCTGGACGACCTCCCGGACGACGAGGTCGTGCTGGTCTGCACGGGCTCGCAGGGCGAGCCGATGGCCGCCCTCTCCCGGATGGCCAACCGCGACCACCAGATCCGGATCGTTCCCGGCGACACGGTGATTCTCGCGTCGTCCCTCATCCCCGGCAACGAGAACGCGGTCTACCGCGTGATCAACGGCCTGACCCGCTGGGGCGCCAACGTCGTCCACAAGGGCAACGCCAAGGTCCACGTCTCGGGCCACGCCTCGGCCGGCGAGCTGCTGTACTTCTACAACATCTGCAGGCCGAAGAACCTGATGCCGGTCCACGGCGAATGGCGCCACCTGCGGGCCAACGCCGAACTGGGGGCCCAGACCGGGGTCCCGAAGGACCACATCGTCATCGCCGAGGACGGCGTGGTGGTCGACCTCATCGACGGCCGGGCCAAGATCGTCGGCAAGGTCCAGGCCGGTTATGTCTACGTCGACGGTCTCTCCGTGGGCGACGTCACCGAGACCTCCCTCAAGGACCGCCGCATCCTCGGCGACGAGGGCATCATCTCCGTGTTCATCGTGGTCGACAGCTCCTCCGGCAAGATCGTGGGCGGCCCCCACATCCAGGCCCGCGGCTCCGGCATCGAGGACAGCGCCTTCGTCGGCGTCACCCCGAAAATCCAGGATGCCCTGGACAAGTCGGCCCAGGACGGCGTCATGGAGCCCCACCAGCTCCAGCAGATGGTCCGCCGCGTCGTCGGCAAGTGGGTCTCCGACACCTACCGCCGCCGCCCGATGATCCTTCCGGTCGTCGTCGAGGTCTGACCCCTCACGCCTGCCTGACCTGGAGCGGGGCCCCCGATTTGCATCGAGGAGCCCCGCTCCAGTACGTTTACGGCTCCGCCTGAACGGGAAGCGCCGCGCACACTCGTGCGCCGGGAAGCCTCCCGAAGGGCCGGAAATTCCGACGCAGAATCTCTGATAAAGTCGGGATCGCCGGAAAGGAAAAGCGCGGAAGTGCATTCCCTGGAAAGCGCAACTGCATGGCCCGCTTCGGCCGGGAATCAGGTACTGGAAAGTGTCTGGTAGAGTCGGAAACGTAAGAACGGTAAGACTGAAGGGAAGCGCCCGGAGGGCCCGGTGATACGGGGTCGAAGGAAGCGTCCGTTCCTTGAGAACTCAACAGCGTGCCAAAAGTCAACGCCAGATATGTTGATACCCCGTCTTCAGCATCATGCTGGGACGTGGTTCCTTTGAAAGCCCTGCCGGGTCTGCTTCGGCGGCCGGGCAGGCAAGAACACAGCGAGGACGCTGTGAACGACTGGTCTTATTCCGGCTGGTTGTTCCGCTCTCGTGTGTGTGCACCCGATTACGGGTAATCATTCACGGAGAGTTTGATCCTGGCTCAGGACGAACGCTGGCGGCGTGCTTAA